>NZ_JAGYWD010000019.1:0-5537 GCF_018587885.1 Pseudomonas sp. VS40 | reverse complement strand
TTGGCTCTATTAACGTTTCGATCTTCTCGGTCGAAAGCGGAGAAAAAGAGGTGTTGACAGCAGCGTGTAACGCTGTAGAATTCGCCTCCCGCTAACGAGAGATCGGAAGCGCAAGTGGTTGAAGTTGTTGAAGAAATCTTCGAAAACTTCTGAAAATAATCACTTGACAGCAAATGAGGCTGCTGTAGAATGCGCGCCTCGGTTGAGACGAAAGATCTTAACCAACCGCTCTTTAACAACTGAATCAAGCAATTCGTGTGGGTGCTTGTGGAGTCAGACTGATAGTCAACAAGATTATCAGCATCACAAGTTACTCCGCGAGAAATCAAAGATGTAACCAACGATTGCTGAGCCAAGTTTAGGGTTTCTTAAAAACCCAAAGATGTTTGAACTGAAGAGTTTGATCATGGCTCAGATTGAACGCTGGCGGCAGGCCTAACACATGCAAGTCGAGCGGTAGAGAGAAGCTTGCTTCTCTTGAGAGCGGCGGACGGGTGAGTAATGCCTAGGAATCTGCCTGGTAGTGGGGGATAACGTTCGGAAACGGACGCTAATACCGCATACGTCCTACGGGAGAAAGCAGGGGACCTTCGGGCCTTGCGCTATCAGATGAGCCTAGGTCGGATTAGCTAGTTGGTGGGGTAATGGCTCACCAAGGCGACGATCCGTAACTGGTCTGAGAGGATGATCAGTCACACTGGAACTGAGACACGGTCCAGACTCCTACGGGAGGCAGCAGTGGGGAATATTGGACAATGGGCGAAAGCCTGATCCAGCCATGCCGCGTGTGTGAAGAAGGTCTTCGGATTGTAAAGCACTTTAAGTTGGGAGGAAGGGTTGTAGATTAATACTCTGCAATTTTGACGTTACCGACAGAATAAGCACCGGCTAACTCTGTGCCAGCAGCCGCGGTAATACAGAGGGTGCAAGCGTTAATCGGAATTACTGGGCGTAAAGCGCGCGTAGGTGGTTTGTTAAGTTGGATGTGAAATCCCCGGGCTCAACCTGGGAACTGCATTCAAAACTGACTGACTAGAGTATGGTAGAGGGTGGTGGAATTTCCTGTGTAGCGGTGAAATGCGTAGATATAGGAAGGAACACCAGTGGCGAAGGCGACCACCTGGACTAATACTGACACTGAGGTGCGAAAGCGTGGGGAGCAAACAGGATTAGATACCCTGGTAGTCCACGCCGTAAACGATGTCAACTAGCCGTTGGAAGCCTTGAGCTTTTAGTGGCGCAGCTAACGCATTAAGTTGACCGCCTGGGGAGTACGGCCGCAAGGTTAAAACTCAAATGAATTGACGGGGGCCCGCACAAGCGGTGGAGCATGTGGTTTAATTCGAAGCAACGCGAAGAACCTTACCAGGCCTTGACATCCAATGAACTTTCTAGAGATAGATTGGTGCCTTCGGGAACATTGAGACAGGTGCTGCATGGCTGTCGTCAGCTCGTGTCGTGAGATGTTGGGTTAAGTCCCGTAACGAGCGCAACCCTTGTCCTTAGTTACCAGCACGTTATGGTGGGCACTCTAAGGAGACTGCCGGTGACAAACCGGAGGAAGGTGGGGATGACGTCAAGTCATCATGGCCCTTACGGCCTGGGCTACACACGTGCTACAATGGTCGGTACAGAGGGTTGCCAAGCCGCGAGGTGGAGCTAATCCCATAAAACCGATCGTAGTCCGGATCGCAGTCTGCAACTCGACTGCGTGAAGTCGGAATCGCTAGTAATCGCGAATCAGAATGTCGCGGTGAATACGTTCCCGGGCCTTGTACACACCGCCCGTCACACCATGGGAGTGGGTTGCACCAGAAGTAGCTAGTCTAACCTTCGGGAGGACGGTTACCACGGTGTGATTCATGACTGGGGTGAAGTCGTAACAAGGTAGCCGTAGGGGAACCTGCGGCTGGATCACCTCCTTAATCGACGACATCAGCTGCTCCATAAGTTCCCACACGAATTGCTTGATTCATTGAAGAAGACGATAAGAAGCAGCCCGAAATTGGGTCTGTAGCTCAGTTGGTTAGAGCGCACCCCTGATAAGGGTGAGGTCGGCAGTTCGAATCTGCCCAGACCCACCAATTTTGTGTGGGAAACGCCTGTAGAAATACGGGGCCATAGCTCAGCTGGGAGAGCGCCTGCCTTGCACGCAGGAGGTCAACGGTTCGATCCCGTTTGGCTCCACCACTACTGCTTCTGAAAGTTTTGAAAGCTTAGAAATGAGCATTCCATCCAAGCGATGGTGAATGTTGATTTCTAGTCTTTGATTAGATCGTTCTTTAAAAATTTGGGTATGTGATAGAAAGATAGACTGAACGTTACTTTCACTGGTAACGGATCAGGCTAAGGTAAAATTTGTGAGTTCTCTTAATTGAGAAATTCGAATTTTCGGCGAATGTCGTCTTCACAGTATAACCAGATTGCTTGGGGTTATATGGTCAAGTGAAGAAGCGCATACGGTGGATGCCTTGGCAGTCAGAGGCGATGAAAGACGTGGTAGCCTGCGAAAAGCTTCGGGGAGTCGGCAAACAGACTTTGATCCGGAGATGTCTGAATGGGGGAACCCAGCCATCATAAGATGGTTATCTTGTACTGAATACATAGGTGCAAGAGGCGAACCAGGGGAACTGAAACATCTAAGTACCCTGAGGAAAAGAAATCAACCGAGATTCCCTTAGTAGTGGCGAGCGAACGGGGACTAGCCCTTAAGTGGCTTTGAGATTAGCGGAACGCTCTGGAAAGTGCGGCCATAGTGGGTGATAGCCCTGTACGCGAAAATCTCTTAGTCATGAAATCGAGTAGGACGGAGCACGAGAAACTTTGTCTGAATATGGGGGGACCATCCTCCAAGGCTAAATACTACTGACTGACCGATAGTGAACTAGTACCGTGAGGGAAAGGCGAAAAGAACCCCGGAGAGGGGAGTGAAATAGATCCTGAAACCGTATGCGTACAAGCAGTGGGAGCAGACTTTGTTCTGTGACTGCGTACCTTTTGTATAATGGGTCAGCGACTTATTTTCAGTGGCGAGCTTAACCGAATAGGGGAGGCGTAGCGAAAGCGAGTCTTAATAGGGCGTCTAGTCGCTGGGAATAGACCCGAAACCGGGCGATCTATCCATGGGCAGGTTGAAGGTTGGGTAACACTAACTGGAGGACCGAACCGACTACCGTTGAAAAGTTAGCGGATGACCTGTGGATCGGAGTGAAAGGCTAATCAAGCTCGGAGATAGCTGGTTCTCCTCGAAAGCTATTTAGGTAGCGCCTCATGTATCACTGTAGGGGGTAGAGCACTGTTTCGGCTAGGGGGTCATCCCGACTTACCAAACCGATGCAAACTCCGAATACCTACAAGTGCCGAGCATGGGAGACACACGGCGGGTGCTAACGTCCGTCGTGAAAAGGGAAACAACCCAGACCGTCAGCTAAGGTCCCAAAGTTATGGTTAAGTGGGAAACGATGTGGGAAGGCTTAGACAGCTAGGAGGTTGGCTTAGAAGCAGCCACCCTTTAAAGAAAGCGTAATAGCTCACTAGTCGAGTCGGCCTGCGCGGAAGATGTAACGGGGCTCAAACCATACACCGAAGCTACGGGTATCACGTAAGTGATGCGGTAGAGGAGCGTTCTGTAAGCCTGTGAAGGTGAGTTGAGAAGCTTGCTGGAGGTATCAGAAGTGCGAATGCTGACATGAGTAACGACAATGGGTGTGAAAAACACCCACGCCGAAAGACCAAGGTTTCCTGCGCAACGTTAATCGACGCAGGGTTAGTCGGTCCCTAAGGCGAGGCTGAAAAGCGTAGTCGATGGAAAACAGGTTAATATTCCTGTACTTCTGGTTATTGCGATGGAGGGACGGAGAAGGCTAGGCCAGCTTGGCGTTGGTTGTCCAAGTTTAAGGTGGTAGGCTGAGATCTTAGGTAAATCCGGGATCTTAAGGCCGAGAGCTGATGACGAGCTAACTTTTAGTTAGCGAAGTGGTTGATGCCATGCTTCCAAGAAAAGCTTCTAAGCTTCAGGTAACCAGGAACCGTACCCCAAACCGACACAGGTGGTTGGGTAGAGAATACCAAGGCGCTTGAGAGAACTCGGGTGAAGGAACTAGGCAAAATGGCACCGTAACTTCGGGAGAAGGTGCGCCGGTGAGGGTGAAGGACTTGCTCCGTAAGCTCATGCCGGTCGAAGATACCAGGCCGCTGCGACTGTTTATTAAAAACACAGCACTCTGCAAACACGAAAGTGGACGTATAGGGTGTGACGCCTGCCCGGTGCCGGAAGGTTAATTGATGGGGTTAGCTAACGCGAAGCTCTTGATCGAAGCCCCGGTAAACGGCGGCCGTAACTATAACGGTCCTAAGGTAGCGAAATTCCTTGTCGGGTAAGTTCCGACCTGCACGAATGGCGTAACGATGGCGGCGCTGTCTCCACCCGAGACTCAGTGAAATTGAAATCGCTGTGAAGATGCAGTGTATCCGCGGCTAGACGGAAAGACCCCGTGAACCTTTACTATAGCTTTGCACTGGACTTTGAATTTGCTTGTGTAGGATAGGTGGGAGGCTTTGAAGCGTGGACGCCAGTTCGCGTGGAGCCATCCTTGAAATACCACCCTGGCAACTTTGAGGTTCTAACTCAGGTCCGTTATCCGGATCGAGGACAGTGTATGGTGGGTAGTTTGACTGGGGCGGTCTCCTCCTAAAGAGTAACGGAGGAGTACGAAGGTGCGCTCAGACCGGTCGGAAATCGGTCGTAGAGTATAAAGGCAAAAGCGCGCTTGACTGCGAGACAGACACGTCGAGCAGGTACGAAAGTAGGTCTTAGTGATCCGGTGGTTCTGTATGGAAGGGCCATCGCTCAACGGATAAAAGGTACTCCGGGGATAACAGGCTGATACCGCCCAAGAGTTCATATCGACGGCGGTGTTTGGCACCTCGATGTCGGCTCATCACATCCTGGGGCTGAAGCCGGTCCCAAGGGTATGGCTGTTCGCCATTTAAAGTGGTACGCGAGCTGGGTTTAGAACGTCGTGAGACAGTTCGGTCCCTATCTGCCGTGGACGTTTGAGATTTGAGAGGGGCTGCTCCTAGTACGAGAGGACCGGAGTGGACGAACCTCTGGTGTTCCGGTTGTCACGCCAGTGGCATTGCCGGGTAGCTATGTTCGGAATAGATAACCGCTGAAAGCATCTAAGCGGGAAACTAGCCTCAAGATGAGATCTCACTGGAACCTTGAGTTCCCTGAAGGGCCGTCGAAGACTACGACGTTGATAGGTTGGGTGTGTAAGCGCTGTGAGGCGTTGAGCTAACCAATACTAATTGCCCGTGAGGCTTGACCATATAACACCCAAGCAATTTGACTACTCTAACGAGCATCAGATTGCGGTGTGTGAAGACGAAATGAACCGAAAGTTCGACGTTCACAAAACACCGAAAGCTATCACATACCCAATTTGCTGAAGCGAGGCCAGCTGGCCACGACTCAGTACCCGAATTTCTTGACGACCATAGAGCATTGGAACCACCTGATCCCATCCCGAACTCAG
>NZ_JAGYWD010000018.1:0-30120 GCF_018587885.1 Pseudomonas sp. VS40 | reverse complement strand
TTCTACAGCGTTACACGCTGCTGTCAACACCTCTTTTTCTCCGCTTTCGACCGAGAAGATCGAAACGTTAATAGAGCCAACAACACTGCTCTACCAACTCCTTCTGGGCTTCGATGATCTGAAGCAAGTCGCTGTCGAATTCTGCGTAACCCTTTGTTTACCAAGGAGTTTTCCGTTTCGACTGCGCCGGAAGTGGGGCGAATTATAGACTTCCAGAATCTGCCGTCAACCCTTAATTTGGTTTTTCTATCAAAGAACCAGAAAACCTCCAGGACCACCCTTTATAAGCCACCGAATAGGATAACTGAGCAATATATTGCTCAACGTCGAACAGTTAAGCATCATAGCGCCCATGCTTCTCTTAATATGACTTTGGACGAACACCCCCAATGACCACCTCCTCCCGCGGCCTGGCCTCGACGTTATTCCCTGTCGGCCTGCTGTTGATCGCCATGGCGTCCATTCAATCCGGCGCCTCGCTGGCCAAAAGCATGTTCCCTGTCGTCGGTGCACAAGGCACCACCGCCCTACGCTTGATTTTCGCCAGCGTAATCATGTTGCTTCTATTACGCCCGTGGCGCGCAAAGCTGACGGCCAAATCCCTTCGTACCGTCATCGTCTACGGGATGGCGCTCGGTGGCATGAACTTCCTCTTCTATATGTCCCTGCGCAGCGTGCCTCTTGGAATCGCGGTCGCCCTAGAATTCACCGGACCGCTCGCCGTCGCCATCTACGCCTCTCGGCGTGCCGTCGACTTCCTGTGGATCGCCCTGGCAATCGTCGGCCTGCTCTTGCTCATCCCCATGGGGGAAACCAGCAGCGGCATCGACCTATTGGGTGCAAGCTACGCGTTGGGGGCAGGTGTCTGCTGGGCGCTCTACATTCTCTACGGCCAGAAAGCGGGTAATGACAACGGCGTGCAAACAGCGGCTCTCGGCGTGATGATCGCGGCGTTGTTTGTCGCACCTATCGGCATCGTCCACGCAGGCAGTGCATTGCTGACGCCCGCACTGATCCCGGTCGCCATCGGTGTCGCCATCCTGTCCACCGCCCTGCCCTACACCCTGGAAATGGTCGCGCTCACACGCCTGCCCGCCCGTACGTTCGGCACGCTCATGAGCATCGAACCCGCTTTCGGTGCCCTTTCCGGCCTGTTTTTCCTGCACGAGCACCTCTCCCTCGCACAATGGCTGGCAATCACTTGCATCATCCTGGCCTCCGTAGGGGCCACCGTGACGATGCGCAGCGAGTCAAAGCCGTTGGTGCCCGCCGATTGAAGTCTGTTTGAATGTAGCTCTGGTATTTAGCGCGCATTTAGGCCATGTTTAAGCCGTAAACGAATGTCATTCATGGAGAATTTCGACAAGGACAGCGCGAACGCTACGCCCGAGAGCGAGTAGAGCCGGCCCATAGCATTGCGAGGCGGCTATTAAGGATAGGAATGAAGCGAATTTTGATACTGTTAATGGTCATGGCCATTGCTGGCTGTGCCGCGACCACCAAGACAGAAGTAAAACGTGGCAAAAAAGGGCTACATATCAACTGCTCCGGCCTGTCTTCTTCCTGGGACCAGTGCTACACCAGTGCAACCAACTCGTGCGGCGCCAAGGGCTACCGGGTAATCGCAAAGTCCGGTGACAATTCCGAGGAACCCGGGGACTACCCCTTCGGCCTCAACCCCGCCGGCTACACCAGCCGCAGCATGATCGTCATCTGTAAATAGTTGCTCGAGCAGTCACCCCCTGACTGCTCCTATTTAAATTCCAGATACAAATCCAACCCTTCGCAGCGCTGCGTCTAAACTCCTGCTCGACTATCGAGCCAACGGAGTTCCCATGACGCACAACAAGAAAATCGTATTGGTAGTGGGCGCCGGTGATGCAACCGGCGGCGCCATTGCCAAACGCTTTGCCCGCGAAGGCTATGTGGCCTGCATGACACGCCGCAGTGCCGACAAATTGCAGCCGCTGGTAGACAGTATTCAAGCTGCAGGCGGCGAGGCCCATGGGTTCGCCTGCGATGCGCGCAAGGAAGACGACGTCATCGCACTGATCGAACACATCGAAACCGACCTGGGCCCCATCGAGGCCTTCGTGTTCAACATCGGCGCCAACGTACCGTGCAGCATCCTCGAAGAAACCGCGCGCAAGTATTTCAAGATCTGGGAGATGGCCTGTTTTTCGGGTTTCCTGAATGCACGTGAAGTGGCCAAGCGCATGGTCACTCGTAATCGCGGCACCATCCTGTTCACGGGCGCCACCGCTGGTTTGCGCGGCAGTGCAGGCTTTGCCGCATTCGCCGGGGCCAAGCACGGAATTCGGGCGCTCGCGCAGAGCATGGCGCGGGAATTGGGCCCCAGGAACATCCACGTCGCCCATATCGTGGTCGACGGCGCCATCGACACCGACTTCATTCGCGACAATTTCCCGCAGAAATACGCGCTCAAGGACCAGGACGGCATCCTCAACCCCGAGCACATCGCCGATAACTATTGGTACCTGCATAGCCAGCCACGCGACGCCTGGACCTTCGAACTGGATCTGCGCCCCTGGAATGAAACCTGGTAAGCATGCCCCCATAACAATAAGCAGCGAGCATCAACCATGAGTAAAACCCTGGAATTCTTCTTTGACCTCGGCAGCCCTGCCACTTACCTGGCCTACACCCAACTGCCGGCGTTGTGCGCGGCAACCGGTACGCAGTTGGTGTACAAGCCCATGCTGTTGGGCGGCGTGTTCAAGGCCACTGGCAACGCCTCTCCAATCACCGTTCCTGCCAAGGGCCGCTACATGTTTGATGACTTGGCACGTTATGCCCGTCGCTATAACGTGCCGCTCCAGTTCAACCCGCATTTTCCCATCAACACCCTGGTATTGATGCGCGCGATCACTGGCGTCCAATTGCACCACCCTGAACGTTTCCTGGACGTTATCGATTGCCTGTTCCGCGCCCTCTGGGTCGATGGCCGTCACTTGGGAGACCCCACCGTGGTAGCTGCCGTGCTCACCGAGCACGGATTTGACCCGGATGAGCTGCTGGCACTGGCTAATGACGAACGTATAAAGGCTGCCCTCAAAGACAACACCGAACAGGCCGTTCAACGCGGCGTGTTCGGTGCACCCAGCATGTTTGTAGGCAAACAGTTGTTCTTTGGTCAGGACCGTCTGGATTTCGTGCGCGAAGCCTTGAGTTAGATCTCGATCGCCAAGCGCCCTTGCGCGCCGCTTGCAAGCAGATCGTAAGCGGCGTTTGCGCTGTGCAAATCGAATTGACGCCCATCCATGATCGGCTTGAGCTTGCCGGCATCGATCAATCGCGCGGCCTCGGAAAGGATCTGCCCGTGATGTTCACACCCTTTTGCGGTCAACAACGGTAACAGGGTAAACACGCCAGAGTAGCTCGCCCCACGAAACGACAATGGCGCCAGGCTGTGCTGCCCCCATCCCAGGCAACTCACTACATGACCGTAATAGGTCCTGGCCGCTCGGAAGGATGCATCCAGCGTCTCCCCGCCGACGGTGTCATACACAATGTCGAAACCTTCACCCGCGGTGTACTGCGCGACATAGGCTTCAACCGTCTGCTGCTGATAGTCGATGAACGTTGCGCCCAGCCCCTCGATAACCGAGCGATGCCTGGCAGAGCCAGTGGCATACACCTGAGCGCCATAGGCAAGCGCCAATTGCACCGCGACATGCCCTACACCACCGGCACCACCCTGGATCAACACTTTGTGTCCAGAACCTACCTGGGCCCGGTCCACCAACCCCTCCCATGCCGTAATCAACACCAGCGGCAACACCGCCGCTTCACGCATGCTCAAGGTCCCGGGTTTCTTCGCCAGCAAACGAGCATCAACTGCCGCATATTCCGCCAGCGAGCCCTGTGCGCCGCCAATCCCGGTTGCCAACGCATACACATCATCGCCTACCTGCCACTCACCGGCGCCCGGGCCGACGGCTTCTACGGAGCCCGCCAAGTCCACCCCGAGTACTGCGGGCAAAGGTTGGCGGGCATGGGCAGCCTGGCCTGCGCGAATTTTGCCGTCCAATGGGTTAAGGCCACTGGCGCGAATCCTGACCAGCACTTGGCCAGTGCCGGCCACTGGTTTGGGCATTGTCGTCAGCCGAAACGGCGCGTCCACGGTGTCCACAATCAAGGCGTGCATATCAGTCATGTTGGCGATCTCGCATCATAGAAGGATGAAGCCCATGATCCGCCTGCCGACTCATGCCGATAAGACGCTAAAAAGCTATAGTGCCCATGCCCTGTCGGCATGAATTGGACAGCTCATGGACAAACTCAACGCAATGGCAATTTTCGTTCGGGTGATCGAACGCGGCAGTTTTTCCGCCGTCGCCCGAGAAATGCAGACCACCCAACCTACCATCAGCAAAATACTGCGCGCCCTGGAAACCGAACTGGGCGGCAAGTTGATTGCCCGCAGTACGCGCCAACTGTCCCTGACCGACGAAGGTCAACGGTACTACAGCCATTGCCGCGAAATCCTCGCCGCGGTAGACGCGGCCGAACACAGCTTCCAGACCGGCAAAGAGGCGATCGCCGGTCCCTTGCGTATCGGTTCGTCGGTGAGTTTCGGGCGCCTGCATATTGCTGCACGCCTCAGCGATTTCCTGCAGCAATACCCTGACGTGCAGGTGGACCTGCAACTCAACGATCACCTGCAGGACATGGTCAGCGAAGGCCTGGACGTTACTCTGCGAATTGGCGAATTGCGCGACAGTGGCTTGATCGCACGACAGATCGGTACTACCCACCGCGTCACCCTGGCCAGCCCGGACTACCTGGCCCGCCATCCCGCACCGCAAACCCCGCAGGCGCTCAGCCAGCACAACTGCCTGCTCTTCAACCTGCTCAGCAGCCAGAACCAGTGGGTTTACGAAAAGGAGAACACACGGCACAGCGTGCGCATCACCGGCAACGCCCAGAGCAACAATTCCGAAGCGGTGCGGGAAATGGTGTTGACGGGGCTCGGCATTGCGCTGTCGCCCCTATGGTTGTTCTACGACGATTTGAAGGCCGGCCGTGTGGTCGCGCTGTTGCAGGATTACACCGCGCAATCGCTGCCAATCCATGCAGTGTCGGCGCCCAACCGTCGCCAGTCAGCCCGGGTCAAGGCGTTCGTCGACTATATGGCCGACGCCCTGGCCCAAGCCCCTGAACTGCAGCCGATCAAATAGCCGCGGTGCGTACCTGCAGCCACTCAAGCGCGGCACCACTGAGCAACGGGCTCAACCGCGCACGCACCTCAGCGTGGTAAGCGTTGAACCACTCGCGCTCGTCCGCCGTCAGCAGCGCGGGCTCCAGGCAGCGCGTATCGATCGGGCACAAGGTCAGGGTTTCAAACTTGAGGAACTCGCCGAACTCGGTCTTGCCCGCTTCGCGGTTGAGCACCAGGTTCTCGATGCGCACGCCCCAACGACCCGGACGGTAAGTACCCGGCTCAATGGAGGTGATCATCCCTGGCTGCATCGCCGTTTGCGGCGCCGTGGCAGCCTGATAGGCAATCACTTGCGGACCTTCATGCACGTTGAGGAAATAACCTACGCCGTGCCCGGTGCCGTGGCCGTAGTCCACGCCTTCCGCCCAGATCGGCGCGCGGGCAATGGCGTCCAGCAGGGGCGACAGGATCCCTTTCGGGAAGTGTGCACGGGACAAGGCGATCACGCCCTTGAGTACGCGGGTGCAGTCACGCTTCTGCTCGTCACTCGGCGTGCCGATAGGCACCATCCGCGTGATATCCGTGGTGCCACCCAGGTACTGGCCACCCGAGTCAATCAGCAACAGGCCATCACCTTCGATCAGCGCATGCTCTTCTTCAGTGGCATGGTAATGCGGCATCGCGCCATTGGCGTTGTAGGCCGCGATGGTGTTGAAACTCAGCGATACATAACCGGGGCGCCGGGTGCGCGCGGCGGTCAGGTGCTCGTCGATAGTCAGTTCGGTGATGCGCTCACGGCCCAGTGCGCTGTCCAGCCAGGCGAAAAATTCGCACAGCGCCGCGCCATCCTGCTCCATGGCTTGGCGGATATGTTCCGCGTCGGCCAGGCTCTTGCGGGACTTGGCTAATGTGGTCGGGTTAAGCCCTTCGACCAGCTTGACACCAGCATCCAAGTTTTCCAGCAGGCCAGCGGTGACACGAGCAGGGTCGACCTGCAAGCTGGCGCCCGTAGGCACCGCGCGCAACGCGTCAGCCACTTCGCTGTAATCGCGCAGCGTCACGCCATCCTGCTCCAACACCGCCCGCAGCTCAGCATCGACTTTGCTCAGTGCCACGAACAACGTGGCCTGCTGCTGATTGATCAGCGCAAAGGACACAAACACCGGGTTGAAGGAAACATCACCACCGCGCAAGTTGAACAGCCAGGCGATGTCATCCAGGGTTGCAATGAAATGCCAATCGGCGCCCTTCTCTTTCAAGGTGGCGCGCAGCGCGGCGAGTTTTTCACCACGGCTGACAGTGGCCTGCGGTGGCAAATGTTGATAGATCGGCTGGTTCGGCAACGCCGGGCGGTCTTGCCAGACTTCATCCAACAGGTCGATATCCGTACGCAGTTGTGCGCCGCGCTCTGCCAGCTTGGCGCCCAGGGTGCGCGCCGAGGCCACGGCCATCACCGCACCGTCCACAGCGACTACGCCACCTTCCGGCGTCTGCTCGGCCAGCCACTCCAGCGGACCGGGTTGGCCCGGCTGCAGCTTGACCAATTCGATGCCGCTGCCCTTGAGTTCCTTGGTCGCCTGTTCCCAGTAGCGGCTGTCGGCCCACACACCGGCGAAGTCTGCAGTGACAATCAGCGTCCCCACCGAACCATGAAACCCCGACAACCATTGCCGCCCCTGCCAGTAACCCGGCAGGTATTCGGACAGGTGCGGGTCGGCCGACGGCACCAGCAGGGCGTGAACGCCCTCGCGGCTCATCAGTTCACGGGTATGCGCCAGGCGCTGGGGAACCGTTCCATGGGTCAAGGGCTGCGTACTCATTGTGTCTCCTGCTAACCACGAATAATTATTATGTGTTGCGATAAATGAATCAGACCGCCCAGAAGGCCGGTGCACTGGCCAGGGATGCCTTGATCAACTGCACCGCCTGGTCGATATCCTGTTCGGTGGTAAACCGGCCCAGGCTCAAGCGAATCGTACGGCCAGCGCTGCGTGCATCATGGCCCAGGGCAAGCAGCACATGGGACGGCGCATTGCTCGCCGAATTGCAGGCGGACGTCGCAGAGAACGCGATCCCTGCACTCAACCCAGCGGCATTGAATTCGCCTTCACTGAACGTGAGGCTCAGGGTGTGTGGAATACGTTGCGTGGCGCTGCCATTGAGGCGCACGCCGGCTACCGACGCCAACTGGTCCAACAGGCGTTGGCGCAGAGCCACGATCACCGCCTTTTCTTCGGCAAAAGACGCCGCCGCCAAAGCAAATGCGGTGCCCATGCCGGCAATCTGATGCGTTGCCAACGTACCGGAACGCAGGCCACCTTCGTGGCCGCCGCCGTGAATCTGCGCCAACACTTTCTGCTGCGCCCGCGGGCCGACATACAAAGCGCCAATGCCTTTGGGGCCATACAGCTTGTGGGCCGAAAACGACATCAAGTCCACCGGCCACTGCGCCAGGTCGATCGCCACCTTGCCCGCCCCTTGCGCCGCATCCACATGCAACAACGCACCGTGCTCACGCACGCGAGCGCCGATGGCAGGGATGTCGTTGAGGGTGCCCAATTCGTTATTCACCAGCATCAGCGACACCAGGAAAGTGTCCTCGCGCATGGCTTCACTGACAGCATCGGCGCTGATCAAGCCATCGGCATCCGGCACCAGGTAGGTCACGGCCACGCCGGCTTCCTGCAGTTGTCGCGCGGTATCCAGGGTGGCCTTGTGTTCGATCTGGCTGGTGATGATATGCCCACCTGCCACGCCCCGCGCCTGGGCCACGCCCTTGATCGCAAGGTTGTTGGATTCCGTGGCGCCGGACGTCCAGACGATTTGTTCCGGGTTGGCACCGACCAACTCGGCCACCTGACGACGCGCCTGTTCAACCGTTTGCCGAGCCGCTTGGCCGAACGCATGGGAACTGGACGCAGGGTTACCGAAATTGGCATTGAAGCCCAGACACTCGACCATCACCTGGATGACCCGCTCGTCCACCGGGGTGGTGGCGGCGTAGTCGAAATACAACGGACGTTTATTCATGACGTTAAAAACTCGCAGAGCAGGTTCCCGAGAGCAGCGTCTCAGGGGCACGGACCGGGACAGAGGTCGTCAGGTTTAACCGATCGAATGCCATTAAAGAAGGACCACTTTATGTAAATGTGCGTAGGAACGCTCCTGAAATTCAGCTTAACAGGCTGAAGTCGCCCCATGGAAAACAAAAAGCCCGAGGTTCCTAAAGGGAAACCTCGGGCTTTTTGCCGCTGGACGCGGGCTCAACTGGGACGACCATGCAGGGTCACGCTGCGTTCGGCATTCATTTCACCCTGGCGATCAAAGCCGAAGGGTTTCTGTGGCTGGCCGGTCAGTGCAGCGCGCTGCTGTTGATATTCATCAAAGGACAAACCACGACGACTCAGCGCTTCCAGGGCCAACTGTTTGGTTTCTTCGGCAGTGTAAGGGCGCATTTCTGGCGATGGATGGGTCGCACATCCGGCAAGGACAGCACTGACAATCAATAAGGAAACAGCGAGGAATCGGTTCATGGCGGTGGCCCTGCAAAAGGAGGTTTCGAGTCAATGAACACAGGCTACTCCCGCCCTCGCGCAGGGAAAAATCACCTGCCGTGATAGTTGCTATCAACCGCTTGAGCAGCTTCGATAGCGACCCCTTTATATTTCCTTATGATCTATAAATATGGAAATACGTTCATTTACGGAATAAAAGTAACCCTCTATAAATGGTGCTGCACCGCGACAGCACTGTTGCCCACGCAACTGTTGCGCTAGCAACAGTCATTCAACAAATCACCAGGCAGCCAACACCCGCACTTTTCAGCAGTGAGCCTGCAACCCACGTCGTTCAAGACCTGCACCCGTTGGTACAGCTCTTGCTCAACAGGTTGCACCCACCTGCTATGAACCACTGTTGAAAAAGGAACTGTTCATGACCCGTCCCCTGAATGTCGTTGCCCTCTCTGGCGGAACCTGGCGTCCGTCCCGCACCCTCGTACTGACCCAGGCTGTACTGGCTGAACTCGCTACGTTGCTGCCGATCGAGACCACCCTGATCGAGCTGGGCGACATCGCTCGGCCTCTCGGCGGCGCGTTGTCGCGCAATGAAGTGCCCGCCGACGTCGAGGCGCAACTGTTAGCCATCGAACAGGCCGACCTGCTGATCGTCGCGGCGCCGGTCTATCGCGGCTCCTACCCTGGTTTGCTCAAGCATTTGTTCGACCTGATCGGCCTCAACGCGTTGATCAACACACCCGTGCTCCTGGCTGCAACCGGCGGCAGTGAACGTCACGCGCTGGTCCTCGATCATCAGTTGCGTCCGCTGTTCAGCTTCTTCCAGGCGCTGACCCTACCCATCGGCGTGTACGCCACCGAGGCGGACTTCACCGACTACCAAATAACCAGCGAACTATTAAAAGCCCGTATTCAACTGGCGGCAGAACGTGCAGCACCGTTGTTCACTGCGCACTCCCCCTCTCTGCTGAAAATCGCGTAAGGATTTGTCATGGATGTTTTCTGGTTTTTGCCCACTCACGGCGACGGTCATTACCTGGGCACCACACAAGGTGCAAGGCCGGTCACTCTCAATTACCTGAAGCAAGTCGCACAGGCGGCTGACAGCCTGGGTTACCACGGCGTGCTGATTCCTACCGGGCGCTCGTGCGAAGACTCTTGGGTCATCGCCTCGGCGCTGGTGCCGTTGACCGAACGCCTGCGCTACTTGGTGGCCATTCGTCCGGGCATCATCTCGCCCACTGTCTCGGCGCGCATGGCGGCGACCCTGGACCGCCTGTCCAACGGCCGCCTGCTGATCAACGTGGTGACCGGCGGCGACCCCGACGAAAACCGCGGCGACGGCAGTTTCCTTGACCACAGCGAACGCTACGAAGTCTCCGACGAATTCCTTCAGATCTGGCGCCGCGTATTGCAGGGCGAATCAGTGGATTTTGAAGGCAAACACCTGCGCGTACAGAACGCCAAGGCGCTTTATCCGCCAGTACAGAAGCCCTATCCGCCGCTGTATTTCGGCGGTTCTTCCGATGCCGCCCACGACCTCGCCGCCGAACAGGTCGATGTGTACCTGACCTGGGGCGAACCGCCGGCCGCCGTCGCGGAAAAACTCGCGGATGTGCGTGAGCGCGCCGCACGCCACGGGCGCACCGTGAAATTCGGCATCCGCCTGCATGTGATCGTGCGCGAGACCGAAGAGGACGCCTGGAAAGCCGCCGACAAGCTGATCGAGCACATCAGCGACGAAACCATCGCCGCCGCGCAAAAATCCTTCTCGCGCTTCGATTCCGAAGGCCAGCGCCGCATGGCCGCCCTGCATGACGGGCGCCGCGACAACCTGGAAATCGCCCCCAACCTGTGGGCCGGCGTCGGCCTGGTACGCGGCGGTGCCGGCACCGCGTTGGTCGGCAACCCGCAGCAAGTCGCCGAGCGCATCAAGGAGTACGCCGACCTGGGGATCGAGAGCTTCATCTTCTCCGGCTACCCGCACCTGGAAGAAGCCTATCGCTTTGCCGAGCTGGTGTTCCCGTTGCTGCCGGAACCCTATGCCAGCCTTGCCGGGCGCGGCGTCACCAACCTCACTGGCCCATTCGGCGAAATGATTGCCAACGATGTATTGCCGACGACAAAGGCCTGAACTGCTGCTCTGCTGTAGGAGCCGGCTTGTTGTGGTGAGTGGGGCTTGTCCCCCGCCGGGTTCGCCGCCGATGCAAGGGGGCTGCTTCGCAGCCCAGCGCAGGGCAAGCCTGCTCACCACAGCAAGCCAGCGCCTACAAGGCAAATAGAGGAAACCCCGTGACAGCCAAACCCCACAGCGTCCTGCCCTCCCCCTTGCAGACCGCCAAACTGCTGGCCGCCGAATTCGCCCTCACCGCCGTCGAGCGTGACGAGCGTGGCGGCACGCCCAAAGCCGAACGCGACGCCCTACGCCAGAGCGGCCTGCTGGCCATGAGTATTCCCACCCAGTACGGCGGCCTCGGCGCGCGCTGGAGTGACACCCTCGGCATCGTGCGCGAATTCGCCAAGGTCGACAGCTCGATCGCCCATGTCTTCGGTTTTCACCACCTGATGCTCGCCACCGTGCGCCTGTTTTCACGCCCGGACCAATGGCAGCCCTGGTTCGAACAGACCGCACGCAAAAACTGGTTCTGGGGCAACGCCCTCAACCCGCTGGACACGCGCACGGTGGTCAAGGATTTCGGCGGCTGGCGCGAGTTTTCCGGCAAAAAGAGCTTCTGCTCCGGCGCCAGCGACTCGGAAATGCTGATCGCCTCGGCGGTGGATGAAACCGCCGGCGGCAAACTGCTGATCGCCGCCATCCCCAGCGGCCGCAGCGGCATCACGTTGCACAACGATTGGAACAACATCGGCCAGCGCCAGACCGACAGCGGCAGCGCGAGCTTCGAACGGGTGCGCGTCGAAGAATCCGAACTGCTGCTCGACCCTGGCCCGCTCAGCACGCCCTTTGCCTGCCTGCGCCCGTTGATCGCCCAGTTGACCTTCACGCATATGTTCCTCGGTATTGCCGAAGGCGCCTTCGAAGAAGCGCGCAACTACACGCTCACCGAAACCCGTTCGTGGCATAAATCCAGTGCCGAAGATGTGCGCCAGGACCCTTACGTACTGCACCACTACGGTGAATTCTGGATCGCCCTTGAAGGTGTGCGCCTGCTGGTGGAACGCGCCACCGAGTTGCTCGACCAAGCCTGGGCAAAGGGCCCGAACCTCAGCGAAAACGAGCGCGGCCAACTCGCTATCGCCATCGCCACCGCCAAGGTCGCCGCCACCCGCCAAGGCCTCGACCTGTGCAGCCGCTTGTTCGAAGTCACCGGCGCGCGCTCGACCCACGCATCGCTGCGCCTGGACCGTCATTGGCGCAACCTGCGCACGCAAACCCTGCACGACCCGGTGGACTACAAGCTCCACGAACTCGGGGATTGGGCGTTGAACCAATCCCTGCCGATTCCAACGTTCTATTCCTAAGAGAGGTGCCCATGCAGCTTTTGACCCTACCGCCCTCGCCCGCCCTCGCGACGTCGATCCGCGCCACGGCCCAGGTCTTTGAAGACCCCAAATCCCAGGCGCTGCTCGACCATATCCAGCAAGTGGCGCCCAGCGAAGCCAGCGTGCTGATCATCGGCGAGACCGGGACCGGTAAAGAGCTGGTGGCACGGCATATCCACAACCTCAGCGCGCGGCGCAACCGGCCATTCGTGGCGGTAAACTGCGGGGCGTTTTCCGAATCCCTGGTGGAAGCCGAGCTGTTCGGCCACGAAAAAGGCGCCTTCACCGGCGCCCTCAGTGCCAAGGCCGGCTGGTTCGAAGAGGCCGACGGCGGCACGTTGTTCCTGGATGAGATCGGCGATTTGCCGATGGCGATCCAGGTCAAGCTGCTGCGCGTCCTACAGGAGCGCGAAGTTGTACGCCTGGGGTCGCGCAAGAGCATTCCGATTGATGTGCGGGTGCTTGCCGCCACCAACGTGCAATTGGAAAAAGCCATCAACGCCGGGCATTTCCGCGAGGACCTCTACTACCGTCTCGACGTGGTCAGCCTGGAGCTCAGCCCCTTGCGTGACCGGCCAGGCGATATTCTGCCGCTGACCCGGCATTTCATCGAAGCCTACAGCCAGCGCCTGGGTTACGGGCCGATCACCATCAGCCGCGAGGCCGAGCAAAAACTCAAGAGCTACAGTTGGCCGGGCAACATCCGGGAGCTGGAAAACGTGATCCACCACACCCTGTTGATCTGCCGCGACGGCGTGATCGAACGCGACGATTTGCGCCTGTCGAACATGCGCATCGAACGTCAGGACGACAGCCAGCACGGCACTGACAACAGCGCCGAAGCGTTGCTGGCGCGGGCCTTCCAAAAGCTGTTCGAGGAACAGGCCGGGGCCCTGCATGAAAAGGTCGAGGACGCCCTGCTCCGCGCCGCCTACCGGTTCAGCCACTACAACCAGGTGCACACCGCCAATCTGCTGGGCTTGAGCCGCAACGTCACGCGCACACGCCTGATCAAGATCGGCGAGCTGGCGGTGAACAAGCGCCGTCCAGGCGAAAACGTGCAGGGCGAGCGCATGTTGCACCTATCCATTTAGTCGGCAGTGCAACGCGTTGTCATGGCTGCGCTCGAAACTTCGCAGCACCTGGAATGAGCCGAAGGTCACGGCCGTGGCCTGGTGGGCGCGAATCAGCGTCCAGAAATCCTCCTCACCGTGCTCGAAGCATTTGAAGGCCGCCTCGCCATCCTCGCGCGAGCGCCATTGCAGATAATTGAGCACCCGCCGGCCGTCATCGCTGACTTGCACACTCGCATTGATAAAGCCGCCATGGCCTTGGGCCAGGCGTTCGCTTTGAGTGGTCAACGCCGCCACCAGGGCCCGTTGCTGCCGGGGCTCGATCTGAAACTCGATCAATTGAGTGAAGCTGCGACTTTTCTCTGATACCTGCATGAACACTCCCCTTTCTCTGTAGGCAGAATCTTGCGATTCGATGCCAGGCAGGGTAAAACCTCTAGTTAAGTCAAGGTCAAGCGCTGTTTGGGAGTTTTTTCATGCTCAACAAGGAACTCACCGTCGGCCAACTCGCCGCCCGCAGTGGCGTCGCGGTCACGGCCCTGCATTTCTATGAAGCCAAGGGGCTGATCAAGAGCAACCGCAATGCCGGCAACCAGCGCCGCTATCCACGGGATGTGCTGCGCCGTGTGGTGGTGATCAAGATCGCCCAGCGTTTGGGCATACCACTGGCAACGATCGGCGAGGCGTTGCAGGCCTTGCCGGATGGGCGTACGCCCACGGCGCAGGATTGGGATCGTTTGTCCGCGCTGTGGCGGGAAGACCTGGATGAGCGCATCAATAAACTGATGCTGCTG
The DNA here is from genome assembly GCF_018587885.1 of Pseudomonas sp. VS40. Classification (NCBI taxonomy): domain Bacteria; kingdom Pseudomonadati; phylum Pseudomonadota; class Gammaproteobacteria; order Pseudomonadales; family Pseudomonadaceae; genus Pseudomonas; species Pseudomonas sp. VS40. The sequence continues at coordinate 16,055 of NZ_JAGYWD010000018.1, read as the reverse complement.
CGGGACAAGCTCAATGGCTGTATTGGGTGCGGGTGCCTGTCGATGGAGGCGTGTCCGTTGCGTAATCAGGATGACAAGCTCGGCGAGTGCGGGCCAGGTGCACAGTTGTTGGAGCCCACCCCCAAATCCTGAAGTGACAATCCAATCAAGGTGGGAGCTGGCTTGCCTGCGAAAGCGATGTATCAGTAGCAGATGTGCAAGCTGACCCACCGCTTTCGCAGGCAAGCCAGCTCCCACAGTTGATCGGTGTTGGACTCAGAACCCAGGGGCGATCTGGCCTTTGTAACGGGTCAGGATGAACTGGCGCACCTCATCGGAATTCAACGCCTTCGCCAGCTTCTGGATACGCGGGTCGTTGATGTTGTCCGGCCGCGCCACCAAATACTCGACGTACAAGGATTTACCCTTCTCCACAATCAACGCACTGTTGGTATCGATCCCCGCCTCCAGTGCGTAGTTGGCAAACACAAACGCCAGGTCCACCTGGCTCACCGAGCGGGCCAGCAAGGCGCCTTCCAGCTCACGAATTTTCAGGTGCTTGGGGTTTTCCACGATATCGCGCGGGGTGCTCAGGGTGTTGCTCGGGTCCTTGAGCTTGATCAGGCCGGCTTCATCCAGCAGCACCAAGGCACGGCCGGTGTTGACCGGGTCATTGGGGATCGACACGGTGGCGCCATCCTTAAGCTCCGAAATGTTCTTGATCCGCGTCGAATACGCACCAAACGGCTCGATATGCACACCCACCACCGGCACCAGGTCGGTGTGACGGGTCTTGTTGTAGTCATCGAGGAATGGGCGGTACTGGTAGTAGTTGGCGTCGATATTCTTCAGCGCCAATTGCTGGTTGGGCTGGATAAAGTCGGTGAAGACCTTGATCTGCAGGTCTACGCCCTCCTTGGCCAGCACCGGTTTGACGAACTCGAGGATTTCCGCGTGGGGCACAGGCGTAGCGCCCACCACCAGCTTTTCATTGGCAAAGGCATTCAACGACAGGACAGCAGCCAAAATGGCCAGGGACTTTTTCATACATGCTCCGAAGGCAGTTGTTATAGGAATCAACGGCGGCTGTAACGCGCCACCAAACGGTCACCGGTCATTTGCAGGGCCTGCACCAGCACCAACAGCAACACCACGGTGACCACCATCACATCGGTCTGGAACCGCTGGTAGCCGTAGCGAATCGCCAAGTCACCCAGGCCGCCGCCACCGATCACGCCGGCCATGGCGGTGTAGTCCACCAGCACAATCGCGGTCACGGTCACTGCCGCCAGCAGCCCACCGCGAGCCTCCGGCAGTAGCGTGTGGCGGATCACCTGCCAGGTACTGGCGCCCATGGATTGGGTGGCCTCGACAACACCGCGATCCACTTCACGCAGCGCGGTTTCCACCAGCCGCGCAAAGAACGGCGTACAGCCCACCACCAGCGGCGGAATGGTGCCCGGCACGCCAAGGGACGTGCCCACCAGCAAGGTGGTCAGCGGGATCAACACAATCAGCAGGATGATGAACGGCAGCGAACGCAGCACGTTGACCACCACTGACAGCAACCGATACACCACCAGCGCCTCATGCAACTGGCGCTTGCCGGTGAGAAACAACAGCACGCCCAGCGGCAACCCCAGCAGCACGGTAAAGCCCAGTGCAGCCACGAGCATGCTCAGGGTTTCCAGGCAGGCTTGGCCGATGTCGGCCCAGTAGATGTTCTTGAACAGTTCGGCCATGCATCACGACCAATCGTGGCGCGGTGGTTTGGCGCCATTGAGCAACCAGTTGCCCACCACGTGGTATTTCCAGCGCACCGGGTCGTGCAGGGTGTGCACCCGTGCGTTGCGCCAGTGGCGGTCGAAGTTGTGCTTTTTCAAGGTCGAGCGAGTGCCGCCCAGTTCGAACAGTTTGTTGCTGGCTTCGATGGCGATTTCGGTGGTGAGCACTTTGGCGCGGGCGACGGCCAGGGAGGCCTGGGCAACATTCTCTTCATTCGGTGCCGGGCGAGCGGCGTCGAGGGCCAGGCCGGCGCGGTCCAGCAGCGCTTCGGCGGCTTCGAGGCGAATGTCCAGGGCGCCCACCTGGATGATGGTCAGCGGATCCTGACTAGCCTTCTCCACGCCGGCATCAATCCATGGGCGAGCGAATTGCTGCACGAACGCCACCGTGTCGCGCAAAGCGGCACGGGCGATGCCGGCGTCGATGGCGGCGGTGGTCAGCTGTGCGAAAGGGCCGGCAAGCGTCGGCGAATCGTAGGATTTATGTGTGGGAAACAGATTGAACGCCGGCACCCGCAGATCCTGTGCCAGCACCGTCCCGCTGGAAGTGGTGCGCTGGCCCATGCTGTCCCAATCATCGACCACCACCAGCCCGGCAGTGCCGCGCGGAACGAAGGCCAACTGCGCGTTCTGCTGTTCATCCAGCGCCAGCACTGCCAGCCAATGGGCGTACAACGATCCGGTGCAGTAGCCCTTGCGCCCGTTGATCACATAGCCGTCGCCTTCGCGGCGAATAGTGGCCTGGATGTCCTGCACGTTCTTGCCGCCAGTTTCCGACAGTGCATTGGCAAACCGATAACCTTGCAGCGCCAGGCCGAAGAAATGCGCCTGCTGCTCGGGTGTACCCTGCAGGCGGATGTCCTCCAGCAAACAGTAGTGGTTCTGCGGGATCTGCCCCAGGGACGGGTCGGCGGCCGAAATAATCGCGATCACCTGGGCCAGCACCGCGTAGGACACCTGCGCGCCGCCAAACTCGCGCGGCACGCTGATGCCCCACAGGCCGCTGTTGGAATACAGGTCCACCACCTCGGCGGGCACCTGGCGAGTGCGGTCGCGCTCGGCGTCCTGTTCCAGGAGCACGGCGGCGACGCGGTGGGCGACGGCAATCGCCTCGGCTGCATCACGGATCAATGCGGCATGGGGCGTGTGGATCGGGTAATCGGCAGACACAGGCAGTACAGACATACAACGCTCTCGGGCGAATGGTTTGCCAGAGGGATTGCAGCTTCTGTGCCGGGTCCAAACCGCTGATTTGGCCCTAAAAACCCGCCCAGGCCCGCTTATGGCGCAGCAATCTGCCTGTTCGCTGTTGCTTGGCAAACACCTCGTCAGTTGCCTGCAGGCCACGCCATACGTGGCCTATAGTGAAAAGGCCGTGCCTCCACAACCACAACAACCCGAGGAGAACGAAATGAGCGTTAAACCCATTCCCGAGGGTTTCCACAGTGTCACGCCCTACCTGGGCGTCGAAAAAGCTGCCGAAGCCATCGAGTTCTACAAGAAAGCCTTTGGCGCCATCGAAGCCATGCGCCTGGACATGCCCGACGGCAGAGTTGGCCACGCCGAGCTGCGCATCGGTGACTCGCCAATCATGCTGGGTTCACCCTGCGATGAAAGTGCGTTTGGCAGCCCGCGTGATGGCCACACCAGCGTCGGTTTACATGTGTATGTCAACGACGTCGACGCGCAATACAAACAAGCCATCGCAGCCGGTGGCACACCGATCTCCGAACCCAAGGACCAGTTCTACGGCGATCGCTCCGGCACGCTGAAGGATCCATTCGGCCATGTGTGGTTCCTGGCCACCCACAAGGAAGACCTGACTGAAGCGCAGATTCGCCAGCGCGCGATGGAGATGTTCAAGCAAGCCTGAATCTACAGAGCCATACACATCAAATGTGTGTGGGCTTGCTCGCGAATGCGGTGTGCCAGTTCTGGATGCACTGGCTGATCCACCGCATTCGCGAGCAAGCCCGCTCCCACACTGGATTTTCGATGATCAGGAGATCCACGCTCCTACACACTTCATGAACAACCCCTCCACGTTTTTGCCCTTGCCCCGAACGCCGCGTGATTACAGGATGCAGGCACTCATCACAAGGAGTCATTCCATGTTCGCCGGATTCCAAAAAGACCAGTGCCACGTCAACGGCGTGGACATCAGCTACCGCAAAGGCGGCACAGGTCCCGGTCTGCTCCTGTTGCACGGGCACCCGCAAACCCACGTCATCTGGCACAAAGTCGCCGAACAACTGGCTGAACACTTCACCGTGGTGGCCGCCGACCTGCGCGGCTATGGCGACAGCAGTAAGCCGCCGGCCAGTGACGACCACTCCAACTATTCAAAACGCGAAATGGCCCGGGACGGCGTCGAGCTGATGAAGGCCTTGGGCTTCGCACAGTTCTCGGTGCTGGCCCACGACCGTGGCGCCCGCGTTGCCCATCGCTTGGCCCTGGACCATCCCACCGCCGTGCAGCGCATGGTGCTGCTGGACATCGCCCCTACCCTGTCGATGTATGCACAGACCGACGAAGCCTTCGCCCGCGCTTACTGGCACTGGTTCTTCCTGATCCGCCCGGCGCCGTTGCCCGAAGCCTTGATCGAAAGCAACCCGGCGCTGTACCTGCGCAGCGTAATGGGCAGTCGCAGCGCCGGGCTCAAGCCGTTTACCGATGAAGCCTTCGCCGAGTACCTGCGCTGCCTGCAACTGCCGGGTGCCGCCACCGGCATCTGTGAGGACTACCGTGCTGCCGCCGGTATCGACCTTGAGCACGACCAGGCGGACATCGACGCCGGTCACCACCTGAACCTGCCATTGCTGGTGATGTGGGGTGCCGAAGGCACGGTCGGCCGCTGTTTCGAGCCGCTCAAGGAATGGCAGAAAGTCGCCACCGACGTGCGCGGCAAGGCCCTGCCGGCCGGCCATTACATCGCCGAAGAAGCCCCCGAGTTGCTGCTGGGCGAAGTCCTGAGCTTCCTTCGCTGAACCACTCAGCAACCCCGTGACCTGACCCACCCGCCTCGCAGGCTGCCAATGGCCTGCGACGGGTTCGCTTTGCCCCAAGAAACGTACCGAGATAATAACAATGACAATCAGAAAACTGCTGGGAACCCTGTATATCCAGGTGCTCATCGCGATCGCGCTGGGCGTGTTGATCGGCCATCAATGGCCGCAGATCGGCATCGACCTCAAGCCCCTCGGCGATGGCTTTATCAAGCTGATCAAGATGATCATCGGCCCGATTATCTTCTGCACGGTGGTCTCCGGCATCACCAGCATGCACGACGTGAAACAGGTGGGCCGGGTCGGCGGCAAGGCGCTGCTGTACTTCGAGGTGGTCTCGACCATCGCCCTGTTGATCGGCATTCTCGCCGCGCACCTGCTGCAGCCGGGCGTGGGCTTCAATATCGATGTGAAGACCCTCGACAGTTCGGCCATCGCCGGTTTTGTCGGCCAGGCCGAACATGGCGAAGGCATCACCGGGTTCCTGCTGCATGTGATCCCCGCAACGTTCTTCGATGCGTTTTCCAAGGGTGAAATCCTTCCGGTGCTGTTCGTCTCCGTGCTGTTTGGCGTGGGCCTGGTAATGGTCGGTGAAAAGGCCCGGCCACTGGTGGGCGTGATCAATCAGGCCAGCGAAGTGTTCTTCCGCATCGTCGGCATCATCAGCCGGGTCGCACCGATCGGTGCCTTTGGTGCGATCGCCTTCACCATCGGTAAATACGGTGTCGGTTCGTTGCTGCCCCTGCTGAAACTGGTGGGCACCTTCTATGTCACGGCGTTTTTCTTTATTGCCGTGGTGCTGGGCAGCATCGCCCGCAACGCCGGGTTCAGCATTTTCAAGTTGATGGGCTACATCAAGTCGGAGCTGTTGATCGTGCTCGGTACCAGCTCGTCGGAGTCGGCATTGCCGCAACTGATCCAGAAACTCGAAAGCCTGGGCGCCTCCAAGGGCGTGGTGGGCATCGTGGTGCCGACCGGCTACACCTTCAACCTCGACGGCACCAACATCTATATGACCCTGGCGGTGCTGTTCCTGGCCCAGGCCACCAATATCCACTTGCCACTGGAGCAGCAGTTGACCCTGTTGGCGGTGGCCATGCTGACCTCCAAGGGCGCAGGTGCGGTGGTCGGTGCGGGCTTCGTGGCGCTGGATGCCAGCCTGGCGGTGGTGCCGACGGTGCCGGTGGCGGCGATGGTGTTGATCCTCGGCGTCGATCGCTTCATGGCCGAATGCCGCTCGTTGACCAATATCATCGGCAACGCCGTGGCTGCCCTGGTTGTGGCCGCCTGGGAAGGTGAGCTGGACCGCGAAAAAATGGCCCCCATCGCGCTCAAGCGCGGCCGACATGCTCGGGCTGCCGAGGCTGCGGCCCAGGCCAAGGTGGCCGCCGAGTAAGCGACAACACCCGGGCGTGCCGGAAGGCGCGCCCAAGCGGTGCTATTCTGGCGGCTCATGCCGCCACGCCTGTTTCTGATGACTAACAAGAAAGATACCGTGCCCCTACCCGAAGACCTGCGGGTGTTCCTGACCGTGATCCGCAAGGCCGGCTTCGCAGCGGCAGCCGATGAGCTCGGGCTGTCGCCCGCGTATGTCAGCAAGCGCATCCAGATCCTCGAGACCACCCTGGCCACCCGCTTGCTGCACCGCACCAGCCGGCGCATCGCCCTGACCGAAGACGGCGAGCGAGTACAGCGCTGGGCCGTGCGCATCCTGGAAGACTTCCAGCAACTCTCCGATGAACTCTCCGAAGCCCACGACAGCCCCCGTGGGCGCCTGCATTTGTGCAGCAGTTTCGGCTTCGGCCGCAACCATGTGGCCCCGGCCCTGTCGCTGCTGGCAGAACAATACCCGGACCTGGAAATCCGCCTGGACCTGTTCGACCGCGTGGTGGACATCGTCAGCGAAGGCTTCGACCTGGAGATCCGCGTGGGCGATGACATCCCCGGCCAACACATTGGCCGCCGGCTGGTGAGCAACCGCCGCGTACTGTGCGCCGCCCCGGCTTATCTGCAGCGCCGTGGCACACCGCAACAGTTGAGCGACCTGGAACAGCATGACTGCCTGGTGCTCAAGGAGCGCGATAACGCGTTTGGCATCTGGAACCTGGAACGCGACGGCGCCCAGGAAAGCGTGCGCGTGCGTGGGCCGCTGTCATCGAACAATGGCGAGATTGTGCTGCAGTGGGCACTGGATGGGCGCGGGGTGTTGCTGCGCTCGATGTGGGATGTGAAGCCGCTGCTGGAACAAGGCAAGCTGGTGCAGGTACTGCACGGTTACACCCAGAGCGCCAACGTGTGGGCGGTGTACCCGACACGGTTGGCGTATTCCGGGAAGCTGCGCGCCTGCGTGGAGTTCTTGCAGGAGCATTTCAAAGGGTTGTCGATTTAGATGTGTAGACCCGATCAGCTGTGGGAGCTGGCTTGCCTGCGATAGCGGTGGGTCAGCTACAGATGCATCAACTGACAGTCCGCCATCGCAGGCAAGCCAGCTCCCACATTAGGATTGAGGTGTGTCAGTTAAGCCAGGGATTGGCTGCCAGGTGCTGGCGTTCGAAGGCCTTGATCTCGTCACTGCGCTGCAAGGTACTGCCGATGGCGTCCAGGCCAAGCAGTAACGCCGTCTTGCGCAACGTATCAATCTGGAACCCGATCACCTCGCCGTTCGCCAGGCGAATCTGCTGGGCTTCAAGGTCGACACTGATCTGCGCCTGGTCTGCCTGGCTGACGGTCTTGCCCAACGTTTGCAGCAGCGCCTCGTCCAGGGTAATCAACAACACCCCGTTGCGCTGGCAGTTGTCATAGAAAATCCCGGCAAAGCTGCTGCCGATCAAGGCGCGGATGCCCATCTGTTTCAGCCCCCACACCGCGTGTTCACGGCTGGAGCCGCAGCCGAAGTTCGGCCCTACCACCATGAACCTTGCGCCCTGCCAGGCCGGCTGGTTCAGCACAAACTCAGGGTTGGGCTCGCCGGAGGGCAAGAAGCGCAGGTCGAAGAACAGCCCACGGTCCAGGCCGCTGCGGTCGATGCCCTTGAGGAACTGCTTGGGCATGATGACGTCGGTGTCAATATTGGCCGCCAGCATCGGCGCGGCCTTGCCGGTGACCAGGGTGAACGGTTGCAGGCTCATGGGCGCGCTCCAAAGTGGCGGATATCAGTGAGGCGGCCAGTAATGGCGGCGGCGGCGACCATCGCCGGGCTCATCAAATGGGTGCGTGCGCCCGCGCCCTGGCGGCCTTCGAAGTTGCGGTTGGTGCTGGAGGCGCAGCGGTCGCCGGGGGCCAGCACGTCATCATTCATCGCCAGGCACATCGAGCAGCCGGACTGGCGCCATTCAAAGCCGGCGTCGATAAAAATCGCGGCCAACCCTTCGGCTTCAGCCTGGTCACGCACTTCGGTGGAGCCCGGCACGATCATCGCCCGTACGTGCTCGGCCACGTGCTTGCCGCGCACCACACTGGCGGCGTCGCGCAGGTCCTCGATGCGGGCATTGGTGCAGGAGCCGATGAATGCATGGCTGATGACGATGTCGCTCAGCGGCATGCCGGCTTGCAGGCCCATGTAGTTGAGGGCGCGGCGCATGTCCTGGCGCAGGATCAAGTCGCTGACGTCCTGCGGGTCGGGCACGCGGGCGCCGATGGGCGCGGCCTGGTCGGGGCTGGTACCCCAGGTGACCATGGGCTCCAGGGTAGTGGCGTCGAGTTGCACCTCCTGGTCGAACACCGCGTCGGCATCCGAGTGCAGCAAGCGCCAGCCCGCCAGCGCCTGGTCCCACAACTCGCCTTGCGGCGCACGCGGCTTGCCCTTGAGGTAGGCGAAGACTTTTTCATCGGGCGCCATGAACGCGCCCCGCGCACCGGCTTCCACCGCCATGTTGCAGATAGTCATGCGTGCCTCGACGCTCAACGCATCGATGGTCGCGCCGCGAAACTCAATGGCGTAGCCAGTGGCACCCGAGGCGCCGATCTTGCCGATCAGCGCCATGATCACGTCCTTGGACGTCAGGCCCGGCGCCAGTTCGCCGTCGACGCTCACGCGCATTGTCTTCAGGCGCTTGTAGACCAGGGTCTGGGAGGCCAGCAGGTGTTCGATTTCCGAGGTACCGATGCCAAACCCGAAGGCACCCAGGGCACCGTAGGTGGTGGTGTGGCTGTCACCGGCGGCAATCACCATGCCCGGCAGGATAAATCCCTGTTCCGGGGCGATCACGTGCTCGATGCCTTGGCGCTTGTCGAGGATGTCCAGCAGTTCGATGCCGAAGTCCCGGCAGTTCTCGGCCAGGTAGGACACCTGCCGCGCCCCGCCGGCATCCGGCATCGCTGCGATGCGCTTGGGCGTGGTGGGGTTCACATGGTCGACCACGGCCAATGCCGTGCCGGGGCGCCATACATTGCGCCCGGCTTCGCGCAGGCCGCTGAAGGCCTGGGGGCTGGTGTATTCGTTGATCACCTGGCGATCTATATAAAGCAGGACATGGCCCTGGTCATCCAGGGGGCACACCGTGCGGGAATCGATGTGTTTGTCGTAGAGGGTTCTGGCAGTCATTTTTCCTGGGCTCACTTTTGTAGGCGCTCACTCAACGGCATGAACTCATCCTACGCAGCCCCACCGCCCCATCAATGGCACCAGGGTGATGGCTGGGAACATGTTTCGTGTTCGATCGAGGCGCTAAAACGCCCTGAATGTGAACCTGAAACATTTTCTTTCATATCCGGGTTAGGGATTTCTCATTCTCATCCGTCTTAATTTAGATACAGCCTGTCGCGTCAGCAAAAGCTACGACTGGCCTTTTCCGGGCCTCCACTGCCCCCCTCCGATCAAGACCCTCATTCACATGTCGAAGAAGTCACGCTCCAAACTCTGGTTTCTCGTACATAGCTGGCTGGCATTGCCCATCTGGTTCTTTGTACTGATCGTCTGCGTCACTGGCACCCTGGCGGTGGTCAGCCAGGAGATCGTCTGGCTGGCCAACCCGGATATCCGCGCGAGCAAGCCGACGGATGATGCCGAACCGCTGAGCTATGACCAAGTGATCGCCGCAATCAAGCGCGATGAACCGCAGGTGTTCGTCCAATCGATCAGCCGCCCCGACGAATCCCATTTCGCCCTCAGCGTCGACCTCAGCTACCCCGACGGGCGCTCGGTAGAGGTCTACGTCAATCCCTATACCGGTGCGATCCAGGGCATCAGCCCGTCCTTCAACTTCCAGCAATTCACCCGCGCCCTGCACGGCTGGTGGCTGGTGCCATTCACCAATGGCTACAGTTGGGGCTGGTACCTGGTGTCGGCACTCGGCATCCCGCTGCTGGCGTCGCTGGTCACCGGGCTGGTGGTGTACAAGCGTTTCTGGAAGGGCTTCCTGCGCCCGACCCTGCGTATCCGCCACGGCGCACGGATTTTCTGGGGCGACTTCCACCGCTTGAGCGGGATCTGGTCGATCTGGTTCATCGCGGTGATCTCGGTCACCGGCATCTGGTTCCTGATCCGGGCGATCCTGGGCGACAACCAGATTTCGATTTCCACCGAACCGGTCATCCCGGTGATTGCGCGTGAGAAGGTGCCGATGTCGGCGCCCGGCGTGCCGGCCCCGATGATTCCGGTAGACGAGGCAATCAAGATCGCCACCCAGCGCATCCCTGGCCTGGAGGCGAGTTTCGTCAGCCTGCCGCTCAACGCCTACAGCCACCTGCAGATCGGCGGCCGGGGCTGGTACCCGCTGATGTTCCAGACCGCGCAGATCAACCCCTATGACGGTGAAGTCGCTGCGGCGCACTTGCTGTCCGACCGCTCGAAGCTGGAGTTCGTCACCGAGTCCATGCGCCCCCTGCACACCGGCGACTTTGGCGGGATATGGATCAAGCTGATCTGGGCATTCTTCGGTCTGATCATGAGCATGATGGTATTGAGCGGCCTGCTGATCTGGACCAAGCGCACCGCCCTGGCGACCCTCAATGCCCTCAAGCGCGAAGCCAAGACCCAAAAACAGCCGGCGTCCATCCCGGCCTTGCAGGCTGAAACTTCGGAGGCCAACTCATGAGCAAGGTCGCTGCCGTACCGCCTTCGCCACTGCGGGCCTTCTGGCTGAAGTGGCGCTTTCATATCAATGTGCTGCTATTGCTGGTGCCCCTGGGCTTCATGCCCAAGTACTTCGCCGACGCCGCGTTGTTTCGCGGTGACACCGGCATCGGCGAGCGCGTGGCCGGTGAAGTGCAGGTAGGCCCCTGGAGCCTGACCCTCGCGGAGTTTCGCAATGAAGGCCCGCGCCCCGACCCGGCCGGCCCGATGAAGTTTTTCAATGCCGCCCTGTGCGACACCTGCGCCAACCAGGTCAAGGCCACCTACCTGCGTATCGGCAAGCCTCGCAGCCTGCGCGCCGCCGGGGTGATCTTCTTCGGCACCCCATACCGCATGGGCGCCGGCCTGCCGATCCCGGAACGCACGCCAGCCGATGCCGAACTGTGGGTCACCATGGAAGGCTGGGACGGCAGCATGCACCAGGGTTCCATCCCGTTGAGCCAGGCCTCGCCTGCCACTATTGCCTGGCTGAACAAGCAAGGAGTTAAACCATGACTTTGATGCGCCTGACCCGTGCCTGCGGCGTTCTTTTGCTGAGCGCCGGCTTCAGTACTCTTGCCCTGGCCCACAACCCGATGTGCGAGTGCAAGGAAATCCCCGGCGAGCAGATCCAGTGCAAAGGCGGCTTCTCCGACGGCAGCGGCGCGCCCGGCGTGACCCTGGACGTGATCGGCTACGACGAAACCATCCTGATGCCCGGCAAGCTTGGCGAGGACTCGACCCTGACCTTCAAGAAGCCGTCCGCCGAGTTCTATGTACTGTTTGATGCGGGCCCAGGCCACGTGGTGGAAATCGACCAAGCGGATATCCAGCCGCAATGAGTACCACACAGGTTGTACGCCCCGCCGGTGCCGGCCACGAAACCCTCTATGTACTGTTGTTGTGCCTGATCATCCTTGCGGTGGCGGGTTCGGTGATCGCGCTGCACGGTGAATCCCAGGAAGTGGCGGCAATACCCAGCCACCAATTGGATGCCCGTCGCGACCTGAGCGCCGCCGAGCAAGGCATTTACGCTGACCTGCGGGTGACCCTGGATGAAATCCAGCTGTTGCAGCAGGAACAAAGCGCCCTGCCGAGCCCGGCGCAACTGGCCGAAGAAGGTTTCGCGCCATTTGCCCAGGACGCCAGCTCGGTCAGCCGGGGTGATCATCGTTGGCAGTTGCTGGAACCTTCGGCCTACCTGGGTTTGAGCCAGGCGCCCGCCACCAGCGGCTCGCTGTTGATGCGCGTGCACGGGGCCGAGCCGGATATCTGGCTCAATCGCCAAGCCAACCTCGCCGCTCCCTCCGACCTCACTGACCAGGCGCTGATCGCAGCCGGCTGGCAGCAAGTGGTTGCGCAATTCGATGCCGGCGTCACACGCCAGCACCGCCACTGAACGAGAAGACCGATTGCCCATGTCCATTTCATCTCCCCTGTTGCGCCTGTTGCTGGTTGGCCTGTTCAGCCTGATGCTCGCCCCGCTCGCCAATGCCGAGGCGAGTAAACGCCTGCGAATCGGCATCACCCTGCACCCTTATTACAGCTATGTGGCCAATATCGTCGGCGACAAGGCCGAGGTAGTGCCGCTGATTCCGGCCGGCTTCAACCCGCATGCCTACGAGCCACGCGCCGAAGACATCAAGCGCATCGGCACCCTGGACGTGATCGTGCTCAACGGGGTCGGCCATGATGATTTCGCCGACCGCATGATCGCCACCAGCGAACGCCCGGATATCCCGGTGATCGAGGCCAACGCCAACGTGCCGCTGCTGGCCGCCACCGGTAACGCCGCGCGCGGTGCGGGCAAGGTGGTCAACCCGCATACCTTCCTGTCGATCAGCGCGTCGATTGCCCAGGTCAATAACATCGCCCGCGAACTGGGCAAACTCGACCCGGACAACGCCAAGACCTACACCCAAAACGCCCGCGCCTACGGCAAGCGCCTGCGCCAGATGCGCGCCGATGCCCTGGCCAAGCTGACCAGCGCCCCCAACCCGGACCTGCGCGTGGCCACCGTGCACGCGGCTTATGACTACCTGTTGCGCGAATTCGGCCTGGAGGTCACTGCCGTGGTCGAGCCGGCCCACGGGATCGAGCCAAGCCCGAGCCAGTTGAAGAAAACCATCGATGAACTGCGGGCCCTGGACGTGAAGGTGATCTTCTCGGAAATGGACTTCCCGTCCACCTACGTCGACACCATCCAGCGTGAATCCGGGGTCAAGCTGTACCCGCTGTCGCACATTTCCTACGGCGAATACAGCGCCGAGAAGTACGAAGTGGAAATGACCAGCAACCTCAACACTGTGGTTCGGGCCATCCAGGAGTCGGGGGCATGACAGCAGCAGAGCAACTGAAGGCGGTCAGCGTCGGCCCGACCCTTGAGTTCGACAGGATATCGCTGACCCTGGGTCGCACCGTGATCCTCGATAACGTAAGTTTCCAGGTACAGCCAGGCAGCATTCACGCACTGGTCGGCCCCAACGGCGGCGGCAAAAGCTCGCTGATCAAGACACTGCTGGGCCAGACACCTCATCAGGGACGGTTAAGCCTGCACTGGCCAGCCACGCCCGGCACCATTGGCTATGTGCCCCAGGCCCTGGAGTTCGACCGGGGCTTGCCGATGACCGTGGATGATTTTATGGCGGCCATGTGCCAACGGCGTCCGGCGTTTCTGGGCCTGTCCAAGCATTACGCCGGCGCGATTGGCGATGCGCTGGAGCGCGTCGGCATGCAAGACAAACGCAAGCGGCGCATGGGTGCGCTGTCCGGCGGTGAGCGCCAGCGCGTGTTGCTGGCCCAGGGGCTGATCCCGGCACCGCAGCTGCTGGTACTGGATGAACCCATGTCGGCCCTCGACGAAGCGGGCATCCAAGTCTTCGAACGACTGCTCAATGACTGGCGCCTAGCCGGGATCACCGTGCTGTGGATCGAGCATGACCTGGAAGCGGTGGGTCGCCTGGCCGACCGTGTGACCGGCCTGAACCGCCGCGTGCTGTTCGATGCCACGCCCAAAGAGGCACTGACCCCGGACCGCCTGCTCACCCTGTTCTCCACTCACCCTCGGAGCCCGGCGCAATGAGTTATGAAGCCTTTCGCTTGATGGTCCAGGGCTGGGCCTCTTCCGGCTATTTGCCGGAGGCGCTGGCCTACGGTTTTGTGGTCAATGCCCTGCTCGCCGGTTTGCTGATCGGCCCGGTGCTGGGCGGCCTGGGTACGCTGGTGGTGGTCAAGCGCTTCGCGTTTTTCTCCGAAGCGGTCGGCCACGCGGCGCTGACCGGCGTGGCGGTAGGCATCCTGCTCGGTGAACCCTACACCGGCCCGTATGGCGCGCTGTTCGGCTACTGCCTGCTGTTCGGCATCCTGCTCAACTACCTGCGCAACCGCACCGGCCTGGCGCCGGACACCTTGATCGGTGTGTTCCTGTCGGTGTCCCTGGCGCTGGGCGCAAGCCTGCTGCTGATCCTGGCGGGCAAGATCAACGTGCACATCCTCGAGAACGTGCTGTTTGGCTCGGTGTTGACGGTCAACGGCAACGATCTGCTGGTGCTGGCAGTGGTCGGTTCGCTGGTGATGGCCCTGGCGCTGCCGCTGTACAACCGCATCATGCTGGCCAGCTTCAACCCGCAATTGGCGGCGGTACGCGGTGTAGCGGTGAAGACCCTGGACTACCTGTTCGTGATTCTGGTGACGCTGATCACCGTCGCGGCAGTCAAGGTCATCGGCGCGATCCTGGTGGGTGCGCTGCTGGTGATTCCCGCCGCTGCGGCGCGCCTGTTGAGCCAATCGCTCAAGGGTTTCTTCTGGGTCTCGGTCGCGATTGCCACCGTCAGCACCCTGTGCGGGATCCTGCTGCCGATCATCTTCGACCTGCCCGTGCCGTCCGGTGCCGCCATCATCCTGGTCGCCGGTATCGCCTTCGCCCTGGCCGCCATCGCGCGCGGCACGGTGCCCAGCCTTAAAGGGAATATTGGATAATGCGCTCCGCTCTTTCTCCCCTGGCCCTGGCCATCGCTTGTTTGTTCACCACGCCGTTAATGGCGGTTGAAGCGGCCAAACCGGCTGCCCACGCGGCAAAGCCGGTCAAAGTGCTGGCCTCGTTGCCGATCACCTACGGCCTGGCTGAAGTGCTGCTCAAAGGCACCGACGTGCAGCTTGAACGCGCCGCGCCGGCCAATCTGCCCGGTTCGCGACAAGTGTCCTACTTCACCGGCCGTGGCGCCCCAGCCCTGAATAAGTTGGCGCTGGATGCCGACGCCGCCATCGGCCTGCGTTCGCTGTGGGCCGATGACCCGCTGTACCCGGTGGCGCGGCGCAGCAATATCCGCATCGTCGAAGTCGACGCCGCACGCCCGGTGGACGGCGGCTTGCCCGGCATCGCGGTGCAGCCGGGAGTCACCGATGGCCTGAATAGCCAGCCCTGGCAATCGAGCAACAATATGGGGCGCATGGCCGACGTGCTGGCCGCCGACCTGAGCCGCCTGGCCCCCACTGCCAAGCCAAAGATCGATGCCAACCTCGCCGCCCTCAAGCAGCGCCTGCTCAAACTCACCGCCGACAGCGAAGCGCGACTGGCCAAGGTGGATAACCTGAGCGTGGTCAGCCTGAGCGATCATTTCGCGTACTTGGTCAGCAGTTTGAACCTGGAAGTGCTGAGTACCGATGCGCGGCCGGACGCTGACTGGACGCCTGAGGCATTGCAGAAACTCAGTGCCGAGTTGAAGGACAACGAGGTGGCGGTGGTGCTGCATCATCGTCAGCCGAGTGAGGCGGTCAAGGCGGCGGTGAGCGCCGGGGGCTCGAAACTGCTGGTGTTGAATGTGGACGGTGCGGAGCCGGTGACAGAGTTGGAGACTAATGTGGACGAGGTGATCAAGGCGCTGATGCCGTAGCCATGTTTCTGAGACCGGTCGGCCTGGCAGCCGACCACTCTCCAACTGCTGCCCGCAATCCAAATGTGGGAGCTGGCTTGCCTGCGAAGGCGGTCCCACTGCCGACCATTCTCCAACTGCTGCCCCGCAATCCAAATGTGGGAGCTGGCTTGCCTGCGAAGGCGGCCTCACTGCCGACCACTCTCCAACTGCTGCCCCGCGATCCAAATGTGGGAACTGGCTTGCCTGCGAAGGCGGCCTCACTGCCGACCATTCTCCAACTGCTGCCCCGCAATCCAAATGTGGGAGCTGGCTTGCCTGCGAAGGCGGCCTCACTGCCGACCATTCTCCAACTGCTGCCCCG
>NZ_JAGYWD010000017.1:0-36896 GCF_018587885.1 Pseudomonas sp. VS40 | reverse complement strand
GGCAAGCCCGCTCACTACAAACCAGCCTTATTCCATGTCCTTGAGCCACTCGGAGCTCTTGAACCACTTGTCATGGATGCGATCGTAGGTGCCGTCGTTGCGGATCTGGTGCAGGAAGTTGTTGATGAAGTTGATGCTGTCGTAGTCGCCCTTCTTCAGGCCAAACGCCAGGGGCTCGAAGGTGAAGGGTTCTTCCAGGAATACCAGCTTGCCGTTACCGACCTTTTTCTCGGCAACCACGTTGTACGGCGCGTCATACACAAAGGCATCGGCCTTGCCGTTGACCACGTCCAGCACGCCTTCCTGCTCGTTGTCGTAACCGTGGTACTTGGCCTTGGAGATCAGTTTCTTGGCGACCATCTCACCGGTGGTGCCCAGCTTGGAGGTCAGACGGTACTTCTCGTCATTCAGGTCTTTGTAGGACTTGATGGTGCCTTCCAGGTCCTTGCGGATCAGCAGGGTCTGGCCGACCACGATGAAGGGTTCGCTGAAATTCAGGCGCAGGTTGCGTTCCTGGGTCAGGGTCATGCCGCTGCCGATCATGTCGAACTTGCCGGTCAGGAAGGCCGGGATGATGCCGTCGTAGCCGGTGGAGACCAGCTCCAGCTTGACGCCCATGGACTTGGCCATGGCCTTGAGGATGTCGACTTCGAAACCGATGATCTCACCGCGCTTGTCTGTCATTTCGAACGGCATGTAAGTCGGGTCCATGCCGACTTTCAGCGTGCCGCGCTTGACCGCATCATCGATAGCACCCGCCTGGGCAGCAGTGGCCGCGACCAGCGCGGTGACGCCAAGCAGCAGCATCGAAAGATACTTTTTCATCATCAAGTCCCCTGAACGATTCTTATGAGGTCGGCGCGCAAAAAGGGCTGCACCATTTCGGGGTGCGATCCTAACCCACTCGTCTCTCGTCACAAAGGTTTCACGGCTATTTGTTATCGGCATATGTCGGAAAAGCCCCACAAAGGTGCGGCAAAACGCAGCGATAGACACATGGGCACACGACACCGGCAACGGATTGATGTGTAAGCAGTTATGACTTTCAGTCGATTTCCACCAGCCAGGCCGTGTCTTTAAACCACTTGTCGTGCAGCCGATCATAGGTTCCGTCCTGGGCCACTTGGTTGAGGAAGTGATTGATCCAGTTGAGGCTGTCGAAATCACCTTTTTTCAATCCGAATGCCAGGGGTTCGAAGGTGAAGGGTTGCTCAAGCGCCAGCAGCGCACTGTTTTCCGGGCGACTCAAGGCGATCAGGTTGTAGGGCGCGTCATGGATAAAGGCATCGGCCTTGCCCTGCAGCAATTGGCGTACGCCTTCCTCGGGCGTCGCAAAACTGCTGATCCGGGCCGCGCCTAAAAAGCGCCGGGCGGCCGCCTCACCCGTGGTGCCTTCGGTGGTAGCAATCCGGTAACTGGCATCGTCGAGGTCCTCGACACTGGTGACCTTGCCCAGAAACCTTGGGTGCAACAACACTGACTGGCCAACGACAATGAACGAATCGCTGAAATTCAGCTTGAGGTTGCGCTCTTGGGTGACCGTCATGCCGCTGCCGATCAGGTCGAATTTTTTCGCCATCAACCCCGCCACCAACTCGGTGTAGGGCACGGATACCAATTCGAGTTCCACCCCCAGCGCTTGGCTCATGACCCTGAGCAAGTCGATTTCAAAACCGACGATGCGCCCCTGTTTATCCGTCATCTCGAAAGGCACGTAGGTGGGCGTGGTGCCGACCTTCAGCACGCCGCGTCGTACCGCGTCGTCAATCGCGCCGGCCTGTGCCAGGCCCATGTGAATCAATGCGACAGCGCTTATCAGCAGTGCCGAACAAAAACCTTTGCTCATGAATACCCCAGTGACACGTCAAATCCGGGGGCGATGCTAACTCAGTCCCAGGCACGGCAATACGCCTCGGACCCAGGTCTTTTGTTTCGAAATAGTTTATAAAAAACAGAGAGTTAGCGTAGGAAGGACGGAGCAGGAAACGCTGTAGGACCAGCGCTTGAAACGCCCCCGAGGCGAGCCCTCGGGGGCGTCTGAATCAGGCCGGTTGGGCCTGGGACGACAGCGGTTGCAATGGCAGCAACGGTGCGTGCGGATCAGCCTTGATCGACTCCCGCCAGGCGGCGAGCCACTCGGCATGGCCTTCGCTCCAGACCTGTTCGTGCAGGCGGGCCAAGGCTACCGGGTCACTGAGCAAGGCCAGGCGTTCACCGTTGTTGAGACCGGCAGGGCCGACCTTCAACGCGTGACGCACACGCTCGGCACGCAGGTACTCGATCGGCTCGGCCTGGGCATGGCGCGAGGTTGCCAGGGCACAGGCCAGGGCGTTCTGCTGCGGGTCGACCACCGAACGCACGAAGCCGTCGTTAAGCGCGTGCCAACGGTTTTCGTGGGTGTACTTGTCGGTCGAGAGCAGCGCCTGCGGCGGATTGTATTCCTCCGGGATCAGGAACAGGCTCTCGTCGCGGGACTTGAGGCCCAGGCCAACACGGCTGGAGATCACCGATACCGGGATCGACAGCATCAGCGAACCGACAATCGGCACCAGCCACCACAGGAAGCTCGGGTTCAACCACACCACCAGCAGCGCCCACAGGAAGCCCAGCAGGGTTTGTGGACCATGGCGCTTGACTGCCTCGCTCCAAGGGGTGGAGTCGTCGTCACGCTGCGGCGAGTTCCAGGTCGCAGCCCAACCGAGGAACGCGGCGAGCACGAAGCGGGTGTGGAAGATCATCCGCACCGGTGCCAGCAGCATGGAGAACAGCATCTCCAGCAGCATCGACAAGGTCACCTTGAACTTGCCGCCGAACTCTTTTGCGCCCTTGGCCCAGATCAGGATGATGCTCAGCAGTTTTGGCAGGAACAACAGCACGATAGTGGTGGAGAACAGCGCTACCGCCTTGTCCGGATGCCATTGCGGCCACAGTGGGTACAACTGGCGTGGCGCCATGAAGTACTGCGGTTCCATCAGGGTGTTCACTGCCAGCAAGGCCGTGGACAGCACCAGGAACAGGAACCACAACGGCGCCGACAGGTAGGACATCACGCCGGTCAGGAACACCGCGCGGTGTACCGGGTGCATGCCCTTGACCAGGAACAGGCGGAAGTTCATCAGGTTACCGTGGCACCAGCGACGGTCACGCTTGAGTTCGTCCAGCAGGTTCGGCGGCAGTTCTTCGTAGCTGCCTGGCAGGTCGTAGGCAATCCACACGCCCCAGCCAGCACGGCGCATCAACGCTGCTTCAACGAAGTCGTGGGACAGAATGGAACCGGCGAACGCGCCTTTGCCCGGCAATGGCGCCAGGGCGCAGTGCTCGATGAACGGCTTCATGCGGATGATCGCGTTGTGACCCCAGTAGTGGGATTCACCCAACTGCCAGAAGTGCAGGCCGGCGGTGAACAGCGGGCCGTAGACGCGGGTCGCGAACTGCTGCATGCGCGCATACAGGGTGTCCATGCCCGACGCACGCGGCGCGGTCTGGATAATCCCGGCATCCGGCGTGGCTTCCATCAAGCGCACCAAGCTGGTCAGGCATTCGCCGCTCATCACGCTGTCAGCGTCGAGCACGACCATGTATTTATAGTCACCGCCCCAGCGACGGCAGAAGTCGTCGAGGTTGCCGCTCTTGCGCTTTACGCGACGGCGACGACGGCGATAGAAGATCTTGCCGAAACCACCGGCTTCGCGGCACACGTCAAGCCAGGCTTGCTGTTCGGCGATGCAGATGTCGGCCTCGTTACTGTCGCTGAGCACGAAGAAGTCGAAACGATCCAGGTCACCGGTGGCGGCGACCGACTCGAACGTCGCGCGCAGGCCGGCAAACACCCGGGGCACGTCTTCGTTGCAGATCGGCATTACCAGCGCGGTACGGGCGTCTTTTGGAATCGGCTCGTCGCCGGCACTTTTACCGGAGATCCGGTATTTATCGTGGCCGGTAAGCAACTCCAGGAAGCCCATCAACGCGGTCCAGAAACCCGCCGACACCCAGCAGAACAAGATCCCGAACATGATCAGGATGCTGGTTTGCAGGGCGTAAGGCAGTACCTGGGTAGCGGTTTGCAACAGGGTCTGGTTGCGGATTTCGTCGAAGTCGACCAGCGACCAGCCCTGGTACGGCATGATGCCTTTCATGTACCAGCCGGCAACGATGGTCTGGCCGAGCATCAGCACCAGCAGGATGTAACGGCGGATCGAGCCGACGGTACGCCAGCGGGCGGCCGGCAATACGCGCTCATCCTTCGGTGGGGCCGGTGGGTTGCTGCGCCCGGTGATACGGCGCCAGCCGCGCACCAGGATGTTGGTGCGCCATGGCTCCGGTACCACGCGGGTACGACGAATCGGCGGCGTGGCCTTGAGGCACACGCGACCCTCAGCGTCGAGCGCCAGCATTTCGGCGTCTTGCAGCTCTTCGGCCGTGTTGAGGGTCAACCGCGTGCCAACCGATGCCTGGGCGGCATCAGTGGGCGCGTCGAAGGTTTTCGACGACAAGCGCTCGTGCAACTCGGTGAAAGATGTGCAGCCCGCCAGTTCGGCGCGCTGCTCAGCGGTCATCGGTAGATGCGCCAGGTACTCGGACAGAGTCTCGGGCGTTACTTGAGAATTACTCATCGGCAGGCAACTGATAGCTCCAGGTCTCGGTCAGGACTTGTTCTGTCTTGATCGGCTCCGGCGTGGCTGGGGCAGCTTCTGGCTGCTTGGCTTCCTTGTCTTTCGCGTCTTTCTTGGCCTGTTTCTCGTGTTGCTTGGCCAGGACCTTGTCAGCCTTGAGCACGTGGCTGGTGTCCTGCTCAGGAGCGGGCGGCGGAACGTCCTGCACCAGTGCAGCGCGCATTTCGGTCGGCTTGCCTGCGTCCTTGATCTTCATCCGCAGGGTCAAGCGCCAGCCCTTGGTGTGCTCGTTGTAGCGCACGCTGTTTTCAACCAGTTCGGCGTTATCGCTGACACTCACCTGGCTGCGCACGGCGGCATCCGACGGCAGGGCCTTGAGGGACGGGCCCTCGAAGTCCACCAGGTAGGCCACGCTGCCGTCAGGCTGGCGGATCAGGTTGGATTGCTTCACGTCGCCGGTGGAACGCAGGGTCTGCTTGACCCAGGCGCTGTCGGTCGGGTGCAGCGATTTTTCGTCCATGGTCCAGTGCAGACGGTAGGAAACGTCCAGCGGCTTGCCGACTTCTGGCAGCTCCGCAGGGCTCCAGAACGCAACGATGTTGTCGTTGGTTTCATCGGCAGTCGGGATCTCTACCAGGTTGACGGTGCCTTTGCCCCAGTCGCCCTCAGGCTCGATCCAGGCGCTTGGGCGCTTGTCGTAGTTGTCGTCCAGGTCTTCGTAGTGACTGAAATCACGGCCACGTTGCAGCAGGCCGAAACCACGCGGGTTCTCTACGGTGAAGTTGCTGACCGACAGGTGTTTAGGGTTGTTCAGCGGACGCCAGATCCACTCGCCATTGCCGGCATGGATCGACAGGCCGCTGGAATCGTGCAGCTCACGACGGTAGTTGAGTACTTTCGACGGCTGGTTGGCGCCGAACAGGTACATGCTGGTCAACGGGGCAACCCCCAGTTTGCTGACCTTGTCGCGCAGGAACATCTGGGATTTCACGTCGACAATGGTGTCGGTGCCCGGGCGCAGCGTCAGGCGATAAGCACCGGTAGCGCGTGGGGAGTCCAACAGGGCGAAGATCACCAGTTGTTTCTCACCCGGCTTCGGACGTTCGATCCAGAACTCGGTAAACCGCGGGAATTCTTCGCCGGATGGCAATGCAGTGTCGATCGCCATGCCACGGGCGGACAAGCCGTAGGCCTGGCCCTTGCCAACCACGCGGAAATAACTCGCGCCCAGCATGGTCATGATTTCGTCTTGCTTGTCGGCCTTGTTGATCGGGTACAGCACACGGAAGCCGGCATAACCCAGCTGTTCAGTGGCCTTAGGATCAAACTTCACGTCGCCGAAGTCGAAGCGCGTCGGGTCGTACTTGATTTCCTGGACGCTGTCGGCGGTGACTTCGTTGATTTTCACCGGTGTATCGAAGTGCATACCCTGGTGATAGAAGGACAGCTTGAACGGAGTGTTTTGATCTGCCCACTCGGCTTTTTCGTTACGGAAACGAATCTTCTGGTAGTCCGCGAATTTCATTTCGCGGAACTCGTTCGGCAGATTGCTGCGCGGAGCTTCGTATTTCTGCCCGGCCAGCTCTTTTGCCTTGGCCGACACATCATCCAGACTGAATGCCCACAGTTGACCCGCGCCGAACAGGCAAAACAGGGCGGAGCCCGTCACCAGTGCGTTTCGTAACCGTTTGGCAGACAATTTTGGTGCATTACAGGGACTAACAATCACGAGCAACCCTCGCCGAAAACAGATCAAAAAACCAACGGCCAGCTATCTATATGCCAGGTTGGCGAGCATTGTTCCGACTCCCCTGGGTCAAAATGATTCCCCAATGGCTATCGGACAAGTCTCTACCTAAGTCAAAAATGGACCAAACAACGCTGATCCCCGTAGCGCGCGATTATCTAGTAGCCCGCGAGACAACGCACCATGGAGAACAAAGTATTTGTAGCGAAACCCTGCGTTTTTAGGCATTAAAAGTCGTTTTTAATACATTCACGTCTGCAAGAGGAAGGTCACAGGGCCATCATTGACCAAATGCACCTGCATATCGGCGCCAAAACGCCCTGAGGCCACCTTGCCATGCAATTGTTGCGCTTGTAACAGCAAGTGATCAAATAGTGCCGCTCCCAGGGCTGGCGGGGCCGCTGTAGAGAAGCTCGGCCGCAGCCCGCTCTTGGTGTCCGCCGCCAGGGTGAACTGCGATACCAGCAACAAACCGCCACCGATGTCCTTGAGCGACAGGTTCATCTTGCCTTCGTCGTCGCTGAATACCCGGTAGTTCAGCAGCTTGTGCAGCAACTTATCGGCGCTCTCGGGCGTATCCGAAGGCTCGACGGCCACCAGCACCAGCAAACCCTGGTCAATGGCCCCGACGATCTCCCCTGCTACCTCGACCCGGGCGCCTCGCACCCGTTGCAACAGGCCCTTCATGCTTCTTCAGGCGGCAAATCGAGCAAGCGCCGTGCCATTTCGCTGGTCGCACGCACCAAGGCATCGGTAATGCCCGGCTCGGAAGCCGCGTGGCCGGCCTCGCGAATCACCTGCAGCTCACTGTTGGGCCACGCCTGGTGCAACTCCCACGCGTTGTCCAATGGGCAGATCATATCGTAGCGCCCGTGAATGATTACGCCAGGCAGATGGGCGATCTTGTGCATATCGCGGATCAGCTGGTTGGGCTCCAGGAACGAGTTGTTGGTGAAGTAGTGGCACTCGATCCGCGCAATGGACAAGGCGCGTTGCGGTTCGGAAAAACGCTCCACGTGCTGCGGGCTCGGGCACAGGCCCAGCATGCGACCTTCCCAGCCCGACCAGGCCTTGGCGGCGTGCATCTGGGCGATCTGGTCGTTGCCGGTGAGGCGCTTGTGGTAGGCCGCGATCATGTCGTGGCGCTCTTCCGGCGGGATTGGGGCGATGTAGTCCTGCCAGTAATCCGGGAACAGGCGGCTCGCCCCTTCCTGGTAGAACCAATGAATGTCCTGTGGGCGGGCCAGGAAAATACCGCGCACGATCAGGCCGTGTACACGCTCCGGATGGGTTTGCGCGTAGGCCAGGGCCAGGGTCGAACCCCAGGAACCGCCGAACAGTACCCATTTGTCGATGCCCAGGTGTTCGCGGATGCGCTCAAGGTCGGCGACCAGGTCCCAGGTGGTGTTGTTTTCCAGGCTGGCGCGCGGGGTGGAGCGCCCGCAACCACGCTGGTCGAAGGTGACGATGCGGTACAGGTTCGGATCGAAATAGCAGCGGCTCTGGGCGTCACAACCGGCACCTGGGCCACCATGGATGAAAACGACGGGCAAGCCTTCGGGGGAGCCACTTTCATCGACATACAGCGTATGGGTGTCATCGACTGCCAGATCGTGCCGGGCGTAGGGTTTGATCTGCGGGTACCAAGTCTGCATTGCGCGCTCCGTAAGGGGTCGGGTTCATCCCTGGGGGGACGTCTTTTATTTTTGCCGTCTGGCACTATAAACCCGAATTGTGCAATGAGCATGTCCTAGAGCGCTTAGACCTGTGTCAGCCCTTCGCTCCCCAGGTAATCCAGCAGGTAGTCGTAGAGCCGGTCCACCTCCGGCACTTGCCGCCGCGCCCGCAGGCAGCCGTGCACCAGGCCTTTGCCGGGATACAGCACGGTGGTCACGCCCGCCGCTTGCAGCCGTTCGGCGTAGAGCCTGCCGTCGTCGCGCAGCGGGTCGAACTGGGCCACGGCGATGAAGGCCTGGGGCAGACCGCTGAAATCCGCAGCCAGCAGCGGCATGGCATAGGGCGATGGCTTGTCGCTGCCCCGCAGGTACAGCGCCAGGTAGCAGTCGGTGTCGGCGCTGCTGAGCAACGGCGCGTCCCTGCAGTCGCGCCGCGACGGCAGGTCGGCCGGGCCGCCCAGGCCCGGATAAATCAATACCTGGTCCCGAGGCAGCGGCTGCCCGTCGTCCCGCAAGCCCAGGCACAACGCCGCCGCCAGGTTGCCGCCGGCGCTGTCGCCCATCACCACCTGACGCTGCAGGTCGATCGCGTGAGGCCCCTGCCCTGCCTGGATCGCCTGCCATACGGCGCGGCAATCTTCATAGGCGGCAGGGAACGGGTGCTCAGGCGCCAGCCGGTAATCGATGGCGATCACCAGTACCTGCAAGGCAGTGGCCAGCTCGAAGCAGATGAAGTCGTGGGAATCTAGCCCGCCGACCACCCAACCGCCGCCGTGTATATAGAGAAGGCATGGCCAGCCATCAGGAGGAGTAGGCGCGGTGGGCAGATAACTGCGCACACGCACGCCCGCCAGGGTGAAGTCCTCGACCTGCAAGCCTTCGGGTTGCGGCGGGGTGAATGCACGGCACATGCGGTCATAGCCTGTGCGCAGCCCAACCAGCGAAGAGTCGTCGCTGGCGAAGGATTCGGTCTTGGCGACGAAAGCAAGAAGCTGAGGAGAAATCGGGTACATGCGCAAATATCCCTGACGCTGGAGATCAAGTGTGGGAGCTGGCTTGCCTGCGAAAGCGGTGTGCCTGCCAACTAGTCAATGCCTGACACACCGCCCTCGCGGGCAAGCCCGGCTCCCACATTTGCCCGGTGTTGCCTGGCGTGGAAGGTTCAGCTCAAAGCTCCAGGCTGGCTTGTACAGCTGCCACTGCGTCCGTGCCATCAAACGCATGGACCCCCGCCAACCAGCGCTGCAAATCCTCGGGATGATCGCGCAGCCATTGCCTGGCCACATCCTGCGGCGACTGGCGCTCCATGATCGGCACCATCAGCTGGCTTTCCTGGGCGGCGGTGAAGGTGAGGTTCTCCAGCAGGCGGTTGGCGTTGGGGCAACGCTCGGCAAAGTCCGGCGCGGTGACGGTGGAAACAGTGGCGCGGCCTTCGTCGGGGCCGAACACGTCTTCGCTGCCGGTGAGGTAGGCCATTTTCATGTTGATGTTCATCGGGTGCGGGGTCCAGCCGACGAACACCACGAACTCCTTGCGGTTCACCGCGCGTTGCACGGCGGCGAGCATTCCCGCCTCACCGGAGGCGACCAGCTTGAAGCCACCCAGGCCAAAGCGGTTGGTGTCGATCATTTTCTGGATATCCGTGTTCGCGCCGCTGCCGGGTTCGATCCCGTAGATCTTGCCGCCCAGTTTGTCCTTGAAGCGGGCAATATCGGCAAAAGTCTTCAAGCCGGCATCGGCCACGTATTGCGGCACGGCCAGGGTGGCCTGGGCGTCGGACAGGCTCGGGGTGTCGAACACCTTGACCTGCTTGGCCGCCAGGAACGGCGCGATGTTGTTGTCCATCGCCGGTTTCCAGTAGCCGAGGAAGATGTCCAGGCGTTTGTCGCGGATGCCGGCAAAGATGATCTGCTGCACGGCGCTGGTCTGCTTGCTGTCGTAGCCCAGGCCATTGAGCAGCACGTCGGCCATGCCGGAGGTGGCGATCACGTCAGTCCAGCTGACGACGCCCATGCGGATGTTTTTGCAGGAGGCCGGCTCGGCGGCCATGGCGTGCGCACTGAACAGTGCGGCGCCGATAAGGCTCAACAAGGTTTTATGCATGGGGGGTGGTCTCACTTGGCTGTTGTTATTCCACAACCTTAACCAGTGGAGCCTGAGTCAACACGAACTGGGGCGACGGGCAGTTGCACTGGGGCGACTGTGCGGCCGTCATCGCGGGCAAGCCCGCTCCCACATTTTGACCGTGTGAACCCGATTCAATGTGGGAGCTGGCTTGCCTGCGATAGCTATTTCAGCCGTAACGCTGTTGCCCCCAGGCTAACAACCCGTCGAGCAATTGCTTGAGCACCACCCGCGTCGGCTCGGCCAGGTCCGGGCGATAACGGAACGGCTCAACTTCTTCCATGTAGGTGCTCTGGCACAACTCCAGCTGCACGGCGTGGATATCCTGCGCCGGGTCACCGTAATGCCGGGTGATGTGGCCGCCCTTGAAGCGCCCGTTGAGTACGTGGGTGTACTGCGGATGCGTGGCGCAGATGGCTTCCAACTGGCTGGCCAACGTTGGATCACAGGCGGCGCCGTTGAAGGTGCCGAGGTTGAAGTCCGGCAACTTGCCGTCGAACAGGTGCGGGATCACCGAGCGGATCGAGTGCGCATCAAACAACAGTGCATAGCCAAACTCAGCCTTGAGCCGCGCCAGCTCTTCCTGCAAGGTTCGGTGATACGGGCCCCAGATTTTTTGCAGGTAGGTCACGCGCTCTTCTTCAGACGGCTCATGCCCTTCACGAAACAAGGGCACGCCATCGAACAGCGTCGCCGGGTACAGGCCGGTGGTGGCGCCGGCATACAACGGCTTGTCGTCGGATGGTCGGTTCAGGTCGATCACAAACCGTGAATATTCAGCCGACAAGGTGCTGGCACCCAGTGCCTCGGCAAAGTCGTACAGCGCAGGAATGTGCCAGTCGGTGTCCGGCAGGCTTTGCGCCTCGGGGATCAACCCAGCCTTGACGGCGGGTGTGAGGTGCAGACCGGCGTGGGGCATGCTGATCAGCAGCGGCACGCGACCTTGTTTGAAGTTCAGAACCTTATCCACAAGCAGTACTCCTCAAACAGTGACGTCGACGCCGTGGCGCACGACGCGTTTATCCAGCTCGCCGCCCAGCCAATAGGCCAGGTCTGCGGGACGATCAATCTGCCAAGCGACGAAGTCCGCCACCTTGCCCACTTCCAGGGAGCCGTGGGTGTCGCCCATGCCCAACGCAGTGGCGGCATGTTGCGTGGCGCCGGCCAGCGCTTCTTCCGGGGTCATGCGGAACAGGGTGCACGCCATGTTGAGCATCAGGCGCACCGACAACGCCGGCGAGGTGCCGGGGTTGAGGTCGCTGGCGATAGCGATTTTTACGCCGTGCTTGCGCAGGGCGTCCATCGGCGGCAACTGGGTTTCGCGCAGGAAGTAGAAAGCGCCGGGCAGCAAGACCGCGACGGTGCCGGCGGCAGCCATGGCGATGGCGTCTTCTTCGGTCATGAATTCCAGGTGATCCGCCGACAGCGCGTGGTAACGCGCGGCCAGGCTGGAGCCGTGCAGCGATGAAAGCTGCTCGGCATGCAACTTCACCGGCAAGCCCAGTTGCTGGGCGACTTTGAACACGCGCTCCACCTGCTCAGTGGAAAACGCCAGGTATTCACAAAACGCATCCACCGCGTCCACCAGCCCTTCCGCCGCCAAGGCCGGCAGCATCTCGGCGCAGATGTGCTCGATGTAGTCGTCGGCGCGGTCCTTGTATTCCGGCGGCAACGCGTGGGCGGCCAGGCACGTCGCCCGCACGCTGACCGGCAGCGCTTCGCCGAGGCGACGGGCCACTCGCAACATTTTGCGTTCGTTGGCCAGGTCCAGCCCGTAGCCAGACTTGATCTCGACCGTGGTCACGCCGTCGCGCAGCAGGCTGCGCAGGCGCTTCTCAGCGCTGGCAAACAGTTCATCTTCCGTCGCGGCGCGGGTGGCGCGTACGGTGCTGGCAATACCGCCGCCCTTGGCCGCGATCTCGGCGTAGCTGACGCCTTCGAGGCGTTGCTCGAATTCGCCGCTGCGGTTGCCGCCGAACACCGTGTGGGTGTGGCAGTCGATCAGCCCGGGGGTGACCCACGCGCCTTGCAGGTCATGCACCTGGGCGTAATCCGCCGTGGGTACCTGGCTGCGGGGGCCGATCCACTCAATGAGCGAAGCGGCAGTCACCATGGCGGCATCCTCGATGATCGAGTATTTGCCCTGTGCCATGGTTGCGACGTGGCAGTGTTGCCAAAGCGTTTTCATCAACGCCTCCCTAGATTAACGATGAGACAAAGCCGGGTCGTAGTGGACCTTGGCCGCTTGGCCGGCTGCGGGCTTGACCCACAACAGGTAGGCAACCACCAGCAACACGATCCACACGGCACCGACCAGCAAGGCGGCCTGGGTGTCCGGGAAATACCCCAGCACACCAAACACGAACAGCATGAAGACAATGGCCGCCGCTGGCGCATAGGGCCAGAACGGCACGGGGAATTTCAGCTCGGCGACCTGCTCCTTGGTCATCGAGCGGCGCATGGCAACCTGGGTAAACAGGATCATCAACCACACCCATACGGTGGCAAACGTGGCAATCGAGGCGATCAGCAGGAACACGTTTTCCGGGATCAGGTAGTTGAGCACCACACCGCCCAGCAGCGCCGCGCCCATCACCACCACGGTCATCCACGGCACGCCGTGTTTGGACAACTGCGCAAAACCCTTGGGTGCCTGCCCTTGCTGGGCCAGGCCGTACATCATGCGGCCGGCGCCAAAGATGTCACTGTTGATCGCCGAGACGGCCGCCGAGATCACCACGATGTTGAGGATGGTCGCCGCCGAGCCTATCCCGAGGTTGCTGAAGATCTGCACGAACGGGCTGCCCTGGCTGCCGATCTGCGGCCACGGGTAGATGGCCATCAGCACGAACAGGGTCAGCACGTAGAACAACAGGATACGCAGCGGCACCGCGTTGATCGCCTTGGGGATCACGCGTTGCGGGTCCTTGGCTTCGCCGGCGGTGATGCCGATGATTTCGATGCCGCCAAAGGCAAACATCACCACCGCGAACGAGGCGATCAGGCCGCCGATGCCGTTGGGCATGAAGCCGCCGTGGGCCCACAGGTTACTGAGGCCACTGGCCTGGGTGTCACCGGCCGAATGGATGCCAAACAGCATGATGCCGAAGCCGCCGAGGATCATCGCCACAATGGCGCCGACCTTGAGCAGCGACAGCCAGAACTCCATCTCGCCAAACACTTTGACGTTGCACAGGTTCAGGCCGCCGATCAGAAACACAATGCCGAGTACCCAGACCCACCGCGCGACCTCGGGAAACCAGAAGCCCATGTAGATGCCGAAGGCGGTGACGTCGGCCAGGCAGACGATGATCATTTCAAAGGCATAGGTCCAGCCGAGGATAAACCCGGCCATAGGCCCCAGGTAGGTGCTGGCATACTGGCCGAAGGAGCCGGCGACCGGGTTGTGCACGGCCATTTCGCCGAGGGCGCGCATCACCATGAACACGGCGGCGCCGCCAATCAGGTAGGCCAGCAGTACAGCGGGGCCAGCCATCTGGATAGCCGAGGCAGAGCCATAGAACAGCCCGGTGCCGATCGCGGAACCGAGTGCCATGAAGCGAATATGTCGGGCGCTTAGCCCGCGTTTCAAACCCTTTTCTTGCTGGTGCATTTCTCGTCCTTAATTATTTTTATCCTGAGAAAATTCAGAGCTGCGAACGCTCAAATGTGGGAGCTGGCTTGTCTGCGATGGCGGTGTATCAGTCGTACATTCTTTAACTGACAGACAGCTATCGCCGGCAAGCCGGATCCTACAGAGGGCGCGCTTAGAGGCTCGGCAGCAACTTGGCCGGTACCAGCTCGTTCAAGCAGCGAGTGGCGAGCAGTTCGCTGGCAGCGTTGATGTCCGGGGCGAAGAAGCGGTCCTTGTCGTAGAACGCCACTTTGTCGCGCAGGATGCCGCGCGCCTTTTCCAGCTTCGGCGAGGTTTTCAGGCCTTCGCGCAGGTCCAGGCCCTGGCAGGCGGCCAGCCACTCAACCGCGAGGATGCCACGGGTGTTCTCGGCCATTTCCCACAGGCGCTTGCCGGCAGCCGGGGCCATGGACACATGGTCTTCCTGGTTGGCTGAGGTCGGCAGGCTGTCGACGCTATGGGGATGGGCCAGCGCCTTGTTCTCACTGGCGAGTGCTGCGGCAGTCACCTGGGCGATCATGAAGCCCGAGTTCACCCCACCGTTGCCCACCAGGAACGGCGGCAGTTGCGACATGTGCTTGTCCATCATCAGCGAGATGCGACGCTCGCTCAGCGAGCCGATTTCGGCGATGGCCAGCGCCATGTTGTCGGCCGCCATGGCCACCGGCTCGGCGTGGAAGTTGCCGCCGGAGATCACGTCGCCTTCAGCGGCAAATACCAGTGGGTTATCCGACACGGCGTTGGCTTCGACCACCAGCACTTCAGCGGCCTGGCGGAACTGGGTCAGGCAGGCGCCCATGACTTGTGGCTGGCAGCGCAGGGAGTACGGGTCCTGCACCTTGTCGCAGTTCTGGTGCGACTGCGACACCTGGCTGCTGTCGCCGAGCAGGTCACGGTAGGCTGCCGCCGAATCGATCTGCCCACGTTGGCCGCGCGCCGCATGAATGCGTGCGTCGAACGGCGAGCGCGAACCGAGCACGGCTTCCACGGTGAGACCGCCACAGGCCAGGGCGCCGGCGAACAGGTCTTCGCCTTCGAACAGGCCACGCAGCGCATAAGCCGTCGACACCTGGGTGCCATTGAGCAGCGCCAGGCCTTCCTTGGCGGCGAGGGTCAGCGGCGTGAGGCCGGCAACTTTCAGCGCTTCGGTGGCTTCCAGCCATTCGCCTTTATAGCGCGCCTTGCCTTCGCCCAGCAGCACCAGGGACATGTGCGCCAAAGGTGCCAGATCGCCCGAGGCGCCTACCGAACCTTTGAGTGGAATATGCGGGTACACCTCGGCGTTGATCAGTGCGATCAGCGCGTCGATCACCTGGCGGCGGATCCCGGAGAACCCACGGCTCAGGCTGTTGACCTTGAGCACCATGACCAGCCGCACCAGCGCATCGCTGATCGGCTCACCGACGCCAGCGGCGTGGGACAGCACCAGGGAACGCTGGAGGTTTTCCAGGTCTTCGCTGGCGATGCGGGTCGAGGCCAGCAGGCCGAAACCGGTGTTGATGCCATAGGCGGTGCGGTTCTCGGCGAGAATCTGCTCCACGCAGGCCACACTGGCTTCGATCTGCGCCGTGGCGCTGTCATCCAGACTGAGGGTTACCGGCTGCTGGTAGATGGCTCGCAGTTGGGCAAGGCTCAGTTGGCCTGGAATCAGGTTTAGCGCAGTCACATTCATGCTCCTTTTGAATTGTTCTTTTGAATAAGTCTTCAGTGTAAATTCGGTAAGTCGGTGTCTTTGAGCAGCTTGGCGGCGGCCGCAATGTCCGGCGCCAGCCAGCGGTCCTGCTCATAGGCCGGCACCACTTCACGCAGCAGGCGCCACGCACGGTCGGTGCCCACGCCGAAGCGCTGGTCCTTCAAGAACTCAAACGCCTGGGCCGCCAGCAGGTACTCGATGGCGAGAATCTGCGTCACGTTGGCCAACACCTGGTGCAGCTTGAGCGCGGCATTGGTGCCCATGCTCAGGTGGTCTTCCTGCAGGCCCGAGGTGACGAAGTTATCCAGCACCGCCGGTTGCGCCAGTTGGCGGTTTTGTCCGCACAGCGAGGCGGCGACGTACTGCACAATCATCATCCCGGAGTTGACCCCAGGGTTGCTGACCAGGAACGCCGGCAAGCCGCTGACGTGCAGGTTGATCAGGCGGTCCAGGCGGCGTTCGGCCACCGAGCCGATTTCAGCCAGGGCAATCGCCAGCATGTCCGCCGCCAGCGCGACGGACTGCCCGTGCGGATTGGCCTGGGACACCACGCGGTAGTGGTCCGGCGTGCCGAGCACCAACGGGTTGTCGGTGGCACTGTTGAGTTCGGTTTCGATCTGGCGTGTGGCGTGCTCCACCTGGTCGCGCGCCGCGCCGTGGATCTGCGGGATCGAGCGGATGCTCAACGCATCCTGAGTGCGAATGCCCTTGCTGCTGGCGATCACTTCGCTGCCATCGAGCAAGGCGCGCAGGTTCATTCCCACGTGTTGCATGCCAGGGTGCGGCTTGAGCGCGATGATTTCTTCATCGAAGGCATCGATCTGCCCACGCTGGGCTTCGAAACTCATGGCGCCGATCACGTCGGCCCATTGCAGCAAGTGGTGCGCGTCGGCCAGGGCCAGGCAGCTCAAGCCGGTCATGCACGGCGTGCCGTTGACCAGGCACAGGCCGTCCTTGGCGCCGAGCACCACCGGCTGCAAACCTTCCGCGCTTAATGCCTCTTGCGCCGGAACGATCCGGCCTTGGTAACTCACCTGGCCCACACCCAGCAAAGCCACGCCAACGTGGGCCATGTGGGTCAGGTAACCCACCGAACCCTGGGACGGTACTTGCGGGGTGATGCCGTGGTTGAGCAGCGCCAGCAACGAGTGCACCACCTGCGGATGCAGGCCGGACTTGCCGTGGCTGTAGTTGATGATGGCGGCACAGATGATTGCGCGAGTCTGCTCATCACTCAGCACCGGACCGACGCCGCAGGCATGGCTGAGCAGGGTGTTGCGCGAGAGCTGGCTGAGTTGCTCGCCCTTGAGCGACACATTGCACAGCGCGCCCAGGCCAGTGTTCACGCCATAGGCGCGCTCACCGCTGGTGACGATGCGCTGCACGATGGCCTGCGCGTTGTCGATGCGCGCCCAGGCCTGGCCGGAGAGTTCGAGTACCGCGCCATGACGGGCGACGGCGACGACGTCCTGCCAGCGTAACGGCGTATCGGCGATGGTGATTTGTGTTGCCTGGGACATCTTCATACCTTCTTCAATTCTTGTGCAGCTCAACCGGGCTCATCGCGGGCAAGCCCGGCTCCCACATGTGAGCTGTGTGAACCCGATCAAATGTGGGAGCTGGCTCGCCTGCGATAGCGCCAGCCGGCTCACCACAAGGTCCGGATCAGACCACCGCCGCCCGCCGCTGGACAAACCGATCCACATATTCATCCGCCGGCGAATGCAGGATCTCCCGAGGTGTGCCGACCTGAATCAGCTTGCCGTCCTTGAGTATCGCGATGCGGTTGCCGATGCGCACGGCCTCGTCGAGGTCGTGGGTGATGAACACGATGGTTTTGTGCAGGGTCTTTTGCAGCTCCAGCAACTGGTCCTGCATCTCGGCGCGGATCAGTGGGTCGAGGGCGCTGAAGGCTTCGTCCATCAAGATGATGTCGGTGTCGGCCGCGAGCGCGCGGGCCAGGCCGACACGTTGGCGCATGCCACCGGAAAGCTGGTGCGGGTATTTGTTTTCGTAGCCCTTGAGGCCCACGGTTTCGATCCAGTGCAGGGCGCGTTCGGCGCACACCTGTTTGGTTTCGCCACGCACCTTGAGGCCGTAGGCGACGTTGTCGAGCACGCTCTTGTGGGGCAACAGGCCGAAGCTCTGGAACACCATGCTGATCTTGTGTCGACGGAATTGGCGCAGGGCTTCCATGTCCAGCTGCAGGATGTCTTCGCCGTCCACCAGGATCGCGCCACTGGTCGGGTCGATCAGGCGGTTGAAGTGACGCACCAGGGTGGACTTGCCGGAACCCGACAGGCCCATGATCACGAAGATCTCACCGGTGCCGATGCTCAGGGACAAGTCGTTCACGCCGACCACGCAGCCGGTCTCGGCCAGGACCTGGTCCTTGGTCTTGCCCTGCCCGACCATGGCCAGCGCATCCTTGGAGCGCGCGCCGAAGATCTTGAAGACGTTTTTAACTTCGATTTTGCTGACAGTAGTCATTTGCTCGCCTCATGCCGTGGACGACCATAGGCCTGGGTAATGCGGTCGATGACCACTGCGAGAATCACGATCGCCAGCCCGGCTTCGAGGCCTCGGCCGACGTTGAGGGTCTGGATGCCGACGAGGACGTCTTCACCCAAGCCACGGGCGCCGATCATCGAGGCGATCACCACCATCGACAGCGCCATCATGGTGGTCTGGTTGATACCGGCCATGATGCTTGGCAACGCCAGCGGCAGTTGCACACCGAACAGTTGCTGCCAACGGTTGGCGCCGAAGGCGTTGATGGCTTCCATGACCTCGCCGTCGACCTGGCGAATACCCAGGTCAGTGAGACGGATCAGCGGTGGCGCGGCGTAGATCACCGTGGCGAAAATCGCCGGGACCTTGCCCAGGCCGAACAGCATCAGCACCGGGATCAGGTACACAAAGCTGGGCATGGTTTGCATGATGTCGAGCAGCGGCATCAGCACCGAACGCAGGCGATTGCTGCGTGCCGAAAGAATGCCCAGCGGGATACCGATCAGCACCGAGATCACCGTGGCGACCATCATTAAGGCGAGGGTCTGCATCAGCTTGTCCCACAGGCCAACCGCGCCGACCAGGAACAGCAATCCGACGATCACCGCCGTGGTCACCACCTTGCGGGTGGCATGCCAGGCGACGCCGCCGACGATGGCCAGCATCAGCCACCAGGGCGCTGCGCGCAGCAACCCTTCCAGGTTGACGATGGCCCACAGCAGGGTGTCGGAAATGTGCCGGAACACATCACCGTAGTTGGTGACCAATGAGTCCACCCAACCGTTGACCCAGTCGGCGATGGAAAACGTAAAACTCTCAGGAAACATATCGTGCTCTCGATCCAGTGGGTTGTGGCCAGGCGCCCGGCTGCCCTTCAGGGTAGCCGGGCACGCTTGACCTACAAGGCCGCGTCGATTTTCTTGGCTGCGTCGTCGCTCACCCAGGCGTGCCAGACTTCAGGATGTTCCTTGAGGAAAATTTTCGCCAGTTTTGGCGACTCAATTCGCTCCTTGGCCATGCGACCCAGGTTCTGGTTCAGCAGGTCGATAGGCAGGTTGACCTTTTCCAGCACGGCCACCAGCTCAGGGGCTTGCTCATGGAAGGTCTTGGACAGGCCGACCTTGATGCTCACGCTTTTATCCACGCCGGGTTTTTCTTCCAGCTTGACCAGGTCAACCTGGCCCATCAGCGGCGTCGGCGACCAGTAGTAGAACAGGATCGGCTCGCCACGCTTGTAGCTCGACAGCACCGCCGCATCCAGCGCCGGGCCGGTGCCTGGGCGGAAGTTGGTGTAGGAATTTTCCAGGCGGTAGCTTTTCAGCATCTCGCTGTTGTCCAGCTCGCAGGTCCAGCCGGCTGGGCAGTTGTAGAAACGGCCCTTGGACGGTTCTTCCTGGTCCTTGAACACCGAGGCGTACTTGGCCAGGTCGGCGATGTTTTTCAGGTCCGGCGCCTTGGGTTCCAGCTTGCGTTTGGCGTCGCCTTCGATCACATAGCGCGGCACGTACCAACCTTCGATAGCGCCCACGACCGGGGCACCGACGCCAACGACTTTGCCGGCCTTCTCGGCTTTGTTCCAGACTTCACTGCGGCCCACCCATTCTTCGGCGAACACTTGGATGTCATTGCTGCTCAGGGCGTTTTCCATGGTGATGGAGTTGCCCGGCAGGCTGTCGGTTTTGCAGCCGTAGCCTTTTTCCAGCACGGTTTGCAGGATGTCGGTGAGCAACATGCCGCTTTCCCAGTTCAGGCCGGCGAATTTCACCGGTTTGCCGGATTCGCACCAGCCGGCTGCCTGGGCGCCAGCGGAGGCGAGCAAACCTGCAGAGAGCAAGGTGGCCAGCAGGGTCTTATGCATTTTCATTGTTGTGACGCTCCCAATCTTGAAATGGATTACGGCAGTCAGTAGGCATCCTGCCCTGTCCACGTCCCATCAGGCTTGTGCAGCCAGCCCGTTTGCTCTTGGTATAGCGCCCTGCTCTGTTGGCAGGATCAGGTGATCGGGCACCGTGCCGTGCCATTTTTTTGCACACAGGTAATACAGCGCCGCCGGCAGCACCAGGCCGATGATCCAGGAAATATCCACATCACCCAGCGCGGCCACCAGGGGGCCGGTGTAGAACTTGGTGGAGATGAACGGCAACTGCACCAGCACGCCGAAGACATACACGCTGATACCCAGCAGGTTCCAGCGGCCATAGCGCCCGTTGGGGTCGGCCAGTGCCGGCACGTCATAGCGCTCGCGGGTGATGCAGTAGTAGTCCACCAGGTTGATCGCACTCCAGGGCGTGAAGAACGCCAGCAGGAACAGGATGAAAGACTTGAACGCACCGAGGAACGAGTGCTGGCCGAGCAACGCGATCAGGGTCGCGGTCCCGACAATCACCAGCACGAATACCAAGCGCTGCAGGCGCGTGACCTCAAGGCGACCACGGAAGCCGCTGATGATGGTCGCGATGCACATGAAGCTGCCGTAAGAGTTCAGCGTCGAGATGGTGACCTTGCCAAACGCGATGCTGAAGTACAGCAGCGCAGCGGTGGCGCCGGTACCGCTCAAGCCAACGATGTAGGCCACTTCATGCCCGGCGAACTGACCATTGGACATGGCTGCGGCAAACACGCCGAGGACCATCGCCACCTGAGCGCCCACGACCGAACCCGCGCCGGCGGCGAAAAAAGTCTTCACCGATGACGTCGTGCTCGGCAGGTAACGCGAGTAGTCCGCCACGTAAGGGCCGAAAGCGATCTGCCAGGAGGCCGCGAGCGATACCGCCAGCAGGAAACTGCTCCAACTGAAGTGGCGGATCTGCAGGAGTGCGCCCACATCGGTCTGGCTCACCAGCCGGCTGAACAGGTAGACAAAGGCGACCACGCCAATGACGCTGGCGACGCGGCCAATGAAATGGATCACCCGGTAGCCGAGCACCGTGACCAGCACGATCACGCTGGCGAAAATCAGGATGCCCACGCTGTCGCTGACCCCGAACAACTGGCCCAGCGCCTGCCCCGAAAGCACGGTGCCGGTGGCGGTGAAACCCAGGTACATCAGGCACACCAGCACGATCGGAATGGCCGCGCCATACACGCCGAACTGCACCCGACTGGAAATCATCTGCGGCAGGCCCAGCTTGGGCCCCTGCGCCGCATGCAACGCCATGACGCCGCCGCCGATCAGTTGGCCGACAAACAGCCCGATCAACGACCAGAACACATCACCGCCCAGCACCACGGCCAAGGCCCCGGTGACAATCGCGGTGATCTGCAGGTTGGCGCCCATCCACAGGGTGAACTGGCTAAACAGACGACCGTGTCTTTCCGCTTCCGGGATGTAGTCGATCGAACGCCTTTCGATCAACGGGGTGGTGCTTGCACGTGCGTCATTTGCAGCCATGTGCGTTCAACCTCTGATGGATTGTTCATAAAGCCTGTGTAAAACCGCTTTTCTGTGGGAGCTGGCTTGCCTGCGATGCGGGCGACTCGGTCTATCAGTAGAACCGAGGGGATGCCATCGCAGGCAAGCCCCCTCCCACATTGAGTTATTTGATCATCGGGAGATTGAGGCCCTGCTCTTTGGCGCAGTCGATCGCGATCTGGTAGCCAGCGTCTGCGTGACGCATCACACCGGTGGCCGGGTCGTTGTGCAGTACACGGGCAATGCGCTCAGCCGCTTCGTCGGTGCCGTCGCAGACGATCACCATGCCGGAGTGCTGGGAGAAGCCCATGCCTAC
This sequence comes from Pseudomonas sp. VS40, assembly GCF_018587885.1. Lineage (NCBI taxonomy): Bacteria > Pseudomonadati > Pseudomonadota > Gammaproteobacteria > Pseudomonadales > Pseudomonadaceae > Pseudomonas > Pseudomonas sp. VS40. The sequence goes on along the minus strand of NZ_JAGYWD010000017.1, from coordinate 15,170 downwards.
GCCACCACCGTGGTGCAGCGAAACCCAGGTCGCGCCGCTGGCGGTGTTGAGCAAGGCGTTGAGCAGTGGCCAGTCGGACACGGCGTCAGAACCGTCCTGCATGGCTTCGGTTTCGCGGTTCGGGCTGGATACCGAGCCGGAGTCGAGGTGGTCACGGCCGATCACGACCGGTGCCGACAGCTCGCCGCTGCGTACCATTTCGTTGAACGCCAGGCCGAGCTTGGCACGCTGGCCCAGGCCGACCCAGCAGATACGCGCCGGCAGGCCCTGGAAGCTGATACGCTCGCGCGCCATGTCCAGCCAGTTGTGCAGGTGAGCGTCGTCCGGGATCAGCTCTTTGACTTTGGCGTCGGTTTTGTAGATGTCTTGCGGGTCGCCCGACAGCGCAGCCCAACGGAACGGGCCGATGCCACGGCAGAACAGCGGGCGGATGTAGGCCGGTACGAAACCTGGGAAGTCGAAGGCGTTTTCCACGCCTTCTTCTTGCGCCATCTGGCGGATGTTGTTGCCGTAGTCGAAGGTCGGGATGCCTTGCTTCTGGAATTCCAGCATGGCTTTGACGTGCACGGCCATCGACTGCTTGGCGGCTTTGATTACGGCGGCGGGCTCGGTCTTGGCGCGGGCGCGGTATTCGTCCCAGGTCCAACCGGCCGGCAGGTAGCCGTTGAGCGGGTCGTGGGCGCTGGTCTGGTCGGTGACCATGTCCGGGCGTACGCCACGCTTGACCAGTTCCGGCAGGATTTCCGCGGCGTTACCCAGCAGGGCGATGGAGATGGCCTTGCCTTCCTTGGTGTACTTGGCGATGCGTGCCAGGGCGTCGTCGAGGTCAGTGGCTTGCTCGTCGACGTAACGGCTGTTCAGGCGGAAGTCGATGCTGACTTGTTGGCATTCAATGTTCAGCGAGCACGCGCCGGCCAGCGTTGCGGCCAAAGGTTGCGCGCCGCCCATGCCGCCGAGGCCGGCGGTGAGGACCCAACGGCCAGTCAGGTCGCTGTTGTAATGCTGGCGACCCGCTTCGACGAAGGTTTCGTAGGTGCCTTGGACGATGCCCTGGCTGCCGATGTAGATCCAGCTGCCAGCAGTCATCTGGCCGTACATGGCCAAGCCCTTGGCATCCAGTTCGTTGAAGTGTTCCCAGCTGGCCCAGTGCGGCACCAGGTTGGAGTTGGCGATCAGTACACGTGGGGCGTTGCTGTGGGTCTTGAATACGCCGACCGGCTTGCCGGATTGCACCAGCAGGGTTTCGTCGTCATTCAGGTTGGTGAGGCTCTCGACGATCTGGTCGTAGCACTCCCAGTTGCGCGCCGCGCGGCCGATACCGCCGTACACCACCAATTCTTTCGGGTTCTCGGCCACTTGCGGGTCGAGGTTGTTCATCAGCATGCGCAACGGCGCTTCAGTCAGCCAGCTTTTGGCGGTGAGCTTGTTACCGTGGGCGGCACGGATTTCGACGTCACGGTATTTTGTAGGCCTGGCTTTAGAAAAATCGGTCACGACTGGACTCCTCGGCATGATGCGCGAACATGGATGGTGCGAAGGAGAGTCTTACGCACACATCTTTACTTGTACATACAAGCATATGCAATCAAGCGGCCAACTTGCTGAGGGTGATGTTGAGATTTTTTTCGAAAGTGGGCGCAAGCCTTGGAAATTAAGGCTTGGAGACTTAATGAAATTTCTTACGGAGGATTTTTACAGCAAGGGAGGTTTGGCGCGATGGCGTGGTTTTGCGCCACGCTGGGGCATTCGGTAACAAATTGGTGCGCACGTTGGAAACAGTTCTATTGCTCTCCACAAAACAAATGTGGGAGCAGGCTTGCCCGCGAATGCAGTGGGTCAGCCAGCCTCTCTGGTACTGATACACCGCATTCGCGGGCAAGCCCGCTCCCACAGTTTTTAATCGCGAGCAGTCAGTTCGATAATGCAGCTGCGGCCGCTGACGGAGATATCCAGCAGGCCAGTGTTACCGTCCACTTGCAGGCAGTCGTGATGCCCCAGCTTGTGGTCCAGCACCTTCACTTCATCCGCCACGCTGAACACCAGCACCGTCTGCGCCGTGCTGAAAAAGCGCTGCTCGCCATCGATCCATTGCAACCGTGCGTGGTAACGCTGTGGCGAATAGATCAGGTTGAAGTCGCGGATCGGCCCGGTGATCAGGCGACATGACACTTGGCTGTCACCCTTGAACGCGAAGGGTTGGAGCGGTAACAAACCGCGCTGCTCCTCACCGTCCACGGTCAGGACCATGCCCGCGCCCTTGATCACGGTGATCACGCGCTGGTAGCCGGCGAAAGTCGAAAACCCACCCGACTCGGCAATATCGGCAATCGACAGTCGCCAGCCAAAACCATCCAGGCCGGTACCGGCATCACGGGTGATTTCTTCGGTGCTGCCACCGCCGTTTTTCCATGGCATGCGCACGTAATCGGTGGCGCGCCAGACTTTCACTGCACTCATTTACTGAAACGTCCTTCCAGGCTGTGACGGGAACCGGGGTGGATCAGACGCGCGGCGGTCACCGGCTGGCGGCCCGACCAGGTGCGCCGGCGAATCAGCAGGCACGGCTCGCTGGGTTCGATCTGCAGCAACTTGCACTCGGCTGCATCGGCAAGGATGGCTTCAACCACATGCTCGCCTTCGGTCAGCGGTGCCACCTGGTTGAGGTAGGCGTAAGGCGTCTGTTGGGTGAAATCCTGCTGCAGGTATTCCGGCGCGACCAGGGCGTTGACGAAACGGTCTTCGATTTGCACGGGAATATCGTTTTCGAAGTGCACGATCAGCGAGTGGAAGACTCGCCCACCTTCGCGCATTTCCAGGGCGACAGCGCGCTCGGAACCGGCAGCCTCCTCGCCCAGGTGGATGACCTGGCAGGTATGTCGATGACCGCGCGAGGCGATCTCATCGGCAATGTTGTGCACTTCGAACAGGGCCGACTGGCTCTTGGGCTCGGCGACAAAGGTGCCGACACCTTGCATGCGCACCAGCAAACCTTCAGCGGTGAGCTCGCGCAACGCACGGTTGATGGTCATGCGGCTGAAACCCAGCTGGCTGACCAGCTCGCTCTCCGACGGCACGCGGTAATGGGGCGGCCAGTTGCCGTTGAGTATCTGCTGGCTGATCATCTGTTTGACGCGGGCATACAAGGGCGCCGGACTTTCGTCCATGTGGGCAGCCAGCGAAGACTTGGCAGGCGGAGTCGGCACAGGGAATCCTTGCAGGGGGAAAAGATGCATAGATTGCCGGAGTTTACCGAGCAGGCAAACGTCTGTATATGTATATACAAATAAACACACGACCGGGGTGCCTTGATCATGTCCGCTTTCTTTGCCGAACGCGCGCTGCTGCCTAATGGATGGGCCAATGATGTACGTCTTGAAGTCAGCGCCGATGGGCTGCTGACTAAAGTTGAGGCCAATGCCAGCGCAGAAGGTGCTGAACGGCTGAGAGGCCCGGTATTGGCGGGTATGCCGAACTTGCACTCCCATGCCTTCCAGCGTGCGATGGCCGGCTTGGCTGAAGTGGCCGGCAACCCGAATGACAGTTTCTGGACCTGGCGCGACCTGATGTACCGCATGGTGGGCAAGATAAACCCGGACCAATTGCAGGTGATCGCGCGCCAGCTGTACATCGAGATGCTCAAGGCCGGCTACACGTCGGTGGCCGAATTTCACTATGTGCACCATGACGTCAGCGGCCAGCCGTATGCGGATCGCACGGAGCTGTCGCGGCAGATCAGCCAGGCGGCGGCCAGCAGCGGTATCGGCCTGACGCTGGTGCCGGTGCTCTATAGCCACTCCGGGTTTGGCGGCCAGGCACCGAATGAAGGCCAGCGGCGGTTTATCAACAGCACCGAGCAATACCTGGACCTGCAGGCGCAGCTCAAACCCATCCTCGCCGCACAAACGGCGCAGCAGTTGGGGCTGTGTTTCCACTCGTTGCGCGCGGTGACGCCACAGCAAATCAATGACGTGCTGGCCGCCAGCGACAAGGCGTGCCCGGTGCATATCCACATCGCCGAACAGCAGAAGGAAGTTGAAGACTGCCTGGCCTGGAGCGGCAAACGCCCGCTGCAATGGCTGTACGACAACATTGAAGTGGATGAACGCTGGTGCCTGGTGCATGCCACCCATGCCGATGCGGACGAGGTGGCGCGCATGGCCAAGAGCCGTGCGATTGCCGGTTTGTGCCTGACCACCGAGGCCAACCTGGGTGACGGGATTTTCCCGGCGGTGGATTTCCTCGCCCAAGGCGGACGCATGGGCATCGGGTCCGACAGCCATGTATCACTGAGCGTGGTGGAAGAGTTGCGTTGGTTGGAATATGGCCAGCGCCTGCGCGATCAGCGGCGTAATCGGTTGTATCGCAGCGATCAGCCGATGGTCGGCCGCACGCTGTTCGATGCCGCGCTGGACGGCGGTGCCCAGGCGTTGGGCCAGCCGATTGGTCGACTGGAAGTGGGCAAGCGTGCGGATTGGATTGTGCTGGACGGTAATGATCCGTACTTGGCGACGGCAACGGAGGACGGGATTCTCAATCGCTGGCTGTTCGCGGGCGGTGATCGGCAGGTGCGGGATGTGCTGGTCAACGGAAAGTGGGCGGTGCGCGATGGGCACCACGCCGGTGAAGAAGAAAGCAGCCGGGCCTTCACGCAAGTCTTGAGAGCGCTACTGGGCTAACACGCGACACATAACACATGTGGGAGCTGGCTTGCCTGCGATACAGGCACCAAGGTGTATCAGTTACACCGTGGTGATGCTATCGCAGGCAAGCCAGCTCCCACATTTTTTGATCGGCGGTGGCCCAGGGTTATTGCGAGGTCTTCGCCATCTGCTTGTCCGACGTGCGCCAGATCAAACGTGTGGTGTCATACCCCTGTTGCCGCGCCCTGCTCAGCAGGTCTTCGCGGGTGTCCGCATTGACCGTCGGCGTGCGCGACAAGATCCACATGTAGCGCCGGCTCGGGCTGCCGACGATCGCGGTCTTGTAGTCATCGCTGACATACAGCACCCAGTAATCGCCCTTGGCGACGCCGGGTAGCAGCGCGGTAAACCAGTTATTGAATTCCACCCAGAGCTTGTCGGTCTTGCCCGGTACTTGCGGGGTGGCGGTGCCCTTGGCTTCTTCCCACTTCCACTCGGTCGTCAGGCAGCGGTTGAACACTGACATATCGCCATCGGGCAGCAACGTGTAGCGAGCTTCGGACTGCGCGCAGTTGCGCTGGAAGTACATCGGCAATCGGGCCAACTCATACCAGGTGCCCTGGTAACGCTTGAGGTTGACGCTGCCAGCGGTCTTGGGTTGCAGATCATCGCCAGAATGGCTGGCACAGCCCGCCAAAAACAGGCTGGCACAAAGGAACAAAACAAAACGCATCATTCTTCTTCTCCCGCAGGCTTGCGCCCCGGTTTACTTCAGGCCTTGCCCGGAAAACATCAGAACTTTGTCACCGGCATATTGAACGCTGATAAAGCTGTTTTTATCGCCCCAGGTGCAGCTGGACATGCCCAGTGCGCCAGAACAATCGGTAGGCTTGCCCAACAGCGACTCCACCTCAGCCTTGGCCATGCCAGCCGACAACTTCGCGTAGTTTTCTTGATTGACCTTGCTGCAAGCGGCCAACAGCACGCAAAAAGCCAGCAAAGCGAGACGGCGTAACGACATGGAAAAACTCCTGGAGGGACGAAGCAGCTTGGGTATCTGCCAGAAGCTTAGAAGGGAAAAGAGGTGTCTGGTTCCCGACGAACGAAAACAAAAAAGCCCCGAAAACGCTGAAACGTTTCGGGGCTTCTTCAAGGGTGAAACGGCTCACAACAACGCCGATTACTTATCGCCGCAGCTTACTTCTTGTGATAGGCCGTCACACGCTCAACTTCTTCCTTCGAACCCAGGAATACCGCCACACGCTGGTGCAGGCCTTCAGGCTGGATGTCGAGGATGCGCTGGTGGCCGTCGGTGGACGCACCGCCCGCCTGCTCAACCAGGAACGACATCGGGTTGGCCTCGTACATCAAGCGCAGTTTGCCCGGCTTGGACGGCTCGCGGCTGTCGCGTGGGTACATGAACAGACCACCACGGGTCAGGATGCGGTGCACATCGGCAACCATCGCGGCAACCCAGCGCATGTTGAAGTTTTTCTTCAACGGGCCTTCTTCACCTTCCATCAGTTCGTTGACATAGCGCTTCACCGGTTCTTCCCAGTGACGCTGGTTGGACATGTTGATCGCGAATTCCTGGGTGGACGCAGGAATGGAGATGTCTTCGTGAGTCAGCACGAAGCTGCCCATTTCGCGGTCCAGGGTGAAGCCCTTGACGCCATCGCCCAGGGTCAGCACCAGCATGGTCTGTGGACCGTAGATGGCGTAGCCAGCGGCAACCTGTTCGGTGCCTGGCTGCAGGAAGGCCTTTTCGTTCAGGGCTTCGTTCTGGCTCAGGTATTCGTTCGGGCAACGCAGTACCGAGAAGATGGTGCCGACCGGTGCATTGATGTCGATGTTGGACGAGCCGTCCAGTGGGTCAAATACCAGCAGGTACGCGCCTTTCGGGTATTTGCCCGGGATCTGGTAGGCATTGTCCATTTCTTCGGACGCCATGCCGGCCAGGTGACCGCCCCATTCGTTGGCTTCGAGCAGGATCTCGTTGGAGAGTACGTCGAGTTTCTTCTGCACTTCGCCCTGCACGTTTTCAGTGCCCATGCTGCCCAGGACACCACCCAATGCGCCTTTGGACACGGCGTGGCTGATTTCCTTGCAAGCACGCGCCACCACTTCGATAAGGAAGCGCAGATCGGCAGGCGTGTTGTTGCTGCGGGTCTGCTCAATCAAATAGCGACTCAAGGTAACGCGGGACATGTAAGGCTCCGGAGAATGGGGGGCTGAAAACCCGCGCAGTTTAACGCGAGTCGGGGCGTATTTCCTCCTATCAGAGGATTTAAACCCAATAGAGTTCATGGACTTTATTTAACCTGCCACCGGCGGCTTGCGCAGCAAACTGTAGGCCATGGCACCCAGTGCCGCCACGCCGAGCAATAACACGGCCCACAGGCCGAGTTTCTTCCAGTCGGTGCCGGCTTCGGGCAAGGCGGCAATCGCAGGCGGTTTGACCGCGATTTCTCCCACCAAGGTGGCCTGGCCCAGCGCCTTCAAACGCTCGGGACTGTAATCGGGAATCAGCGTCGAAAGTGGCAAGCTCGCGGCTTTCACGGACGCGTTCCCCAGCGCCAAGCTGAAGGGCGGCTCACCCCGCGCCAGGAACACCAGCTGCGTGGCACGCACGGCCACGCGTAAGGCGGGGGCTTCGACGCCCAGTCCACCGCCCCGCTCGTCCACTTGCAACTTCAACTGGGCAACCGTCTGGCCCGGCAACTGCAATTCATCCTGCACCACGTCCTTGCCGCTCTGGGTCAGGCGATACAGCAGGCCATTGCTCAACGGCTGCCAGGTTTGCTTGGCGTCACTTCGACCCGACAACGTCACCGGCGCCAGTGTATTGGGCTGCTTCAATTCGACCCGCAAGCGCTCGACATTCAGCCCCGTCGGCAATTGCCAACTGTACTCTCCCGCCTTGAGTCGCTCCCCTGGAAAGGCCTGCGACCACACCAACGGCATCGGCAAGGTGCTGCTGGTGGCGCTCTCCAGCTTCGCCGACGTCAACAACGGCGCCGCCTGGCCTTGCCACACCAGCCGCAAATAACGCGCCGATTGCCCCGGCAAGCTCACGTCATGCTGCTCGACCCGTTCATCGGCAAATGACAAGCGCGCCACTTGCCCATCGCCCCAGGCTTTCCAGTGCTGCAAATCATCACTGGCTTCAATGCTGAAACGCTGGAAGCCCTCCTGCTCGCGACTCCAGTCCAGGCTCAATTGCTGCAGGGGCGCCTTGATTGCACTGGCGTCCAATACCCAGCCCCGCAGCACTTGCTTGCCGGGTTTGGGGGCTGTGGACGGTTTGATTTCCACCAGGGTGCCGGAAGTGGTTGCCTTCATTACCACGTTTGGCAGGGCTTGCTGGGTGTCGGCGGCGTAGAGCGGGAACCACTTCACCGCCGTCACGTTGCGACTTTCGCTGCGCTGCGAGGCCTGACGCGACAATGCATAGGCCTGGGGCTCGCCGGCGGCGTTGAACACGCGCACATCGCCAAGATCGGCCTGGCGCGCGTTCAATTGCACCGCCAGCGGCAGCTCCAGGCGATACCAAGGGCCGCTGCCGCTGACGTTCAGCGGCACGTGGGCGGTGAAGTCGGCCGGCGTTTCCTGCGCCCACACAGACAAGGTCGTACACAGGCCCAGCACGGCCACGCTCAACTTACCGATCAAGAGGATGCTCCTTCAGTGTCCAACACCGGTTCGGCACGCTTGGGTGGCAGCGGTGCGAAGTAACCCACCACCAGCAACAGCCCACCCACGCCTATAAACGACACGATCCGCGCCAGACCGCCGCGGTTGCTCAGTTCGACAAAGAACAACTTGGCGACCACCACCGCAATCAACACTGCACCGATCAGCCACACCTCGCGGCGATGGCGCAGGTGGCCGCCGATCATCAGGCCGAGAGCGATCAAGGTCCAGACGATCGACAGACCGGCCTGTACCAGCATGGATTCGAGCAACGCATCCAGTTGAAACGGCACGCCGCCCCAATGGTGGGCAGTGCGCATCACCAGCGCGGTGAAGAAGGCAAACAGCGAAACACCCGCGACACCTTGGGCAACAAGCTCGGTACGCGGCCCCCGTAGCGGCGCGACACTTCGCGCGCACCAATACACACCCAGCAGCGCAAAGAGCAGGCCCAGGTCCAGCGGGTTGACCAGCGGCACATAGGGCAGCGGTTTGGCCGTGCCGTCGCTGAAGCTGTTGGCCAGCCAGAACCAGCCAAGCATCAGCACCGCCAATGGCACGGCCGCCAATACCCGATATTCCCTTGGATACGCCGACACCGGCCATGGCCAACGACGTGGCGAAGCGGCCAGCACGAGATAGAGACTTGGCAGGATCGCCCAGCCCAGCCAGCGCCAGGCGTTGTACTCGGCAGTAAACCTCAGCAGACCGTAGCGCAACTCCAGCGCCAATATGCCGATCAGCATCCAGCAGCCGAGTACGTGGGCCACGCTCAACGCCTTGGCGGGCACAATCACCGCCAGGCGCCGCAGCGAGATGAAATGCACCACAAATACCGCCGACCACGCCAGCCAGCCGTACTCCGCCGCGGGGTGGTAATAAGTATGTCCGTACACCAGCAACACCAAGCCCACCGCGGGCATCAGCAGGGTGGACAACACCCCCAGCGACACCCACTTCAGGCGCACAGCCAGCAGCATCCAGACCGCGACGCTGATTGCCGCGCACCCCAGCAGGAATGCCGCCTGCAATTCCTGTGGGATAAACCGCAACACTTCGCCGATCAGCGCCAACGTCCACCAGGCCGCGCCCCAGACCAACAACAAGTCCGACAAGCGTTGCAGCTTCAACACGGCAAACACCGGCGCATGGGGTTCGCGCTGCAAGCGCCAGGCGCCGACCAGTGCAGCCAGGCCCAGCACCATCGGCGTCCAGAAACCGCTGTGGGCCAACGGAAGCAGCCCCTCGCTGGTCAGTGGCCCGAGCAACTCCGGTACCGCCAGCAGGAACGAACCGCCGCCCACCAATTGCAGCAGCAAGCCGAACACAAAACTGACCCGCTGTTGCAGGTACAGGCTCAGCCAGATGATCAACAAGCCACTGGCCGCCCACACGCCACTGGCGCTTTCCCACGGCAGCACAAACAGCACCGCGAGGTTGATCAATACGAGGCCCGCCAACAGCACCACCGACAACCCGCGCAGCAGCCGCACATCGCTGCGCACGATGTCGTCACGCGCCGCCAACAACATGCCACCGATCAAGGCCAAGCCAATCAACGACGCCGTGAGCAAACCACTCCAGCCGGCGTTGAACACCGCCGCGCCGTCGCCACCTTGCAACCGCAGCAGGAACACCGCGCCACCCAGCAATTGCACAGCGAATGCGGTGAACAGGAAGGTGCGCGAGCCGATGCGCAGGCCTATAAACAGCGTCACCAGGCCAGCGATTGCCCAACTCACAGCGGTGCCTTGGGTAGCCAGCAACAAGGGCGCGAGCAGGTACAAAAAGCTCAAGCCAAGGCTCGCCAACACCGGGAGGCCTCTGCGCTCCCAGTCTGAGGACTGCTCCTCGGACGCCTTGCGCAACTGGTCAAAGCTGAACAACAACGCAGCGCCCAGCAGCAGCGCGCCCAACGGCGCGCCACTGAGCAAGGTGTGCTCACCGACACCCAATTCACTGAGGAACGCCAGCGCCGAACCCACTTGCAGCAACAAGCCAAACGCGCGCGCCAACGGCCGCTGCTGACGCAAGCCGAGCCAGAAAATGCCGGCGCCTTCCACCGCCCAGGCCGCAGCCGTCCAACGCGCGTCGAGGCCCAGGGGGATGGCCAGGCTGGCAAAGATCACCCCCAAGGCCAGGCAGGTTTCCGCCAGCAACAAGGCGCGCCCGCCGCTCAGCAGCCGGGCCAGGCCCATGTAGACGATGCCCAGGCCCAAGGCGCTGAACGCTGCGGCAAACTCCAAGTGCTGCACCAACGCAAACTGCAAGCCGAAACCCACCAGCGGCGGGCCAAACAGCATGCTGCCGTCGACATAATCACCCTTGGCCGCCGACCAGCGCAGCAGTGCACCACGGCTGTCATCCTCGGGCGCGTCGCGCATCTCGAGCAATTTACGCCGGGCGAACAGCAGGCCGATGGACAGGTACATCAGGAAAAACAGCATCAGGAACGGCTCGGTACTCCACAGCAGTTCCGGCGTGTAGGAGCGCATCCCCCAAGCGAAGCCGATCCCAAAAGTGCCGACAAAACCGATCAGGTTGAGCAGGCGCCAGGCCTTGAACCAGGCAATCGCCAGGATGCCGGCGTTGAGCAGGGCGAAATAACTGAACAGCGCCACATGGTTGCCAGCGCCGGTGGAAGTCAGAATCGGCGCGGCAAAACCACCCAGCGCCGCCGCACAGGCCAGGCCCAGCGCATCCTGGGTAATCGCCAGGATCGCCGAGAACACCGTGACGGCCACCAGCAGGCCAAGCGCCGCACCGGGGTCGATCAGCGGGTGCAAGCGCATCGCAGCGAACACGGTCAGGTACAGCACCGCGATCCCGGTGCCTTGCAACATCAAGCCGTAATTGCTGTTGCGCAGCCGCAGCCACCAGCCCAGGCCCAGCAGGCCCAATGCGGCGGCAGCGACGCCGGCGTAACGTAATTCGATCGGCACCACCATGCCTTCGGTGGCATAGCGCAACAGGAACGCCAGACCGAGAAACAACAGCACCACGCCGACACGCAGCACGGTGTTGCCGCCGAACAACCAATTGCGCGCGCCACTGATGGCGCGCTCGATCAGGTTGGGGCCACGGGGGATGGCGGGCTCTTTGGGTTCTGGTATCGGGGCGGGCGCCCATACATCAGCCGGCAGCGGCCGGCTTGGTTCGGCAACGATGGCAACCGGCGCCAATTCGGCCGGCAGCTCCCAAACCAAATCGGGCGCTTTGCCAACAGGTGTGGGTTCAGGGATTGGGGCTTCGACGACGATATTGCTTGGCGGCGTGGGCACTTCCAGCTGCCGCAGACGATCACCCAGCGCAATCAGCGCCTTCTGCGTGGTTTCCAACTGACGCGCCTGTTGGTCCGCCTGAGTCGCCAGCTTTGACAGGCGAATCGCCTGGCCAATGCCCAAGCCCAACAGCGCTCCGATACCCGCATCACTGAACGACTCATCGAGCGTCCAGCCGAGCACCAGGCCAATCAGCATGAAAATCCATTGCATGGTCGATATCCCTAAGCAGCCCGAGGCGGGCAAACTGGCGCCTAGTATATCGACGCAGACCCCATGTGGAAGCAAGCTTATGTGGGCGCCGGGCTTGCCCGCGATGCAGACACCTCGGTGTAGCTGTCACACCGAGGTAATGCTATCGCAGGCAAGCCAGCTCCCACATAAACCCGCACACATGTGCAGGCCAGCGTTGTTTAGTCGAGGGCTTTCCAGATCTCGGTCGCGTACTCCCTGATGGTCCGGTCCGAACTGAACCAGCCCATGCGCGCGGTATTCAGCACCGCCGAACGCCACCACGCCTTGGAATCATGCCAATGCGCCTCGACCCGCGCCTGGGCGTCCCAGTACGAATCGAAGTCAGCACAGACCAGGAAGCGGTCGTAGTCGATCAGCCCATCGATCAGCCCCACGTACCGGCCCGGATCATCCGGCGAGAACACCCCGCCCCGAATCGCTTGCAGCACATCATTCAACCGATGGGACGCTGCAATGTCGGCCCCGGCGTTGAATTCACCGGCGTGTTTGCGCGCTTCCACCTGCTGCGCGCTGAGGCCAAAGATAAACATATGCTCGGCACCGACGCGTTCGTGCATCTCGACGTTGGCGCCGTCCATGGTGCCGATGGTCAGCGCACCGTTGAGGCCGAACTTCATGTTGCTGGTGCCCGAGGCTTCAAAGCCAGCGGTGGAGATCTGCTCCGACAAGTCCGCTGCCGGGATGATGCTTTCTGCCAGGCTCACGTTGTAGTTGGGCAGGAACACCACCTTGAGCAAACCACGTACGGTCGGGTCGTTATTGACCGTGCGCGCGATGTCGTTGGTCAGCTTGATGATCAGCTTGGCCTGGTGATAACTGGCCGCCGCCTTGCCGGAGAAGATCTTCACGCGCGGCACCCAGTCAGTGCCAGGCTCGGCACGGATCGCCTGGTACAGCGCCACGGTGTGCAACAGGTTGAGCAGTTGGCGCTTGTATTCGTGGATACGCTTGACCTGCACGTCGAACATCGCCGCCGGGTTGACCGCGATGCCCAGGCGCTCGTGAATGATGTCCGCCAGCGCGCGCTTGCTGTGCAAGCGTTGCTCGGCAAAAGCCTTGCGGAACGTCTGTTTCTCGGCGAACGGCTCAAGCTCCACCAGCCGCTCTTCGGGCTTGTCGAGAATGTCCGGACCCAGTGCCTCCACCAGCATGGACGTGAGCTTCGGGTTGGCCTGGTACAACCAGCGACGGAAAGTGATGCCGTTGGTTTTGTTGTTGATACGCTCCGGGTACAGCTTGTGCAGCTCGGAGAACACTGTGCTGCGCATCAGTTGGGTGTGCAGGCCGGATACGCCGTTGACGCTGTGGGAACCGAGGAAAGCCAGGTTGCCCATGCGCACGCGGCGGCCGTTGTCTTCTTCGATCAGCGAGACGGCGCGCAGTACGTCAAAGTCGTGGATGCCTTTGGCGCGCAGCGAGTCGATGTGCTGGGCGTTGATCAGGTAGATGATCTGCATGTGCCGAGGCAGCATGCGCTCCATCAGTCCGACCGGCCAGGTTTCCAGCGCTTCGGGCAGCAGGGTGTGGTTGGTGTACGACAGGGTTTCGACGGTCACGTCCCACGCCGCTTCCCACGGAATGTCGTGCAGGTCGACCAGTTGACGCATCAACTCGGCCACGGCGATGGACGGGTGGGTGTCGTTGAGCTGGATCGCAGCGTGCTCGCCCAGGCTCAGCACCGAGCCGTGCATGTTCTTGTGGCGGCGCAGCAAGTCTTGCAGGGAGGCGGAAACGAAGAAGTATTCCTGGCGCAGACGCAGCTCCTGCCCCGCTTCGGTGCTGTCGGCCGGGTAAAGCACTCGGGAGATGCTCTCGGCGCGGGCCACTTCGGCGACGGCGCCCAAGTGGTCACCGGCGTTGAAGCGCTCCAGGTGCAGGTCTTCTACCGCCCGTGCGCGCCACAAGCGCAGGGTGTTCACACTTGCGCCACGCCAGCCGACCACCGGGGTGTCATAGGCCACGGCCCGTACGGTTTCGTTGGGCGACCACACCTGGATCATCTTGCCGGAAGCATCCGCGAGGGTTTCGACGCTACCGCCAAAGCCGATCGGGTAAATCACTTCGGCCCGCTCGAACTCCCACGGGTTACCGAAATCCAGCCAGCGTTCGGTCTGTTCCTGCTGCCAGCCATCAACAATCGCCTGGCGGAACAAGCCGTGCTCATAACGAATGCCATACCCATGGCCGGCAATGCCCAGGGTCGACATGCTTTCCATGAAGCACGCCGCCAGGCGGCCCAGGCCACCGTTGCCAAGCGCCGCGTCGGGCTCCAGCAGGCGGATGCGCTCCAGGTCGACGCCCAGCTCGGACAGCGCTTCGCGCGCAATCTCCAGCACGCCCAGGTTGCTCAGGCTGTCGTAGAGCAGGCGGCCGATGAGGAATTCCAGGGAAAGGTAATAAACCCGCTTTTGGCCTTTGCGGTAGATACGCCGCGTATGGTCCATCCAGTGGTCGACCATCTGGTCGCGGGCGGCCAGGGCAATGGCCTCGAACCAGTCATGGTCGAAGGCGTGATCCGGGTCCTTGCCCACCGCGTAGGTGAGTTTGGTCAAGACGGCATCGCGAAATGCGGCTACCTCTGCTTCTCGTGCAAGTGGTTCCTGAGACATCAATTGCGACCTCGGGCGAGATAGAAGGAGTTGCTAGAGCCTAGACGGTCTGACAGACGGTAGACGCTCTGGTTCGGCAGTTTTTTAACTCATTCACCTTTGCGCGAATTAGATGCAGGGCGCGTGCCCGAATACCCGTCTGGATGAAATTTGCGAAATATTGTTCAAAAAACCACCAATCCCGGTATGATCGCGCGCCCTGATACCGCCTCACCCTGGAACCTTGATGAAGCCTCAACTGATCGCCGCCGCGGAACTCGACCGTCTTGAAACGTGGCAGAAATATTCCGCGCATATGTGCGGTGGTTGCGTGTCCAGCTGCTGCACGCTGCCGGTCGAAGTGAAGATCAAGGACCTGATCCGCATTGGCATCGTCGATGAGTTCGAGCGCGGCGACCCGCCGAAAAACATCGCCAAGCGGCTGCAGAAGGAAGGCATCGTCGAGCGCTTCAATTCCAAATCCGAGATTTTTACCCTGCAGCGCATGAGCAACAACGATTGCCTGTACCTGGATCGTAAGACGCGCTTCTGCACTATTTATGACAAGCGCCCGGATACTTGCCGCAATCACCCGAAGATCGGGCCACGGCCAGGGTATTGCGCGTACAAGCCGAAGGAAGTGGTGCGCGAGACCAAGTTCAAAACCCTCGACAAGTTCTAATCGACAGCCAACCCCCTGTGGTGAGCGGGCT
>NZ_JAGYWD010000016.1:0-41079 GCF_018587885.1 Pseudomonas sp. VS40 | reverse complement strand
TTCTTGACGACCATAGAGCATTGGAACCACCTGATCCCATCCCGAACTCAGCAGTGAAACGATGCATCGCCGATGGTAGTGTGGGGTTTCCCCATGTGAGAGTAGGTCATCGTCAAGATTAAATTCCGAAACCCCATTTGCGAAAGCAGATGGGGTTTTGTTTTGGGCTGTCGAAAAGTACGTAGCGGCTCGCGTCAGTAGTCTCCAGTACTAAAGTCCGGCCTTTCTATGCAATGACCCTGCGCATAGCTATCATGCGTGCCTCATTGTGAGGCGATACTTGCATGCTGACGTTGTTGAAACTTCTGAAAGATGGCCGGTTCCACTCCGGAGAAGCACTTGGTGCTGCCCTTGGCGTCAGTCGTAGTGCTGTCTGGAAGCAGCTCCAGCACCTGGAGGCTGAATTGAACCTGCCCATCCATAAGGTTCGTGGCAAGGGGTATCAGTTGGCATCACCGCTGGTGTTCTTGAGTGCTGAAGATATTGCGTTGAATGCGCCGTCCTTGGCGTGGCCGGTTCATATCACTGACTCCATTGACTCCACGAATGCCGAGGCTTTGCGACTTGTGGGTGCTGAATGCACCGCGCCGTTTCTGGTGCTAGCGGAGCAGCAAACGGCGGGGAGAGGCAGGAGGGGGCGAAAGTGGGTTAGTCCGTTTGCACAAAACGTTTATTACAGTCTTGTATTGCGTATTGAGTCGGGGTTGCGCCAGTTGGAGGGGCTAAGTCTTGTTGTCGGCTTGGCGGTCATGCAGGCCTTGCGTGAGACAGGTGTGCAGGGAGCGGCGCTGAAATGGCCAAACGACGTATTGGTTGGGCAGAAGAAGATTGCCGGGATTTTGCTGGAGTTGGTAGGAGACCCTGCTGATATCTGCCACGTTGTCCTAGGAATAGGCATCAACGTCAATATGCAGAGGGCTGATGAGGTCGATCAGCAATGGACTTCGGTGCAGCTCGAGACAGGTTCGCCTGCTGATCGTAACGTTCTAGTTGCGCAGTTAGGTCTGCAGCTGCAGGGCTACCTTTATCGACATCGGGAGGGCGGTTTTGTCGCTCTTCAGCAGGAGTGGGAGCAGTATCATGCCTGGCAGGGGCGGTCGGTATCCCTCATCGCAGGTGTCAACCAGGTCGATGGAGTTGTGCTGGGGGTAGATCGCCAGGGGGCATTGCGCTTGAGTGTCGATGGTGTCGAGAAAATATACAGTGGTGGTGAGCTAAGCCTGAGGTTGCGTGATGATTCTTGAGCTCGACTGTGGGAATAGCTTTATCAAATGGCGCGTGCTTGGTTCGGATGACGCCAGTGCATCGAACGAGGGGGTTGTCGGTTCGGATCTGGCGTTGATTGAAAGCCTGGTGGCACTTCCTGGATTGTTGCTCACGCGCTGCCGATTAGTGAGCGTTCGCGCCCAAGAAGAAACAAGCAAGCTCGTGTTGGCTCTCCAGGAGGCTTTCGATGTTGCCGTTTCCTGTGCTGCTCCTGCAAGGGAGATGGCTGGGGTACGAAACGGTTACGAAGATTTCGAGCGTCTGGGGCTTGATCGCTGGCTGGCGATGCTGGGTGGGTTCAAGCTCGCTCGCGGCGCTTGTCTGGTGCTTGATTTCGGCACGGCTGCCACAGCAGATTTTATTGCGGCAGATGGTGATCACTTGGGTGGTTTCATTTGTCCAGGTATGCCCCTCATGCGCAACCAGCTACGAACACATACGCGCAAGATACGCTATGACGACGCCGCTGCTGAAAGGGCGTTGGAGCGCCTTTCGCCAGGGCGTACGACTGTAGAGGCGGTAGAGCGCGGGTGCACGCTCATGCTGAGAGGGTTTGTGCTCACTCAATTAGAATTGGCGCGAAGCTATTGGGGTGATGAATTTACCGTGTTCCTGACCGGGGGGGATGCTGATTTGGTGGCAGACGCAGTGCCGCAAGCGCGACTCGTCCCTGATCTGGTGTTTGTCGGTTTGGCGATGGCTTGCCCTTTGTCCTGAGGTGATTATGCGTTGGCTGTTTTTGCTTTTACTTGTTCTCAACGCCTTCTACTACATTTGGCATCAGCAAGAGGCGCCGTTGCGCGCTAAAGATGTCACGCCTTTGAGTCTATACAAGGGCTCGCAGCAGGACATTCGCCTGCTCAGCGAGTCCTCTGATGCTGTGGTGCGAAGGGACCGTGCAAAAGCAACCGATGCGCAGAACACTTGCTTGTACATCGGTGGTTTTGCCGATCAGCGCCAAGCGCAGTCAGTTGAGCAGCGGCTCACGAGCCTGGATATAAAGGTCAAGGTCCAATTGTTGAATACTGCGGATGCTTCTGGCTACTGGCTCCGTGTGGCTCCTGAAAGTCGACGCTTGGCTGATGATCTGCCCTTTGAAAACCTTGCTAAGGAATTCAATGAGTTAAAACATAAAATAATGTTGTGCGAAGGCGTTGCAACTCTCGAATAGTTTGCATAGAATGGCGCCCGCTTCGCAGTGAAGACCTTTAAGGTCAGCGATGTGAAGCAAACGTCAACGCAGCTAACCTCATATTTTTAAATGAGAAAATGCTTGACAGAAGGTCGGCGTAATGTAAAATGCCGGCTCGCTTAGGAGGGGTTCCCGAGCGGCCAAAGGGATCAGACTGTAAATCTGACGTCTACGACTTCGAAGGTTCGAATCCTTCCCCCTCCACCATTTTTAGCGTGAGCTGCAAGCTCCGCGGGTATAGTTTAGTGGTAGAACCTCAGCCTTCCAAGCTGATGATGCGGGTTCGATTCCCGCTACCCGCTCCAAGTTTGCAGGTTGTGCAGGTGTTTTGCTCTTGTAGCTCAGTTGGTAGAGCACACCCTTGGTAAGGGTGAGGTCAGCGGTTCAAATCCGCTCAAGAGCTCCATATAACAAGGCAGATATGAAAATATCTGCCTTTGTTTTAACAGCTATCTCGGCTTGATGGTGTTGGCCTGGTGTTATCAGGTGATTTCAAGTCTCTTGGGGTTGGTTGTTGTAAAGTCTTTTTCAGGCCTGCATAATGGTCGGCCTGATTTTGTTTTAGGTCAGTAGCTCAATTGGCAGAGCGACGGTCTCCAAAACCGTAGGTTGGGGGTTCGATTCCCTCCTGACCTGCCAGATTCACGTGGTGTATCTGGCTTTCTTTTCACAGGATCTTCATAGATGACTCCTAAGGCTGAAGCTCAAAGCTCTCGTTTCGATCTCGTCAAGTGGCTCGCTGTAGTCGCATTGGTGGTCGTAGGCGTTGTTGGCAATCAGTACTATTCTGCTTCGCCGATCCTGTACCGTGTACTCGCTTTGCTTGTCCTTGCTGCTGTAGCTGCCTTTCTAGGCCTGCAGACTGCCAAAGGCAAGTCTTTCGCGGTCCTGGTAAAGGAAGCTCGCACCGAAATTCGTAAAGTCGTTTGGCCGAATCGCCAAGAAACCACGCAGACCACGTTGATTGTTGTGGCTGTTGTTCTGGTTATGGCGTTGCTGTTGTGGGGTCTTGATTCCCTGCTCGGCTGGCTTGTTTCCTTGATTGTTGGCTAAGGGTGTCCCGTGGCTAAGCGTTGGTACGTTGTGCATGCTTACTCGGGTTACGAGAAGCATGTTATGCGCTCTTTGCTGGAGCGCGTAAAGCTGGCAGGCATGGAAGATGGCTTCGGCGAAATTCTGGTTCCCACTGAAGAAGTGGTTGAAATGCGGAATGGTCAGAAGCGCAAAAGCGAACGCAAGTTCTTCCCTGGCTATGTGCTGGTTCAGATGGACATGAATGAAGGTACTTGGCACTTGGTCAAGGACACTCCTCGTGTCATGGGTTTCATTGGCGGTACTGCTGATAAGCCTGCTCCTATCACTGATAAAGAGGCAGAAGCCATTCTGCGTCGTGTTGCTGATGGTAGCGACAAGCCTAAGCCGAAGACGCTTTTCGAGCCAGGTGAGGTTGTTCGTGTCACAGATGGTCCGTTTGCTGATTTCAACGGTACTGTCGAAGAAGTTAACTACGAAAAGAGCCGGATCCAAGTGGCAGTGCTTATTTTCGGTCGCTCTACTCCGGTAGAGTTGGAGTTCAGCCAGGTCGAGAAGGTCTAGCTGAGCAAGCATCCCAACCCCGCAGCCTTAGGCTGTGGGGTTTTGTCGTCACTGGGATAAACGCGCAAGTAACCGGGGAGCCTTTCGAGGCGTTTGAACCCGTAATTGGAGTGCCTCATGGCCAAGAAGATTACCGCTTACATCAAGCTGCAAGTGAAGGCCGCTCAGGCCAACCCTAGCCCACCCGTCGGTCCAGCTTTGGGTCAGCACGGCGTGAACATCATGGAATTCTGCAAGGCCTTCAACGCCCGTACTCAGGGTCTTGAGCCAGGTCTGCCGACTCCAGTGATCATCACTGTATACAGCGACCGTAGCTTCACTTTCGAAACCAAGTCGACTCCGGCTTCGGTTCTGTTGAAGAAAGCTGCTGGTCTGACTAGCGGTTCCGCTCGTCCGAACACCGTTAAGGTTGGCACCGTAACTCGTGCTCAGCTGGAAGAAATCGCGAAAACCAAAAACGCGGATCTGACTGCAGCTGATATGGATGCAGCCGTGCGTACCATCGCCGGTTCTGCTCGTAGCATGGGCCTTAACGTGGAGGGTGTGTAATGGCTAAGCTGACCAAGCGCCAAAAGGCTATCGCCGGCAAAATCGAAGCAGGCAAGGCCTACAACTTTGTAGACGCCGCTGCCCTGCTGACTGAGCTGTCGACTGTCAAGTTCAGCGAGTCCGTTGACGTTGCTGTAAACTTGGGTGTTGACCCACGTAAATCCGATCAGGTCGTTCGTAGCGCAACTGTGCTGCCACACGGTACTGGCAAGACTGTACGTGTAGCTGTCTTCACCCAAGGCCCGGCAGCTGAAGCTGCTCTGGCCGCCGGCGCTGACCGCGTTGGCATGGACGACCTGGCTGCCGAAATGAAAGGCGGCGACCTGAACTACGACGTAGTTATTGCTTCCCCGGATGCAATGCGCGTTGTAGGTCAGTTGGGTCAGATCCTGGGTCCACGTGGCCTGATGCCTAACCCTAAAGTCGGCACCGTAACGCCAGACGTAGCCACCGCGGTTAAAAACGCCAAGGCTGGTCAGGTTCGTTATCGCACCGACAAAAACGGCATCATTCACACCTCCGTTGGCAAAGTCGGCTTCGATGCCGTCAAGCTGAAGGAAAACGTTGAAGCCCTGATCGCTGATCTGAAGCGTATCAAGCCTGCTTCCTCGAAAGGTATCTACGTCAAGCGCGTTACCCTGAGCACCACTATGGGCCCGGGTCTGGTCATCGACCAAGGTTCGCTGGACGTATAAGACACAGATTGGTGTGAGCGATCACGCCAGTTGAAAAAATTGGGGTCCCTGCCTGGCGGGGGCTATCCAAGACCGTAGGCGGCGCAAGTCTTAAACCACAAGCCTACGCAGATGGTGCTCCCGGTTCCTTACCGAATCAGACACCAAAACGACATCCGGCTCCGGCCAGATGAAACGGTAACAAGCAGGAGTTAAACCCGTGGCAATTAATCTCGAAGACAAGAAGGCCATCGTCGCTGAAGTCAACGAGGCTGCCAAAGCTGCTCTGTCCGCTGTCGTGGCTGATGCCCGTGGTGTGACAGTAGGCGCTATGACCGGACTCCGTAAAGAGGCTCGTGAAGCTGGCGTATACGTACGTGTTGTACGTAACACCCTGCTCAAGCGCGCCGTTGCTGACACTGAATACAGTGTCCTTAACGACGTGTTCACCGGCCCGACTCTGATCGCGTTCTCCAAAGAACATCCAGGCGCTGCTGCCCGTTTGTTCAAAGAATTCGCCAAGAGTCAGGAAAAGTTCGAGATCAAGGCAGCTGCGTTCGAGGGCAAGTTCCTCGCAGCTAACCAAATCGACGTACTGGCAACACTGCCGACCCGCGACGAAGCCATTTCGCAGCTGATGAGCGTGATTCAAGGCGCTACCAGCAAGCTGGCTCGTACTCTGGCCGCAGTTCGCGAGCAAAAAGAAGCCGCCGCAGCCTAAGGCTGAGCGACTTATCTCGCGTATTTTTGTTTATTTCGATGGCCGAGTAGGCCGTCCCCCAATTCAGGAAATACAGCAATGTCTATCTCCCAAGACGATATCCTCAACGCCGTAGCTGAAATGTCGGTTCTGCAGGTTGTTGAGCTGATCAAAGCTTTCGAAGAAAAATTCGGCGTTTCCGCTGCCGCTGCTTCCGCTGGCCCAGCTGTTGCTGCTGTTGCTGCTGAAGAGCAAACCGAATTCAACGTCATGCTGGTGGAAGCTGGCGAGAAGAAAGTAAACGTGATCAAGGCAGTACGTGAACTGACCGGTCTGGGCCTGAAAGAAGCCAAGGCTGTAGTTGACGGCGCTCCTGCCCAGGTTCTGGAAGCAGTGTCGAAAGACGCCGCTGACAAAGCCAAAGCTGTTCTGGAAGAAGCAGGCGCTAAAGTCGAGCTGAAGTAAGCATCGACCTTGCGTCTCCAGCCCAAGCGTTAAGCTGAAGGCTGATGGCTGGTGGCTCTTGCCACCGGCCTTTTTCCGTTCTTGGCTGTCGACTCGGTCGCCGCCATTAACGCGCTGTAGCCACCCGATGCGGTGGTGCAAACCATGGGGTTTGCGAGATTTTCTGGCTGCTCCCGTCGGGGGGGCCAAACAAGCAGGTGACCAAGCTGGGGAACGCTGATGGCTTACTCATATACTGAGAAAAAACGTATCCGCAAGGACTTTAGCAAGTTGCCGGACGTCATGGATGTCCCGTACCTTCTGGCTATCCAGCTGGATTCGTATCGTGAATTCTTGCAGGCGGGAGCGACCAAAGATCAGTTCCGCGACGTGGGCCTGCATGCGGCCTTCAAATCCGTTTTCCCGATCATCAGCTACTCCGGCAATGCTGCGCTGGAGTACGTCGGTTATCGCCTGGGCGAACCGGCATTTGATGTCAAAGAATGCGTGTTGCGCGGTGTTACGTACGCCGTACCTTTGCGGGTAAAAGTCCGCCTGATCATTTTCGACAAAGAATCGTCGAACAAAGCGATCAAGGACATCAAAGAGCAAGAAGTCTACATGGGCGAAATCCCACTGATGACTGAGAACGGTACCTTCGTTATCAACGGTACCGAGCGTGTGATCGTTTCCCAGCTGCACCGTTCCCCGGGCGTGTTCTTCGACCACGACCGCGGCAAGACGCACAGCTCCGGTAAGCTCCTGTACTCCGCGCGGATCATTCCGTACCGTGGTTCGTGGTTGGACTTCGAGTTCGACCCGAAAGACTGCGTGTTCGTGCGTATCGACCGTCGTCGCAAGCTGCCGGCCTCGGTACTGCTGCGCGCGCTCGGCTATACCACTGAGCAAGTGCTGGACGCTTTCTACACCACCAACGTATTCAGCCTGAAGGATGAAACCCTCAAGCTGGAGCTGATCGCTTCCCGTCTGCGTGGTGAAATTGCCGTCCTGGACATCCAGGATGAAAAGGGCAAGGTCATTGTTGAGGCGGGTCGTCGTATTACTGCGCGCCACATCAACCAGATCGAAAAAGCCGGTATTACAGAGCTGGAAGTGCCTCTGGACTACGTCCTGGGTCGCACGACCGCCAAGGTTATTGTTCACCCGGCGACAGGCGAAATCCTGGCTGAGTGCAACACCGAGCTGAACACCGAGATCCTGGCCAAAATCGCCAAGGCTCAGGTTGTTCGCATCGAGACCCTGTACACCAACGACATCGACTGCGGTCCGTTCATCTCCGACACGCTGAAGATCGACTCCACCAGCAACCAATTGGAAGCGCTGGTCGAGATCTATCGCATGATGCGTCCTGGTGAGCCACCAACCAAAGACGCTGCCGAGACCCTGTTCAACAACCTGTTCTTCAGTCCTGAGCGCTATGACCTGTCTGCGGTCGGCCGGATGAAGTTCAACCGTCGTATCGGTCGTACCGAGATCGAAGGTTCGGGCGTGCTGTGCAAGGAAGACATCGTCGCGGTGCTGAAGACCCTGGTCGACATCCGTAACGGTAAAGGCATCGTCGATGACATCGACCACCTGGGTAACCGTCGTGTTCGCTGCGTAGGCGAGATGGCCGAGAACCAGTTCCGCGTTGGCCTGGTACGTGTTGAGCGTGCGGTCAAAGAGCGTCTGTCGATGGCTGAAAGCGAAGGCCTGATGCCGCAAGACCTGATCAACGCCAAGCCAGTGGCTGCGGCGGTGAAAGAGTTCTTCGGTTCCAGCCAGCTTTCCCAGTTCATGGACCAGAACAACCCGCTCTCCGAGATCACCCACAAGCGCCGTGTATCTGCACTGGGCCCGGGCGGTCTGACCCGTGAGCGTGCTGGCTTTGAAGTTCGTGACGTACACCCGACGCACTACGGTCGTGTTTGCCCGATCGAAACGCCGGAAGGTCCGAACATCGGTCTGATCAACTCCCTGGCTGCTTATGCGCGCACCAACCAGTACGGCTTCCTCGAAAGCCCGTACCGCGTGGTGAAAGACGCTCTGGTCACCGACGAGATCGTGTTCCTGTCCGCCATCGAAGAAGCCGATCACGTGATCGCTCAGGCTTCGGCCACGATGAACGACAAGAAAGTCCTGATCGACGAGCTGGTAGCTGTTCGTCACTTGAACGAGTTCACCGTCAAGGCGCCAGAAGACGTCACCTTGATGGACGTTTCGCCGAAGCAGGTAGTTTCGGTTGCAGCGTCGCTGATCCCGTTCCTGGAGCACGATGACGCCAACCGTGCGTTGATGGGTTCCAACATGCAGCGTCAAGCTGTACCCACCCTGCGTGCCGACAAGCCGCTGGTAGGTACGGGCATGGAGCGTAACGTAGCCCGTGACTCCGGCGTTTGCGTCGTGGCTCGTCGTGGCGGCGTGATCGACTCTGTTGATGCCAGCCGTATCGTGGTTCGTGTTGCCGATGACGAAGTTGAAACTGGCGAAGCCGGTGTTGACATCTACAACCTGACCAAATACACCCGCTCGAACCAGAACACCTGCATCAACCAGCGTCCGCTGGTGAGCAAGGGTGATCGCGTTCAGCGTAGCGACATCATGGCCGACGGCCCGTCCACCGACATGGGTGAACTGGCACTGGGTCAGAACATGCGCATCGCGTTCATGGCATGGAACGGCTTCAACTTCGAAGACTCCATCTGCCTGTCCGAGCGTGTTGTTCAAGAAGACCGTTTCACCACGATCCACATTCAGGAACTGACCTGTGTGGCCCGTGACACCAAGCTTGGGCCAGAGGAAATCACTGCAGACATCCCGAACGTGGGTGAAGCTGCACTGAACAAACTGGACGAAGCCGGTATCGTTTACGTAGGTGCTGAAGTAGGTGCAGGCGACATCCTGGTCGGTAAGGTCACTCCGAAAGGCGAGACCCAACTGACTCCGGAAGAGAAGCTGTTGCGTGCCATCTTCGGTGAAAAAGCCAGCGACGTTAAAGACACCTCCCTGCGTGTACCTACCGGTACCAAAGGTACTGTCATCGACGTACAGGTCTTCACCCGTGACGGCGTTGAGCGTGATGCTCGTGCACTGTCCATCGAGAAGACCCAACTCGACGAGATCCGCAAGGACCTGAACGAAGAGTTCCGTATCGTTGAAGGCGCGACCTTCGAACGTCTGCGTTCCGCCCTGGTAGGCCACAAGGCCGAAGGCGGTGCAGGTCTGAAGAAAGGTCAGGACATCACCGACGAAGTCCTCGACGGTCTTGAGCACGGCCAGTGGTTCAAACTGCGCATGGCTGAAGATGCTCTGAACGAGCAGCTCGAGAAGGCCCAGGCCTACATCGTTGATCGCCGCCGTCTGCTGGACGACAAGTTCGAAGACAAGAAGCGCAAACTGCAGCAGGGCGATGACCTGGCTCCAGGCGTGCTGAAAATCGTCAAGGTTTACCTGGCAATCCGTCGTCGCATCCAACCGGGCGACAAGATGGCCGGTCGTCACGGTAACAAAGGTGTGGTCTCCGTGATCATGCCGGTTGAAGACATGCCGCACGATGCCAATGGCACCCCGGTCGACGTCGTCCTCAACCCATTGGGCGTACCATCGCGTATGAACGTTGGTCAGATCCTCGAAACTCACCTGGGCCTCGCGGCCAAAGGTCTGGGTGAGAAGATCAACCGTATGATTGAAGAGCAGCGTAAGGTCGCAGACCTGCGTAAGTTCCTGCACGAGATCTACAACGAGATCGGCGGTCGCAACGAAGAGCTGGACACTTTCTCCGACCAGGAAATCCTGGATCTGGCGAAGAACCTGCGCGGCGGTGTTCCAATGGCTACCCCGGTGTTCGACGGTGCCAAGGAAAGCGAAATCAAGGCCATGCTGAAACTGGCAGACCTGCCAGAAAGCGGCCAGATGCAGCTGTTCGACGGCCGTACCGGCAACAAGTTCGAGCGCCCGGTTACTGTTGGCTACATGTACATGCTGAAGCTGAACCACTTGGTAGACGACAAGATGCACGCTCGTTCTACCGGTTCGTACAGCCTGGTTACCCAGCAGCCGCTGGGTGGTAAGGCTCAGTTCGGTGGTCAGCGTTTCGGGGAGATGGAGGTCTGGGCACTGGAAGCATACGGTGCTGCTTACACTCTGCAAGAAATGCTCACAGTGAAGTCGGACGATGTGAACGGTCGGACCAAGATGTACAAAAACATCGTGGACGGCGATCACCGTATGGAGCCGGGCATGCCCGAGTCCTTCAACGTGTTGATCAAAGAAATTCGTTCCCTCGGCATCGATATCGATCTGGAAACCGAATAACACGTGACGCGAATCGAGAGCGGGGCCGTTTAGCCCGCTCTCTGCTCCGCCAGGAGGAAAGGCCTTGAAAGACCTACTGAATTTGCTGAAAAACCAGGGTCAAGTCGAAGAGTTCGACGCCATCCGTATTGGATTGGCATCGCCTGAGATGATCCGTTCGTGGTCGTTCGGTGAAGTTAAAAAGCCGGAAACCATTAACTACCGTACGTTCAAACCTGAACGTGACGGCCTGTTCTGCGCCAAAATCTTTGGCCCGGTAAAGGATTACGAGTGCCTGTGCGGTAAGTACAAGCGCTTGAAGCACCGTGGTGTGATTTGCGAGAAGTGCGGCGTTGAAGTTGCACTGGCCAAGGTTCGTCGTGAGCGCATGGCGCACATCGAACTGGCTTCGCCGGTTGCCCACATCTGGTTCCTGAAATCGCTGCCGTCCCGTATCGGCTTGCTGATGGACATGACCCTGCGTGATATCGAACGCGTTCTCTACTTCGAGAGCTATGTCGTTATCGATCCAGGCATGACTACCCTTGAAAAGGGTCAACTGCTGAACGACGAGCAGTACTTCGAAGCGCTGGAAGAGTTTGGCGACGATTTCGATGCCCGCATGGGTGCCGAAGCTGTCCGCGAACTGCTGCACGCTATCGACCTGGAGCACGAGATTGGCCGCCTGCGTGAAGAAATTCCGCAAACCAACTCCGAAACCAAGATCAAGAAGCTGTCCAAGCGTCTGAAGTTGATGGAAGCCTTCCAGGGTTCCGGCAACTTGCCAGAGTGGATGGTGCTGACTGTTCTGCCGGTTCTGCCGCCAGACCTGCGTCCGCTGGTACCGTTGGATGGCGGTCGTTTCGCGACTTCCGACCTCAACGACCTGTACCGTCGCGTGATCAACCGTAACAACCGCTTGAAGCGCCTGCTTGATCTGTCCGCTCCGGACATCATCGTGCGCAACGAAAAGCGTATGTTGCAAGAAGCTGTCGATGCCTTGCTCGACAACGGTCGTCGTGGCCGCGCTATCACCGGTTCCAACAAGCGTCCTCTGAAATCCTTGGCTGACATGATCAAGGGTAAGCAAGGTCGTTTCCGTCAGAACTTGCTCGGTAAGCGTGTTGACTACTCCGGTCGTTCGGTAATTACCGTAGGCCCGACCCTGCGTCTGCACCAGTGCGGTCTGCCTAAGAAGATGGCACTGGAGCTGTTCAAGCCATTCATCTTCGGCAAGCTCGAAATGCGCGGTCTCGCGACCACCATCAAAGCGGCCAAGAAAATGGTCGAGCGCGAACTGCCAGAGGTTTGGGACGTTCTCGCTGAAGTGATCCGCGAACACCCGGTTCTCCTCAACCGTGCACCGACCCTTCACCGTCTGGGTATCCAGGCGTTTGAACCGGTACTGATCGAAGGTAAGGCTATCCAGCTGCACCCGCTGGTCTGTGCTGCGTACAACGCCGACTTCGACGGCGACCAAATGGCCGTGCACGTACCGCTGACACTGGAAGCCCAGTTGGAAGCGCGCGCGTTGATGATGTCGACCAACAACATTCTGTCGCCAGCCAACGGTGAGCCAATCATCGTTCCGTCGCAGGACGTTGTATTGGGTCTGTACTACATGACGCGTGAAGCGATCAACGCCAAAGGCGAAGGTCGTGTGTTCGCTGACCTGCAAGAAGTTGACCGTGTGTTCCGTGCCGGCGAAGCCGCACTGCACGCCAAGGTCAAAGTGCGGATCAACGAAACCGTCAACGACCGTGACGGCGGCAGCGTGAGCAACACTCGTATCGTCGACACCACTGTCGGCCGTGCGTTGTTGTACCAGGTTGTGCCAAAAGGTCTGTCGTACGATGTCGTCAACCTGCCGATGAAGAAGAAGGCGATCTCCAAGCTGATCAACCAGTGCTACCGCGTGGTTGGTTTGAAAGAGACCGTGATCTTCGCTGACCAGTTGATGTACACCGGTTTTGCTTACTCGACCATTTCCGGCGTTTCCATCGGTGTTAACGACTTCGTTATCCCGGATGAAAAGGCCCGCATCATCAGTGCTGCTACTGATGAAGTGAAAGAGATCGAAAGCCAGTACGCCTCCGGCCTGGTAACCCAGGGCGAGAAGTACAACAAGGTAATCGACCTTTGGTCCAAGGCGAACGACGAAGTTTCCAAGGCGATGATGGCCAACCTCTCGAAAGAGAAAGTCATCGACCGTCACGGCGACGAAGTTGACCAAGAGTCCTTCAACTCGATGTACATGATGGCCGACTCGGGCGCACGGGGTTCTGCTGCGCAGATCCGTCAGCTCGCCGGTATGCGTGGCCTGATGGCCAAGCCGGACGGTTCCATCATCGAAACGCCGATTACTGCGAACTTCCGTGAAGGTTTGAGCGTACTCCAGTACTTCATCTCGACTCACGGTGCTCGTAAAGGTCTGGCGGATACCGCGTTGAAAACCGCGAACTCCGGTTACCTGACTCGTCGTCTCGTAGACGTTGCGCAAGATCTGGTCGTGACCGAGATCGATTGCGGCACCGAGCATGGCTTGCTGATGACTCCGCACATTGAAGGCGGTGACGTTGTAGAGCCGCTGGGTGAGCGCGTATTGGGTCGTGTTATTGCCCGTGACGTATTCAAGCCAGGTACCGAGGAAGTTATCGTTCCTGCCGGCACCCTGGTAGATGAGAAGTGGGTCGAGTTCATCGAACTCAACAGCATCGACGAAGTGATCGTTCGCTCGCCGATCAGCTGCGAAACCCGCTACGGCATTTGCGCCAAGTGCTACGGCCGTGACTTGGCTCGTGGTCACCAGGTGAACATCGGTGAAGCGGTCGGCGTTATCGCTGCCCAGTCCATCGGTGAGCCGGGTACCCAGCTGACCATGCGTACGTTCCACATCGGTGGTGCGGCAAGCCGGACCTCCGCAGCTGACAGCGTTCAGGTGAAGAATGGCGGTACCGTCCGCTTGCACAACCTGAAGCACGTAGAGCGAGTGGATGGCCACCTGGTTGCTGTGTCCCGTTCCGGTGAGCTGGCAATCGCTGATGACTACGGTCGTGAGCGTGAGCGTTACAAGCTGCCGTACGGTGCTGTGATTTCGGTTAAAGAAGGTGACAAGGTCGACGCTGGCGCAATCGTGGCCAAGTGGGATCCGCACACTCACCCAATCGTTACCGAAATGAAAGGTACCGTGACCTACGTGGGCATGGAAGAAGGCATCACGATCAAGCGTCAGACTGACGAATTGACCGGTATGACCAACATTGAAGTACTCGACGCTAAAGATCGCCCAGCTGCCGGTAAAGACATCCGTCCTGCCGTGAAGATGGTCGATGACAACGGCAAGGATCTGTTGCTGCCAGGCACTGACGTAATCGCTCAGTACTTCCTGCCAGCCAACGCCCTGGTCGGTGTAGCGGACGGTGCGAAGATCGCGATCGGTGATGTTATCGCGCGTATCCCGCAAGAAACTTCGAAAACCCGTGACATCACCGGTGGTCTGCCGCGTGTTGCTGACTTGTTCGAAGCTCGTCGTCCGAAAGAAGCGTCGATTCTGGCTGAAGTCAGCGGCACCATCGCGTTCGGTAAAGAGACCAAGGGCAAGCGCCGTCTGGTCATTACTCCGAACGACGGTAGCGATCCGTATGAAGAGCTGATTCCGAAGTGGCGTCACCTGAACGTGTTTGAAGGCGAACAGGTAAACCGCGGTGAAGTTATCTCCGACGGCCCGAGCGATCCACACGACATCCTACGCCTGCTGGGTGTGAGTGCGCTTGCCAAGTACATCGTTAACGAGATCCAGGACGTTTACCGCCTGCAAGGCGTGAAGATCAACGATAAGCACATCGAGACCATCCTGCGTCAGATGCTGCGTAAAGTTGAGATCGCTGAATCCGGCGATTCCAGTTTCATCAAGGGCGACCAGATGGAACTGACTCACGTACTGGTAGAGAACGAGCGTCTGGGCGCGGAAGACAAATTTGTCTCCAAGTTCACTCGCGTACTGCTGGGTATCACCAAGGCGTCGCTGTCCACTGAGTCGTTCATCTCGGCGGCCTCCTTCCAGGAGACCACTCGTGTTCTGACCGAAGCAGCGGTAACCGGCAAGCGCGATTACCTGCGCGGCCTGAAAGAAAACGTGGTTGTGGGTCGTCTGATCCCAGCCGGTACCGGTTTGGCTTACCACAGCGAGCGCAAGCGCCGCCGTGATGCTGACAAGCCGTTGCGCGTAAGCGCCAGTGAAGTGGAAGCTGCACTGACCGAAGCGCTGAACTCAAGCGGTAACTGAGTTCTGCGGTAAATAAGTCTGGGCCCTGGCAGCCCCATTCGTCGGATCGAGGCATTTTTGCCCCGGTTCGATGAGAGGGGAGGTCGGGGCCTTGCCTTGACTGGGGACAAGATCCTCTTTAGACTCTTGTACCCCTAAATTTGGCGGGAATTCGTTCCTGCCATTTTGCTTTTCTTGCAAGACAATAGCGTCGCAAGACAACAGTGGAGCTAGTAGATGGCAACTATCAACCAGCTGGTACGTCAGCCGCGTAAGCGTATCGTCGAGAAGTCCGACGTACCTGCGCTGCAGAACTGCCCGCAACGTCGTGGCGTATGCACTCGCGTGTATACCACTACGCCGAAAAAACCTAACTCGGCACTGCGTAAAGTATGCCGTGTGCGCCTGACCAATGGTTTCGAGGTTTCCTCGTACATCGGTGGTGAAGGTCACAACCTGCAAGAGCACAGCGTGGTACTGATCCGCGGCGGTCGTGTAAAAGACTTGCCAGGTGTTCGTTACCACACCGTACGCGGCTCCTTGGATACTTCCGGCGTTAAAGGTCGTAACCAGGGTCGTTCGAAGTACGGTACCAAGAAGCCTAAGTAGTAGCGGCTTTTTGTAAAACTGAATCATCTTATTTTCTGAGTCGATAAGAGTAAGGTCGGAGGCGTCCCGCAAGGGCACCGATTCCGAACGAACCTGAAGACCGTTTGAGGGCTTATCCATGCCAAGAAGACGCGTAGCAGCCAAGCGCGAAGTGCTTGACGATCCAAAATACGGAAGCCAAATCCTGGCCAAGTTCATGAACCACGTGATGGAAAGCGGTAAGAAAGCCGTTGCCGAGCGTATCGTTTATGGCGCGCTGGAAAAGGTTAAAGAACGCAAGAACAGCGACCCCCTGGAAATCTTCGAGAAAGCTCTCGACGCCATCGCTCCGCTGGTCGAAGTGAAGTCGCGCCGTGTAGGCGGTGCTACTTACCAGGTTCCGGTTGAAGTTCGTCCGTCCCGTCGTAACGCTCTGGCAATGCGCTGGTTGGTAGACTTCGCCCGTAAGCGCGGCGAGAAGTCTATGGCTCTGCGTTTGGCCGGCGAGCTGTTGGACGCTGCTGAAGGTAAAGGTGCTGCTGTTAAGAAGCGTGAAGACGTGCACCGTATGGCTGAAGCTAACAAAGCTTTCTCGCACTACCGCTTCTAATCTTAGCTTCACTAATTTTGCGAGGGCTTTATGGCTCGTACTACTCCGATTAGCCGCTACCGTAACATCGGTATCGTTGCTCACGTGGATGCTGGTAAAACCACCACCACCGAGCGCGTACTGTTTTACACCGGCAAAAGTCACAAAATGGGCGAGGTGCATGACGGCGCCGCGACCACAGACTGGATGGTTCAGGAGCAGGAGCGTGGTATTACCATTACTTCTGCTGCTATTACCGCCTTCTGGAAAGGTTCCGAGAAGCAGTACAAAGACGAGCATCGCTTCAACGTAATCGATACCCCAGGCCACGTAGACTTCACCATTGAAGTTGAACGTTCCCTGCGCGTACTCGACGGCGCTGTCGTTGTGTTCTGCGGTACCTCGGGTGTTGAACCTCAGTCGGAAACCGTATGGCGTCAAGCCAACAAGTACGGCGTTCCACGTCTTGTTTATGTAAACAAGATGGACCGTGCTGGTGCCAACTTCCTGCGCGTGATCGGTCAGATCAAGCAGCGTCTGGGTCACACTCCGGTGCCAATCCAATTGGCTATCGGTTCCGAAGATAACTTCCAGGGTCAGATCGATCTGATCAACATGGAAGCGGTCTACTGGAATGATTCCGACAAAGGCATGGTGCCTGTTCGTAAGCCTATCCCTGCAGAACTGCAGGAGCTGGCTGACGAGTGGCGCAACAACATGGTTGAGGCTGCCGCCGAAGCCAGCGAAGAGCTGATGAACAAGTACCTCGAAGGTGAAGAACTCACCAACGTGGAAATCAAGGCTGCTCTGCGTCAGCGTACTATCGCTGGTGAGATCGTCTTGGCTGTTTGCGGTTCTTCCTTCAAGAACAAGGGTGTTCCCCTGGTTCTCGACGCCGTTATCGACTACCTGCCGGCTCCAACCGACATTCCTGCTATCAAGGGTACCAACCCGGATAACGAGGAAGAAGAGATGGAGCGTCACGCCGATGACAGCGAGCCGTTCTCGGCTCTGGCGTTCAAGATCGCAACCGACCCATTCGTGGGTACTTTGACCTTCGTCCGCGTTTACTCGGGCGTGTTGGCCTCCGGCGACGGCGTGATCAACTCGGTTAAAGGCAAGAAAGAGCGCGTGGGTCGTATGGTGCAAATGCACGCAAACGCCCGTGAAGAGATCAAGGAAGTGCGCGCTGGTGACATCGCGGCCCTGATCGGCATGAAGGACGTCACCACTGGTGAGACTTTGTGCGACGCTGCCAAGCCAATCATCCTGGTTCGCATGGACTTCCCGGAGCCGGTTATTTCGGTTGCCGTAGAGCCTAAGACCAAGGATGACCAGGAAAAAATGGGTATCGCTCTGGGTAAACTTGCTCAGGAAGATCCATCTTTCCGCGTCAAAACTGATGAAGAGACTGGTCAAACGATCATCTCCGGCATGGGCGAGTTGCACCTGGACATCCTGGTTGACCGGATGCGCCGTGAGTTCAACGTCGAAGCCAACATCGGTAAGCCTCAGGTTTCCTATCGTGAGCGCATCACGAAGAACTGTGAAATCGAAGGCAAGTTCGTTCGTCAGTCCGGCGGTCGTGGTCAGTTCGGTCACTGCTGGATCCGTTTTGCTCCTGCTGACGAAGGTCAGGAAGGTCTGCAATTCGTGAACGAAGTAGTTGGTGGTGTGGTTCCTAAGGAATACATCCCGGCTATCCAGAAGGGTATCGAAGAGCAGATGAAGAACGGTGTTGTTGCCGGCTATCCGCTGATCGGCCTGAAAGCAACCGTTTTTGACGGTTCTTACCACGACGTCGACTCCAACGAGATGGCGTTTAAGGTGGCTGCTTCCATGGCAACCAAGCAACTGGCCCAGAAGGGCGGTGGTGAGTTGCTTGAGCCAATCATGGCGGTAGAAGTTGTTACACCTGAAGACTATATGGGTGATGTCATGGGCGACCTTAACCGTCGTCGCGGCATGATTTTGGGTATGGAAGACACGGTTTCCGGCAAAGTGATTCGCGCCGAGGTTCCGTTGGGTGAGATGTTCGGTTATGCGACCGACGTTCGCTCCATGTCCCAGGGTCGCGCAAGCTACTCTATGGAATTCAAAAAATACAACACAGCTCCGGCGCACATCGCTGAAACTGTATCCAAAAAACAAGGCTGATTCAGTCCTTTAGGCAAGGAGTTAATTGTCGTGGCTAAAGAAAAATTTGATCGTTCCCTACCGCACGTAAACGTTGGCACCATCGGCCACGTTGACCACGGTAAAACCACTCTGACCGCTGCTCTGACTCGCGTCTGCTCCGAAGTTTTCGGTTCGGCTCGTGTTGACTTCGACAAGATCGACAGCGCACCAGAAGAAAAAGCTCGTGGTATCACCATCAACACCGCTCACGTTGAGTACAACTCGACTATTCGTCACTACGCTCACGTTGACTGCCCGGGTCACGCTGACTACGTGAAGAACATGATCACTGGTGCTGCCCAGATGGACGGCGCGATCCTGGTTTGCTCGGCCGCTGATGGTCCGATGCCACAAACCCGTGAGCACATCCTGCTGTCCCGTCAGGTAGGCGTTCCGTACATCGTGGTTTTCCTGAACAAGGCTGACCTGGTAGACGACGCTGAGCTGCTGGAACTGGTTGAGATGGAAGTGCGCGATCTGCTGAGCACTTACGACTTCCCAGGTGACGACACTCCGATCATCATCGGTTCTGCTCGTATGGCTCTGGAAGGCAAAGACGACAACGAAATGGGCACTACTGCCGTTCGTAAACTGGTTGAAACTCTGGACAGCTACATCCCAGAGCCAGTTCGTCTGACCGACAAGCCGTTCCTGATGCCAATCGAAGACGTATTCTCGATCTCCGGTCGCGGTACTGTTGTGACTGGTCGTATCGAGCGCGGTATCGTTCGCGTTCAAGATCCACTGGAAATCGTTGGTCTGCGTGATACCACCGTCACCACCTGCACCGGTGTTGAAATGTTCCGTAAGCTGCTCGACGAAGGTCGTGCTGGCGAGAACTGCGGCGTTCTGCTGCGTGGTACCAAGCGTGACGACGTTGAGCGTGGCCAGGTTCTGGTTAAGCCAGGTTCGGTCAAGCCGCACACCAAGTTCACCGCAGAAGTTTACGTTCTGAGCAAGGAAGAAGGCGGTCGTCACACTCCGTTCTTCAAAGGCTACCGTCCGCAGTTCTACTTCCGTACTACTGACGTGACCGGTAACTGCGAACTGCCAGAAGGCGTTGAAATGGTAATGCCAGGCGATAACATTCAAATGACTGTTACCCTGATCAAAACCATCGCAATGGAAGACGGTCTGCGTTTCGCTATTCGCGAAGGCGGCCGTACCGTTGGTGCTGGCGTTGTAGCTAAAATCATCGAGTAATTATCTCTTCTGAGATAGCT
Source organism: Pseudomonas sp. VS40 (assembly GCF_018587885.1). Lineage (NCBI taxonomy): Bacteria > Pseudomonadati > Pseudomonadota > Gammaproteobacteria > Pseudomonadales > Pseudomonadaceae > Pseudomonas > Pseudomonas sp. VS40. The sequence continues at coordinate 21,523 of NZ_JAGYWD010000016.1, read as the reverse complement.
CGGTTTTTTTGAGAAGGCCCCCGCTTAGCGGGGGCCTTTTTTATTGGGTTGACACCTATCGGGGGCGTCTATAGAATTGCGCCTCCTTTTAACGGGCGCATTGCGCCCGGTGGGAATAGCAGCCGGAGTCTGAAATCCAATGCAAAATCAGCAAATCCGTATCAGGTTGAAGGCTTTTGACCATCGCCTGATCGACCAATCCACCCAGGAAATCGTGGAAACCGCGAAACGTACTGGTGCTCAAGTGCGTGGTCCAATTCCACTGCCTACCCGTAAAGAGCGGTTCACCGTTCTGGTCTCCCCGCACGTCAACAAAGACGCGCGTGACCAGTACGAGATCCGTACTCATAAGCGCGTACTGGACATCGTCCAGCCAACGGATAAAACCGTTGATGCACTTATGAAGCTCGATCTGGCGGCCGGTGTGGAAGTACAGATCAGCCTCGGCTAAGACTTGGGTCTTAGTCGTGTAACGCTCTGAAATGGGCGGCCATAGCGGGTGAAAGCCCCGTACACTCATGAGGTTTACAACATGACTATTGGTGTAGTCGGTCGTAAATGCGGTATGACCCGTATTTTCACCGAAGAAGGTGTCTCCATTCCGGTCACGGTCATTGAGATCGAGCCGAATCGCGTCACCCAGTTCAAAACTGAAGAAACCGATGGCTATCGTGCAGTGCAAGTCACTGTCGGCGAGCGTCGTGCTTCGCGCGTGACTGCTGCTCAAGCAGGTCACTTCGCTAAAGCAAACGTTGCAGCTGGTCGTACTGTTATGGAGTTCCGTCTTGAAGACGGCGACTACCAGGCTGGCGATCTGATCAACGCTGAAATCTTCGCCGCTGGTCAACTGGTTGATGTAACCGGTCAGTCCAAAGGTAAAGGCTTCCAGGGTACGATCAAGCGTTGGAATTTCCGTGGCCAAGACAACACTCACGGTAACTCCGTTTCCCACCGCGTCCCGGGCTCTATTGGCCAGTGCCAGACTCCTGGTCGTGTATTCAAGGGCAAAAAAATGTCCGGTCATATGGGCGCTGAGCGCGTGACCGTGCAGTCCCTCGAAGTAGTGCGCGTCGACGCTGAACGCAATCTGTTGTTGGTCAAGGGTGCTGTTCCTGGCGCTACTGGCGGCAACCTGGTTGTACGTCCAGCGGCCAAGGCTCGCGGTTAAGGGGAAGCTGACATGCAATTAAATGTAAATGACGCTCAAGCGATCGAAGTTTCCGAACTGACATTTGGCGGCGAATTCAACGAGACGCTGGTTCACCAAGCAGTCGTGGCCTACATGGCCGGCGGCCGTCAAGGTAGCAAGCAGCAAAAGACCCGTTCCGACGTACGTGGTGGCGGTAAGCGCCCTTGGCGTCAGAAAGGCACTGGCCGTGCTCGTGCCGGTACCATCCGTAGCCCAATCTGGCGTGGCGGCGGTACCACTTTCGCAGCTCGTCCTCAGGATCACTCGCAGAAGCTCAACAAGAAGATGTACCGCGCAGCTCTGCGCTCCATCCTTGCTGAACTCGTGCGTACTGACCGTCTGGTCGTGGTTCAGGACTTCGCTGTTGAAAGCCCGAAAACCAAAGATCTGCTGGGCAAACTGAACAACATGAGCCTGACCGATGTTTTGATCGTGTCTGAAGCTGTTGATCAGAACCTGTACCTGGCTGCTCGCAACCTGCCACACGTTGATGTACGTGACGTGCAAGGTTCCGATCCAGTTAGTCTGATCGCATACGACAAGGTGTTGATCACCGTGTCGGCCGTGAAGAAATTCGAGGAGCTGCTGGGATGAACCAGGAACGCGTATTTAAAGTTCTGCTTGGCCCGCACGTTTCCGAAAAGGCTACGGTTCTGGCTGACAAGAAAGGCCAGTTCGTTTTCAAGGTTGCAACTGACGCAACCAAGCTGGAAATCAAGAAGGCCGTCGAAAGCCTGTTCAGCGTGAAAGTAGAGCGTGTTACTACCCTGAATGTTCTGGGTAAGAGCAAGCGCACTGCTCGCGGTCTGGGCAAGCGTAATGACTGGAAGAAGGCAGTTATCTCCCTTCAGCCAGGCCAAGATCTCGATTTCAGCAGCAGTGCTGAGTAAGGAAGGGGTGCATCATGGCAATCGTTAAATGCAAACCGACTTCCCCTGGCCGCCGTTTTGTGGTCAAGGTGGTCAACCAGGAGCTGCATAAAGGCGCTCCTCACGCACCGCTGCTCGAGAAAAAATCGAAGTCTGGTGGTCGTAACAACAATGGTCGCATTACCACTCGTCACATCGGTGGTGGCCATAAGCAGCATTATCGTCTGGTCGACTTCCGTCGCAACGACAAAGATGGCATCGCTGCCACTGTCGAGCGTATCGAATACGATCCAAACCGTACTGCTCACATCGCTCTGCTGCTGTACGCAGATGGCGAGCGTCGCTACATCATCGCCCCTAAAGGCGTGAGCGCTGGCGACCAGCTGATCGCAGGTGCTTTGGCACCGATCAAGCCGGGCAACGCTCTGCAACTGCGCAACATTCCAGTTGGTAGCACCGTACACGGCATCGAATTGAAGCCAGGTAAAGGCGCGCAAATCGCTCGTTCCGCTGGTGCTTCGGCTCAGCTGATCGCTCGTGAAGGTGTCTACGTGACCCTGCGTCTGCGTTCTGGTGAGATGCGTAAAGTGCTGGCTGAATGCCGCGCGACCCTGGGCGAAGTCTCGAACTCCGAGCACAGCCTGCGTTCGCTGGGTAAAGCTGGTGCCAAACGCTGGCGTGGCGTTCGCCCAACCGTTCGTGGTGTTGCCATGAACCCGGTTGACCACCCACACGGTGGTGGTGAAGGTCGTACCTCTGGTGGTCGTCATCCGGTATCTCCATGGGGCTTCCCGACTAAGGGCGCGAAGACTCGTGGTAATAAGCGTACCGACAAAATGATCGTCCGTCGTCGCAAGTAAATAGAGGGATACGACAGTGCCACGTTCTCTGAAAAAAGGTCCTTTTATTGATCTTCACCTACTGAAGAAGATCGAAGTGGCGGCGGAAAAGAACGATCGCAAACCAGTTAAGACCTGGTCGCGTCGTTCGATGATCCTGCCACAAATGGTCGGTCTGACCATCGCTGTACACAACGGTCGCTTGCACGTCCCAGTTCTTGTGAACGAAGACATGGTCGGCCACAAACTAGGCGAGTTTGCCGGTACCCGCACTTATCGTGGGCACGTGGCAGACAAGAAAGCCAAGCGTTAAGGGGTAAGGAAATGGAAGTAGCCGCTAAGTTGTCGGGCGCTCGAATCTCCGCCCAGAAAGCCCGCTTGGTCGCCGACCAGATCCGCGGGAAGAAGGTGGGCGAAGCGCTCAACCTGTTGGCTTTCAGCAGTAAGAAAGCCGCCGAGATCATGAAGAAAGTGCTGGAGTCGGCCGTAGCCAACGCCGAGCATAACGAAGGCGCAGACGTTGATGACCTGAAGGTCAGCACCGTTTTCGTCAACGAAGGGCGTTCGCTGAAGCGCATCATGCCACGTGCCAAAGGCCGTGCTGATCGCATCGTCAAGCGGTCTTGCCATATCACTGTCAAGGTTGCTGACAAGTAACGGAGTCGAAGAGATGGGTCAGAAAGTACATCCCATTGGCATTCGCCTGGGAATCGTCAAGGAGCACACCTCCGTCTGGTACGCAGACGGTCGGACTTATGCGGACTATTTGTTCGCTGATCTGAAGGTGCGTGAGTATCTCCAAGACAAACTAAAAAGCGCGTCCGTAAGCCGTATCGATATCCATCGTCCGGCGCAAACTGCACGTATCACCATCCACACCGCTCGTCCAGGTATCGTTATCGGGAAGAAAGGTGAAGATGTTGAGAAACTGCGTCAGGACCTGACCAAGCAAATGGGTGTGCCTGTGCACATCAATATCGAAGAGATCCGCAAGCCGGAGCTCGACGGTATGCTGGTTGCGCAGAGCGTAGCTCAGCAGCTGGAGCGTCGCGTAATGTTCCGTCGCGCTATGAAGCGCGCCGTACAGAACGCCATGCGCATTGGTGCCAAGGGCATCAAAATCCAAGTGAGCGGTCGTCTCGGCGGTGCTGAAATTGCACGTACTGAATGGTATCGCGAAGGTCGTGTGCCACTGCACACCCTGCGTGCCGACATCGACTATGCCAACTACGAAGCTCACACCACTTACGGTGTGATCGGTGTAAAGGTTTGGATCTTCAAAGGCGAAGTAATTGGTGGTCGCCAAGAAGAACTGAAACCACAAGCACCAGCGCCTCGTAAAAAAGCTGCTAAGTAAGGGGTACGCCAAATGTTGCAACCTAAGCGTACGAAGTTCCGCAAGCAGATGACAGGCCACAACCGTGGTCTGGCTCAGCGCGGTAGCAAAGTCAGCTTCGGCGAGTTCGCGCTGAAGTCTGTAGCTCGTGGTCGTCTCACCGCTCGTCAGATCGAGTCAGCGCGTCGTGCTCTGACCCGTCACGTAAAACGTGGCGGCAAGATCTGGATCCGTGTATTCCCGGACAAGCCGATCTCCAAAAAACCTCTCGAGGTTCGGATGGGTAAAGGTAAGGGTAACGTGGAATACTGGGTAGCCCAGATTCAGCCAGGCAAAGTCCTGTATGAAATCGAGGGTGTTTCTGAAGAGCTGGCGCGTGAGGCTTTCGCCCTGGCTGCTGCAAAGCTGCCGCTCGCCACCTCCTTTGTTAAACGGACGGTGATGTGATGAAAGCGAATGAACTTCGTGAAAAATCCGCACAGCAGCTGAACGAGCAACTGCTCGGCCTGCTGCGCGACCAGTTCAATCTGCGTATGCAGAAAGCAACTGGCCAGTTGGGGCAGTCTCATCTGCTCTCGCAAGTTAAGCGTGACATCGCTCGCGTGAAGACTGTGCTCAACCAGCAGGCAGGTAAGTGATCATGGCTGAAGCCGAAAAGACTGTCCGTACGCTGACTGGCCGTGTTGTCAGCGACAAGATGGACAAAACCATCACCGTTCTGATCGAGCGTCGCGTTAAGCACCCGATCTACGGTAAATATGTTAAGCGTTCGACTAAGCTGCACGCGCACGACGAAACCAATCAGTGCCACATCGGCGACAAAGTCACTATTCGTGAAACTCGTCCGCTGGCCAAGACCAAGTCTTGGGCACTGGTTGATGTTCTCGAACGCGCTGTGGAAGTCTAAGGACTAGGGGTCGGAGAAATTATATGATTCAGACTCAATCCATGCTCGATGTGGCCGATAACAGCGGCGCTCGCCGTGTTATGTGCATCAAGGTGCTGGGTGGCTCCCATCGTCGTTACGCTGGTATCGGTGACATCATCAAAGTTACCGTGAAGGAAGCAATTCCTCGCGGTAAAGTGAAAAAAGGCCAAGTGATGACTGCTGTTGTAGTCCGCACTCGTCACGGCGTACGCCGTGCTGATGGCTCCATTATCCGCTTTGATGGCAACGCTGCTGTTCTTCTGAACAACAAGCAAGAGCCGATCGGCACCCGTATCTTTGGGCCAGTGACCCGTGAACTTCGTACTGAGAAGTTCATGAAGATCGTCTCGCTCGCCCCAGAAGTGCTGTAAGGAGATCCGACATGCAAAAGATTCGTCGTGACGACGAGATCATCGTGATCGCCGGCAAAGACAAAGGTAAGCGCGGTAAGGTGCTGAAGGTTCTCGCTGACGACCGTCTGGTCGTTGGTGGTCTGAACCTGGTCAAGCGTCATACCAAGCCTAACCCGATGTCGGGCGTACAGGGCGGTATCGTCGAGAAAGAAGCGCCATTGCACGCTTCTAACGTCGCCATCTTCAACGGCGAAACCAACAAGGCTGACCGCGTTGGTTTCAAAGTAGAAGACGGTAAGAAAATTCGTGTCTTCAAGTCGACCCAAAAAGCGGTTGATGCTTGAACACTGCTAGGTAGATAAGACCATGGCACGACTACAAGAGATTTACCGGAAGGAAATCGCCCCCAAGCTTAAGGAAGAACTTAAGCTCGGGAACGTGATGGAAGTTCCGCGCGTCACCAAAATCACCCTGAACATGGGTCTGGGCGAAGCGATCGGCGACAAAAAAGTCATCGAGCACGCTGTTGCTGACCTGGAAAAGATCACCGGTCAAAAAGTCGTTGTGACTTACGCTCGGAAATCCATCGCTGGCTTTAAAGTCCGTGAAGGTTGGCCGATCGGCGTCAAAGTGACTCTGCGCCGTGAGCGTATGTACGAATTCCTGGATCGTCTGCTGTCGATCTCCCTGCCTCGGGTTCGCGACTTCCGCGGCCTGAATGCCAAGTCCTTCGATGGTCGTGGTAACTACAGCATGGGCGTGAAAGAGCAGATCATCTTCCCGGAAATCGACTACGACAAGATCGATGCTCTCCGCGGTCTGGACATCACCCTGACCACCACTGCCAAGAACGATGATGAAGGTCGCGCCCTGTTGCGTGCTTTCAAATTCCCGTTCCGCAACTGATTGGAGTAGGACCATGGCCAAGATGAGCATGAAAAACCGCGAGCTGAAGCGTCAGCTCACGGTTGCCAAGTACGCCAAGAAGCGTGCAGCACTGAAAGCAATCATCGTTGATCTGAACGCAAGTCCAGAAGCGCGTTGGGAAGCTACAGTAGCTCTGCAGAAGCAGCCACGTGACGCAAGCGCTTCGCGCATGCGTAACCGCTGCCGCCTGACCGGTCGTCCACACGGCGTTTACCGCAAGTTCGGCCTCGGCCGTAACAAACTGCGTGAAGCGGCAATGCGTGGTGACGTACCAGGTCTGGTTAAAGCCAGCTGGTAAGTACTTTCAGAGTCCAGGTGGTCGGCATCGCAAGATAACGACCACCGGTGACCTTGAATCTGGAACAAGCCCCTTTTGGGGCTTGTTTCATTTCCGGAGTGTGTCTAGAATACCCGGCTCGCCTGAGCCCGTGTTTTCTATGCCCGGAGATTCTCGGCGACATATGTAGCCGCAAGGCTAATTTTTTTGTATTAGGAGCGTCTAGCCCATGAGTATGCAGGACCCGTTAGCGGACATGCTAACTCGTATCCGTAATGCCCAGATGGCTGAAAAGTCCGTCGTAAGCATGCCATCTTCCAAGTTGAAGGTAGCTGTTGCCAAAGTCCTGAAAGACGAAGGCTACATTGCGGGTTATCAGATCAGCAGCGAAACCAAACCACTGCTGTCCATCGAGCTGAAGTACTTCGAAGGCCGTTCGGTCATCGAGGAAGTGAAGCGCGTTAGCCGTCCAGGCCTGCGTCAGTACAAGTCCGCTGAAGATCTGCCGAAAGTTCGTGGCGGTCTGGGCGTGTCTATCGTCTCCACCAACAAAGGTGTGATGACGGATCGTGCTGCGCGCGCTGCCGGTGTCGGCGGCGAAGTTCTTTGCACTGTGTTCTAAGGGGGGATAAGCATGTCTCGCGTCGCTAAGAACCCCGTTAAGCTGCCAGCCGGTGTCGAAGTCAAATTCGCAGGCCAACAGCTTTCGGTGAAGGGTGCCAAGGGTACTCTTGAACTGAACATCCATTCGTCCGTTGAGATCGTTGAAGAAGCTGGTGAGCTGCGTTTCGCTGCTCGCAATGGCGATCAACAAACTCGCGCAATGGCCGGTACCACGCGTGCGTTGGTAAACAACATGGTCCAAGGCGTAAGCCAAGGCTTCGAGCGTAAGCTCCAGCTGGTCGGTGTTGGTTACAAAGCGCAAGCAAAAGGCACGGTTTTGAACCTGGCCCTTGGCTTCTCGCACCCTGTGGATTACGAACTGCCAGCGGGCATCACTGCTGAGACCCCTAGCCAGACCGATATCCTGATCAAGGGCATCGATAAGCAGCTGGTAGGTCAAGTGGCCGCTGAGATCCGCGACTTCCGTCCACCAGAGCCGTACAAAGGCAAAGGTGTGCGCTACGCGGACGAAGTCGTCCGTCGTAAAGAAGCCAAGAAGAAGTAGGGCATAGCAAATGACCGACAAAAAAGTTACTCGACTGCGTCGCGCTCGCAAAGCACGCCTGAAAATGCACGAACTCGAAGTCGTGCGTCTCTGCGTGTTCCGCTCGTCGCAGCACATCTACGCCCAGGTCATCTCGGCCGACGGCAACAAAGTCCTGGCAAGCGCCTCGACTTTGGATAAAGAACTGCGTGATGGTGCCACTGGCAACATCGACGCGGCCACAAAGGTTGGCCAGCTGGTCGCTACGCGTGCTAAGGCCGCTGGCGTCTCGCAAGTGGCTTTCGACCGCTCTGGCTTCAAGTACCACGGTCGCGTGAAAGCGCTGGCTGATGCTGCTCGTGAAGCTGGGCTGGAGTTCTAAGTTATGTCAAATAACGACCAAAAGCGCGACGAAGGCTACATTGAGAAGCTGGTTCAAGTTAACCGCGTAGCCAAAACCGTTAAAGGCGGCCGTATCTTCACTTTCACCGCGTTGACCGTGGTTGGTGATGGTAAAGGGCGCGTTGGCTTCGGCCGTGGCAAGTCACGTGAAGTGCCTGCTGCGATCCAGAAGGCAATGGAAGCTGCTCGTCGCAACATGATCCAAGTTGATCTGAACGGCACCACTCTGCAGTACGCAATGAAGTCCGCCCATGGCGCTTCGAAGGTGTACATGCAGCCTGCTTCTGAAGGTACCGGTATCATCGCTGGCGGCGCTATGCGTGCTGTCCTCGAAGTTGCTGGCGTTCAGAACGTTCTGGCCAAGTGCTATGGCTCGACTAACCCGGTAAACGTGGTTCACGCCACTTTCAAAGGTTTGAAAGCTATGCAATCTCCTGAGTCCATCGCTGCCAAGCGTGGCCTGACTGTCAAGGAGATCTTCTGATCATGGCTACCGTTAAAGTAACGCTGATCAAAAGCATGACCGGCCGCATCCCTAACCACAAACTGTGCGTTAAAGGTCTGGGTCTGCGTCGCATCGGTCACACTGTAGAAGTCCAGGATACTCCCGAGAATCGCGGGATGATCAACAAGGCTTACTACATGCTGCGTGTAGAGGGTTAATCGATGAAACTCAATGATCTGAGTCCAGCGCCGGGTTCCCGTCGCGAAAAGCATCGTCCGGGCCGTGGTATCGGTAGCGGTTTGGGTAAGACTGGTGGCCGTGGCCACAAAGGTCAAACCTCCCGCTCCGGTGGCACCATCGCTCCAGGCTTTGAAGGCGGTCAACAGCCGCTGCATCGTCGCCTGCCTAAGTTCGGTTTCGTATCCCTGAAAGCCATGGACCGCGCAGAAGTGCGTCTGTCCGAGCTGGCTAAAGTGGAAGGCGACATCGTTACTGTGCAGACCCTGAAAGATGCCAACGTGATCAACGTCAACGTACAGCGTGTGAAAATCATGCTGTCCGGTGAAGTGACTCGCGCTGTCACTATCGGCAAGGGAATCGGCGCCACCAAAGGTGCGCGTTCGGCTATCGAAGCAGCTGGCGGCAAGTTCGAGGAATAAATGGCTAAGCAAGGTGCTCTCTCAGCGCTCGGCAAAGGCGGTATGTCTGAACTTTGGGCTCGTCTGCGTTTTCTGTTCCTGGCGATTATCGTCTACCGAATAGGCGCACACATCCCGGTTCCAGGTATCAACCCGGACCGACTCGCAGACCTGTTTCGACAGAATGAGGGGACCATTCTTAGCTTGTTCAACATGTTTTCCGGCGGCGCGCTGGAGCGGATGAGCATCTTTGCACTGGGGATCATGCCGTACATTTCGGCATCGATCATCATGCAACTGATGACCGCCGTCAGCCCGCAGCTGGAGCAGTTGAAGAAGGAAGGTGAAGCTGGCCGTCGCAAGATTAGCCAGTACACCCGCTACGGCACTGTCGTCCTCGCCTTGGTTCAAGCTATCGGCATGTCCGTTGGCCTGGCCGGGCAGGGCGTTGCGTTCACTGGTGACTTTGGCTTCCATTTCGTCGCGGTATCCACGTTTGTGGCTGGTGCGATGTTCATGATGTGGCTGGGTGAGCAGATTACTGAGCGTGGTGTTGGTAACGGTATCTCGATGTTGATTTTCGCAGGTATCGTCGCCGGTCTTCCGAGAGCGATTGGGCAGTCTTTCGAGTCTGCGCGTCAGGGTGATATCAATATTTTCGCCTTGGTTGCCATCGGTTTGCTGGCAGTAGCGATTATCGGTTTTGTGGTGTTCATTGAGCGTGGCCAGCGTCGTATTGCTGTTCACTACGCCAAGCGTCAGCAGGGCCGTAAGGTTTTTGCTGCGCAGACAAGCCACTTGCCGCTGAAAGTGAATATGGCCGGTGTTATTCCGGCAATTTTCGCGAGCAGCATTTTGCTGTTTCCGGCTTCGTTGGGTACCTGGTTTGGTCAGTCTGAAAATATGGGCTGGCTGCAGGACCTCTCTCAGTCGATCGCTCCTGGTCAGCCGTTGAATATTCTGCTGTTTAGTGCAGGGATTATTTTCTTCTGCTTCTTCTATACGGCGTTGATGTTCAATCCGAAAGACGTAGCGGAAAACCTGAAGAAGTCCGGTGCCTTTATTCCGGGCATCCGTCCAGGTGAGCAGTCTGCGCGCTACATTGATGGCGTTCTGACTCGTTTGACCCTGTTCGGTGCTCTATATATGACGGCCGTGTGCTTGTTGCCCCAGTTCCTGGTGGTTGCAGCAAACGTTCCGTTCTACCTTGGCGGGACCTCGTTGCTGATCGTGGTCGTGGTTGTGATGGACTTCATGTCCCAAGTACAATCGCACCTCGTTTCGCACCAGTACGAATCCCTGATGAAGAAAGCCAACCTGAAGGGCTACGGCAGCGGCATGTTGCGCTGAGTACCCCATAAGGTTCGAGGAGTTGGTGATGAAAGTTCGTGCATCGGTGAAAAAGCTGTGCCGTAACTGCAAGATTATTCGCCGCGAAGGTGTTGTTCGAGTAATTTGCAGCGCGGAACCGCGTCACAAACAGCGCCAAGGCTGAGTGTGATCCGCTTGAAGCCCGGCAGCTAGTGCGCTGCCGGGTTGATTATTTGTTATTACAGCGATATTATCTCGCGCCCTATTTCTTGGCTTCCGGGGCGTAGGTAGCTGTCAATTGGAGTCCCACTGAATGGCCCGTATTGCAGGCGTTAACATTCCAGATAACAAGCACACTGTTATCTCGCTGACCTACATCTATGGTGTTGGTCGCACTACTGCGCAGAAAATTTGCGCAGTTGCTGGGGTAAACCCAGCCGCTAAGATCAAGGATCTGAGCGACGAGCAGATTGAATCGCTGCGTGGCGAAGTGGCGAAGTTCACCACTGAAGGTGACCTGCGCCGTGAAATCAACATGAAAATCAAGCGTTTGATGGACCTCGGTTGCTATCGCGGTCTGCGTCATCGTCGTGGTCTTCCAGTACGCGGTCAGCGTACCAAGACTAACGCGCGTACCCGTAAAGGTCCGCGTAAGCCGATCCGCAAGTAATCGCCCCAGCGAATCGACAGGAAAATTATCATGGCAAAACCTGCTGCTCGTCCTCGTAAAAAAGTTAAAAAGACAGTGGTTGATGGCATCGCCCACATCCATGCTTCTTTTAACAACACCATCGTGACCATCACCGACCGTCAAGGTAACGCGCTTTCTTGGGCTACCTCCGGTGGTTCGGGTTTCCGCGGTTCCCGCAAGTCCACCCCGTTTGCTGCTCAAGTAGCTGCTGAACGTGCTGGCCAAGCTGCGCTGGAATATGGCCTGAAAAACCTCGACGTTAACGTCAAAGGTCCAGGTCCAGGTCGTGAGTCTGCTGTCCGTGCTTTGAACGGCTGTGGCTATAAGATCGCCAGCATCACCGACGTGACGCCAATCCCGCACAACGGGTGCCGTCCGCCGAAGAAGCGCCGCGTGTAATCCAGGAGATTGTAAAGAATGGCTCGTTACATTGGTCCAAAATGCAAACTCGCTCGTCGCGAAGGCACCGATCTCTTCCTGAAGAGCGGCGTGCGCGCGATCGAATCGAAGTGCAACATTGAAGCAGCACCTGGTATCCACGGCCAACGCCGCGGTCGCCAGTCCGATTACGGCACCCAACTGCGTGAAAAGCAGAAGGTCCGTCGTATCTACGGCGTTCTCGAGCGTCAGTTCAGTGGCTACTACAAAGAAGCTGCTGGCAAAAAAGGTGCAACCGGTGAAAACCTGCTGCAACTGCTCGAATGCCGTCTGGACAACGTTGTATACCGTATGGGCTTTGGTTCGACTCGTGCCGAATCCCGTCAGCTGGTATCGCACAAGTCGATCAGCGTTAACGGTCAGACCGTAAACGTTCCGTCCTACCAGGTTCGTGCTGGTGACGTGGTCGCAGTTCGCGAGAAAGCAAAAAACCAACTTCGCATTGTCCAAGCTCTCGATCTGTGTGCCCAACGTGGCCGCGTAGAATGGGTAGAAGTAGACACTGAGAAGAAGTCGGGCGTTTTCAAGAACGTTCCTGCTCGCAGTGATCTGTCCGCCGACATCAACGAAAGCCTGATTGTCGAGCTCTACTCCAAGTAAGGGCTAGAAAATAGGTGCATCCATGCAGATTTCGGTAAATGAGTTCCTGACACCCCGCCACATTGATGTGCAGGTTGTCAGTCCAACCCGCGCCAAAATTACTCTCGAGCCTCTCGAGCGTGGTTTTGGCCACACCCTGGGCAACGCGCTGCGCCGCATCCTGTTGTCCTCAATGCCCGGCTGTGCAGTAGTCGAGGCCGAGATTGACGGTGTGCTCCACGAGTACAGCGCCATCGAAGGTGTACAGGAAGACGTAATTGAAATCCTGTTGAACCTTAAAGGTCTGGCTATCAAGCTGCACGGCCGTGACGAAGTTACGCTGACCTTGTCGAAGAAGGGTTCGGGGGTGGTTACCGCTGCCGATATTCAGCTGGATCATGATGTCGAGATCGTTAACCCCGATCACGTAATCGCTAACCTGGCGTCTAACGGCGCCCTGAACATGAAGCTCACCGTAGCTCGTGGTCGTGGTTATGAACCGGCCGACTCGCGTCAGAGCGATGAAGACGAAAGCCGCAGCATTGGTCGCTTGCAGCTTGACTCTTCGTTCAGCCCGGTTCGCCGTATCGCATACGTGGTGGAAAACGCCCGTGTCGAGCAGCGTACTAACCTGGACAAGCTGGTTATTGATCTGGAAACCAACGGTACTCTGGATCCTGAAGAGGCTATTCGCCGCGCTGCAACCATTCTGCAACAGCAGTTGGCTGCGTTCGTCGACCTCAAAGGTGACAGCGAACCAGTGGTAATCGAGCAGGAAGACGAGATCGATCCGATCCTGCTTCGCCCGGTTGACGATCTGGAACTGACTGTACGTTCGGCTAACTGCCTTAAGGCGGAAAACATTTACTACATCGGCGACCTGATTCAGCGTACCGAAGTAGAACTGTTGAAGACTCCGAACCTGGGCAAGAAATCCTTGACTGAAATCAAGGACGTTCTGGCCTCCCGCGGTCTGTCCCTCGGCATGCGCCTCGACAACTGGCCGCCTGCAAGTCTTAAGAAGGACGACAAGGCGACTGCCTGATCGTCGTAATCACCGAACGTGAGTTTGGTAAGGAATGAACCATGCGTCATCGTAAAAGTGGTCGTCACCTGAGCCGTACCAGCTCGCACCGCAAGGCCATGTTCCAAAACATGGCGGTGTCGCTGTTCGAGCACGAGCTGATCAAAACTACACTGCCGAAAGCTAAAGAACTGCGTCGCGTTGCTGAGCCGCTGATCACTTTGGCCAAGACAGACAGCCTGGCTAACCGCCGTCTGGCTTTCGACCGTACTCGTTCGAAAGCTATCGTTGGTAAGCTCTTCAACGACCTGGGCAAGCGTTACGCTACCCGTGAGGGTGGCTACCTGCGCATCCTCAAGTGCGGTTTCCGCACTGGCGACAACGCGCCTATGGCGTACGTCGAGTTGGTTGATCGTGCTACTGCCGGCGAAGCTGTAAGCGCCGAGTAAGACGACAAGCTGTAACGAAGAACCGGGCCTAGTGCCCGGTTTTTTGTGCGCGTAACAAAAGCGCGATTTGTACAAGCGCCCACGGGTTGTTGTCGGCACTATGGAAACTGGGGAGTCTGGTAGTTATTCTCTATCGACGCCTACAATTTAATGAATTTGTAGACGTCATATTGATGATCAATACTTCCTCCAAGCCGATTAGCCGGCAGTTCCAAGTCCGACCTGAGGGAAATTGAGCATGAGTCAGAATAAAATCCTTACCACCGCCAGCGGCGCTCCCGTTGCGGACAACCAGAATTCCCGCTCCGCCGGCCCGCGTGGCCCGCTGCTGCTCGACGATTTTCATCTGATCGAGAAGCTTGCCCACTTCAACCGTGAAAACATTCCTGAGCGCCGTGTACACGCCAAGGGCTCGGGCGCCTATGGCACCTTCACCGTTACCCAAGACATTACGCAGTACACCAGCGCCAAGCTGTTTGAGTCCGTCGGCAAGCAAACCCCGACCTTCCTGCGGTTTTCTACCGTAGGCGGTGAGCGTGGTTCGGCTGACACCGAGCGCGATCCACGTGGCTTTGCCCTGAAGTTCTACACCGAAGAAGGCAACTGGGACATCGTGGGTAACAACACCCCTGTGTTCTTCATTCGCGACCCATTGAAGTTCCCGGACTTTATTCACACTCAGAAGCGCCTGCCGCAAAGCAACCTGAAGAGTGCGCAAATGATGTGGGACTTCTGGTCGCACTCTCCTGAGGCGCTGCACCAGGTCACCATTCTGTTCTCGGACCGTGGCATCCCCGATGGGTACCGTCACATGCACGGCTTCGGCAGCCACACCTACAGCCTGATCAACGCCGCCGGCGAGCGTCATTGGGTCAAGTGGCACTACAAGACCAAGCAGGGCATCAAGAACCTGGCGCCGGCCGAAGCTGCACGCCTGGCCGGTACTGATCCTGATTACGCTCAGCGCGATTTGTTTGGTGCAATCGAGCGCGGTGATTTTCCGAAATGGCGCGTCTGCATTCAGATCATGACCGAGGCCCAGGCCAACGCTCATTACGAGAATCCATTCGACGTGACCAAGACCTGGTCGCAGAAAGAATTCCCGTTGATCGAAGTCGGCGAGTTGGAGCTGAACCGCAACCCGCAAAACTACTTCGCAGAGGTGGAACAGGCTGCGTTCGGTCCTAGCAACATGGTTCCAGGTGTAGGTCTGTCGCCAGACCGTATGCTGCAAGGCCGCGTGTTTGCATATGCCGATGCTCACCGCTACCGTGTTGGCACCAACCACCAGCAACTGCCGGTCAACGCTCCACGTAGCCCGGTGAACAGCTACCAGCGTGATGGTTCGATGGCATTTGGCAGCAATGGCGGTGCGGCGCCTAACTACGAGCCGAACAGCTACGCGGATGCACCGAAACAGGCACCGCAGTACGCTGAGCCTGCTTTGGCCTTGAGCGGTGCGGCTGATCGTTACGATCACCGAGAAGACACTGATTACTACAGCCACGCCGGTGCGCTGTTCCGCCTGATGAACGATGAGCAGAAAGCGTTGCTCACCAGTAACATCGCCGGTGCGATGGGTGGGGTTTCCAGTGATGTCGTCCAGCGTCAGTTGCAGCACTTCTACAAGGCAGATCCTGCTTATGGAGAAGCAATCGCAAAGGCACTGGGTGTATCGCTTAACTAACTCTAAACGATAAGCAGAACCGCCCTCATTTGGGCGGTTTTTGCGTTATTTCAGCTACTTTTCTCCGGAAATCTTCACTTTTCTGCCGTTGGTCCCGTGACCTTCGAGTCATCATGGTTCAAACTACAGACTTTCAAGCAGGGAGATGTAGGGCGATGCAAGGTCACCCCGACGTAATCGATTACCTCAACACGTTGCTGACGGGCGAACTGGCTGCTCGTGACCAATATTTCATCCACTCGCGCATGTACGAAGACTGGGGCTTTACCGAGCTCTATGAGCGTATCAACCACGAGATGGAAGAAGAGGCACAGCACGCCGACGCACTGATGCGCCGTATCCTCATGCTCGAAGGCACGCCGCGCATGCGTCCCGATGACCTGGATGTGGGCACCACGGTACCTGACATGCTCGCCGCCGACCTGCGTCTTGAGTACAAGGTCCGTGCCGCGCTCTGCAAGGGCATCGAGCTCTGTGAGCAGCACAGCGACTTCGTCACCCGTGAAATCCTGCGGGTGCAGTTGAACGACACCGAAGAAGATCACACCTACTGGCTTGAAAAGCAGTTGGGCCTGATCAAGTTGATCGGCCTGGAGAATTACCTGCAATCGCAGTTCTGATTCCCGGCTACGAAAAAGCCCCTGTCACCGTAAAGTGACAGGGGCTTTTCATTGGGCCTGAATAAGTCAGGCCCGGTCGCGTTCCAGCAAGGGTTTCAAGTAGTAACCGGTGTGCGACTGCGGCATTTCGGAGACCTGCTCCGGCGTGCCAACCGCGATGATCTGGCCGCCCTTGGAGCCGCCTTCCGGCCCCAGGTCGACCAGCCAATCCGCGGTCTTGATCACATCAAGGTTGTGCTCGATCACCACCACCGTGTTGCCGTGGTCGCGCAGGCGGTGCAACACGTCCAGCAGCTGCTGGATATCCGCGAAGTGCAGGCCGGTGGTCGGCTCATCGAGGATATACAGGGTCTTGCCGGTATCGCGCTTGGACAGCTCGCGGGACAGCTTCACCCGCTGCGCCTCACCACCTGACAGCGTGGTCGCCGATTGCCCCAGCTTGATGTACGACAAGCCTACGTCCATCAGCGTCTGCAGCTTGCGCGCCAGCGCCGGGACTGCGTCGAAGAACACCCGCGCTTCCTCGATGGTCATCTCGAGGGTTTCGTGGATGCTCTTGCCCTTGTATTTGATCTCCAAGGTCTCGCGGTTGTAGCGCTTGCTCTTGCACACATCGCACGGCACGTAGATGTCCGGGAGAAAGTGCATCTCCACTTTGATCAGGCCATCGCCTTGGCATGCTTCACAGCGACCACCCTTGACGTTGAACGAGAACCTGCCCGGCCCGTAACCCCGTGAACGGGATTCCGGAACACCCGCAAACAGCTCGCGAATCGGCGTGAACAAACCGGTGTAGGTTGCCGGGTTGGAGCGTGGTGTACGGCCAATCGGGCTCTGGTCGATATCGACCACCTTGTCCAGATGCTCCAGGCCTTTGATGCTGTCATGGGCCGCGGCTTCCAGGGTGGTCGCGCCATTCAGCGCGGTGGCACTCAAGGGGAACAGCGTGTTGTTGATCAGCGTCGATTTGCCCGAGCCGGAAACCCCGGTCACGCAGGTCAGCAAACCTAGCGGAATTTCCAGGTCGACATTGCGCAAGTTGTTGCCACGCGCGCCCTTGAGGTGCAGTGCCAGCTTCTTGTTACGCGGGGTACGTTTGGCCGGTACTTCGATCTTCACACGACCGGACAAGTATTTGCCGGTCAGCGAATCGGGATGAGCCATGACTTCGGCAGGCGTGCCCTCGGCGACGATATGTCCGCCATGCACACCCGCACCTGGGCCAATGTCGACCACGTAGTCCGCCAGGCGGATTGCGTCTTCATCGTGCTCGACCACAATCACCGTGTTGCCGATATCCCGCAGATGTTTCAACGTGCCTAGCAGGCGGTCGTTGTCGCGCTGGTGCAAGCCAATCGACGGTTCATCGAGGATGTACAACACACCCACAAGGCCAGCACCAATCTGGCTGGCCAATCGAATGCGTTGAGCTTCGCCGCCGGACAAGGTGTCGGCACTGCGATCCAGCGACAGGTAATCCAAGCCAACGTTGACCAGGAACTGCAAGCGCTCGCGGATTTCCTTGAGGATCTTGTCAGCGATTTCGCCACGGCGACCGGTCAGCTTGAGTACACCAAAGTACTCACAGGCATCGCCGATCGGCAGGTTGGTCACTGCTGGCAATGTCTTCTCGCCCACCCATACATGCCGCGCCTCACGACGCAGGCGGGTGCCACGGCAATCCGGGCAGGGCTGGGTGCTGAGGAATTTCGCCAACTCTTCGCGCACGCTGGCCGACTCGGTCTCACGGTAGCGACGCTCGAGGTTCGGCACGATGCCTTCGAACGGGTGGGAACGCTTGACGATATCGCCACGGTCGTTCAGGTACTTGAAGTCCACGTTCTGCGAACCGCTGCCGTTGAGGATAACCTTCTGCTGGTCTGCCGGCAGTTGGTTGAACGGCACTTCCAGGCTGAATTTATAGTGCGACGCCAACGACCCCAGCATTTGGAAGTAATAGACGTTGCGCCTGTCCCAGCCGCGTATGGCGCCCTCCGCCAGCGTCAGGTCACCGTTGACCAGGCGCTTGATGTCGAAGAACTGCTTCACCCCCAGGCCATCACAGGTCGGGCAGGCGCCGGCTGGGTTGTTGAAGGAAAACAGCTTGGGTTCCAGCTCGCTGATGGCATGGCCACAGATCGGGCAGGCAAAGCGCGCGGAGAAGATGATCTCTTCGCCCGGCTCGTCATCCATCGGCGCCACCAGGGCAATGCCGTCCGCCAGCTTCAACGCGGTTTCAAAGGATTCCGCCAGGCGCTGCTGCAGATCGGCACGCACTTTGAAACGATCAACGACCACATCAATAGAGTGCTTCTTCTGCTTGTCGAGCTTCGGCGCTTCGTCCAGCTCATACAGCTTGCCGTTGATCCGCGCGCGCACGAAACCTTGGGCGCGCAACTCTTCGAAGACGGAAAGGTGTTCGCCCTTGCGCTCACGGATCACCGGCGCCAGCAGCATCAGCTTGGCGCCTTCCGGCTGGGCCAGCACCAGGTCGACCATCTGGCTGACGGTCTGGGCTTCCAGGGGAATGTCGTGGTCCGGGCAACGCGGAATACCCACGCGTGCATACAGCAGGCGCAGGTAGTCGTAGATTTCGGTAATGGTGCCCACGGTGGAGCGCGGGTTATGGGAGGTCGACTTCTGCTCGATGGAGATCGCCGGCGACAGGCCTTCAATGGTGTCGACGTCGGGCTTCTCCATCATCGACAGGAACTGGCGGGCATAGGCCGACAGCGATTCCACATAACGACGCTGGCCTTCGGCGTACAGCGTGTCGAACGCCAGGGACGACTTGCCGGACCCGGACAAGCCGGTGATGACGATCAGTTTGTCCCGGGGCAGGGTCAGGTCGATGTTCTTCAGGTTGTGGGTTCTAGCCCCACGAATCAGGATCTTGTCCAAGATGGCCTCGCACGGCGGGCGTAAATAATGCCGGAGTATACGGCTATAGACTGGATGAATATACACTGTCAAAAGGCCGCTTGCAGCCTTACATGAAAGCTGCGCGGCAAAGCGCCGCATATACCCTCTCAATCGATGGGACTGGTAGAATCGCCGCCGGTTCACACGAGGTTTTTCCATGCACGATCCCCACAGCGAACGCATGAGTAGCGGCGAGACCCGAGCGGCAAGCGGTCTGGCCCTGGTGTTCGCCTTCCGTATGCTGGGCATGTTTATGGTGTTGCCAGTGCTGGCGACCTATGGGATGGATCTCGCAGGTGCGACCCCGGCATTGATCGGCTTGGCGATTGGCGCCTATGGCCTGACCCAGGCGATTTTCCAGATCCCGTTCGGGATCATTTCCGACCGCATTGGCCGCCGTCCGGTGATCTACCTGGGGCTGATCGTGTTCGCGCTGGGCAGCGTGCTCGCCGCGCAGTCCGATTCGATCTGGGGTGTCATTGCCGGGCGTATCCTGCAAGGCGCCGGTGCGATTTCCGCGGCAGTCATGGCGTTGCTGTCTGACCTTACCCGGGAGCAACACCGCACCAAGGCCATGGCCATGATCGGCATGACCATCGGCCTGTCGTTTGCCGTGGCGATGGTGGTCGGGCCCTTGCTGACCCGCGCGTTCGGCCTGCACGGGCTGTTCCTGGCCACTGGTGGCATGGCGTTGTTCGGTATCGTGATCGTGGCCTTTATGGTGCCGCGCTCTACCGGCACGTTGCAGCACCGCGAGTCCGGCGTCGCCCGCCAGGCATTGCTGCCAACGCTCAAGCACCCGGACCTGCTGCGCCTGGATTTGGGTATCTTCGTGTTGCACGCAATGCTGATGTGCAGCTTCGTCGCCTTGCCCCTGGCGCTGGTGGGAAAAGCCGGCCTGCCCAAGGAGCAGCACTGGTGGGTGTACCTCACCGCCTTGTTGATTTCGTTCTTCGCCATGATCCCGTTCATTATCTATGGCGAGAAAAAACGCAAAATGAAACGAATCCTGCTCGGCGCCGTCGCGACGCTGATGCTCACTGAGCTATTCTTCTGGCAGTTCGGCGACAGCCTGCGGGCGCTGGTAATCGGCACGGTGGTGTTTTTCACCGCGTTCAACCTGCTGGAGGCTTCGTTGCCTTCGCTGATCAGCAAAGTTTCACCGGCCGGCGGCAAAGGGACGGCGATGGGTGTGTATTCCACCAGCCAGTTTCTGGGTTCTGCACTGGGCGGCATCATGGGTGGCTGGATGTTCCAGCATGGCGGTTTGTCGGTTGTATTTCTTGGATGCGCAGGTCTGGCTGCCCTCTGGCTAGCCTTTGCTGTTACCATGCGCGAACCTCCCTATGTGACGAGTCTGCGTTTGCCGTTATCGCCTGAAGCGATCCGCGAAGCCGGTCTGGTCGAGCGCCTTAAGGCCGTTACAGGGGTTACCGATGCCGTGGTTGTCGCTGAAGAAGCCGCCATCTACATCAAATTGGACACCGAATTATTGGATCGCGCGACGCTCGAGCAACTGGTCAACCCAGTGCCGACAGCGCGCCCAGCCTAGGAGAACGTTATGGCCCGTGGGGTTAACAAAGTCATATTGGTCGGTACATGCGGCCAGGATCCCGAAGTTCGCTACTTGCCTAACGGTAACGCCGTGACCAACCTGAGTCTGGCGACCAGCGAACAGTGGACCGACAAGCAGACCGGCCAGAAGGTCGAGAAAACCGAATGGCACCGTGTGTCGATGTTCGGCAAGGTCGCAGAGATCGCCGGTGAGTACCTGCGCAAAGGTTCGCAGGTGTACATCGAAGGCAAGCTGCAGACCCGCGAGTGGGAAAAAGACGGCATCAAGCGTTACACCACCGAAATCGTGGTCGACATGCAAGGCACCATGCAACTGCTGGGCGGCCGTCCACAGGGCGACCAACAGGGCCAGGGCGGCATGTCCAACTCGGCACCGCGTCCACAGCAGTCGCGTCCGCAGCCAAGCCAGCAGCCACAGCGTGAGTCGCGTCCAGCGCCACAGCAGGCCGCGCCGCAGCCAGCGCCGGATTTCGACAGCTTTGATGACGATATCCCGTTCTGAACCGCAGCTTTTTCAGAACCGTAAACATTAGAAGCGAAGCCATTGATTTGGCTTCGCTTTTTTATTGGTTACAGATTTTTGCGGATTAAGAGCTACATTTGTTAAGTGTTTACCTCTCAAGGGTGTAAACAAATGACTCTGAATCCGTATGCGATAAAGATGATTGTCTTGAGCTCTGGGGAGCGCTTGCCTGTGCTGATAGCACTGGCCTCTGGTGCGCCTTTATTTGAGCCCTCCGTTTACGTCCTCTGAATCGCCTCGGGTTTCGTAGACACCTCTTTGCCTTAAACTGAGGCCAATTAGGAGGTGCCATGAGCAACCCACGTTATCCCGAAGAATTCAAAATCCAAGCGGTCAATCAAGTGGCCGAAAAGA
>NZ_JAGYWD010000015.1:0-88912 GCF_018587885.1 Pseudomonas sp. VS40 | reverse complement strand
AATCACCCGAAGATCGGGCCACGGCCAGGGTATTGCGCGTACAAGCCGAAGGAAGTGGTGCGCGAGACCAAGTTCAAAACCCTCGACAAGTTCTAATCGACAGCCAACCCCCTGTGGTGAGCGGGCTTGCCCCGCGCTGGGCTGCGAAGCGGCCCTAACCCGGCCACTGCATTTCTCCAGATAAAACTCAGGTGCCTGGTTTTGGGGCGGCTTCGCCACCCAGCGCGGGGCAAGCCCGCTCACCACAACAAGCGGGCTCACCAGAAAAATCCAGGCATAAAAAAACGCCCCCGGCCTTTCGACCGGGGGCGTTTTTCATTCAGCCTGAGTTAACTCAGTTCTTGGCTTTCTTGGCAGCGCGGGTACGCTCGCCTTCGTCCAGGATCTTCTTACGCAGGCGGATCGACTTAGGCGTGACTTCGCACAGCTCGTCGTCCTGGATGAATTCCAGGGCCTGTTCCAGGGTGAAGCGAACAGGTGGAACCAGAGCGATGGTTTCGTCTTTGCCCGAAGCACGCATGTTGTCGAGCTTCTTGCCTTTGGTTGGGTTGACGCCCATGTCGTTGTCACGGCTGTTCAGACCAACGATCTGACCGTTGTAGATCTCTTGACCGTGTTCAACGAACAGCTTGCCACGTGCCTGGAGGGTTTCCAGGGAGTAGGTCAGCGCCTTGCCGGTTTCTACCGATACCAGAACACCGTTCTGACGGCCGGACATGTCGCCGGACTTCATGGTGTCGTAGCGATCAAAGATCGAGGTCAGGATGCCAGCACCGTTGGTCAGGGTCAGGAACTGGTTACGGAAACCGATCAGACCACGCGCAGGGATGTTGTATTCCAGACGCACACGGCCTTTGCCATCCGGCACCATGTTGGTCAGGTCGCCTTTACGCAGACCCATCTCTTCCATCACCTTGCCCTGGGATTCTTCAGGGGTGTCGATGGTGACGTTTTCGAACGGTTCCTGCTTCACGCCGTCAACCTGACGGATGATTACTTCTGGACGACCAACGCCCATTTCGAAGCCTTCGCGGCGCATGGTTTCGATCAGTACCGAGAGGTGCAGCTCACCACGGCCGGAAACCTTGAACTTGTCAGCCGAGTCGCCTTCTTCAACGCGCAGAGCAACGTTGTACAGCAGCTCTTTGTCCAGACGCTCCTTGATGTTACGGGAGGTCACGAACTTGCCTTCTTTACCGCAGAAAGGCGAGTCGTTTACCTGGAAGGTCATGGAAACGGTTGGCTCGTCAACGGTCAGAGGCTTCATCGCTTCTACCGCGTCCGGGTGGCACAGGGTGTCGGAGATGAACAGCGAGTCCATACCGCTGATGCACACGATGTCGCCAGCTGCAGCTTCTTCAACGTCGATACGGTGCAGACCGTGGTGACCCATCAGCTTCAGGATACGACCATTACGCTTCTTGCCGTCGGCGCCGATAGCGACAACCGGGGTGTTTGGCTTGACGCGACCACGAGCGATACGGCCAACGCCGATAACACCCAGGAAGCTGTTGTAGTCCAGTGCGGAGATCTGCATCTGGAACGGACCTTCACGGTCAACAGCCGGCGCAGGTACGTTGTCGACGATCGACTGGTACAGCGGGGTCATGTCTTCAGCCATGTCGGTGTGGTCCAGACCGGCAATGCCGTTCAGGGCCGAGGCGTAGACGACTTTGAAGTCCAGCTGTTCTTCGGTGGCACCCAGGTTGTCGAACAGGTCGAAGATCTGGTCCAGAACCCAGTCCGGACGCGCGCCTGGACGGTCAACCTTGTTGATGCACACGATCGGACGCAGGCCGGCTTCGAAAGCCTTCTTGGTCACGAAACGGGTTTGCGGCATAGGACCGTCTTGAGCGTCAACCAGCAGCAGAACGGAGTCAACCATCGACATTACGCGCTCTACTTCGCCGCCGAAGTCGGCGTGGCCCGGGGTATCCACGATGTTGATGTGGTAGCCGTTCCAGTTGATAGCGGTGTTTTTAGCCAGGATGGTAATACCGCGCTCTTTTTCCTGGTCGTTGGAGTCCATCACGCGCTCGTCGTTGAGCTCGTTGCGCTCCAGGGTGCCGGATTGACGCAGGAGTTTGTCTACCAGGGTGGTTTTACCATGGTCAACGTGAGCAATGATGGCGATGTTACGTAGATTTTCGATCACTTGTGTATCTCGATCAGAGGATTCGGTGTGCTGACAGGTCGTGGCAGCGATTAACAGTAGAGTCAGGCCTTGCCGTTACAGCTTGACGGCAGAGTCGGGGGGCCGGTGACGCAGGCCACAGGCAAACAGCCCCGGGCTCTTAGCTCGGTCGATAAACGCGCACATTGGCATGCCCCTCACTGAGCAAATGGTGGGCATGCAGGCGACTCATCACGCCTTTGTCGCAATACAGCAGGTACTGACGGCTGTTATCCAGTTCCTTGAAACGCGCGTTCAGTGCATAGAACGGCAGCGTTTGTACGTCGATGCCGGCGATGTCCAGCGGCTCATCCTCAGCGGCATCCGGGTGACGGATGTCGATGACGATCTGGCCGGCCAGGGCTTCGCTGACTTCTTCGATCTTGATGTCCTGGCCCAGTTCGTCGATAACACGATCGATCGGGACCAGCTTGGCGTTCTCGAGCGCACGCTCCAGAATCGCCATGTCGAATTCTTTCTCTTCATGCTCCACGCGGTGACGCTTGGCGTGGGTCTTGGGGTTCACCGAGATGACCCCGCAGTACTCAGGCATGTGCTTGGCAAAATCGGCAGTGCCGATCTGTTCTGCCAGGTCGATGATGTCCTGCTTGTGGCTGGCGATCAGCGGGCGCAGCACCAGCTTCTCGGTGACGCAATCGATGATCGACAGGTTCGGCAGCGTCTGGCTGGACACCTGGGAGATCGCTTCGCCGGTCACCAGCGCATCAATCTGCAATTTATCGGCAATCCGCGAGGCAGCGCGCAACATCATACGCTTCAATACCACGCCCATATGACCGTTATCGACTTTGCCGAGGATTTCGCCCAGCACTTCTTCGAATGGCACGCTTACAAATAGCACGCGCTGGGAGCTGCCGTACTTCTTCCAGATAAAGTGCGCGACTTCCATCACGCCCAATTCGTGTGCACGCCCGCCCAGGTTAAAGAAGCAGAAGTGGCTCATCAGGCCGCGGCGCATGATCTGGTAGGCCGCCACCGTGGAATCGAAACCGCCGGACATCAGTACCAGGGTCTGTTCCAGGGCGCCCAACGGGTAGCCGCCGATGCTGTTGTGCTGGCTGTGGATCACAAACAACCGTTGGTCGCGAATTTCCATGCGCACTTCAATTTGCGGCGCTTTCAGGGAAATTCCGGCTGCGCCACACTCGCGACGCAGCTTGCTGCCGACGTATTTCTCGACGTCCATGGAGCTGAAGGTGTGCTTGCCGGCACGCTTGCAGCGCACCGAAAAGATCTTACCTTCAAGCTCACTGCCGTAGTGCTGTTTGCACTTCTCGGTGATGTCGTCGAAGTCGCCCAGCGGGTACTCATCCACCTGCAGGAAATGCGCGATGCCCGGCATGCAGCTCAGGCGCTCGGTCATGTCCTTCAAGGCTTTGGGCTCGGTGATACGGGTTTCCAGCTCGAGATTGTCCCACACGCCGTTCACCACCACAGCCGGGTCCAGATCGCGGAGCACGGCACGGATGTTCTTGGCCAACTGACGGATGAAACGCGTCCGTACCGGTCGGCTTTTGATGGTGATCTCGGGGAAGACTTTAACGATTAATTTCATGGAAACAGCGCGCGCCGGGCCTGCTGAAAAAGGGGGGCGCGGATTATAGCGGAAATCGCTCAAGGTTTAACCAGTTAATATGCACAGCACGCGACACGCACTAAATAGGTGCATTTGTGCCTCTTTACGCTACATTGAGGTGCGCTATTTTTGGGCTTTTGTCGTAATGCACCTTTATAGGGGCGTTTTTGGAGCAGAAAACCCATGTTGGCGCACTGGCATGCAATTTGCTCTCTTGTGAGGCAGGTTGCCATGGCGGAGTATCCGCGCCGGCATCACCCACATTCTAAGGGCTAACTCCACTACCCCAGCCCGAAGCCACCCGGAGGACACTATGTCGAAGTCGGTTCAACTCATCAAAGATCATGACGTTAAATGGATTGATCTGCGCTTCACGGACACCAAAGGCACTCAGCACCACGTGACCATGCCGGCTCGCGACGCGCTGGATGAAGCTTTCTTCGAAGAAGGCAAAATGTTCGACGGTTCCTCCATCGCTGGCTGGAAAGGCATCGAAGCCTCCGACATGATCCTGATGCCGGACGACAGCACTGCCGTACTCGACCCGTTCACCGAAGAGCCGACGCTGATCCTGGTGTGCGACGTGATCGAGCCTTCGACCATGCAAGGCTACGACCGCGACCCACGTGCGATCGCCAAGCGTGCCGAGGAATACCTGAAGTCCACCGGTATCGGTGACACCGTATTCGTAGGCCCAGAGCCAGAATTCTTCATCTTCGACCAAGTGAAGTTCAAGTCCGACATCTCCGGCTCCATGTTCAAGATCTACTCCGAACAAGGCTCCTGGATGTCCGACCAAGACGTGGAAGGCGGCAACCATGGCCACCGTCCAGGTATCAAAGGTGGCTACTTCCCAGTTCCGCCGTTTGACCACGACCACGAAATCCGTACCTCCATGTGCAACGCCATGGAAGACATGGGCCTGGTCATCGAAGTGCACCACCACGAAGTGGCCACTGCCGGTCAGAACGAAATCGGTGTGAAGTTCAACACCCTGGTTGCCAAGGCTGACGAAGTACAGACCCTGAAGTACTGCGTACACAACACTGCAGTCGCTTACGGCCGTACCGCTACCTTCATGCCTAAACCACTGTACGGCGATAACGGTTCGGGTATGCACGTTCACCTGTCCATCGCCAAAGATGGCAAGAACACCTTCGCTGGCGAAGGTTATGCCGGCCTGTCCGACACTGCCCTGTACTTCATTGGCGGTATCATCAAGCACGGTAAGGCCCTGAACGGCTTCACCAACCCGTCGACCAACTCCTACAAGCGTCTGGTCCCAGGTTTCGAAGCACCGGTAATGCTGGCCTACTCGGCGCGCAACCGTTCCGCTTCGATCCGTATTCCTTACGTGTCCAGCCCTCGCGCTCGCCGTATCGAAGCTCGCTTCCCGGATCCAGCAGCCAACCCGTACCTGGCCTTCGCTGCCCTGGTAATGGCCGGCCTGGACGGTATCCAGAACAAGATCCACCCAGGCGACGCCGCCGACAAAAACTTGTACGACCTGCCGCCTGAAGAGGCCAAAGAGATCCCACAAGTGTGCGGCAGCCTGAAAGAAGCCCTGGAAGAGCTGGACAAGGGCCGTGCGTTCCTGACCAAAGGCGGCGTGTTCAGCGACGACTTCATCGACGCTTACATTGGCCTGAAAAGCGAAGAAGAAATCAAGGTTCGCACCTTCGTACACCCACTGGAATACGAGCTGTACTACAGCTGCTGATCCAGTAGCGCCGCTTCTTAGAGCGGCGTGACGAAAAAGACCTCCCCCGGGAGGTCTTTTTTTTTGGCCCGCGATTGCGCCGCGCCAGGCACCTATTGTATTGACTGATACGCCGCCATCGCGGGCAAGCCCCACCCCCACAGGAGATCATCCTTGAAACATCGACTAGTGTTCGCTCTGCTGTTTGTCAGTGCCACTGCGAGTGCTGCGCCGCCCACGCTCGAGCCGCTGCTCAACAGCATCGCCGAACGCCTGGAAATTGCCGATCAGGTAGCCCTGAGCAAATGGGACAGCAAAAAGCCGGTAGAAGATAAAAAGCGTGAACAAGAGGTGATCGCCAGCGTCAGCGCCCAGGCGCCGAGCTACAAGCTGGACCCGGCCGCCGCCGAGCAGTTTTTTTCGGCGCAGATCGAGGCCAACAAACTGGTGCAGTACACCCACCTTTCCGACTGGCAGTTCCAGGGCAAGGCGCCTGACGCCCCCCGCCCGGATTTGGTCAAGCAGATTCGCCCGCAGCTGGATGAACTGCAAAAACGCCTGCTGCAGCAACTGGCTGACTTTACCCCGCAGCGCACGGACCCGCAGTGCCCCAAATGGCTCGCCACCGCCGTGCATGAGCCACTGAATGATCCGCTGCGCCAACTGGCAATGATCCGCGCCACCGCCGAGCTGTGCATCTACAAAGGTTAAGCGCTGCTGCAAACCCAATCAAAACTGTGGGAGCGGGCTTGCTCGCGAAGGCGGTGTGTCAGTCTCGATGCATTGACTGAAACACCGCCTACGCGAGCAAGCCCCCACATTTGGATTGGGCGTATTCGGTTATACCTTCCTGAACAACCTTCACAAAACCGCACTATATTGGTGCGATAGGCTGCACCCTTCCCACCTGTCCAGCCCATTTTGGTTCGAAACTTCCCGAGCAAGCTGGCAGAACGCCACAGTTTCGCGCCTAAAACCCCCATTTCAGGGCTTGCACGCTTCTTTTCGGAGCCTTGGTTTGGTTTTTGCATTTTCCTTGTATCAGCGTGTGCCTCAAGCCCGCGCCTTGCTCCAAAAGAGGTCCTGATGACCATCAGCGATGCACTGCACCGTTTGCTACTCGACAACCTGACCACCGCGACCATCCTGCTCAATGACGACTTGCGCCTTGAGTACATGAACCCGGCGGCGGAAATGCTCCTGGCTATCAGCGGCCAGCGCAGCCATGGGCAGTTCATCAGCGAATTGTTTACTGAGTCGGCCGAGGCGTTGAGCTCGTTGCGCCAGGCCGTGGAGCAGGCACACCCGTTCACCAAACGCGAGGCGATGCTCACGGCCCTCACCGGCCAGACCCTGACCGTCGACTATGCCGTAACCCCGATCCTCAGCAACGGCACCACCTTGCTGCTGCTGGAAGTGCACCCCCGTGACCGCCTGCTGCGCATCACCAAGGAGG
The DNA here is from genome assembly GCF_018587885.1 of Pseudomonas sp. VS40. Taxonomy (NCBI): domain Bacteria; kingdom Pseudomonadati; phylum Pseudomonadota; class Gammaproteobacteria; order Pseudomonadales; family Pseudomonadaceae; genus Pseudomonas; species Pseudomonas sp. VS40. The sequence continues at coordinate 81,987 of NZ_JAGYWD010000015.1, read as the reverse complement.
AAGCGCAGCTGTCCAAGCAGGAAACCAGCAAGATGCTGGTGCGTGGCCTGGCCCATGAGATCAAGAACCCGCTGGGCGGTATTCGCGGCGCGGCGCAGCTGCTGGCCCGCGAGCTGCCAGAGGAACACCTCAAGGACTACACCAACGTCATCATCGAAGAAGCCGACCGCCTGCGGAACCTGGTGGACCGCATGCTCGGCTCCAACAAGCTGCCGTCCCTGGCAATGACCAACGTGCATGAGGTGCTGGAGCGTGTCTGCCAGTTGGTAGAGGCCGAAAGCCAGGGCTGCATCACCTTGGTGCGCGACTATGACCCGAGCATTCCCGATGTATTGATCGACCGCGAACAGATGATCCAGGCGGTGCTCAATATTGTGCGTAATGCGATGCAGGCCATCAGCAGCCAGAACGAACTGCGCCTGGGCCGCATCAGCCTGCGCACCCGCGCCCTGCGTCAGTTCACCATCGGCCATGTGCGCCATCGCCTGGTGACCAAGGTCGAAATCATCGACAACGGCCCCGGCATTCCTGCGGAACTCCAGGAAACCATCTTCTTTCCCATGGTCAGCGGCCGCCCGGACGGTACCGGGCTGGGCCTGGCCATTACCCAGAACATCATCAGCCAGCATCAGGGCCTGATCGAATGTGAGAGCCATCCTGGCCACACCACCTTCTCGATCTTTCTGCCACTGGAACAAGGAGCCCCATCGACATGAGCCGTAGTGAAACTGTCTGGATCGTCGATGACGACCGTTCTATCCGCTGGGTCCTCGAGAAAGCCTTGCAACAGGAAGGCATGACCACCCAGAGCTTCGACAGCGCCGACGGGGTGATGAGCCGCCTGGCTCGCCAGCAGCCCGACGTGATCATCTCCGACATCCGTATGCCCGGCGCCAGCGGCCTGGACTTGCTGGCGCGGATTCGCGAGCAGCACCCGCGCCTGCCAGTGATCATCATGACCGCGCACTCGGACCTGGACAGCGCTGTCGCCTCCTATCAGGGCGGCGCTTTTGAATACCTGCCCAAGCCATTCGATGTGGACGAGGCGGTGGCATTGGTCAAGCGCGCGAACCAGCACGCCCAGGAACAACAAAACCAGGAAGCCCCACCGGCCCTCACCCGCACCCCGGAAATCATCGGTGAAGCGCCGGCGATGCAGGAAGTGTTTCGCGCCATCGGGCGCTTGAGCCACTCGAACATCACCGTGCTGATCAACGGCGAATCCGGTACCGGTAAAGAACTGGTGGCCCACGCCCTGCACCGCCACAGCCCACGGGCAGCCTCGCCGTTCATCGCCTTGAACATGGCGGCGATCCCCAAGGATTTGATGGAGTCCGAGCTGTTCGGCCATGAAAAAGGCGCGTTCACCGGCGCAGCCAACCTGCGTCGCGGCCGCTTTGAACAGGCTGACGGCGGTACGTTGTTCCTTGATGAAATCGGCGACATGCCCGCCGATACCCAGACCCGGCTGCTGCGGGTGCTGGCAGACGGTGAGTTCTATCGCGTTGGCGGGCACACGCCGGTCAAGGTCGACGTGCGCATCATTGCGGCGACCCACCAGAACCTCGAAACCCTGGTGCATGCGGGCAAATTCCGTGAGGACTTGTTCCACCGCCTCAACGTGATCCGCATCCACATTCCGCGCATGTCGGACCGTCGCGAAGACATTCCCACTCTCGCCCGCCACTTCCTCAGCCGAGCCGCCCAAGAGCTGGCTGTCGAGCCGAAGTTGCTGAAAAGCGAGACCGAGGAATACCTGAAGAACCTGCCGTGGCCGGGCAACGTGCGCCAGTTGGAGAACACCTGCCGCTGGATCACCGTAATGGCGTCTGGGCGCGAAGTGCATATCAGCGACCTGCCGCCAGAGCTGTTGAGCCTGCCGCAGGACTCCGCCCCCGTGACCAACTGGGAGCAGGCGCTGCGCCAGTGGGCAGACCAGGCCCTGGCACGCGGCCAGTCGAGCCTCTTGGACAGCGCCGTGCCGGCGTTCGAGCGGATCATGATCGAGACCGCCTTGAAGCACACCGCTGGCCGCCGCCGCGATGCCGCCGTGTTACTGGGTTGGGGCCGCAACACCTTGACGCGCAAGATCAAGGAGCTGGGGATGAAGGTCGACGGCGGGGATGATGATGAGGGTGATGAAGGCTGACCCACCTTCTCTGATCCGCTAAAGATCCCCTGTGGGAGCGGGCTTGCCCGCGATAGCACCGTGTCAGTCACCCGATGTATGGCTGACACACCGCCATCGCAGGCAAGCCAGCTCCCACAGTTGTTTTGTGTTGGACCCAAGACTGTGCACCGCTTCAATGCACCATGAACCGGCATCGGGCACGAATCCAAGGCCCGAAACTACAGCCTCGTTGAAAAGAACCTAAAAGCCAAAAACACCAAAGCCCCGTATTCCGGGGCTTTGCGCTTTCTGCAGATTTTTTTGGCACAACCTGGCGACTCTGGCACGCGCCCTGCAATAACCCTTGTACTACCCAGTTTCGGGGACCTTGGTACAGGCAGGCCGAGAATCCCCTCTTTACATCCGGGGTGCTTGATGCGAACCGCGTCGCGCTCCACACCGCTTTGGGGAACCTCGGTACAGGCAGGCCGGGGATTCCCTCTTTAACACCGAAGCCTTCACGGCTTCACCCCGTTTTGGGAGCCCTGGTACAGGCAGGCCGGGAACTCCCTTCTTTACACCCGGGGCTTATGTGGCACAGCGCCCATAGCCCCAGCCCGTTTTGGGGACCTTGGTACAGGCAGGCCGGGGATTCCCTCTTTTATTCCTCCTGGAGATGGATCTCCAACCGCCAGCGGCCATCGGCCTTCTCACCCTTCCACTCCCCACGCAACGGCCGGGCCGCCACCAGGTTCAGCAGCAGGCCGCCATCGGTCTTGCGCACGCGCCAGTTCACGTCTTTTTCATTGACCTTGAGTTGCCCACCGGCGGCCTTGCCCTGTGCGTCGAACAGCAGCGCCACGGTGCCGTCGATATGCTCGCCGTGCAGCTTGGGCTCACTGTTGAACCACACCACCACGCCATCCCTTGCGGTCTCGACCTGTTGCAGTTCGATCGGGTCCGGGGTGGTCAGCCGGCCGATCATCAGGCCCACCATCATGCCGACAATCGCCAAAGAGCCCATGACCCGAGGCATAAGCTTCGGCCTTGGGTCCTCTTCGGGGGTAGAATGCAGCGCATCTTTGCCTTCGGAGCCGTGCATGTTTCACGTCATCCTTTTTCAACCAGAAATTCCGCCGAATACCGGCAACGTTATCAGGCTGTGCGCCAACAGTGGCTGCCACCTGCATTTGATCGAGCCGCTGGGCTTTGACATGGACGACAAGCGCCTCCGCCGCGCCGGGCTGGACTACCACGAGTACGCCACGCTCAAGCGCCATGCCGACCTCGCCAGCTGCCTGGAAAGCCTGGGCCACCCACGGCTGTTCGCGTTCACCACCAAGGGTTCGCGGCCATTCCATGATGCCAGTTTTGCCGAAGGCGACGCCTTCCTGTTCGGCCCGGAAAGCCGGGGGCTGCCGGCCGAGGTGCTCGACGCCCTGCCCGACGGCCATCGCCTGCGCCTGCCGATGCGCGAGGGTTGCCGTAGCTTGAACCTGTCCAACACCGTGGCGGTTGCAGTCTACGAAGGCTGGCGCCAGCTCGGCTTCAAATAACACCGCAAAACAAATGTGGAAGGGGGCCTGTGTGGGAGCCGGGCTTGCCCGCGATGCAGGCACCTCGGTGTGTCAGTCACACCACGGTGATGCTATCGCTGGCAAGCCAGCTCCCACACAGGCCCCCTCCCACATTGAGTACTGCGTCGGGTTCGAAATTACTGAACCGTCGAAGAACCTTCTTGTTGCATGCGCTGCAGCTCTTGAGCGTACAGGGCATCGAAGTTCACCGGAGCCAGCATCAGCGCAGGGAACGAGCCACGGGTGACCAGGCTGTCCAGGGTCTCACGGGCATACGGGAACAGGATGTTCGGGCAGAACGCGCCCAGGGTGTGGCTCATGGACGCTTCGTCCAGGCCCTGGATCAGGAAGATACCGGCCTGTTGCACTTCAGCGATGAAGGCCACTTCTTCGCCATTCTTGACGGTCACGGACAGGGTCAGCACGACTTCGTGGAAGTCGCCTTCCAGTGCCTTTTGGCGGGTGTTCAGGTCCAGCGCAACGCTTGGGGTCCATTCCTGGCGGAAGATGGCCGGGCTTTTCGGCGCTTCGAACGACAGGTCACGCACGTAGATCCGCTGCAGCGAGAACTGTGGAGCTTGGGCTTCTGCTGCTTCGGTGTTCTGTTGGTCAGTCATCGCAGATCCTTCTTGATCTTGGGGTCTTTTAGGGTTTAGGAGTCAGACGAGCAGCAACGCATCGAGTTTACCGGCGCGCTCCAGAGCGAACAGGTCGTCGCAGCCACCGATGTGCTTGGCGCCGATCCAGATCTGCGGCACGGACGTGCGCCCCGCCTTCTGGGCCATTTCGGCGCGCACCTGGGGTTTGCCGTCGACCTTGATCTCTTCGAAGGCAACGCCCTTTTTCTCCAGCAGGGCCTTGGCCCGCATGCAGTAAGGGCACCAATCGCTGGAATACACGACAACCTGGCTCATATCACTTCACCAGCGGCAGGTTATCGGCGCGCCAGCTGCTGATGCCACCGGACAGCTTGGCGGCGGTGAAGCCGGTCTTGAGCATTTCGCGGGCGTGGGTGCCGGCGTGCTGGCCTTGGGCGTCGACCAGGATGATGGTCTTGGCCTTGTGCTTTTCCAGCTCGGCCAGGCGCGCGATCAGCTTGTCCTGCGGAATGTTCAGGGCACCGACGATATGGCCGGTGGCGAAATCCTTGGCCGGGCGGATGTCCACGACAACGGCCTCATCCTTGTTGACCAGCGCGGTCAGCTCCGCCGTGCTCAGGCTGCGGCCACCGCGGCTCAATTCGTGAGCGATCAGCAGCGCCAGCAGGATGACGAAGGCACCCACAAGCAGATAGTGGGCAGTGGCAAATGCAATCAGGTGATCAACCATCAAGGAGGTTCCAGGGCGTTAAAATGGCGGTAAGTATACACAGCCGTCAGGGGGGGCCAACCCCCGTAAAGCGGTGACGTGGTCGGAACTTCGCTTTAAACTGCCACTCCCTTTTCAATTGTCTTCCTTTATTACCGCCGCGAGAGGATCTATGACTACTACGCCTAAACCTTTGGTCCTGATAATTCTCGATGGCTTCGGACACAGTGAAAGCCACCACGACAACGCGGTATACGCGGCCAAGAAGCCAGTACTCGACCGCCTGACCGCCAGCGTCCCCAACGGCCTGATCTCCGGTTCCGGCATGGACGTAGGCCTGCCGGACGGCCAGATGGGCAACTCGGAAGTCGGCCACATGAACCTCGGCGCCGGACGAGTGGTATATCAAGACTTCACCCGTGTGACCAAAGCGATCCGCGATGGCGAGTTCTTCGAGAACCCGACCATCTGCGCCGCGGTAGATAAAGCAGTAGCCGCCGGCAAGGCCGTGCACTTCATGGGCCTGCTGTCCGATGGCGGCGTCCACAGCCACCAGGACCACTTGGTCGCCATGGCCGAACTGGCCTTCAAGCGCGGCGCCGACAAGATCTACCTGCACGCCTTCCTCGACGGCCGCGACACCCCGCCGAAAAGCGCCCAGTCGTCCATCGAACTACTCGACGCCACCTTCGCCGCCCTCGGCAAAGGCCGCATCGCCAGCCTGGTGGGCCGTTACTTCGCCATGGACCGTGACAACCGCTGGGACCGCGTCTCCCAAGCCTACAACCTGATCGTCGACGGCCAGGCCGAATTCAACGCCGCCACCGCCCAGGAAGGCCTGGAAGCCGCCTACGCTCGCGGCGAGAGCGACGAGTTCGTCAAAGCCACCACCATCGGCGAGCCGGTCAAGGTCGAAGACGGCGACGCCGTGGTGTTCATGAACTTCCGCGCCGATCGTGCCCGTGAGCTGAGCCGTGTGTTTGTCGAAGACGGTTTCAAGGAGTTCGAACGCGCCCGCCAGCCGAAAGTACAGTACGTGGGCCTGACCCAGTACGCCGCCAGCATCCCGGCCCCCGCCGCCTTTGCAGCGGGCACCTTGGATAACGTGCTGGGCGATTACCTGGCCAAAAACGGCAAGACCCAGCTGCGCATCGCCGAAACCGAAAAATACGCCCACGTGACCTTCTTCTTCTCCGGCGGCCGTGAAGAGCCGTTCCCGGGTGAAGAGCGCATCCTGATTCCCTCGCCAAAAGTCGCCACCTACGACCTGCAGCCGGAAATGAGTGCGCCGGAAGTGACCGACAAAATCGTCGATGCCATCGACCACCAGCGTTACGACGTGATCGTGGTCAACTACGCCAACGGCGACATGGTCGGCCACAGCGGCAACCTGGAAGCCGCCACCAAGGCCGTGGAATGCCTGGACCTGTGCGTCGGCCGCATCGTCGACGCCCTGGAAAAAGTCGGCGGCGAAGCGCTGATCACCGCCGACCACGGCAACTGCGAGCAAATGTCCGACGAATCCACCGGCCAGGCCCACACTGCTCACACTACCGAACCGGTGCCGTTCATCTACGTCGGCAAGCGCGACTTCAAAGTGCGTGAAGGTGGCGTGCTGGCGGATGTAGCGCCGACCATGTTGATGCTGATGGGGTTGGAGAAGCCGGTGGAGATGACCGGGACTTCGATTCTGATTTGATTTCAACCACACCGCGCAACAGTGTGGGAGGGGGCTTGCCCCCGATAGCAGTGGATCAGCCAGCACCTATTGAGCTGACACACTGCAATCGGGGGCAAGCCCCCTCCCACATTGTTTTCGGCTGTTTGGAACATGTCTTTTTGCCATACCACTGCCACTCGGCACCTATCTTGCGTTCCAGCCCGAATTGGGCGTTTTTTTTGCCGCGCTTGGCGGGCATACTAGGCCGTCCATTTCCCTGGTGTCGCCCGCCTCTATGCTTCGCGCCTTGATTACCCTTGCTCTTGTCTGCCTGCTCCAACCGGCGTTTGCCGATGAGCGCGCACAAACCCAACAACAGTTGGACGCTACGCGTCAGGACATCACCGAGCTGAAAAAACTGCTCGGCAAGCTCCAGGAAGAGAAATCCGGCGTGCAGAAAGACCTGCGCGGTACGGAAACCGAGATGGGCAAGCTGGAGAAGCAGGTCCAGGAGCTGCAAAAAGAATTAAAGAAGAGCGAGTCGGAACTGGAGCGACTCGACGCTGAGAAAAAAAAACTCCAGAGCGCACGCGTTGAACAGCAACGCCTGATCGCGATCCAGGCCCGTGCCGCCTACCAGAACGGCCGCCAGGAGTACCTCAAGCTGCTGCTCAACCAGCAGAACCCCGAGAAATTCGCGCGCACCCTTACCTACTACGACTACCTGAGCAAGGCCCGCATGGAGCAGTTGAAAAGCTTCAACGAGACCCTGCGCCAGTTGGTCAACGTCGAACAGGAAATCGCCAACCAGCAATCGCAGCTGGAAGACCAGAAAAGCAGCCTCAACGCCCAGCGCGACGAGCTGGACAAGGTCCGCAAGGAGCGCCAGCTGGCCCTGGCCAAGCTCAATGACGACGTGAAGGCCCGCGACGCCAAGCTCCAGGCTCGCGAGCAGGACCAGGCCGACCTGGCCAAAGTGCTCAAGACCATCGAAGAAACCCTGGCTCGCCAGGCACGTGAGGCCGAAGAAGCGCGGCAGAAAGCGCTGATCGCCCAGCAGGAAGCCGAAAAAAAGCGCCAGCGTGAGGCCGAATTGGCTGCCACCTCGGACGCTCCGGCACCGCGCAAACCGGCACATTCAGCGCCTGGCCCGCTGGTTTCCAGTGCCGGCGAGTCGTTCGGCGGCCCTTTTGCTTCAGCGCGGGGCAAACTTCCATGGCCAGTTGATGGTCGATTACTGGCACGCTTCGGGGAAACCCGTGGCGATGACACCCGCGCCAAGTGGGATGGGGTGATGATCAGCGCCTCGGCCGGCAGCCAAGTACACGCCGTTCACGGTGGGCGCGTGGTGTTTGCCGATTGGTTGCGGGGCGCCGGTTTGTTGGTGATTCTTGACCACGGTAATGGCTATTTGAGCCTTTACGGCCACAATCAGACTTTACTCAAGTCGGCAGGTGATGTTGTAAAAGCCGGTGAATCCATCTCCACTGTCGGTAACAGTGGTGGCCAGGACACCCCGGCGCTGTACTTCGCTATTCGTCAGCAGGGTCGCCCGAGCGATCCCGCACAATGGTGCCGTTCCCAAGGATAGGGCTGCATCTACATTAGGAGTTCGTTCGACATGCTGCATTTGTCCCGCCTCACTTCGCTGGCCCTGACGATCGCCCTGGTGATCGGCGCGCCTTTGGCATTCGCCGACCAGGCCGCTCCGGCTGCACCCGCCGCCACGGCCGCGACCACCAAGGCACCGTTGCCGCTGGATGAGCTGCGCACCTTTGCCGAGGTCATGGACCGGATCAAAGCCGCTTATGTCGAACCCGTAGATGACAAGACCCTGCTGGAAAATGCCATCAAGGGCATGCTCAGCAACCTCGATCCGCACTCCGCTTACCTCGGCCCCGAAGATTTCGCCGAGCTGCAGGAAAGCACCAGCGGTGAATTCGGCGGCCTGGGCATTGAAGTCGGCTCCGAAGACGGCAACATCAAGGTGGTCTCGCCGATCGATGACACCCCGGCGTCCAAGGCCGGCATTCAGGCTGGCGATTTCATCGTGAAGATCAACGGTCAGCCTACCCGTGGCCAGACCATGACCGAAGCCGTCGACAAGATGCGCGGCAAGATCGGCCAGAAAATCACCCTGACCCTGGTACGCGACGGTGGCAACCCGTTTGACGTGACGCTGACCCGCGCGACCATCGTGGTCAAGAGCGTGAAGAGCCAGTTGCTGGAGTCGGGCTACGGCTACATCCGCATCACCCAGTTCCAGGTCAAGACCGGCGACGAAGTGGCCAAGGCGCTGGCCAAGCTGCGCAAAGACAACGGCAAGAAGCTCAGCGGCATCGTGCTCGACCTGCGTAACAACCCAGGCGGCGTGCTGCAGTCGGCGGTGGAAGTGGTCGACCACTTCATCACCAAGGGCCTGATCGTGTACACCAAGGGCCGTATCGCCAACTCCGAGCTGCGCTTCTCGGCCACCGGCAACGACCTGAGCGAAAACGTGCCACTGGCCGTGCTGATCAATGGCGGCAGCGCCTCGGCGTCGGAGATCGTGGCCGGCGCCCTGCAAGACCAGAAGCGCGGCGTGCTGATGGGCACCACCAGCTTCGGCAAAGGCTCGGTGCAAACCGTGCTGCCGCTGAACAACGAGCGCGCGTTGAAGATCACCACAGCGCTGTACTACACGCCGAACGGGCGCTCGATCCAGGCCCAGGGCATCGTGCCGGACATCGAAGTGCGCAAGGCCAAGATCACCAACGAGATCGACAGCGAGTACTACAAAGAGGCGGACCTGCAAGGCCACCTGGGCAATGGCAACGGCGGCGCCGACCAGCCAACCGGCAGCGGCAAGAAAGCCAAGCCGATGCCGCAGGACGATGACTACCAACTGGCCCAGGCGCTTAGCCTGCTCAAGGGCTTGAGCATCACCCGCAGCCGTTGATATGCGTTTTGCCCTGATCATCGCTGTGCTGTGCAGCCTGGCAGGCGTCGCCCATGCGACGCCTGCCGGCGAGCCCCACAAAGCCTACCTGACCCTCATCATCGACGACCTTGGGCAAAACCTGCCCAGGGATCGGCGTGTGCTGGCCCTGCCCGGGCCAGTGACCACGGCGATCATGCCCGACACGCCCCACGCCGCCGAATTTGCGCGCGAAGCGCACAAGGCCGGCAAGATCGTGATCCTGCACATGCCCATGGACCCGGCCACCGGACCGTTCGCCTGGCACCCCGACCTGCCCATCGAAGAGCTCGGCAAGCGCCTGGATGCGGCGTTCCAAGCCGTGCCCTTCACCGCTGGCATCAACAACCACATGGGCAGCCGCATGACGGCCCAGCCGGCCGCCATGGCCTGGCTGATGGCCGAGCTGCAGCGGCGCAACAAGTTTTTCGTCGACAGCCGCACCAGTGCACAAACCGTCGCCGCCGCCGAAGCTCAGAAAATCGGCCTGGCCCATGTTTCGCGGGACGTATTCCTGGATGACGAGCGCACCGAAGCAGCAATCACCACGCAATTGCAGACCGCGATCAAGCTGGCGCACAAGCAGGGTTCAGTGGTGATGATCGGCCACCCGTATCCGCAAACCCTGGCGGTGCTGGAGCGCGAATTGCCCAAGCTCAAGGCTCAGGGCGTTGACTGGATCGATATCAAGTTGATGATCAGCGTGCGCAGTAACCAGGCGATGGCCGGGCATGGCAAGAATGGCATTTACCGCTGACGGTCCACTGTAGGTGCTGCAAGCCAGCGCCTACAATGAGAAGTCGGCCGATTACAGATATTTCGCCATGATTTCGTCGACGACACCGTCTTTACGCAGTTGGTCCAGCGCGGCCTGCAGCTTGGCCACCAGTTCGTCCGGCACCTCCTTGTTCAGCGCGAGGTACAGCTGGGCACTGTTGAAACGCAACACCGTCCTGAGCCCCGTCACGCCAACCTGGCGCGCCAGGTAACGCCCGGCGGGATCGCCGGTGGCCCACAGGTCGATCTGGCCATCCAGCAACTTTTGCGCGTTGTCCTGATCACGTAGCACCACCAGCGGGTTGAGGCCCTGCTTCTCCAGGGTCTCGGCGATGGCATCGCCCTTGTAGGCGCCGATCTTGTAGCGGCGGGCATGCTCAAGGTCATCCAATTGGATCTTGCTGTCGGCCTTGGCCAGCAGCACCCAATCATCCGGGCCGATGGGGCCGACCCACTTGAACAGGGCCTCACGGTCCGGCAGGCGCGCCATCACGAACACGCCGTAGCCAGGTTTTTCCAGGGCGAGCTTGTAGATACGCTCCCATGGGAAACGCAGGGTGAGGTTGTATGAAATGCCGGCGCGCTTGAAGGTTTCGCGCACGATGTCCACAGCGATGCCTTCGATGTTCTCGTCCTTGGCGAAGTTCTTACCGTTTTTCGCCATGTTGTAGGGCGGGAAGTTTTCCGTCAGCAACACCAGGGAAGCGTCAGACGGTTCTTCGGCGTGGACCGAACCTGCCAACAGGAGGGATGTACTGGCGAGGGCGAGCAGCAGGTGCTTGAACATGTAAGTTACCGGAATCCATGGCAAGCGCAGAGAGTGCCGCGCGCCTGCCATGGTGTCCAGCAGCGTTTAGCGTACGACGATGCCGCGCGCCGCCATGTAGGCCTTGGCCTCGGGGACGGTGTATTCGCCAAAGTGGAAAATACTCGCCGCCAGCACCGCGCTGGCGTGGCCTTCGATCACGCCGTCGGCCAGGTGCTGCAGGTTACCGACGCCGCCGGAGGCGATCACCGGAATGCCCAGGGCATCGCTGATGGCGCGGGTTACGCCGAGGTCGAAGCCGTTTTTCATGCCGTCCTGGTCCATGCTGGTCAGCAGGATTTCACCGGCGCCCAGGCCTTCCATCTTCATCGCCCACTCTACCGCGTCCAGGCCGGTCGGCTTGCGGCCGCCGTGGGTGAAGATTTCCCAGCGCGGGGTTTCGCCCGGGCCTGAGACTTTCTTGGCGTCGATGGCAACCACGATGCACTGCGAACCGAAATGCTGCGCGGCTTCGCCGACGAACTCCGGGTTGAACACGGCTGCGGTGTTGATCGAGACCTTGTCCGCACCGGCGTTGAGCAGGTTGCGGATATCTTGCACGGTGCGCACGCCGCCGCCCACGGTCAGCGGGATGAACACCTGGCTGGCCATGCGCTCTACGGTATGCAGGGTGGTGTCACGGCCGTCGACGCTGGCGGTGATGTCGAGAAAGGTAATCTCGTCGGCACCTTGCTCATCGTAGCGACGGGCGATTTCCACCGGGTCGCCGGCGTCACGGATGTTCTCGAACTTGACGCCCTTGACCACGCGACCGTTGTCGACGTCCAGGCAAGGGATGATGCGTTTGGCCAGCGCCATGGTCAGTCCTCAGCCGTTGTAGGCATCGCAGTAAGCCTGGGCTTCGGCGACGTCCAGGGTCCCTTCGTAGATCGCGCGCCCCGTGATGGCACCGATGATGCCTGGGGCCTTGGCGTCCAGCAGCGACTTGATGTCGCCCAGGTTGTGGATGCCGCCGGAAGCGATCACCGGGATCTTGGTCGCAGCAGCCAGTGCGGCGGTAAACGGCACGTTGCAGCCCTGCATCATGCCGTCTTTGGCGATGTCGGTATAAACGATGGCGGAAACGCCGTCAGCTTCGAACTGCTTGGCCAGGTCGATGACCTGCACGGTGCTGATCTCAGCCCAGCCGTCGGTGGCGACGAAGCCATCCTTGGCGTCCAGGCCCACGATCACTTTGCCAGGGAAGGCGCGGCAAGCTTCGGCGACGAATGCCGGGTCTTTCACGGCCTTGGTACCGATGATCACGTAGCTGACGCCGGCCTTGACGTAGTGCTCGATGGTTTCCAGTGAGCGGATACCGCCGCCGATCTGGATCGGCAGGTTCGGGTAGCGCTTGGCTATCGCGGTGACCACCTCGCCGTTGACCGGCTGGCCTTCGAAGGCGCCGTTCAAGTCCACCAGATGCAGACGACGGCAGCCCCCTTCTACCCATTTGGCAGCCATGCTCACCGGATCATCGGAGAACACGGTGGAGTCTTCCATGCGGCCTTGGCGCAGACGGACGCAGGCGCCGTCCTTGAGATCGATAGCGGGGATAATCAGCATCTGGCAAACCTTATTCGAAATTCAGCAATGCTTGGGAAATCAGGGTTTCTCAAGCGACCACAGGTCGCTTTCGATGCTTTCGAACCTTTCTTTAAGGAGCGTCTGCGTGTCGAAAATCGCCCTGTTGTAATAATGCGGAGCCACTTCATTGGTGAACAGTTCGAGGATCTCGGCGACCTCGAACGAACCCAGCTTGAGCTCGAAGCGATCTTCCATAAAGCGCTTGATCTTGAGGGTAGCCTCACTCTCCTGTTCGGGCGTGAGGTTCAAGATCGGCTGCTTCGGCTTCCTGGCCATTTACCAGCGCCCGTCCCAGGCGGCGAAGTTCTGCAGCAATTGCAGGCCATGGGTATGGCTCTTCTCCGGGTGGAACTGCACGGCAAACCGCGAACCTTCGGCCAGCGCGGCGGCGAAGTCGACGCCGTAGTGCCCGCCGCCCACCACCTGGCCCGGCTTACCGGCGGCGATGTAGTAGCTGTGCACGAAGTAGAAGCGCGCCATGTCCGGCACTTCGTGCCATAGCGGGTGGTCCACGGTCTGGCGGACTTCGTTCCAGCCCATGTGCGGGACTTTCAGGTGTTCGCCGTCTTCATGCAGGTCTTTGCCGAAGAACTTCACCTGGCCTGGGAACAGGCCGATGCAGTCGACGCCGTCGTTCTCCTCACTGCTGTCGAGCAAGGCTTGCATGCCCACGCAGATGCCGAGAAACGGACGGTCCTGGCTGACTTCGCGCACCAGGCTGTCAAAGCCCAGGCGGCGGATCTCGGCCATGCAGTCGCGAATCGCGCCAACGCCGGGAAACACCACCCGGTCGGCTTCGCGAATCACGCTGGCATCGCTGGTGATCAGCACCTTGCCGGCGCCTACGTGCTCGAGGGCCTTGGCCACCGAGTGCAGGTTACCCATGCCGTAATCGATAACCGCGACCGTCTGCATTACAGGACGCCCTTGGTCGAGGGCATTTGCCCGGCCATGCGCTCATCCAGCTCTACAGCCATGCGCAGGGCGCGGCCGAAGGCCTTGAACACGGTTTCGATCTGGTGGTGGGTGTTGGTGCCGCGCAGGTTGTCGATGTGCAGGCTGACAAGGGCGTGGTTGACGAAACCCTGGAAGAATTCCTGGAACAGGTCGACATCGAAGCCGCCGACGGTGGCGCGGGTGTAGGGCACGTGCATCTGCAGGCCGGGGCGGCCGGAGAAGTCGATGACCACGCGCGACAGCGCTTCGTCCAACGGGACATAGGCGTGGCCGTAGCGACGGATGCCTTTCTTGTCGCCGATGGCCTTGGCAAATGCCTGGCCCAAGGTGATACCGACGTCTTCCACCGTGTGGTGGTCGTCGATATGCAGGTCGCCCTTACTGACGATATCCAGGTCGATCAGCCCGTGACGGGCGATCTGGTCCAGCATGTGCTCAAGAAAAGGTACACCGATATCAAATCGGGCCTTTCCGGTGCCATCCAGGTTGATCGAGGCTTTGATCTGGGTTTCCAGAGTGTCGCGCTCGACGGACGCCTTACGTTCGGCCATCACCAGCTCCGCAAAATCATTGGGCGAAAAAGGCAGCCATTATAGGGGCGCGGGCGCTAAACAGAAACATCGGAGGGGATAAGACTGATGGAGTGTCGGGGATAGACATGTGCATACATGTGAGAACCAGCTTTTGTGGAGCTGGCTTGCCTGCGATGCAGGCACCTCGGCTTTTCAGTTGCACCGAGGTGATGCCATCGCGGGCAAGCCCGGCTCCCACAGGAACCGCGCCCACAAAATTTTACGGTGTTAGTGGAACAGGACTGCGGTCTTCTGCAGGGTCACCCACACACCCCACGCCAACGGAATACCCACCACCAGCCAGGCGGCGATAGCCAATGGCACGGTACCGGAGGCTGCCTTCCACTCCAGGGAAGTGGTGGCATCGGCGCCTTTGTCATGGCCCAGCGCCTGTTCGGCGGCCAGTTCGGCGTCGGTCATGAAGTACTTGTCGGCCACCGGGCGGACCATCAGGTTGCAGAGGAAACCCAGCACCAGCAGGCCAGCCAGGATGTACAGGGTGATGTCGTACGCAGCTGCACGCTCGACGCCGATGCTCAGTTGATACTCACGCAGGTAGTTAACCAGCACCGGACCCAGTACACCGGCCGCGGCCCAGGCGGTCAGCAGGCGACCATGGATCGCGCCAACCATCTGGGTGCCGAACAGGTCGGCCAGGTAAGCCGGAACGGTCGCAAAACCACCGCCGTACATCGACAGGATGATGCAGAACGCCGCCACGAACAGCGCCACGTTGCCCAGGTGCCCCAGGTTCGGGATCAGCGCATACAGGGCAAAGCCCAGGGCGAAGAACACGAAGTAGGTGTTTTTACGGCCCAGGTAGTCGGAGAACGACGCCCAGAAGAACCGACCACCGATGTTGAACAGGCTCAACAGACCGGTGAAACCTGCCGCGATGGCCGCGATAGAGGCCAGTTGACCGGCATCCAGCTGACCAAACGGCACATCCACACCCAGCAACTTGCCGCCGAACACTTCCTGCAGCAGTGGCGAAGCCATGCCGAGGATGCCGATACCGGCGGAAACGTTCAGGCACAGCACCAGCCATACCAGGCGGAATTGCGGGGTTTTCCACGCTACGTTCACGTGGACGTGACGGTGGGTGATCATCGCGTTGCTGGCTTTTTTCGCCGGGGCGGTCCAGCCCTCAGGCTTCCAGCCAGTCGGTGGAACGCGGTACAGCAATGCGCCGCCGATCATGAACACAAAGTAGATTGCCGCCATCACCACGAAGCTCTGCCATACGCCCACGCTGGTTGGCGTCGCGAAGTGGCCCATCAGCGCTGCGGCCAGGGGAGCACCGACCATCGCGCCGCCGCCAAAGCCCATGATCGCCATACCGGTGGCCATGCCGCGCTTGTCCGGGAACCACTTGATCAGGGTCGATACGGGCGAGATATAGCCCAGGCCCAGGCCGATACCGCCAATGACCCCGGAGCCGATCCACATCAGCCAGATCTGGTGGGTATAGATACCCAACGCCGAGATCAGCAGGCCGCCGCACCAGCACAGTGCCGACACGACGCCAGCCTTGCGTGGCCCGGCATGTTCCAGCCAGCCGCCCCAGATCGCTGCCGAGCAGCCCAGGAAGATGAAGAACAGGGTGTAGATCCAGCCCAGCATGGAGATGGGCCAGTCGCATTGGGACGAGAAGACTTGGGCGATGAAGCCCATGTCCGGCGCGCAGGCGAGCGGTTTGGTGATACCCAGTGCCTTGGACAGTGGCAGCCAGAACACCGAGAAGCCATAGGCCATGCCGATGCACAGGTGGATGGCCAGGGCGGCCGGCGGAACCAGCCAGCGGTTGAAGCCGGGCTTGGCGATAATGCGTTCCTTGGACAGGAACGCAGGCTGTGCGGCAGTCGAACCCGCCGCAGTGCTAGTGCTCATTGGTGTTTCCCCCAGTTGTTAGTATGTGTCCGTCGGGCGCTCTCTCCCTCGGCCTTGCACGCAAAGCGTTGGCCGTTGTTGTTGAGTAAAGCTCCATTTGAACGCGACGCTATGTCGCAGAAGGCAGACGAACCTGCGCAGATTAGCACCTGTGGATGACAGAAAAACCAAACTGATATCACCTTTTTCAGGAAATCTGTTTTATTTGACGCCAGAAACCCGTTTCCCCGCCGTGGATACAATGTAACGATCAGGGCACTGACGTAGGCCGTCGGGCGTTATACTCTGCGGCTAAATTTTGAAATCGACATACAAGGACTCGCCCATGAAAGCGTTCGGCAAAATCCTGGGTCTGGTACTTCTCGGGCTGTTGCTGATCATTGTGGCTCTGGGTTTTGCCCTGACCCATCTCTTCGATCCCAACGACTATAAAGACGAGATTCGCCAGATTGCCCGCGACAAGGCCCACATCGAGCTGACGCTCAATGGCGACATCGGCTGGAGCCTGTTCCCCTGGCTCGGCCTTGAACTGCACGAAGCCAGCGTGGCGACCCTGACTGCGCCGACCCAACCTTTCGCCGACCTGCAGATGCTCGGCCTGTCCGTGCGCGTGCTGCCGCTGCTGCGCCGCGAAGTGCAGATGAGCGACGTGCGAGTCGAAGGCCTGAACCTGCGCCTGACCCGCGACAAGCAAGGCCATGGCAACTGGGAAGACATCGGCAAGAACGTGACCGAGGCGAGCGCTGGCAGCCCGGGTTCGGTTGAGCCGCCTCGCGAGGCTGAACCGGAGAAGCCGGCTAAACCCATCCGTCTGGACATTGATAGCCTGACCGTCAACAACGCCCGCGTTGAATACAACGATGAGCAGACCGGCAAGCAGTTCAGCGCCGAAAGCATTCAATTGAGCGCCGGTGCGGTGCACGAAGGCGCCAGCATCCCGGTGAAACTCACCGCCTTCTTCGGCAGCAACCAGCCGGTGATGCGCGTCAAGACCGAGCTCAACGGCAACCTGCGCATCCAGCGTGCGCTCAAGCGTTATCAGCTTGAAGACATGAAGATCACTGGCGAAGCCACGGGTGAGCCGCTGCAGGGCAAGACCGTGACATTCTCCACCCAGGGCCAACTGCTGGTGGACCAAGCGGCCAATATTGCCGAATGGACCAACATGAAGCTGTCGGCCAACCAGTTGCGCGCCCTGGGCGAACTGAAGGTCAACGACCTGGACAAGACCCCGCAGCTCAGCGGTGCCCTCTCCATCGCCCAATTTGACCTGGCCAAATTCCTCGACAGCGTCGGCCACCCATTGCCGCCGATGGCCGACGGCAGCCTGAGCAAGGTCGAGTTGGTCAGCCGCCTCAAAGGCACGCCGACCAGTGTGGCCCTGGAAGACCTGAACCTGAAACTCGACGGCAGCACCTTCACCGGCCGCGTCGCCGTGGACGATTTCGCCAAGCAATCCCTGCGCGTTCAGCTCAAGGGCGACACCTTCAACGCCGACAACTACCTGCCCGCCAAATCCGAATCCGCCAAGGGCGCCACCGCCGCACGCCAGGCCGAAGTGCAAAACAGCGAAGCCGGTGCCATGGCCGCCGGCGGCACCACGCCACTGCCCGACGCCCCGACCAAAGGGGCCTGGAGTACCGACAAACTGCTGCCATTGGCGCGTCTGCGCACGCTGGATGTGGAAGCCGACCTCGCGTTCGGCCAACTCACCCTGAGCAAGTTGCCGATCCAGAATGCCGCGCTCAAAGCTTCCGGCCTCGATGGTCAGCTCAAGCTCGACACCTTGAGCGGCGGTCTCTACAACGGCAGCTTCCAGGCCAATGGCACGCTTGATGTGCGCCAGGATATCCCCGTGCTTGCGCTGCAAAGCCGGATCAAGCAGGTGCCGGTCGAGCGCATCCTGCAAGCCCAGGGGCAAACCCCGCCGGTGAAAGGCCAGATCACCCTCGACAGCAACCTCACAGGCCGTGGCAATAGCCAGAAAGCCCTGATCGACAGCCTCAACGGCACCGCGAGTTTTGTGATCAACAACGGCGTGCTGCTCAACGCCAACCTTGAGCAACAACTCTGCACCGGCATCGCCCTGCTCAATCGCAAGACCTTGAGCAGCACGCCGCAAGGCAAGGACACGCCGTTCCAAGAGTTGAAGGGCAACCTGACCTTCCGTAACGGGGTCGCCAGCAACCCTGACTTGAAAGTGCGCATCCCAGGCCTGACCGTCAACGGTAACGGCGACGTCGACCTGCGCGTGCTGGGCATGGACTACCGCGTCGGCATCATCGTCGAAGGTGACCAGCGTGAAACGCCAGATCCCGCCTGCCAGGTGGGCGCCAACTTCCAGGGCATCGAAGTGCCGCTGCGCTGCCGTGGCCCGCTGGAACTGGGCGCCAAGGCATGCCGCCTGGACAAGGACGGCTTGACCCAGGTTGCCATCAAGGCGGCCGGCAACAAGCTCAGCGACAAGCTGGAAGAGAAGCTCGACAAGGTGAACCCGCAGCTTAAAGACGCGCTGAAGGGCCTGTTCAAACGATGAGAAACGAGCAATTTTCAGAAGCCGTACTCAATTGGTACGACCGCCACGGTCGCCATGACCTGCCCTGGCAACAGGGCATCACGCCTTATCGGGTGTGGGTCTCGGAGATCATGCTGCAACAGACCCAGGTGAGCACCGTGCTCAATTACTTCGACCGTTTCATGGCCTCGCTGCCGACGGTCGAAGCCCTGGCCGCTGCACCGGAAGACGAAGTGCTGCACCTGTGGACCGGCTTGGGTTACTACACCCGGGCGCGCAACCTGCAAAAGACTGCAAAGATTATCGTGGCCGAGTACGGCGGCGAGTTTCCCAAGGATGTCGAGAAGCTCACCGAGCTGCCAGGCATCGGCCTGTCCACCGCCGGTGCGATCGCCAGCCTGAGCATGGGCTTGCGTGCGCCGATCCTCGACGGCAACGTCAAGCGCGTCCTGGCGCGATTTACCGCACAGGAGGGCTACCCCGGCGAGCCCAAGGTAGCCAAGCAGCTGTGGGCCACTGCGGAACGCTTCACGCCCCATGATCGCGTCAATGCCTATACCCAGGCGATGATGGACATGGGCGCCACCCTCTGCACCCGCAGCAAACCCAGCTGCCTGTTATGCCCACTGGAGAAAGGCTGCGAAGCCCACATGCTCGGCCTGGAGACGCGCTATCCGATCCCCAAGCCGCGCAAGACTATCCCGCAGAAGCGCACGCTGATGCCGCTGCTGGCCAATGCCGAGGGTGCGATCCTGCTTTACCGTCGCCCTTCCACGGGCCTGTGGGGCGGCCTGTGGAGTTTGCCGGAGCTGGATGACTTGCAAGACCTGGAACACCTGGCCAACCAGCACGCGTTGGAACTGGGCACGCAGCAGGCGCTGCCGGGGCTGATACACACCTTCAGCCACTTCCAGCTCGCCATCGAACCCTGGTTGGTCCAGGTCGAAGAATCCGCCCATCACGTGGCCGAGGCCGACTGGCTCTGGTATAACCTCGCCACCCCGCCGCGCCTGGGCCTTGCCGCCCCGGTGAAAAAACTGCTGAAGCGCGCGGCCGACGTATTGAATGCAGGAGTGTCGTCATGACCCGCACCGTAATGTGCCGCAAGTACAAAGAAGAATTGCCAGGCCTGGAACGCCCGCCGTATCCAGGCGCCAAGGGCCAGGACATTTTCGACCATATCTCTGCCCAGGCCTGGGGCGACTGGCTGAAACACCAGACTCTGCTGATCAACGAAAAGCGCCTGAACATGATGAACGCCGAAGATCGTAAATACCTGGCGGGCGAGATGGACAAGTTCTTTTCCGGCGAGGAATACGCCAAGGCCGACGGCTACGTGCCGCCTGCTCAATAATTGATCAAAAACCGGGGTCGGCACGTAAGCGACGGTAATAATTAAATATTTTTTGAAAACTTGCTTGACGACCCCCTGAAAAACCCGTTTAATGCGCCCCGTTGCCCAGATAGCTCAGTCGGTAGAGCAGGGGATTGAAAATCCCCGTGTCGGCGGTTCGATTCCGTCTCTGGGCACCACCTTCAGCTTTCAGGTGGTGTCAACATCACGTGAAAGCAATCAAGAAACCCGCATAGTGCGGGTTTTTTGTTGCCTGTGATTTTTATCTCCGAGCAGCGTCCGCCGAACTCAATCGCAAACCGGGCGCCCTCCTCGTTCGACTCAAGCTGCCGATTCACTTCAGTAAAAATACCATCAGCGGGTTGTCATTCAACCGCCCTTCAAACCTTGGCGCCAACTGCTCCAGAGGCGTGCCTTTCAACAACGCGGTTTCCTTGCGCGAGACGATCACCCAGGCTGGCCGAGGCAAAGCTTCCAGTCGCGCGATCTCGCTGCTTGCGATGAACACCGGGTACTCATCGTGATCCAGGTTCATCACGTAGCGCACCGCCCAGGTGTCCCGGCCCAGGTTGATAAACACCAGCGGCCCCGGCTGAGCGCCTCGCAGCGCCTCGACTCGGCCGACAAATTGCCGGGTATCGAATTGCAGATCCTTCGCCGGTTCAACCACCGTCACCAACAGCAGCCATTGCGCGGTCAATGCGATCAGGCTGAGCCACACCAGCCGCCCCACCCGACGCCAGGCGATCAGTGCCGCGATCTGCAGCACCACCAGCCCGCCGATCAGCAGCGGTAGCGAAACGTCAGGCCAATAACCATGCTTCTGCCACCCATGCCGACAGACAAGGACTACAACCACGCACAACGCCGGCAGCGCTGCGACAAGCCATTCGTAGGTGCGACGCACGCCAACGAGCCAACCTTGCGCCTGGAGAAGCCCATAGGCGGCGACAGCGGCGAACATCGGCACCATGGGCAGGATGTAATAGGCGCGTTTGAAATGCGGCACCGACAGCCCGAGCAAAATCATCAAGCCGCAGGCCCCTAGCCGCACCACTAACTGCATATCGCCCGCGAACCGCTCGGACCAGCGATGACGCAGCGCAATCATTGTGGCCAGCGCCAACGGCACCACCGGGAAGTAGCGGTACAAACTCAGCTGGAAGTAGAAATAGAACGGCTCACCGGTCTCATCGAGGCGCCCGCCCACCTGCATCTTGAACACCTCATCGGCAAAGGCATCACCGCCACTGACGCGCGCCAACTTCACCAGCACCCACCAACAGGCCGCCAGCAATACCAGGCCCATGACACCGTGGATCAGCACCTGCCTGACCCGCTCACCAGGCTTGCCCAGTGCCCAATAGACGCAGACCACGCCACAGACCTCGATCAAGCCCAACGGCCCGCGTATCGCAAAGCCCAGGACGAACAGCGGGAACACCGCAAGCCGCCGCCAGCGTCCGCCGCTGTGCAGCAGGTAGAAACTGCCGACACACAACAACGCTACCATCTGGTCCAGGCACACCGACCGAGATTTTTCCAGCAACTGAGTGGTGAGCAAGGTCAATAACACCGTGAGCAGCGCCCACTGGCGATTCGCCGGGACCAGCAGGCGATACATCACCGCCACCACCCCAGCGGACGCCAGGGCGGTGGGCAATACGTTCGCCAAATGATTCGGCGCGCCAAACAGTCGGGCAAACAAAAAGCTGAAGAAGGTCGCAGTGCCGGGGTAATCCGCGTAGGGCTGCCCGTAGGTGGTCGGGAAAAAACTCGCGCCATGGCGAAACATTTCCTGCAGGAACAGCGCCCAGCGCCCGTCAAAACCCTGGGGCTGCTGATCCCAGATGCCGAAGGTGAACAACACAAGAGAAAACAGAAAAATGCCCAGTGACTCCAGGCGGAAACGGTTGCGGTGATCCATCGGTTGACCTGTCAGGTAAGGGGCGCCGACTTATGGTGCAGACCGCCCTGCTGAATAGCGCCTGAACAAACCTGAAGATTGCCGTTTTTACCGACCTGCGGGCCACACCCACCTAGGGATCAACCGAACGTAAATCAACTCACCAACGAGCTCGACCAAGGTTTGCAGGATCACCGCAGTCGCCGCCAAGCCACGCACATCCTCGGGCAGCGCCAGCGCCAAGGGCAGCACCACCAACGAGTTACGCGTCGAAGCGCTGAACGTCACCGCCCGCGCCGTAGCGGCAGGGAGCGCCAACAGCCGCGACGCCAGCGCACCCATCAGCGGCGCCAACAACAAAAAGCCGATATACACCGGGATCACCGGCAACAGCAGGCTCATATCCCGCACCACCGACGTGATGTGTGAGGCGATCACCACAAACAACACCAGCGCCATCGCCGGCACCGGCAACCACGCCCAGGCACTGCTCCAGACACTGACCATCGATGATCGCCGTGCCAGCGACACCGTGACCACCGCCAGAATCATCGGCACCACGATCAACAAGAGGAACGCCTCTACAAACAGCTGCGCCTGGACGACCACCTCGGATTGCGCGCCGAGCATCAGGCTCAAATAGAACGGCAACAGCGCCAACTGCAGCAGCAATAGCACCGGCGTCGCCGCCAGCATCAACCGCGAATCGCCCTTGCCGATGTGGGTGAACACCACCACGTAGTCGATGCACGGCGTCAGCAATACCAGCAACGCCCCCACCAACAGGACCGGGCGACCCACCAGGCTTTGGGTCAACGCCCACACCAGTAAGGGAACGAGGATGAAATTGGCCAGCAACAATGCCGACAAGAAACGCTTGTTGCACAAGCCTTGGCGCAGGTCCAGGAAGGGGATTTGCAGGAACATCGCGTACATCAGCACCGCGATAGCGGGGGTGACCAACGCGCTGAGGCCGTGGGCGAATGAGGGCGCGAGCAGGCCGAAGACGACGGCCAGCAGAACGGCGGCGAAATAGACCGGGATCTGGTTGTGTTCGAGGGCGTCGCGCGTCATAAGGCTGGCTCGGATGGATCATAAGGCCGACAGACTAAGCACCCAGGGCGGCAAGGTCGAGCACCCTGACAATCTGCGCAATCACGATACGCGAAATTTGTTAAGTTCGACGTCTTATAAAAAACGCGTGAGCCTGCACTCCCTCACCTGAGGCGCAAGGACCCAGTAGCCCTATGAACCTTCCAATCCCCCCCACCCTGGACGCTTTCCACGAGCCTGCCGCCGACGGCTACATGCTGGGCGGCTTTACCTGGCGCCACCCGCGCACCGACCTTGAACGTCCGGTCGTCATCATCAATGCCGCCACCTCCGTGCGCTGCCGTCACTACTCCCGCTTCGCCGATTACCTGTTCGCCAACGGCTTCGACGTCATCACCTACGACTACCGTGGCATCGGCGAATCCCGCAATGGCTCGCTGCGCGGCTTCAAAGCCTCGTGGTCGGACTGGGGTGTATTGGATTTCGAGGCGATGTTGCAGCGAGCACAGCGGGAATTTCCAGGACAGCCGATTGATGTCGTTGGCCACAGCTTCGGTGGCTGCGCGGCCGGGCTCGGGGCGTCGGGTGCGGTGATCCGGCGGATGGTGACCGTGGGCGCTCAGTTTGCGTACTGGCGCGACTATGCGGCGAGCGTGCGTTGGCGGATGTTCGCCAAGTGGCATGTAGCGATGCCGCTGGTGACAGCGCTGTGCGGGCACTTCCCCGGCAAGCGCCTGGGCTGGCTGGAAGACACACCCGCGGGCGTGGTACGAGACTGGAGCACGCCGTCGCCCAGGTATGAAACGCGACCCAGCGGGCGAGACCTGGGCGAACTGCCATTCAGCCGCGTGAAGGCGCAGATACTGGCGATCAGCATCACCGATGATCCCTTCGGAACCGTAGCTGCCGTTGAACGGCTACTGGGTTACTTCGACAGCAGTGAGTGCACTCACCTGCGCATCGCGCCTGAAGACATAGGCGAAAAGGAAGTCGGACATTTCGCATTTTTTCGCAGCGAGTATCAGGACCGGCTGTGGCCGATTGCGTTGGCGTGGCTGCAAAACGACCCATCAACTGCAGATACCCTTGGGATTTCCCCCAACCTGCGCTTCAATACTCCACTCAGACCCAGAACCCTAGGACGTTGAGCCCATGGCCTCGCCGAACAAGCAGCAAAAACGCGCCCACCGGGCAAAGGCCAAGGCCAAGCAAAACCGTACCCAGCGCGCCGTCGCGACCAAGCCGGATGCGTTTGCGGGTGACGACAGCCGCATCGACCTGGAGTCAGTGGATTTGACTGAGCTGTTTGTAGAGATGCGCACCGCAGGCGAGACCAGCCAGCAGGCGCTGTGCGCCGTATTCCTGGCCCATCCCTTGCTGGCACTGGTGCTGGAGCAGGAAGGCGAAGAGGAAGCCACCGACTTCATTCTTGCGGCATTGATCGAGTACCGGCAGTGGGCCACGGACACCGACGATGAAGCCGCCGCACTGGCGTGGATCGAGTCGCCGCAATTCCAGGCGGATTACGTTGCGGCCTCCCAAGCGCTGACCAGTTCGCAAGACTGACGCAGAACCAAATGTGGGAGCGGGCTTGCTCGCGAATGCGGAGTCAGTTAACAGATTCATCCACTGATACACCGCTTTCGCGAGCAAGCCCGCTCCCACATTTTTTACCGCACGCCGTCAGTTCAGTACGGCTGCACCCGCTCTCTGCGCCTTGCGCCGGCTGGACACAAACAACCCCGCCGCCACCACCAGCACGCTCAGCACACCGGTCGCGATGATCTCGACCCGGTGCGCTTCCTGGAACAGCATGATGGTCAGCGTACCGACGATGAACACCATCACCGCGTAGGTCAGGCCTGGGAACAGCCACATCTTGAAGACAATCTTCTCGCCCGCCGCCGTGCGTTTCTGGCGCATGCGCAGTTGCGACACGGCGATCACCAGGTACACCAGCAACGCGATGGCGCCGGAGCTGGCCAGCAGGAATTCAAATACCGCAGCCGGGGCCACGTAGTTGGCGAACACCGCCAGGAACGCTGCGCCGGTGGACAACAATACAGCCCAGTAAGGCGTGCCGCTCTTGTTGGTGCGCTTGGCCACGGCCGGTGCGTCACCGCGACGGCCCAGGGAGAACAGCATGCGCGAAGCGGTATACAGCGCCGAGTTCAAGCAACTGGTCACGGCGACCAGTACCACCAGGTCGACGATCAGCTTGGCGTTCGGGATGCCCATACGCTCAAGCACAGTCTGGTAGGAACCCACGGCCGCCAGGGTCGGGTCATTCCACGGCACCAGGGACACCACGATGAAGATCGACAGCAGGTAGAACAAACCAATCCGCCAGATCACCGAGTTGGTGGCCTTGGTGATTTGCTGGCCAGGGTTCTTCGATTCAGCGGCGGCAATGGTGACGATCTCGGTGCCCATGAACGAGAACATGGTAGTCAGGATCGCCGCAAGGACTGCACCCATGCCGTTTGGCATAAAGCCTTGGGTGTCGAACAGATGGGAAACACCGCTGACCTGACTGGTCGGCAGGAAGCCAAAAATCGCGGCCAGGCCCAGGATCACAAAGCCCACGATCGCCACGACCTTGATCAACGCAAACCAGAACTCGAATTCGCCGTAGTTCTTCACGCTGAACAGGTTGGTTGCTGTCAGCAGCAAGGTGATGATCAGGGTGAAGGCCCAGATGGCCACATCCGGGAACCAGGCGTGCAGGATGGTCGCGGCGGCGTTGGCCTCCAGCGGAATCACCAGCACCCAGAACCACCAGTACAACCAGCCGATGGTAAACCCGGCCCAGTGACCGATGGCGCGGTCGGCATAAGTAGAGAACGAACCGGTGTCCGGCGACGCCACGGCCATTTCGGCCAGCATGCGCATCACCAATACCACCAGCGTACCCGCCGCGGCGTACGCCAGCAGTACAGCCGGGCCGGCGGCAGCAATCGCGTGGCCGGAGCCGACAAACAGACCGGCACCGATGACGCCGGCAATCGACAGCATGGTGACGTGACGCGGTTTGAGCCCCTGTTCGAGGTCATTGGAGCTTTGCGTACTACTCATTGACACACCTTTGCGAGGAATTGCGAAAACGGTCGGCCCGGCCCGGGATCTTTCTCGTGAAAAGAAACCAACAGGGCGTTCTTTATTTTTTACGCAAGATTTGCGCCAAAATGTTACAGAGCCGCGATTGACGCGGGCTGTAGGACGATTCAACAACCGTCGCAAGTCATTGAGAACAATGGCATTCCGCTATAGCGTTACCGTGCGACCCACATATACGACGAACAAACGCACCATAAACACACACAAAAAGTACGTGACGCCCCACAAAAGGGCTGATATGCACCGTTTGCCCGGTTAACCCTTCCAACACCCGGCCAAAGCTGGCACCATCGCGCCCTTTTTTACGCGAAGCCTGTGGTATTTCGGGTTCAAACGGCTGTTCGGTTGTTGATGGCGCGACACGCTGCTGTGCCGATGCGACACCCTGCCGCACACCACCTGATTACCGCCCGCCACGCTGTTGGCTGCCGTCAAGACGCTATGCTAGCTTGGCGCCTCGCCAGGAAGGCGGCCCAACAGCGACGATCGCAACGAACACAATGAGGACCCCACATGGCCGAGGCCGCGCCCGCGCTTGAAATCCGCAACTTGCATAAACGCTATGGTGAGCTTGAGGTACTCAAAGGTATCTCGCTGACCGCTCGCGACGGCGATGTGATCTCGATCCTGGGTTCCTCCGGTTCCGGCAAGTCCACCTTCCTGCGCTGCATCAACCTGCTGGAAAACCCGCACCAGGGCCAGATCCTGGTGGCCGGCGAAGAACTCAAGCTCAAGGCTGCGAAAAATGGCGAGCTGATGGCCGCCGACGGCAAGCAGATCAACCGCCTGCGCAGCGAAATCGGTTTTGTGTTTCAAAACTTTAACCTGTGGCCGCACATGAGCATCCTCGACAACATCATCGAGGCTCCTTGCCGTGTGCTCGGCCAGAGCAAGGCCGAGGCCATCGAAGTCGCCGAAGCCCTGCTGGACAAGGTCGGCATCGCCGACAAGCGCCACGCCTACCCCGCGCAATTGTCCGGCGGCCAGCAACAACGGGCGGCCATCGCGCGCACCCTGGCGATGCAGCCTAAAGTCATCCTGTTCGACGAGCCGACTTCGGCCCTTGACCCGGAAATGGTTCAGGAAGTACTTAATGTGATCCGCGCGCTGGCCGAAGAAGGCCGCACCATGCTGCTGGTCACCCATGAAATGGGCTTCGCCCGTCAGGTGTCCAGTGAGGTGGTGTTCCTGCACCAGGGCCTGGTCGAAGAGCAAGGATCGCCACAGCAGGTGTTTGAAAACCCGCTTTCGGCGCGCTGCAAACAATTCATGTCCAGCAACCGCTAACGGAGCAACATGCATGCAGAACTATAAAAAATTCCTTCTGGCCGCGGCCGTCTCGATGGCGTTCAGCGCCACGGCCATGGCAGAAACCTTGAAAATGGGGATCGAAGCGGCTTACCCGCCGTTCAACAATAAAGACGCCAGCGGCAATGTCGTGGGCTTCGACAAAGACATCGGCGACGCCCTGTGCGCCAAGATGAAGGTCGAAAAGTGCGAAGTGTATGTGTCCGACTGGGACGGCATCATCCCGGCTCTGAACGCCAAGAAGTTCGACTTCCTGGTGTCCTCGCTGTCGATCACCGACGAGCGCAAGCAGGCCGTCGACTTCACTGACCCGTACTACTCCAACAAGCTGCAATTCATCGCGCCTAAAGCCACCGCCGACTTCAAGACCGACGCCGCTTACCTCAAAGGCAAAGTCATCGGTGCACAACGCGCGACGTTGGCCGGTACTTACCTGGAAGACAAGCTGCCGGATACCGAAGCCAAGCTGTACGACACCCAGGAAAACGCCTACCTCGACCTGACGTCCGGTCGCTTGGACGGCATCCTCGCCGACAAGTACGTGCAGTACGAATGGCTCAAGAGCAAAGACGGTTCCGCCTACGAGTTCAAGGGCGATCCGGTTGTAGAGAGCGACAAGATCGGTATCGCCGTACGCAAGGGCGACCCACTGCGCGAGCGCCTGAACAAAGCCCTGGCAGAGATCAAGGCAGACGGCACCTACAAGAAGATCAACGACAAGTACTTCCCTTTCAGCATCGAATGATCTGAACGGTATGCCCGGCGCGCTCAGTTGAGCGCGTCGGCTTTTTGCAATGCCTGCCGCGATATGAAAACACCATGAATTTCGATCTCTACGGATTCGGCCCGGCGCTTGCCGCTGGCGCGCTGATGACCGTCAAACTGGCGCTCACGGCCCTGTGCCTGGGGCTGGTGCTCGGCCTGGCCGGTGCCCTGGCCAAGACTTCGCCGTACAAGCCGCTGCAATGGCTAGGCGGTGCCTATTCGACCATTGTGCGTGGCATCCCCGAATTGCTGTGGGTGCTGCTGATTTATTTCGGCACGGTCAACCTGATGCGTGCCCTCGGTGAGTTCTTCGGCGACCCCGACCTTTCCCTCAGCGCCTTTGCCGCCGGGGTGATCGCCCTGGGCCTGTGCTTTGGCGCCTACGCGACCGAAGTGTTCCGTGGCGCGATCCTCGCCATTCCCAAGGGCCACCGTGAAGCGGGTGTAGCCTTGGGGCTGTCGAAGTTCCGGATCTTCACCCGGCTGATCATGCCGCAGATGTGGCGCATCGCCCTGCCGGGCCTGGGCAACCTGTTCATGATCCTGATGAAAGACACCGCGCTGGTATCGGTGATCGGCCTGGAAGAAATCATGCGCCATGCGCAGATCGGCGTGACCGTCACCAAGCAGCCTTTCACCTTCTTCATGGTCGCCGCCTTCATGTACCTGGGCCTGACCGTACTGGCCATGACCGGCATGCACTTCCTGGAAAAACGCGCCGCCCGCGGCTTTGCGAGGAGCACCCAATGAGCGGCGACTACAGCTGGCTGGCGCATTTCGATCTGGGCCTGAACTGGGCCGTGATCATCAAGTGGCTACCCAAATTGGCGCAGGGCGCCACTCTGACCCTGGAGCTGGTAGCCATTGCAGTGATCGCCGGCCTGCTGCTGGCAATCCCGCTGGGTATCGCCCGCTCTTCACGGCGCTGGTATATCAGCGCTGTGCCTTATGCCTACATTTTCTTCTTTCGTGGCACGCCCCTGCTGGTGCAGTTGTTCCTGGTCTATTACGGCCTGGCGCAGTTCGACTCGGTGCGCGGGAGTTTCATGTGGCCCTACTTGCGCGATCCGTTCTGGTGCGCCACTGCCACCATGACGCTGCACACCGCCGCCTACATCGCCGAGATCCTGCGCGGCGCGATCCAGGCCATTCCGCCGGGCGAGATTGAGGCGGCGCGCGCACTGGGCATGTCCAAGCCCAAGACGCTGTTCTACATCATCCTGCCGCGCGCCTCGCGCATCGGCCTGCCGGCGTACAGCAACGAAGTGATCCTGATGCTCAAGGCCAGCGCCCTGGCCAGTACCGTCACCCTGCTGGAATTGACCGGCATGGCGCGGACCATCATTGCCCGTACCTATTTGCCGGTGGAGATCTTCTTCGCCGCCGGCCTGTTCTACCTGTTAATGGCGTACCTGCTGGTACGCGGCTTCAAACTGCTGGAACGCTGGCTACGCGTCGATGCCTGCCAAGGACGTTGAAGCACGCTTCCAGGCGCTGGATGCGTTTCTGATCGAGCACCAAGGGCTGTGGAAACCACAGCCCTTTACTCATCTGCACTTGCCTTGGGAAACCCAGCACCCCGCACTCGCCCACTGGCTGCGCCAACGCTCGTTGGACGATGCCGAAGCCAGTCACAACCATCCCCACGACCTGCCGGCACCGGCACCTTTTCCGCAGCTCGCTGCGCAGGCTCGTCAGCTCAGTGCTGTGGATAAGTTACCGACGGATCCGCTGCCTACCGCTCGCCATCGCCTGAACGTCGATGTGCCGGGTCGCAAATGGGAACAGATAGAAGCCTTTGGCGCTGCGCTGCAGTTTGCGCAGACGCCCACGCATTGGCTGGACTGGTGCGCGGGCAAGGGCCACCTGGGTCGCCGCCTGCTACAAGACGATCAGGCCCTGACGTGCCTGGAGTATGACCCGGCGTTGATCGCTGCAGGCCAGACCTTGAGCGACCACCACCGTTTGGCCGTTACCCATCGCCTGCAAGACGTCATGACGGACGTTGAGATTGGCCCTGAACACACGCCCGTCGCCCTGCACGCCTGCGGCGACCTGCATGTGCGCCTGCTGCGACTGGCCAGTGCGGCCGGCTGCAAACAACTGGCCCTGGCGCCCTGCTGCTACAACCGCATCCATGCCGACATCTACCACCCACTGTCCCACGCAGGCCGTGCCTCACACCTGCAACTGTCGCTGGATGACCTCGGCCTGCCGCTGAGCGAAACCGTCACCGCCGGCAAACGCGTGCGCTGGCAGCGGGACATGTCCATGGCGCGGCGCCTGGGTTTCGATCAGCTGCAACGTGAACTGCGCGGTCTGGACGAGTACCTGCCAACACCCTCCCTGCCGGCCGGTTGGCTCGACAAACCCTTTGCGGACTACTGCCGGGAGCTGGCAAGCCTCAAAGGCTTATCCACAGGTGAACAGGATTGGGCGGCCCTGGAAGCACACGGCTGGCATCGCCTGGCCGAGGTCAGGAACCTGGAATTGCTGCGTGGTCTGTTTCGGCGCCCGCTGGAGGTATGGCTGGTGCTGGATCGGGCGCTATTTCTTGGCGAAAACGGCTACAAGGTCGACGTAGGCACCTTCTGCGAACCCGCATTGACGCCGCGCAACCTGATGGTGCTTGCCGAGCGCGATTAAGGGGCAAAATTGTCGCCGTGCAGCCTGTGGATAACTCTGTTGATGGATTCTTTACGGAGCCTGTAGCCATCTACGCTACAGGGCAAAAGCCAGGCTGGTCATTTTTTGTTCACAAAATAAAACGCACGTAAAACAGGCAGTTGCGGTGTGATGAGAACGCCTCCACAAAAGGGCTGTTTGATGACACCGACATCCAACCGATTGTGCATAAGCATCTGGCGTTAACCGTATAAAGCGCGATTTATAGGTGTTTTTTGCGTGCGATCAACAGGCGGCAAAGCTCATTGATATCGTCCCCGGCCAAGGTCAATTCCTGGCTGTCCAAGGGGTCGGCGCCAAACGCCAATGCCTCGCTGATCGCCATGTCGCGGTGCACTTCCAGTGGTTCTTTAGCGCCCAGGCGCTGCTTGAACGCCTCGACCATATCCAGGCTGAAGGCATTGTCTTCATCCAGTTGGTTGAGCACAAAATGAACGTGGGGTGGATGCTCGCGCTCAAGGTGCGGCGCCAGCAGCCCGTCGAGCTGGTCCAGGGTGCCCAGGGAGGCGGCATCGGCCTGGGCGATCACCAACACCACATCGGCCACGCTCAAGGCTTGATGGAAATAGACGTTGTTACCGGCAGGGGTGTCGATGATCACGGTATGACGGGCGCTCAGGTCCAAGGCGGCCAGGCGTTGCGCCAGCCAGTCCGGCTCATGCTTGAGCCAGCGTTGCAGGTCATCCTGCTGGCGCAGGTCGGTGTCGCCAAAGGTAATCACGCGACTGCCGACAAAGCCGGGTTGTTGGAGCGTGTCCCAATGCGCATTGCGCAGGCTGGTCGGGCCGATACCCGGCGAACTCGGGCTGACTCCGAAGTGCATCCGCAGGGCGTTCTGTGGGTCCAGGTCGATGGCGACCACCGACTCGCCCAGGCGCTGCAGGCCGCTGCTCAACGCCGTGGCCAGGGTACTGCGCCCCACTCCACCATTAACCGACACCAACGCCACCACACACGGACGCCGCAACGCCTTATCCACCGGCTGGGACTGCGCACTTGCACTGGGTGTTTGCGGGGGGAACGGGGTGCCGTCATCCACAGGGATGCTGCCAAAAAAATGCAAGCGCGCATTCAATCCCTGGACGTCACGGCTGACATCCTTGCCAAGCAGCACGAGAAGGCCATCGGTAAAGCTCATAGCGAATTCCTCATCACGGCGAAGCTCAAAGACGTGAGAAGGTCAGCTGATACGACTGCTTACCGCAGGTCTTTTTGTGGTCGCCCTAGTGCAGGCAGTCTGCTTCAAGCGCATAAAAGTGTCATTATTTTGATGATGTGGTTGTCTATTTTTTAGACAAACGGCAGATCGTCAAATTACTGACCAATGCTGATCGAATCGTAGGGCGTTTGCAGATCTCGCTCTGGAATTTCCCAAATCAGTAATTTTGGTGGTGTTTGCTTGAAGGCCGGACTTTCAAAGTAAGCCTTGGCCGCGCCCGAGAATTCCCCCCCGTCTTTGCTGAAATTACCCACAGGCGCATTCAGGGCCTTTTGCAGGAAACCGACGAAATTGGAATTACGCGAGAACGAGGTGCCGATCAGCGCCACATTGGGCAGGCCCGCGTCGCCAAACAGGTCGTCGGCATTGCTGGTGGCGCCTGCGGTTTCATGGGCCGTGCTGGCCGCGACCGACTCGACGGGCGGCTGCAGCTTGGGCGGCAACCAATCGAGACCGGCCAGCCGCACCAGGTCACCTGGGCGCACGGCGAGCGGCGCCTGGGTGATGTCGAAGCTTTGCTCGGGCGTGGCCTTGATACCGCGTTGCTGGATACGCTGCGCCAGGGCCTGGGCACCGGCGTTAGCGCCGGTTTCGCTCCAGTGGGTGTCCGTGCGCAGATAGGCTTCGGCGCCCAAGGGCTTGAGTGTATCCGTGAGGTCCAGAGCGGAAACACCAGCCGCTTGCAACGCGGCGGTCCAATCGCGGATTCGACTATCGAGCACGGCTGGGCGGTACAGGCCACAGCGCTGGGCGGCGGCGATGCGGCTCTTGTCCGGCACCACCACCACTTGCAGGTCGATGCCTTTGTGACTCAGTTGTTTTTGCAGGTCAATCACCGCCTGGGCCTTGGTCTGGGCACTGCCCTCGGCATGGCGGTTGATGCGCAGCTCATCGCTGATAAACAGCCAGCCGGGGCAACCCGGACGCACGCGTGGCCCTGTGTCGCCGAACACCAGCCAGCTGCCGCCGCGCTCCAGGTTGGCGGCCTGGATCGCCATCGGCGCCTTGGCCAGTTCCTTGGCAAAACGGTGGGTCAGGTCGCCATGGAGCAACATGTCGCTGTCGACCTTGGCCGGCACATAACTGATCGGCCCCTTCACCATCAGCCAAGCGCAGGACAACAGCCCCGCCGCCAAAAAGGGCACCAGCACCCAGGCCGCCAGGGGGCTGGTGCGAACGGCCAAGTCGCTCGGTGGAGTCGGCGCGGTAGGAGCAGGCATGGTCGGGCGTCCTTAGAACTGAAAGTACAGAAACGGCACGGCGTCGCGGCTGGCAATCAACGCAAACGACAACACAAACCCCGCCACCGGCCACAGTGAAGCCGCCACGACAAACCACGGCTGGGTGCCGAAACGCTGTTCGCAACGCACCTGCCAGATCGGCGCAATGATGCACACCAGGCCCAACAAGGCCGCCATGCCGTGGGCCGGGCGCATGGCCACGGCAATCGCGTCACCCAGGCCCATGCCATGCATACCGAACTGGCCGGCGTACAGGGTCAGCGCCGAGTGGAAGTCCGGCGCGCGGAACAGGGTCCAGGCCAGGCACACAAACAGCAAGGTGAGGATGTGCGACAGCACCGGCGGAATGCTCGGCAAGCTCGAACGCGACCACGCACGGTCGACGCACAACGCCACGCCGTGAGCCGAACCCCACAGCAGGTAGTTCCAACTGTCGCCGCCGTGCCACAGGCCGGCGATCGCCATGGTCAGGAACAGGTTGCGATAGGTGCGCCACACGCCATCGCGGTTACCACCCAGGGCGATGTACAGGTAGTCGCGCAACCAGCTGGACAACGACAAATGCCAGCGCCGCCAGAAGTCCTGGATGCTGCTGGCCAGATAGGGCCGGTTGAAGTTTTCCGGGAAGTGGAAGCCCAGCATCAGGCCCAGGCCGATGGCCATGGCGCTGTAGCCGGCGAAGTCGAAGAACAGTTGCAGCGAATACGCCAGGCAACCGATCCAGGCGTCCACCAAGCTTGGGTTCTCCAGGTGAAAGGCAATGTCCACCAGCGGCGACAGGGTGTCGGCCACCAGCACTTTCATGCCCATGCCGATCATGAAGCGCCGCGCGCCCAGGGAAAAATTCGTCCAGTTGAAATAACGCTGGTTCAGCTCGCGGCGAACCCAGTCGTAACGGATGATCGGACCGGCAATCGAGTGCCCGAACATCGAGATATAGGTGGCGTAGTTGATGAAGCTGCGCTCCACCGGCACCGTGTGCCGGTGCACATCCACCAGGTAGGAAATCGCCTGCAGCACGATGAACGACAAGCCGGCCGGCAAGGCCACGCGCTGCCAATCCAGCGGCATCGCACCGTACCAAGTGATCACCTCGCTCACAGTGCCAGCGACGATGTTGGCGTACTTGTACCAACACAGCACCGCCGTGTTGAACACGATCAACGCGATCAACAGGCGCACCCGGCCTTTGCCGTCCTCACGGGAGCGGTCCACCAGCAAGCCGCCGACCCATGCCACCACGGTCAACACCATGTGCAGGAACAGGAACAACGGGCTCAACCAGCCGTAGAACAACCAGCTGCCGATCAACAGGATGACGTTGCGCCAGCTCGGACGAGCCAGGGCGTAGATCAACAGGAAGGCCGGCAGGAACAGCGTGAGGAATTCGAGTGAGGCAAAGACCATGGTGGTTCGGGCCCGATCAGTTAGCGAGCGAATCAGGCGCGAACAACAACCGTGAGCCCGTGGCGGATGGCAGCGCCAACACGCTGTAGCGTTCGCCGGCCTTGAGGCTGAACGTCAGCGGCTGGCCAACCGGCGCCCCCGCGCACTTGAGCTGCACCGACAGTTCCACCGGGTTGATCATGCGGCGCTGCACCGAACCTTCAACAACCTTTTTGAACAGCTCGGCCTTCTGTGCCACAGCTTCCAGGCTGGCGTCGGCGCACGCGGCGTCGGCGTTGATGAACGCCAGGGAGGCTTTCAGTGCATTGAAATCATCCGGTTGCTCATGGATCACCACTTGGCGAATGCCGCCTTTGGCATCCGACACCGCGACCACCGTGGCAAACTCGCCCGGGGCCACGGTGACGGTCAGGTCAGCCGTCTTGTCGCCCTGGCTCAACACACCCTTGATAGGAGCACTGCCGCCCGATACCGGCAGGTAGTCGGAAACCAGCTTGTCGCCCGCCAATACCAGGCTGGCCTTGGAACCGTCGGCGACCAGTTTCAATTCGCTGGCGGTGCCATTGGCAAACCGCAGGAACGCCGAGTCTTTTTCCGGCCCGGTGGGGTACAGCGGAATGTCGGCGCTGTAGGCGCTGACACTGGCGAGCAAGGTCGCCAGGCCCAGAGTGATGCGCTTCATCACTTGGCTCCTTTCACGGCATCCGCCGGCAATGCCGACAGCGCGCCGCCGATGGCCTTGGCCCACTTCTGGTAGCCGTCGATGGTGAAATGCTGGCCGTCAGTGGTGATCCACTCGCCCGGTTTGGAGAAGGTCAGCGAGTCGATGTAAGTGCATGGCGCCACATTGGTTGCCAGGAACGACGACATCAACTTGGTGCGCGCGTCATCCTTCTTGTACATGCTGCCGACCTTGCCCCAGGCCGGGCCTACCCATACGCATTTGGTGCCGGTTTCGCTGACAGCCTTGGTCAGTGAGGTCACACTCTTCCACGCCCAGACTTTTGGGAACTGCGGGTCCGGGTAGGAGGCCATGGTGTCGCCGATGATGATCACCACGAGGTCCGGCTTGTCCTTGGCGATCAGGTCCTTGACCGGCGTGGTGCTCATGGCGTTTTTGCCGAACACCTGAGGTTTGCCACCCGGCAACTGCTCGGCACCACAATCGACTTTCTTTGGCACGACCCAGTCGGCTGCACCGGCGCCGCAGGCACCGATGGTGTGCACCTTGGCGCCTTGGGCGGTGAGGTTGGCTTGCAGCGGGTCCAGCAAATGGTCCGGGAAGCTCAAGTGGCTTTCACCGAGTACCAGCAGGGTCAGGCCGGCAATTGCAGAAACAGGCATGGATGACTCCTATCAATCAATTCGAATAAGGGGAACGGTAAGGGCTGACCGGCAAGGGCATAGGCCCGCTCAGGTCTTCAAACAGGTAGCGCAGGTAGGCGTTGCCGACGTACTGGCGATAATCCTGGGCGTTGTCGACGCCGACTTCGCCACCCAGGTAGAAGCGTGAGGTAAGACGGTATTCGGCGGCTGCGTTGAGGCTGTAGCCGATGCCGGTCTTGCTGCTGCTTTTGTATTTCGGGTTTTCAAACGCTTCCTGCAGGTCTTTTTCCGTCGGGAAATAATCGGCGCCATCTTGCGCGATATGCTGCACGCCCACCGAGCTTTTCAACTCGTAGCTGAAGCGATCGAAACTCTGCGCCCAACGCACTGGAACAGCCAGGGAGAAGAAGCGCTGCGGGCTGAAGTAGCCGCCATTGCCGTAGGTGTAGTTACCCTGGTTGTCCTTGAAACCCATGGCCATGCCGCTGATGCCCAGTGTGAGGGTGTCGGTTGGGGTATTGCGCAGGTACCAGTAGACGCCACTGCCCAGTTCCATGCGCGTATTGTCTTCGACGTGATTGCCGAGCAATTGATGTAACGACGCATACCCGTAGGCACCCATTTCCTGATTGTCGTAGCTCAGTTCTGCACGCCCGCCGTTGGCAGTGACACCGCCCCACTTCTTCTCGATGACCTCGCCATCGGCGGTAGTGATCCGTGCTTTCGAACCAGCAAACGAGGTCACGCTGTCAGTGACCGGCCGCCGCGAAACATTCACGCCATAACGCAGGTTGCCACCTTCGGTGAACGGTCGATTCACACTCACGCCACCGACCACGGTGTTGTAGGTGAAGCCCACCGGGCTGACGCCGATGTCGGCCTTGACGCCTTGCGCCGGGTCTTCGACCGCGACCGCCAGGCCGACACCGTTTTCTCTCTTGGCGCCATCCTCACCTGCACCAGCGCCAAAGCGCGCCGCAGAGATGGCCTTGACCGTCCCGGAACTCAAACTCACCGGCGTCGCACGCAACGCCACGTTGTAGTCACCCACCGGCATACGCGCCTCGAAGGGTGTTTCCACATCGGTGATTTTGCTCAAGCCACTTTCACCGTTGTTTCTGCGCACGCTCAAGCCTTGCACCAGGTACGGGCTACGATCACGCAGCAGACCGTCGAGGGCACGGCGCGCCGGGCTCAGGGTCGGGTTGTCCAACGCGGCGATGCGCGTAGGCGGCACGAACGGGTCGCTCAGTTTGTTCGAAGGGGCAAAGCCGGCAGCGGTTACCGTATTTCCAGGCGTCGTTACCGGCGCGGGCATGACGTTGGCCGGCGCGTCGATCGGCGGAGGCACCGCGCCACGGTCAACGGCCAGGTCGGTGATCTGGCGGCGCTGACCCGGCAGGCCAACAAATGGGTTGTACGCCACGCCTTGCGCGTCCGCCAGGGCCGAACGCGCCTGGGTCCGCTGGGTGTTTTCAATCGCCAGGGCGCGACGCAACAACTCCGCTGCTTCGGCATTGCGGCCCAGGCCCTGGTAGATCTGCCCCGCCGTCGTCAGCGTCTCGGCACTGGTCGGGTCGAGCCGCAGCGCCTTGTCGGTGGCCGACTCGGCCAGGCTACGGTTACCGCCCTTCAAGGCGATACCGGCCAGGCCCAGTTGCAGGCGCGCGTTATTGGGGTTCTGCTGCACGAGCGGTTCGTAAAGCGCCATGGCTTTCTTGCCGTCGCCGCCGTCGGCATACATACGCGCCAGTACGGCAATGGCCGAGGTGTCATGGGGCCGCTGCACCAGTGCCGGCGAGAGCATGTCGTAGGCTGCCACCAGGTCGTTCTTCTCGCGCAACGCATCGGCTTGCTTGACCCGATACTGGAAGATCAGGTCTTCGTAGCGTTGACGCCCGGCATCACTCAGCGGCTGGCCCTGCATGCCGCGCAGGATGTCGCCGGCCTCGGTGTAGTGGTTGGCCTTGAGCAGTACACCCGCGTAGAGCAGCCTCTGGTCGGCAGTCGGATCAGGCGTGCTGTCCAGCACACCTTGCATAATCTGCAAGCCCTCTTCCGGCGCGCCAACGTCCACGTAGGCAGATGCCAACACCGCCAGACGCTCGGGCTTTTTACCTGCCAGCGTCGCGCTGCGTCCCAGCAAGGCCAGGGCTTCCGGGCGCTGGCCACGGCGAGCGCTTTCGATCGCGATTTCGGTCTGCTTGTGCAGAGCGATGTCACTCGCCAACTCATTCATATCAGCGGTGCGCTGGCCGGCAGGAATGCGCGACAGTGTTGCATCGGCGGCTTTCCACTCGTCCAGTTCAACCGACAGCAAGGTACTGGTGTACAGCGCGTCCGGTTGGTTGGGCTGGCTTTTGAGCAGGCCGTCAAGCAAGGCGCGGGCATTGCGAATCTGCCCGTCGCGCAAGTAAACCCGTGCCAGGGCGAAACGCGTCCAAGGGTTTTCCGGGTCGGCGTCGAGCGCCTGTTGGTACGCGGCTTGCGCGGCCTTCAAGTCGCCACGCTGATCGGCGACCTTGCCCAACTGGGTCGCTCGCAGGGCCTTGATTTTCACGTTGGAGGACAGCTTGGCGCGGTCCGCTGCGGACACCGAGTCGATCAGCTTCAAGGCTTCTTCCGGACGACCGGACTGCGACAGTACGCCGATCAGGCCATTCAACGCGTCCGCATCGCCTGGGTTGCGCGCCAGCACTTTGCGGTAGCTGGCTTCGGAGGCGTCGAGTTGATTGTCCTGGGCCTGGAAACCAGCGAGGGCCACGGTGGCATCCGCCCGGCTCGGGTTCAGGCGCTCGGCCTGCGCGGCGAGGTCGCGGGCCTGGCTGCTGCGGCCGGCATTCTGCGCGTCCCTGGCCTGTTTGAGCAGGCTCCAGTAACGCACGTCATTCAGGGCTTTTTGCCAGGCCGCACCGCCAGGCAAGCGGGTGGCCTGGGCCAGGTAATTTTCCGCTTCGCTGAAGCGCTGCTGCTGTTGGCGCAACACGCCCATACCGCCGAGGGCATCGACATCGTTTGATTTTTCCGCCAGGCGCGCCGCCAGCAATGGCTCGGCGGTTTTCAGGTCACCCGCGTCGAGGGCCTTGAATGCCTTGACCAGCTTCGGATCACGCTGCCAGCCACCGTCCCCTTTGCCCTGGGCGATGCCCTTGTTCATCAGCTCACGGATCTCGCTGTCGTCCGGGTGCTTGGCAAGGAATTCCTGGAACAACGGCACTTGGTCACGGTTGGGCGCGCCGAGCCAGACCAACGCAAAGCGCCAGCCTTCGTCAGCGGCGCCGCCGACTTCGTTGTTGGGCGCCAGGCGTGCCATGGCGCGGATCCCTTCGACACGGGTGCCGGGGTTGCGCGCCAGGTGCCGAGCCAGGAACAACGCGGCAATCGCGTCATCCGGCCGCTCACGCGTCACTCGTTGCAAGCCGGCGATACCTTCGGCAGTGCCCTTGGGGGTGAAGGCCAGGGCGTTGTAATACTCACGGGCGATCAAGCCTTGAGGCTGGCGATCCTGGAAAATCTGGCGGTACAGCGCGACAGCCTGTTCGCGCTCTTCCACCGGTTCGCCCAGCTCACGGGCCTGCTCCAGCAACGTGGCATTGGCGGGTACGTTGACCAGGATGTCCTGCTCAAGCTGCAACGCCTGGCGTGGTAGCGGCGAAATCGCGCGCAGGCGGGCCAGGTACTTTTGCGCCTCATCCGGCTGCTGCTTTTGCACCTGGATCAGACCCAGGCCGTACAGCGCGTCCGGCTGCTCAGGGCTCAGGCCCAGCAGCTTCTGCCAGGACTCGGTGGCCCGTTCCGGGTTTTTCTTCGACTGCCAGTAGTAACCCTGTTCGATCAGCAAGGCTTGGGGGTCAGTGGTCGCGGCGAGGCTGGCGCTGGACACCAGGGCAGCCACTATCGCGAGGGCTAGCGTGTGACGGCGCATGCGCCCTCCCAGAATAATTTGACCGTACCGTCCTGTTCGAAGCGGTACTTTTGATCGGTAAAGCCTTGGCTGAACAGGCTGAGCATGTAGTCGTAATACACCGGCTGCGCGCTATCGGGCGCCGACGGGGCCATGGCTTTGCCCAGCACGTCGTCCAGCTTGTTTTTCTGCAGTTGCATCAGGGCCGTTTCGCCACGCGCCTGGAAGAACACCAGGGCCGAGGCCGAGAAGCCCAGCGGCGAAAAGCCGTTGTTGTTTTCGGCAGCACCGCTGAGCACGTGGATCTTCTCCGGCGGAAAGCCACTGGGAGACGCCGCCGTCGCACGGGAAAAGCCAGCCAACGCCTTGAGCATCGGCGCCGCCAGCGGATCAGCCTTGGCGGTCATGCCGGCCCACAGGTAAGTGCGGATGGCGTCGTAGCTGCCGAGGTCATCGGAATACGGGTCGACCACAAACACGCCGGTATTCGCGCCGGTAGCGCGGTAGCCGACCCAGTTGGCGGCGATACCGTGGGGGTTGCTCTTGGGGTCGGCGAGCATCTTGGCATTGCTCTCGGCCACGTCGTTCCAGCCACCGTCGGGACGTTCCTTGTGGAAGCGTCGCAACTGCGCCAGCACTTGGTAGCTGGGGTTGAAACGCCACAACCCGTCTGGGTAGCTGTAACCTACCGGCCCCGGCAACAGCATCTTGCCCAGGCCCGGTACGCGCACGATCAACGTCTTTTCGACATTGGCCAACACCCGCTGCGCATCGGCGCGGTACTGCGGCACATTCCACACCCGCGCCGCTTCCAGCAGCGCGTAGGCCACCCACAGGTCAGCGTCGCTGGCAGAGTTGGCGTCGATC
The DNA here is from genome assembly GCF_018587885.1 of Pseudomonas sp. VS40. Lineage (NCBI taxonomy): Bacteria > Pseudomonadati > Pseudomonadota > Gammaproteobacteria > Pseudomonadales > Pseudomonadaceae > Pseudomonas > Pseudomonas sp. VS40. The sequence continues at coordinate 41,121 of NZ_JAGYWD010000015.1, read as the reverse complement.
ACGCCCCACTCGCCAGTCTTCTTCTTGCCCCACAGCCAGCCTGGCAGGTTGCGGGTGATGTCGTTGCCGGCCATGTTGGCCTTGGTCCAGGTCCAGAGCTTGTCAAAACGCGCACGGTCGTTGCCCACCAGGGCAAAGAACATCGCATAGGACTGGCCTTCGGAATTGCTTTCGCTGGGGTTCAGCGACGAGTTCAACACCCGCCCGTCATCCTGCACAAAGCGCGTCGCGTAGTTCTGCCACAACGGCCACTGCGCGTCGCACGTCTGCGCCTGGGCCGCGCCGGCGAAGAGCGCGAGGCCCAACGCCACCCAACCGGCTTTACGCATCATGCCAACCGCCGTTTTGCACGTGCCCGCAGGGACAGGTAGACCAGGGAGCTCACGATCGCCAGGCCCAGGAAGGTGAACAGCAGCATCCAGCCCAGGTTCTGCGACAGGCGCCATTGCACCTGCTTGAAAAGCCCCAGCTTGCCAACGTAATACTGCTGGTCGGCCACCAGTGAACTGACCTGCGTACCTTGCACCACCGCGAGGCTGCCCTGGATGGTGTCCTTGAACTGGTCACCGCCGATCAATACGGCCGTCGCGGCCTGCAGGCCTTCGGGCTTGGTGCTGGAAATCAACACCACACTGCGACCCGCCTTGAGCGGCGACTCGAAGCCGGCAAACCAGGTGCTGGTGCTCAAGCTGTTGAGACTGATCGCGGCGTTGGCGGCGTGCTTGTTGGCCTCGTCGTCAGGGCTGACCCAGTTGCTCACGTAGCGCGGCAGGTCGGACAATTTGAAGTGCTGCTGCGCCCCGTCAATGTTGGCCGGCAAGTACTGCTGCCACTGCTTGAACAACGGCTGGTCAGCACCGGTGGCAATCACCAGCAAGTCTTTGTCGGCCACGCTTTGCACGTCCTTGGCCTGCACCACCTTGACCGCAGTGGCCGGGTAGCCGGTGGACTCGCCAAAGCGACCGAGGATGGTGAGGTAGGCGCTCAGCTCTTCTGTGCCGAAGGTGTCCGGCAAGACCACGGCCGACTCGGAGAGGTCCGCCAGGCGCGTGAACGGGAAGCCGGCATCGTTGAACACACCCAGGTTAGGCATGGCGATGAAGTGCTGGTACCCGCTGATGTCCAGGCTCGAATCCGGGTCGATGGTGCCGCGCATGTTATCGACGATGATGTCGCGGCATTCGCCTTCTTTTATGTAGTCGTACATGAAGCGCAGTTGCAGCTTGGACATCGGTGACGCCGAGCTGATCGGCAGCAGCACAGTGGCTTCGCGCGGCAGCGTGTTGTCTGTCTGCAGCATGCTCAGCAAAGTCTTGCCGTCCGCCAGGCTGGTGATCGACGGCAACGGCATGGACTTCATGAACAGGTCATCCATACCCACCAGCAACGACGAGTTTGTCGACACCTGCTGCGGTGTGTAGCGGTATTTGAGGTGCAGCGGCACGCCTTCTTCACGCCAGTTGAACAAGTCGGGCGGCAGGCGGAAGTCGACGTTGATGGCGCCCGGGTTGTAGCCCGCGACGCTGAGCTTTTTCAGCTCGACCAGTTCACCGAGGCGTACCGGGCGATCACTCGGCACCCAGTTCGGCGCGTCGTAGGGGCGACGCGGCGCCAGGCTTTCGAGCTTGTCGATCACCACGCTGCTGCCAGCCAGCACCGGGTTGCCCAGCGCCACGGCGGTGGCGGCACGCTTGAGCTCGGCACCGTCGCGGCCCGACACGATCAGCAGTTTGCCCTGCGGATCGTTGGGGTTGGCGATGAGGTTCAGGGTCGGCCCGGTGGCCTGTGCAACCTGGACACCGTTGACGTCGACCGCACTCGGGCTCAGCACCAGCACAATGGCATTGCCCTTGGCCGGGATCGAGCCGTAGGTGGTGGGGAACGTCGCGCCACGGTAGCTGGCCAGCGCGCCGAACCACGACGACAAGGTGGCCGCCGCTTCCAGCGTGGCGTTGTCCGGGGCGGTGGCAAACACGAATGGCAGACTGAGCTGGCGCGCATCGCGCTTGTCGAAAAACGGCAGCGGCAACACCGACAGGTCGTTCTTCAACTGGATCTGCGACACCTGCAGTTTCAGCTCGCTGCTGTTGCTGATTTTTGCCCACAGGCTGCTATGCAACGGGTCTTCGCAGGACATGCTGTAGTGACCGATGAACTGCACGCGCAGGCGGTTGAATTCGGTGATCAGGTGCGGCGGGATCTGCACCAGCGTCTGTTGCGCAGTGCCCGCGCCCTCTTTGGTCAGCGGGATACTGGCCGCCACTTCATCGTTGACCAGCACGTTGATCTGCGACAGGTCAGCCAGCAACGCCGGCGAGTAGCTGTAGTTGAGCAGCACTTGCGCGCCGGTTACCACCTGGTCGGCGCGGATGTCGAAGTTGACGCTGTCGGACGACTCCACACCCTGCAGGTTCATGGTGTCGCGACGGCCCAACTGCTTGAGCGTCAGGCTGTAAGCGCTTTCGGCAGCCTGTACCAGCGAGCTCAGGCCCAGCAGCGAGGCAATCATCAACGTGAGTGCCGCGCGCATACGCGTGCGCGCAAAAAACAAAGTGGAAGTCATGGCTTGTCCATCAACGTGTCGAGCGGTTGTGAGGGGGTGCGTCGCAGGGCCATTCGCAATTCATGCAGGGTGGCGCGGCACAGGGTGAACAAGCCGCCAATGCCAATGCCACCGACTTCACGCAGGGCCGCCAGCGGCGTGTCGGGCTGGCCGGCGCCCCAACTGGCGGCCCAGGTGTCGGCACGGGAAAACGTCAGGCGTACCAGCTCGCTTTGCTCGCGCAGCGACAGCGATTCAAATTGCGCCCCGATCTGCGAACCTTTACTGAACGCGACCCGCGCCTGGAACAGACTGTCCTGGCCATTTCGCGACAGCACCAATTGCACCCGTTCGCCCTGGCCGATGGAGTGTCCATCATTGAGGATCAGGCCAAAGCCGTTCTGGGAGAAGTCCTGGGTGATACCGGCGAGTAACCGGCCATCGGCGCAGATTACGCTGACCGGCAGTTTCGCACTCACGCGCGGCTCGGAACGCACCTGGCGTGTCTCGGACGCCACGGCCACGGCGGCGCTGGTGATGATCAGGTTATAGAGGGTCCAGGTCAGGTTGATCACCACGGTCACGGCGGTGGACTCATCGCCCCAGATCAACTGGTGCACGCCGAAACCGATACCGACCAGGTTCACCAGCAACAGCACCAGGTACGGGCGCGCCAGCTTCCAGTCGAAGAATTGCTTGTCGATGATGCCGCCCTTGTCGGTGACGTTGAAGCCACCAGCCTTGGGATTGACCAGCGCCACCAGCACCGGCGGCAGGATGTACCAGGCGAGTACGGTCTCGTACACCTCGTTCCAGAACGAGTGGCGAAAACGCCCCTGGATCCGCGAGTTGGTCAGACTGGAATGCACCAAGTGCGGCAGCACGTAGGCGACGATCATCAATGCCGACGCGTGGAAAATCTCGGCGCCGAACACCAGGTAGGCCAGCGGCGCGGTGAGGAACACCAAGCGCGGCAAACCATAGAAAAAGTGAAGCATGGCGTTGGCGTAGCAAATGCGCTGGCCCCACTTGAGGCCTTTGCCCAGCAGCGGGTTGTCGGTGCGGAAAATCTGCGCCATGCCCCGTGCCCAGCGAATCCGCTGGTTGATGTGGCGCGACAGGCTTTCGGTGGCTAGGCCCGCAGCTTGCGGGATCGCCAGGTAAGCGGTGTTGTAGCCCAGGCGGTTGAGCTTGAGCGCGGTGTGGGCGTCTTCAGTCACGGTTTCGACGGCTACGCCGCCGATTTCCAGCAGCGGCTCACGGCGAATCACTGCGCAGGAGCCGCAGAAGAAGGTGGCGTTCCACAGGTCGTTGCCGTCCTGCACCAGGCCGTAGAACAGCTCGCCTTCGTTGGGGACGGCACGGAAGGTGTCGAGGTTCTTTTCGAACGGGTCCGGCGAGAAGAAAAAGTGCGGCGTTTGCAACATCGCCAGCTTCGGATCCTTGAGGAACCAGCCCAGGCTCACTTGCAGGAAGGAGCGCGTTGGCACGTGGTCGGCGTCGAACAGGGCGATGTATTCGCCATCGGTGACCTTCAACGCTTCGTTGAGGTTACCGGCCTTGGCGTGGAAGTTGTTGTCGCGGCGGATGTAGTTCACACCGATCTTGCGGCAGAAGTCGCGGAAGTCATCGCGGCGGCCGTCGTCCAGCACGTGGACGCGCAGCTTGTCCTTGGGCCAGTCCATCGCCTGGGCGGCGAAGATGGTCAGCTTAACGATGCTCAGGGCTTCGTTATAGGTGGGGATGAACACATCGACCGTTGGCCATTCTTCTGGCTCGGTCTTCAACCACACCGGCGTGCGGCGCAGCGGCCAGGCGGTCTGCACGTAGCCGAAGATCAGCACGATCATGGCGTAGAACTCGGCCGCGACCAGGCCGTAGCCGAAGAACATGTCGACCCAAGTTTCAAAGCCGAGGGTGGAGGTGAGGCGCCAGAACATGTAGCGCAACGACGCCACCAGCGACAACACCACCAGCGCGAGAATCGCCAGGCGCCCCGGAATCTTGCGCAGCACCAGCACCGCCACGAAGCACACCGCGGCAAACAGGCATTGAGTCACGAGGTCCAGTGGCGCGCAGATAATCGCCAGCAACAGCAAGCCACCGAGCACGCAACTGCCCACCACCAGCAACATGCGCAGCACTGCAGGCCAGCGATTGAAGCGCGCGATGGCGCCGTTCAGGCGCCGTTCTACGCGCCCCTCGACGAAGGGCGTGGAGGACGTATTGTCGTTCATGGAAGGTCCGAGTCGAGGCGTTCAAGCAACGCGCGGCACAGGGCGAGGACGTCCTGGCAGCCGATACTGTTGACGGTAGGGTCGAGGGGGTCACGCCCATAGGCTTGGGCTTCGCTGAACGAAAGGTCACGATGCACCGTGCCCAGCAAGGCACTGCCCAGGCGCGTCTTGAACACCTCGGCCATGTCCAGGCTGAAGCGGTGGGCAGCGTCCAACTGGTTGATCACGTAGAAGCGTTGTGGCGGTTTTTCACGCTCAAGGTACGGCGCGAGCATCGCGTCCATCTGCGCCAGGGCGCCGAACGAAGCCACGTCCGGCTGCACCACGACCAACACGGCGTCGGCAACCGACATCGCCTGGCTCAAATACGGCGTGTTGCCGGCCGGGACATCGATGACCACCGTGTCCTGGCCGTTCAATTGAAGCCCGCCCAAGCGCTTGCCCAGCCACTCGGCATCCTGGCCCAACCAGCGATTCAAACTCTTTTGCTGCTCATGGTCGGTGCTGCCGAACGCTACCAGCCGGCAACCGGCAAAGCCGCGCTCGGGCAGGTTGCCCCAGCCTTCATTCAGCAGGCTTGTGGCACCGATGCCGGGAATATCAAGGCCCAGGCACAGGTGATGACGTAATGCGTTTTGCGGGTCTAGGTCCAGGGCCAGCGCCGGGCGGCCCTGGCGCTGCAAGCCACTGGCAAGCGCCGCAGTGAGGGTGCTGCGACCGACGCCGCCTTTGATCGAGACCACCACCACGACTTTCGGCGTGGTCGGCTCCGAGTACACCTCACCTTGAGGCCCCTCTACCACTTCGGGCGGGTGCAGGTGGTCGGCTTCACCGTGGTTCAGTTCTTCCAGCAAGCGTAACAACGGCGCCGACGGGGCTTCGTCAATGACAGTGGCAACCACAGGCCGGGTAGGCGTTTGAACGAGCACAGGCAAGTCGATAGCAACGGCAGGCGTTTCCAGGACCTCTATTGCGTCCTCGATGTACTCGTGGACGAAGTCGATCTCCCGGTAGCCGCTGGGGCTGACGCCCAGCTTGTTGAATAGTCTTGAAATGTCATCTGCTCGACTCACGTTCTGCCCCTCCCCCACCCTGATCTGCGCTTTAAAGGCGATAAAAAGGCCAGCGCTGTGCTGACCTTGAACTTTTCTAGTTATGTGAAGTCGCGCGCATTTTGTGATACCACATTAGTGGTGTCAGTATTTTGATACTCAAAGCCCAAAGCAATCCGACGAACGGCATGACGCCATTTTCATGACGTTTATTCGAGAAAAAAACCATTCCCTGTAAGAACATAGACATGCGTTATTTTTTCACGAAAAACATTGTCTGGTTGGGCAGAAACGACACAAATCTGACACGTGTTCCAACAAAAATTCGATCGCAGCGCAGTCACTCAAAAATTTGACTACAACGATTCGCAATAAATATGACGGTTTATATCGCGCGACAGAATACGTAAACCGTATCTGCTTTCAAGGTGATTACCGCTGAGCGGTCGATTCAAAATTCCCCGCAAAGCCACGGCCCGTGTATCGCTGTGTATGCAGTCACCGCCTCGCTACACAACGAAGCAAAACCCGCGCCGCACGACACAGAACGGATACCTCCAGGGTGCTCAATTAGCCCACACCCACTTGTTGAACCCGGAGGATACTCACCATGAACTGGAACACCTTGATCGCCGTCAGCCTGCTGGCACTTGCCGTTAATGCCCATGCCGACGCGCAGCCCAAGCCGGATATCCAGCGTGTGCTGGCCACCGTCGAAGACACAGGAAATTCATGCGGGATCGTCAACGCGCGGATGACCTACCTGGATTCCCATGGGCAAAAACAGGTACTGGACTACAAGAAGTTTGCGGACAACTGCGCGGAAGGCAGTTGAGGATTGCGCCAACCGGGCGCCCGAGCGCCCGGTTTTGGAACGGCGTTTGACGGATTAGCGCACGCGTCGCTCGGTGAACGCGTAATCATCCTGGCAATCGCTGGTCGGGTCCGATGCCACGCTCACGTAATGCACCGTGTCTGCATCCAGCAGCTTATAGGTGTACACATCCGGCGAACGCACGCCGTCGGTGCGCAATTCATTCTTGCCATTGGCCGCCGACCACGAACCCTGCTCGGTCTGAATCACCTGGGTCTGCTGCGCATCGCGGTAGAAGGTGATCACAAAGCGACCGTCGGGCTTGAGGTTATTGGTCCACGATAGGAACTGGCACTTACCGGTCTCGGTGCGCAGGCCCTTCCATGTGCCCACCAGCGCGGGATCGTTGGCTGGCTTATTGGAGGAACACGCGCCGAGTGCGACGGTGAGAAGGATGAGGGACAGAGAGAGAGTCCGTTTCACGTGGGGCTTCCTTTGGTTTGGATAAAATTTCGCAGGGGTAGGCCATTCAGCGACCAGGGAAGAATCCTACACTTGCTAGCCGAAAAAAGGGGCGAGCGTGAAAAAAGCGCGGGTTCTGCAAAAATAGTCAGAATTCAGGGGTTTACAGAACCTTGCCAATCGCTATAATCGTCGCCCTAACACGCCGGTATAGCTCAGTTGGTAGAGCAACTGACTTGTAATCAGTAGGTCCCGGGTTCGACTCCTGGTGCCGGCACCATACAAAACAAAGCCCTCGTAGAAATACGAGGGCTTTGTTGTTTCTGGGGTTTGGAAACTCCCCCTAGAACCTGTCACATTGCTGCGCGGACACTCGTCAACGTCCGTCAGGGTCGAAAGCTGCTTGCTCCGCTATTGCAGCGGAACATACACATCAGTTTGCCATTGATCCTGCGGTGTCTCGGGATAGGCGCTCAGGTAATGAAAGAACAACGGCTGGTCACGGAGTTCCTCTCCACTGGCCGGAAGCCAATCGCGGTAAATCGGATAGATCGTTTCGCCGATGTGATCCGGTGACCCCGCGTGTCGCACCACGACGCAGCGACCGCCAGGAATGACGATCTCGTGCACACCGAACTCATTCGACGCCACGGCCTCGTGAATCTCGCCGCAGATTGCGAAGCGGAATTCTTGTGGAGGTGTCGTATCGGGGTTGCCATAGGGAATGCCAAAGGTGCGACTCGATGCCACCGGCGACTGTCCGCTCTGCATACGCCACTCGATGAACTTGCATACGCTCTCATTGACGAGCCCGGCGGGTCCGCAGTGCTCAAGCGTTGCTACCCTGACTTCAGGGAATTCCACGATTCGTACTTGCATGATGATAGTCCTGGAAAAGTGAGGGATTGCGAATACCGTACTCCAGACCTGCCAGTTCGGTTCCTTCCCGAACGCACTCGGCGTCATACCGAACGCCCGCCTGAACGCCCTGCAAAATGCCTCGGGACTTTCAAAGCCGGCACCGAGTGCGGCGTCCAGTACCGAGTGATCAGCGAGGGAGGCCAGGCGATGTGCCGCGCGTCGTAGCCGCATCAGTTGCACATAACGCGAGACAGGCACTCCTACGAACGCGGTGAATTGCCGATGGAAGTGAAACGCCGAAAAGTTCGCCACATGGCTCAACGTCTTCACCGACAGGTCACCTTCGAGATTGGCATCAATGTAGGCGAGTACGGCGTTGAAGCGTTTTGTGTAAGCGAAGTTGGTCGGCATGTCAGACACTGGGAAAAGGCTCCGGGAAGTACGGTCGGCAATAGAGTCGACTATAACGGCGTGAACGCGCCTAGCCGCGTTTGCTCAAGGTGCGTTTTGGGTTGGCCAATGTGATCTCTTCCAAGACGATGCAAAGGTCGGGGGCATCCAGGCGTCCACTTCTGACCGTCTGCTGCCTGTCGCCACGGCAGCTTTTGGCGGATTCCTGCCTATTCTCTACGGAGGGGATGATCGACAACGTTCGAAGGATTACCATCCGTATGCGGCTCTGAATTACTTGCAGACCGACAACGTGCTGACATATCAAGAATCCCGAGTTCGATTCCACCGAACGCCATAACTAGCTGATTTATTTATAGTTACTTGTTGGGGTATGCCGAATTTTCCAACGAACTCCAGATGCCCGAAAATCCTAGCCCCGCCGAAACATACCGTTCGTCTGGTGCCGGCACCATATCTAAAAGCCCCGCAATGCGGGGCTTTGTGGTTTCTGGGGTTTGGAAAACTCCGAAAATCCATACTGCATTTTTTGGGAAAACGTCCACAAAGCGTCCACGTTCAAAAAATCACAGTCCGCATTTCCACAAGCTTCACTTCTTTTTGGTTGCCTCATCGGTCAGCTCACGGCCGATTTTCATCGCAGCCGCCAACAGATCTGCTGCCTCGCAGAAACTATCTGGATCTGTAGTCCCTTCGAAAAGGGATCCGCCGATGGTGACATCTAATCTCACGCTGTCAGCCAATTGATAGAAACGGACAATCTGTTTAGCTTCATTCGGCGACAACCCACCGAGCCGAGTCACGTTTGCCTGATACACCCGGTTGTAGTGCTCATGAATGTTGACGGAGTACTTCAAAAACCTGGGCTCAAAGATTTCTGTTACTGAGGCACCCAGCCTGCGCACGGCTGCCACCCATCGCCTGGAAACGATGTGTGGACGTCTCAGTTGGTCATCAGAGGGGTTTCACACCATGCTTGATTACCGTAGCGCCGTCCGTACCAATACCTCCACCTATCGTGTGGGAGGTCAGCAATGAGCACCCCATCCTCAAGCGACAACCATTGGCTTTCAAACCTTCGCAGACTGCGGGGAGAACAAAAGCCATTTGAAGCTGTTTCGTGTAAACGCCGGGGTTCCGCTTTACGAAGCCGTTGAACACGCAGCCCATTTGCTTGACTCCGCTGAAATGCTCGCGCTTGAAGCGGCCATGGACCCGAGGGCAGAGAAATTCATATTTGCCTCGCACTACCTGAGCGAAATGGCCAGGGCGATCCTTAACGACCTGCTCCTGGCGATACAGCCAGGTGGTCAGCATCCGCAGTAACTGAGGTTGGCCGGCCCCCAATACCTGTTATCGAGCCTCTGCTGAAATTCAAAAGGGATGTCCGATGCAAGCATCGGACATTTATTCAACGATCACCACGGCAAACAAACACCAACTATTGAGATCGTTTAACTCTTAATTTAATTCAGATAAATAATCGCGAAATTTCTTTTTTTTATCTTCGTGCTCTATATTTTTGCCAAAAGCGGTCATCACATTCATATTAAAAACTTTATCTACGCCTGAAACCTTTACCGTACACGTTCTGGCCTTAATATCATAACTTTCCAACGTACCAGTCACGTTTGAGTAAACATTATTTTCGACATAATAAACCGTACATTCATTACCCACGCCAACAGCCTTAAACATTTCTTCAACTTTTTCATCGGAAACCGTATCAGTAGTACTTCCTTTAGCAGCGCTCATGGAACACCTCACACAAATGAATAATAACAGCACCTTTCAACGACAGGGTACGTTCACTTAAGTCCCACTGATACTGTGAAATATAACAGTCCGCTATACCTATTCGACATAAATAACCTAATTATCACGTCTTAATTCTTCCATAGTCATGAGTAGTCCTACTGAACAAGCGCGATGTAGCTAACACAAAAAAAACACATAAATTTAACGATCAGTTAGCTTGCAACCACCCAATCCAGCGATCAATCCGCAACCACCCATTCACCTGCAAAAACAATTGCCTGATCGGCCGTATCTCGTTGTTGGTGTACACCCGATCCATCTTCTCAACATCCCCAAATCCCGCCGCGTTCTCCGGCATGCACCCCGCCAGCGCCGGGTTCATCCTCCAGGCCGCGATCACGTCATTGCGGGTGATGTTCTTGATCCGCTCAAACTCATCTTTGGTCGCAATGTCCCCCACCAGAATGATCTGTATCGCCTTATCCCCTCCCCCCGGAATATTCACAAACAGCGACCTGAAATTCCCCACCCCTTTGCTAGCCCCGATCTGGGCTGCATTCGCTCTTCGTCCGCCTCCGACAGGTTGGGGTCATTGGTGTAGAAGATGAAACCCGCGTGCGCGCCGTTGTTGTAGTACCGGCGCCGGAACAGCGTGGCGGACTCATTGAGCAACAGGGCATGCATTCCGCCCAGGTAGTCGGGTACGCCGTAAATGTTCTGCTCTACGTCGTAGTCCAAAACGCCCCCAACTGCCCCCACGCCAACAAAAAAAGGCACTGCCGCTAACGGCCAGTGCCTTTTTTACACCCATCAAACCCCAATCAACGCGCCAACATAAACGTCTCATACTCCAGATCTTCCAGCGCCGACGACAAGCGCGCCAGCCCCAGCAACACGCACACCAGCAACGAAAGCGTAAACCCGTAGCCGAAGAAGCTCGGGCCCAGGTGCATGCTGAGCAGTGTCAGGGCTGCGTTGAGCACGGCGAAGAGTACGCACAGTTCCAGGACTACGCGGCGTTTGTCGAGGTAGAAGAACACGTTGAGCAGCGCCATGAACACGACCTGGATGCTCACGCCGATCAGGTCGATGTAGAACAGCGGCAGGTAGTAGCTGGAGATGCCGATCCACTCCAGCATGCGCGGTGCAAAGAGGAATAGCAGCACCACCGTGAGCCCCTGGACTTTGCAGATTTCCAGCAGGCCCTGGCGAATGGACAGGGTCATTTCGGTTTTCAGCGAACCGATGTGCTGCAAGGTTTCGCCGTCGCGGATGGCGCGGAACAAGCGGTCGTACCACTCGGCAAAATCGGTCTCGATGCGCACCAGGAACACGGCCATGCCAGGGATGATCGCCAGGTAGGCAATAAAGATGGGCATGTCGTACAGGATCGATGCTCGCAGCGGGCCGATCACGGCGTTGGAGGTGCTTGGGTTGAACCAGAACAGGATCTTGTCGACCCAGATGCCGAAGTTATAGAAGAACCCGGTGACCAGCAGGCTGAGGAAGACGTTGCGACGATTGAGGAAGTCGAAGGCAATCATCTTCTCGGCGCGATACTCGCGCAGGATGTCGTAGAGGTACAGGAACAGCAGGCTGCCGTGTCCGATCAACAAGGCCAGCAATAGGCCTGGCATCTTCAGGAAGCTCAGCAGGTAGGCGCTCGCAACCATCAGCGAGTAGCCCACCACCATCACTAGGAGGATGCGGTTATATTTCTTCATCCCCGAGAGGAAGATGATCACCAGCCATAGGTTGCACAGCACCACGAAGTTCGACAGCACCAGTACACGGTAGATCAGCGGCTGATCGAACAGCAGCGCCAGCACGATGACGCCCAGCACCCCTGCCCCCACAGTCACCATCAACAGAATGCCCAGCAGGTTGGGCAGGATCTGTTCGTAGTTGTGCTCGAACAACTGGTCGGACACAAAGCGGGTGAAGAACAGCTGCAGGCCGCCCGTCAGGATCAACGAGCTGGCCATCAGGTACGTCACCGTGACCAGGAATTGTCCCACCAGCGAGTTAGGCAACAACAGACCAAGACTGATGATCCCCACCAGCATCACGCTGATGATCGACAGCACCCAGGGGCCGGAGCTGATCAACCCTGCGTACACATAGGCGTGCAGGGTGGCGGTGTATGAGTCGCGCGAGAGGATCTTGCGCAGTTCGAAGCCAATACCGGCCATTTAACTGTTCTCCATGGCTGCCTGGTACAGGTCGCGGTAGCGCTGCAGCATCAAGGCTTCGGTGTAGTAACGGTTGACCCGCAGCAAGCCGCTGGCTTGTGCAGCCTTCCAGCGCTCGGGGCTGCGCAGCAGCTCGAGGATGGCAGCGGAAGTGGCCTGTGGGTCGGCGATCGCCACCACCTTGCCAGCGTGGCCAAGGTCACGGTCTTCGGCGCTGCCGCCTTCGATCAATTCGCGGCACGAGCCGACGTCGCTGCTGATCACTGGGGTGCCGGCGGCCCAGGCTTCGAGGATCACCAAGGGTTGTGCCTCGCTGATCGACGTCAGCACCATCAGGCCAAGCTTGGGCAGAATGTCCTGGATGCGCTGGAAGCCGAGGAAGTGCACCTTACCCTCAAGCCCCAGGCTTGCCATCAAGCTGCGGCACTCGCTGACGTATTCCGGATCTTCTTCTTCCGGGCCGACAATCCAGCCTTCGGCGTTCGGCATGGCGCTGATCACGCCACGCATGGCGCGCAAAAAGGTTTTCACGTCCTTGATCGGCACCACCCGCCCGATCAACCCGACCACGGGGGCTATGCCCGGCTCGCGGGTTTCCATGGCGCTGGCCCATTGCGACAAGTCAATGCCATTGGCGATCAGTTGCGTACGGCGCGGGTCGGCACCGTCCTTGATCTGGCGCTGACGGTTGCCGTCATACAAGGCGATGATGTTGTCGGCACTGTTGTAGGCCAATTGGCCGATCCGTTCGAAGTAGCGCACCCACAGGGTGCGGATATAGCCCGAACCACCATCGAGGCTGCGGTTGAGCGCCTGCCCGGAGCTTTCGGCGATCCACGTGGCCTGGGCCAGATCGATCTTGCGCTCTTTGGTGTAGATGCCGTGCTCACTCAACAGGTAGGTGCACTTCCAGCGGTGCTTGAGGATGCAGCCCAGCAGTCCGGCGTAACCGGTGGAGATCGAGTGCAGCACCCGCGCCGGCGGCATCTTGCGCGAGGCTTCAGCGAGCATCAGCAGCGGTGACTGCAATGAACGCAGGGTCCAGAAATAGTTGACGAACGAGGGGTCGGCGCAATGCTGGCGATAGCCTTCGCTGAGGGTCTCCCAACTGGCGCGGCTGCGCAGTACATCATCGAGGGTCATATGCCCGTCGGCGATGCAACTGAGCAAGCGCTCGCCCAGCTCGCGTTCCGGCTGGTCCGGGTGGTGCAAAAAGCGATACAGGTCGGCGAGTTGCTGCGGGTCGGCTTCGCGCGGCGTACCCCGGGTGTTGGTGGGGTGCGTCGCATCTTCGAGGAATACCTCTTCGATGTGCACCACGTTGGCCGGTATCTCATAGCGTCGCGAGGCGTAGGCTGAACGCTGGCCGCCAATGAACATCACCGAGAACGTCAGCTCCGGCAGGCCCAGGATCATCTGGTGAATCCAGCTCGAGACGCCGCCACGCACGTACGGCCAGGTCCCTTCCAGCAACAGGCAGATATCGGCAGTCGGTGGCGTTTGCTTATGATTCATTCCAGCTCCTCACCAGCTCAGCGAACGGTGGCCGCTGGCGGGTTTCTTCAGGAAGGCTGGCGAGCAACCCAGGGATTTCATGATAACGACCGGCCTCAAACGCCAATTCAGCATGGAACGGCAGCAACTGAGCAGCGCCCAGGCCGTTCTTCTCGGCCTCATGCAACAGCACTTCGGCGCGTTCGTTCTCGCCGCGTTCCAAGGCAATACGACCCGCCAGCAGCAACAGTTCGCCACCCTCGCCTGCCGCCAAACCCTGCTCGGCGTGCTCACTGGCCTGGCTGAGTACGTGTTCGAGTACGCTGCCCTGGGCCAGGCCGAGATAGGCCAGTTCCCAGTACCAGCGCGCCAACATGCCATGTACCGGCCCAGCGGTGCGCGGGCTGACGCCAGCCAACTGCTCAAGGGCCATCTGGATGTGCAGGTTGATGTCGCTTTCTTGCTTGTCGAGCATCGAATACGCCAGCAGGCGCACGTCATCGCTCGGGTCGCCCAAAGCTAATTTGAGGATTGGCACGGCGTCCTTGCCGGGCATGCGGCGGGTCGCCAGCAATGCGGCGAGGCGCTGGTCCGGGTCGGGCGCATGACGCAGTACGTCCTGCAGTCCGCCATCCGCGAAAATCGGCGAGCGCGTCTGGGCTTGCGCACGAAATGGCAAACCTGGGATGCCCACGGATTGCCAGGCCTGACGGTCACGTTTGCGAGGCAGATAAAGCGCAGGAAAGATCGACGCAACCACACCCAACGCGCCGATGACCGGCACGAAGAACGCCAGGCTGAAAATAAAAATCGGGCTCCAAGGCAAGGGTGCGCGGTAGCGCGCCGGCAGTAATAGCCAGACGGCGCCACACAGCATCAGGCAGGCAAGGGCGTGGCTGAAGATGAACACCAGCAATTGATGAGACACCGGCGCATCAAGCCACAAACTGCCCCAACTGCCCGCCTCTAACACCAAGGCCCCGCTAAACAGCCACTTGCTGATCATTCAGGCCACACTCGTTGTAGAGGAAGTTACGCAGCCCGTTGCGATCACAGCCAGGCTCCAGGTTGAAAGGCATGACCCGCACACCCAAGCTGTCCAAGTCGGTATCGATACCAAAGTGCTCGTGCAACAGCATGCCAATCCGCGCCAGGTAGCCTTCGGTACCTTCAGGGCTTGTCAGCGGCAAGAGCACCAGCAGCAGACGATGTTCGCGGTTGTTGCGCACCGCCAGGTGCAGGTCCAGGCCACGTTGGCTGCGCTCCATCAGACGCGACAGTTCCTCGTTGGCGCGCGTCATCTCGAACGCGAACAGACCGGCCGGCAAGGTGTGCTGCTCGACATCCACCAGCGAACGCTTGAGCTGCAGGGTGAACTGCTGGGAATCGGCGTCGGGCAATTGCAGAACGTGCGGGTCGCGGCGCAACAGGTCGGCGATGTGGCCAGCCAGCAGCGACAAGAGGCTCAGCGTACGATCCTGGAACGCGAAGAACGGCATCTGCCGAACCGCCAGGATCGCCAGCAACCGACCTTCGGCGTCGATCAACGGGATGCACGCCTGCAGCGATGAGAACTGCGCGGAGTTACCCGAGTCGATCAGCTCCTGGCGTACGCTGACCAGTTCACCGCGCTCCAGGCACAGCTTGATCAAACCGTCGTCGGTACCCAGGGGGCCCATCACACCGATCATCGCCAGGGCTTGCGGCAATACGTTTTTCTCGCTGTCGTCGACGCGGTACAGCCCCGCCACACGCAATGCACCATACTGTCCGAGCATCGCCACAATCGGCTCTGCCAGTTCGCTCAATGCATCGCCTTCAACTGGCATGCCACGCAGTTTTTCGCGCAGGCCCAGCAGCGAACTGCGCAGGCTCTGGTCACTGCCGGCTACACGTTGCTCAAGCAGGTCGTGGGAAACCCGCAGGATCTGGTGGGCACGGGTAAATTCGTCGAGACGGTACTGACGGTATTCGTTAGCCATCTGCAGACGCTCCAGGCGGCGCACCCACAGGTCACGCACCTCACCCACCAGCATGCCGCAGACCAACACACCGACGATGAACGACGGCTCAAGCTGGGTATAACCTTCATGACCGCTGTAACGCAGCGCAAACAGCGCCGCAACGAGCAGCCCCGCGCTGAACAGGCCGCGCACAAAACCGTAACGCACACCCAACAGCAGCGGCGCCAGAATCGGCCAAGGGAAACCACCGTGCATCTGCAACGGGTCCTCGGGAGTCAGCCAGAAGCCAAGGCCAATCGCCAAGCCCGTCACCAGCAGTGTTTCCAGCCAAGACACCGGCCCGCTGGCGCGAGGCGCCAGGCTGTAATCCATGTGTGGAGAATTCATTGCGTTCACTCGAACCGAAGGGCGCCAACAAGTTTGTCGATTACCGTCTGAGCATTGCCCGCCAGGCTTTCACGGGACCAGCCGGCGCGTGCGCCACTTTTGCTCCAGAGCACACGACCGCTGCTGGCTTCCAGAACGCGCAGGCTGATGCCGACCGCTGGCTCGCCGTCCAGGCCGTTCTTGTACTGCCACTCTTCCACGCTGCCGGCAACGACGTAATCGAGCTTTTGCTCACGCGCCCATTCAAGGGCACCGGTCAAGCGCTCGTTGTCATCCATCAGCGCCTGTTCGCCCTGGGTGCTGGCGGGGTAAACCCGCGGTTGCAGGCCGTGGCTGCTGAGCACGCTGAGCAGGATCTGCTCGCTGCGCTCACCGGCTTGCGGGGTCTGGGAGTAGTTGATCATCGGCACGATGCCCCACTGCGCATTGCGCGGCAGGTTCGGGCTGTTTTCACTGGTGAAGCTGGAGCAGCCGGCGACAAACAGTACTGTCAGGGCCAGGCTCAGGTTACGAATTGCTTGCATAGGTTTTTCTCCCGTAGATTCTGTAATCAGCGCCCGAAACGCACGCCGTAGCTCATGCCCAGTGTGCCGCCGGACTTGCCATCCCCGCCTTGTGGCGCAGATTGGTAGCCGAAGGTGAGGGCCAGTTCGTCGTCACCCAGGACTTCGAAGCCGACGCCGGTGTTGATGCCGTAATTGAAGGTTTGATCGGTCCACTGCCAACCCGCCGTCATGTCCACCAACCAGGTGTATTGCGGCTTGCTGCGCACCAGCGCTCCCGGTATGCCGCGGCGCCAGGAACTACCGACGTAGAGTTGGCCGTAGCGGCTTTGCAGCAGGTCGGCACCGGTGACGGTGTCCACATCAAGAGGATCGAGCGCGCCGGTATCCGGGTCTGTCGACTGAGGCGTGATCTTGATAGCACCGCCATTGCGGCTGGACAGGTAATCCAGATTGCGATCCTTCACGCTGTTCTTCTGGTAATCCACACCACTGCGCACCGTCCAGTTAGGCCCGGCGAATTCCAGCGTGTGGTTAAGCTCCAGCTTCACTGCATGGCCGGTGCCCAGCGAGTCGCCAGCGCGGGTCGAAAACGACCGCTGCGCCACTTCCCAACTCAGTTGATCCCGTGCGGTCAAGCCATGACGCCCGCCGACCCAAGCCCGGTCCTGCTGGCCGAAAGCGCGCATCAGGCCGCTGTCGTCGCTCTTGCGATGCCAGTCCAGGCCGGTCTCGAGTTGATGGCTGGTACCCAGTTGCCACATACGCGACAGCCCCAGGCCGTTGCGATCGTCGTCCTGGCGCTGGCTGGTATCGGCGAACAGCTTCCAGCTGCCGTTTTCCACCGAGCGAATCAGGGTCAGGGCCGCGTTGCTCTCTTCACCGATTCGCGAGGAGATCACGTCGTCGCCTTTGTATTTGCCATGTTCCATCTCGACGTCGGCGTACCATTTGTCACCCAGGTTATGGGCGATCTCCAGGCGTGGAGAGTCAAACGAAAGGCCACCAAAATCCTGCTTCTGATAGGACAGCAGGGCGCCTTGCGGGGTGGATTCGTGGATCTCTACCGCCTGGCGGCGCAGTTGCTCATTCACCGAGCCTGGCTGGTCATCGCCCAATGCCGAGAGGCTGGTTTCCAGGGCTTCATTGTTACGGTTCAGACGACTGAGGGCCTGGGCACGCTGCGCCGGGTTCAGGTCGCTGCTGGCCAACAGGGTTTCGACCTGCGCTTTGTTGCGGCTGCGCAAGGCTTCTTGGATTTGCTCATAGCGGTCGACCTTGAGGCCTTGGGTGCGCGCCCAGGCCAGCCAATCGTCTTTCTGCGCTTCTTGATTGGTCGCGTCCAGACGAGCCAGCAGGCGTTCGAACCACAGCTGCTTCATCGACGGCGAACCGTCTTTCCACTTCAGCAGTTCTTGCTGTGCCTTGCGTGGCGAGTAGCTGCTGGACATCAAGCGCAGCCAGATCGCGTAGCGCTGGGACGACGGTTGCAAGTTGTCGGCCTCGGGGTTGCGCAGTAGTTTCAGGCGCAGACGCTGGGCGGCATCCTGGTAGCCAGAGGTTTCCAGTGCGTCGGCATAGGCCGCCTGCACCAGCCAGTCGTTCGGGGAAAGCTTGAGGTACAGGCGATACCAGGCCAACGCCTCGGCATCGCGACCCAACAGCTGGCTGGCACTGGCGAACGGCAACCACAGCAGGCGGTCTTCGCGTGCATAGGCACGCCACTTGGTCAGCAAGGGCTTGAGTTTGGCCGTGTCAGCCTGGTCGACGTAGAGCCAGGTCAGGCGCTCGCGGAACAGGTTGTCATTGGGATAGCGCGACAAGCCCAGCAGGTACAGACGCTCGGCTTCAGCACTATCACCCTGCTCGATCGCCAGCGCGCCACGCACCGCCAGAACCTGGGCCTGCTCGTAGGCATCCGGGTACTTCTTGGCGTCTTCCAGCAACGCGACGACCTGGTCCCACTCCTCCAACTCCTGAGCCAGTTGCAGCGCCTCGACCAGTCGCTGCGGGTCTTGGGCGCGATGCCAACTGGCAACCATCAACGCCAGGGCGCGCTGTGGGTCGCGTGTGCGGTACAGCGTGATCAGCTGGCTCTCGTCACCACTGACCAGCTTGCCATTGAGGGACAGCAGTTTTTCCAGCGAGACGCGCAGGTCTTCGTCGCGCTCCAAGTCCCAGGCCAGGGCAGCACGGGTGCGCCAATACTCAGGGTCATCGATGGACGCGTCAGCGGACTTCACCACTTCCCATGCAGCCTGTTCATTGAACAGCTTCATTTCAGTGCTGGCCCAATCAACCAATTCATCCGTGGTCAACTTGTAGCGTTTTGCATAGTCCTTGTAGAGCGTGCCCTTGGCCGCAAACTGCCCGGTGTTTTCCAGGTTTTGCAGCAGGCGCGTCCAGGCCAGGCGATGCGACGGGTATTTGCGCAAGTAAGTGCGTAACCAGGCCTCGGCTTCGGCGGGTGTACCGCGCGATTCGTGGCCGTAGATCAGCGCGTCCAACTCGGTATCTGTCAGCGCACGTTGCTGCATGATCTCGGCGAGCAACGGGATAGAGCGGTCAAAGTCGAACTGCTGGCTCGCGAGGCGCCAGGCATGCTCGCGGACTTGCGCGTCTTCCTTGAGCTTGAGCACGCGGATCCAGTAACCCAGCGCCGCTTCATTTTCGCCGCGCCATTCACCGAGCTTGGCCATCTGTTCGAGCAACTCGATATCATCCGGATAGTCGACCGTCAGTTGCTGACCGGTGTCCCACGCGCCCGCCAGGTCATTGATGGCCAGGCGAACATGGAACTGCTTCAACGGGATACTCGGGTTATCAGGTTCCAAGGCATGCCATTGCTCAAGCACACGCTGTGCGAGCTCGAACTGCTTGGTCGCCACCGCGACGTCGACGCCCTGCTTCAGCCATGCTACGTCGGTCTGCGGGTTCGTGAGCATCGGCAACTGGTCGGCAAGAACCTGTGCAGCCTGCTCGTCACGGCCGGCCGAGAGCAAACTGTTGAACGCCAGTTGCGCGTACTCACGCTGCTCGCCAGGTTGCTGGGCGTCGCGCTTGAGTTGCAAATAGATCGCCGCCGCACGTGCCGGTTGTTCACCCGCCAGGTACCACTGCGCGGCCGATTTGAGGGCTTCGTTCTTTTGCCCAGGATCACGCCCGGCAATCTCTTCAAAGACGCTCGCGGCAAATGCCGGGGCCTGCAATGTCAACGCCAGCTTCGCTAGGTTCTGCAACTGCGCCACCGGCAATTTACGGTGATCGAAGCTTTCCAGGCGCTCGACCAATGCCTGCTGCGCGATCAGATCATTACCACTGGCGGCAACCAGCGCATCCAGCTCCAGCCGGTAGTAAGCCTGGGTTTCCAACTGTGGCGTGGGCCAGGCTTCAATGTGCTCGCGCGCCTTGGCGTAGTCACCGAGGCGAATCAGCAGGTCAACCAACTGCAATCGCAGGCGGTCGTCGTCCGGGTGCGCTGTCAGCAACAGCTCGGCATAGTTGGCCGACACGGCGTCGGGTTCGCGCCCGTCGGGCTGGAACACGGATTCACGCTGAAAAGTCGCCCACAGCAGACCGCCTACGGCAACCGCGACTACCGCCAGCGCCCAGGGGTTGAGCAGCCGACTGTTCTTAGTTGCAGAGGAGCTGACCATTACTCACCTGCTTCATAGGTAATTGAAAAGTCCAAAGGCCGGCCGAAGCCTTGCCCGCGAATCGCTGCCCATCCACCTCCACGCGACAGGCTGTTGCCGAGCGCACGGAGAAGGACAGGTCAAATTGACCGGCGAAGGAAAAACTCACACGCCGATCATCCAGGTAGCGCCAATCCAGCAACGGCAGGTTGGCTTCCTCCAGTGCGGGCCTGGGGTCTCTGTCCGCGCGCAGCACAAGCAATGCCTTGTCGCTGCTCAGTGCCACGTAGCGCCCTTGCGGCAAGTCGCGCACACCGGCAATGCCCTGTGATTGCAGCAAGTCCGGCCAGCCCATTTGCGCATCGAGCCGCACGGTACGCAGTGCATCCATCCCGCGGATCTGCCAGGCGCCGTCGGCGGTACGCGCCAGGCTCGACTGGTACAGGCCGTGCAGACGGTCGACGTAGTCACTCATCCACAACGACATCGGCTGTTGCTCGCGCATGTAGCCGTAGATCTCGTGCATGGCCTTGATTGAGGCCTGCTTGGTGCTGGAGTAGAAGTGGTAGTAGAGGTGCAGGCCACGCAGGCGGCGGGGGCTGTCGGTCAGCTCAAAGGTCTCGACCAACTCGCGAAAGCCGTAATACGGGCCTTTCCACAGGTTGGTGTAGAGGTTTTCGTTGATGATGGGTGCGTAGTACTGCAACCCGCCTGGGGTTGGGCGCAGCAAAGGGTTCAAGCCCGTCAGCGACGGATTGGCCTTGGTCATGATGGTTTCGGCGCCATTGACGTTCTTCAGGCCGGCGTCGTAGGCCAGCTTGATGGTGTCGGACGATGGCAGCGCATCGCCTGGCCAGAACACCATCTTCACCGGCTTCTGCGGGGTGGTCAGGTTCTGGTTGATGTAGTCACGCGAGCCAAAGATCTCGCGACGGAAATCGATTTTGTCGTAGCCGGCGATTTTCATGTTCAAGCCGTATTCCGGGTTGAAATTCTCGCGCTTCTTGGCCTTTTCAGGCTGCATGAAAAAGGGGTGGCTGTAGGTGTGCGTGGCCACTTCGACTTTAGGGTTGGCGAAGATTTCTCGGGCAATCGGCTCAAGCTCACGCGCCAGGAACGGGAATGCACCACGCGGCGAGATCTCACCTTCGATGATCGACACCGAGGTCAGGAACGGGTTGGGCTTGATGTAGTCATCCAGGGTGTGGCGACCGGCGTACGGAGTACCGCGCACTTCGGCGCGGGAGGGGAAACCGTCACCGTCGATATGCACAGTCGCGATGCGCCGGCCGTTTTCGGTGGTGGTGTCCGGGCGCGGCTGTGCCGGCAGCCTCAGGCTGGCTTGCAGAAACGCGAAAGGATCGAGAATCCAGCGGCTGCGCTCGTTGTTGATTTCCAGCAGGTAAGGCGCCAGTGCAAGGCCGCCCCAGTTGCCCACCACTACCGGATTGAACACGGCGCCACCGGCACCGCTCAACGATAACGCCGGTGTCGGGCCGTTGGGCAGGACGGACACCGAAGCCAGATCACGGGAGCGAGGGACCACTGGCGCTTCGAACGCACCCAGTAAAGCCTTGTCCTGGTGAGTGATGGTCAACACTTGGGTCGCGGGTGGCACATCACGCTTGAGGCCCAGGCGCTTGAGCAGCAGTTTGTCTTCAACCGGAAGGCCGCTGAAAAACACCACCGGCACCTGCTCGTCCAGGCGAGCATTGAGAAAGCGATTGAACGCCGCTACGTCCTGGGGCGGGCCGCTGGTCATCCAGGTCACAACACCCGCGTACACGCCACTGAAACCGTAGAGCGGCAGGTCACTGTTGGCCGGCAGATAATCGACACGGTAGCCGAGGTATTCCAGCAACCCACCGAGGTTGCTATGGCCAGCGGAATCTTCCAGCGCGCCTTCGCGCGGGTCGAAGATCATCGCAATGCGGCGCGGCTGGACTTCGATGCTGCTGATGCCCAGCGTATTGAGGTCAGGCGTGCTGATGTACGGGATAAAACCTTCGTCGCGCAGACGCTTGGCGAGCTTGCGCGCTTCATCGCGACGCTCAGGTGGCAAGTAGTCAATCGCCACCAGTGGGACGCCCTTGGCGCGCAGTGGTTGCAGGTGCGTTTCAAGCCACTGGCGGTCGGACTCCGAGACCGGACGATAACGCTTGGCAGCGGCATCCCAACCGGCATGGATCGATTCGACAGCCACGGCGGCGGCGACGCCATCCAGTTCCGGCAACACTTCGAAGCCGCGGTTGAAAAACAGCTTCAGCGTGGGCTGACGCTTGTGCAACTCACGCAGCAGGCTGGCCAGGCCCACGCGCTGAGCTTCGCGCTGGTCTTGCGGCACCAGTTGGAAACTATCGAGCGTGTCGAGAAACAGACCCGCATAGCCTTGCGCTGCCAAGGCCTTGGCGCGACCGAACAAATGCTCACGCCAGGCCGTCGAGGTGAGGTCCATGACCTGACTGTTCCAGGCGTCGTTACGCACAGGGGAGACCGCCTTGCTCAACCCCGCTTTCTCGACCTCAGCCTTGTTGCCGTCGAACTCGCCGATGGACAGGTACGCAAACGGCTGGCTGCCCAGCGCCCGCAAGGTTTTCACATCACCCGGCGTCATGTGGCCCGGTTCGACCACGGCCCAGTCGAACTGCGCCAGTTCCGGCAGCGGTGGTTGCTCGGCATACCAGAAGGCCACGCTGGCCGGCTGGGAGACAGCAGCAGCGTGCACGGCCGGCCCACCGACGAACAAGGCAAGAGCAGCCAACAGCCGCTCAGCGATCGCGCGGACACGCGTCCTGCGGAAAACGATTTCCATAATTCACTCTAGAAGATGACTGAGCCAATACTGCGTTAACGTCGGGCGAATTGACCGGCGAACTACAAACTGCGCAAAAGCTGCGCCAGACCCTGGCCGATCGAGGTCGGTTCCGGGAGTGCAAAGCGCTCCAGCAGACGGGTGTTATTGGCGCGTGAATGGCGTATGTCGCCTTGGCGTGGCGCCTGGTACGTCACATCCAACGGGGCACCTGTGGCATTGCCCAGCTCAGCGATCAGATCGTTGAGGCTGGTCGAACGGCTAAGCCCGACGTTGATTGCATCAGGCGCCGGCTCGCGGGTCTCGACTGCCTGCACAAGGATGCTCACCAGGTCCTGCACATAGACGAAGTCGCGCGTTTGCTCGCCGTCGCCAAATACGGTGATGGGCTTACGCGACAGTGCGCGCTCGGTGAAGATGCTGATCACACCGGAGTACGGTGAGGAAGGGTCCTGGCGTGGGCCGAAGATATTGAAGAAACGGAATATCACCGGTTCCAGGCCATGCTCGCGACGGTAGAAGTCCAGGTAGTACTCACTGGCCAATTTGTCGCTGGCATAAGGTGTCAGTGGCGACTTGGGCGTGTCTTCCACGATGGCGGTGCCTTCACCGTTGTTGCCATAGGTCGCCGCGCTGGACGCAAACACCACGCGCGTCACGCCGGCCTTCAGCATGCTTTGGCATACATTGAGCGTGCCGACGAAATTGGCCTGGTGGGTGGCGACAGGATCATCAACGGAGGCCTGCACCGAAGCCACCGCAGCCAGATGCACGACCGCGCTGCAATCTGCCATGGCCAGCTCAACGATGGCGCTGTCCGCGACATCGCCGACCAACAGTTCCAGGTCAGGATTCCCGACAGGCAGATTCGCTGTTTTGCCAGTCGACAAATCATCCAGCACGCGAATCTTGTAGCCTTTACCCAGCAGCGCATCTACCAGATGTGACCCAATAAAACCTGCACCACCGGTAACCAGAATTCGCCCTACAGCCATGACGTTCACTTCCCTAAGACTCATATGCAGGCGCGTAGAAGCGAGCCTGCTAATACAGTGACAATGTTTAAGGGCTACACGCTTGGCCGTCCGAGTCGAAGCCGCCACATCCCTATATCTTGAAGATCCACAGCGCGCGACGAATGTGCGTCGCCGATATCATTTTAATGGCTTGGAGCCATCAAAACGTCGCGAATAATGTTGGATCCCAAGTGAACTGTCAACGTATTGTCTTTTTTGCCGCCAGACGGCAATTCGGGCCTAAAAATGCCATTTATTTGACGACGGTAATAGGGTGAAAAAGTGATCGGGCCTTCAATGACGCGGGCTGTGCGCAGGTGATGGCAGGCGCTGAATGGGTCAGTGGGCGATGCTGAGACGCGCCCTTCTGCGCAGGTGGATCATTTGTGCAGTCAGGCCAATGACGAGCGCCAACGCGATGCTCGCCTGCGCACCTAGCAGCAGTGGCGACTGCAGGTCTGTGACGAAGGGGTGGCCATCCGGCACGCGTCGCAAGGTCTCGGAAACCGTCGGCACCATCAGAAAGAAAGCGGTCAGGCTCAGGAACACCGTTTCCAGGTAAACCCGCGCCCGCCCCAACCAGGCCACGTGCCCTACACCATAACCGGCAGCGAGCAATGCAATCGTGATGACACCAATGATATTGCTGACGGGTTGCTTTGCGACCAGGAACACGGTGAGGCCACCGATCAACATCGAGACGAGATAGAACAACCCCGGCACTGAGCGGGGAACAATGCGTCCGTGACGAATGAACATGTAGGCGGCCAGTGGAATGGCCGGCAGGCTGCCGAGGGTGTGGATCCAGCCTAGGGCGGAGATTCCGAACATTTCAGTGCTCCCATGTAATTGGATGATGCGCATAGACGGCCTTCGCTGGAAAGGCGCTTCCCGATGGCGCGGTACGCTATGATTTCGAGGGTCAGCATATTGAGGACGTGGTCGAACCGACATGATGAATCCCCTGGAAAACTTGATCATTCATCCAGAAATGCAGCTTGAAGGGTTTGCCAGGGGCGATCTGCTGTCCCAAGTCTTGGCCCAGATCCGTCTGACAGGTGATCGCGTGTATCCCTGCGCGCTGGCGGATGCGCAGTGCCTCGCGCTGGATGAAAGGAGCGCGCACATTTGCGTGCTTCAGCAAGGCCAGTTGCATCTGGAAGTGGCCGACCAACCGCCGCTGACGCTCGACCAGGGCGATGTGATCCTGCTGCCCCACGACCCCTCGGGCATTACGATGACGGCGGTCAACGGCCCCGCCAACGTGGTCATCTGCCGGTTCTGGTTCGATGCGAGCAGCTTCCAGGCGATGCTGTTTGCGCTGCCGCGGCTTATCCATATTCAGCACGCCGAGGCTGCCGCCTGGGCGGAGGGCATCCTGCATTTCATGTTGCTCGAAGCCCATGACACGCAGCCGGGCGGGGCGTTGATGATTTCGCGCCTGATCGACCTTGTGGTGATTCGCATCCTGCGCACCTGGGTGCATCAGGGCGTCGCTTCCGGTTGGCTGGGTGGGTTGTCGGATGCGCGTATCGCCCGCGCGCTGAAAGCCATTCATGAAACGCCTGGCAAGCAGTGGCGCATTGATGCGCTGGCAGAGGTTGCCGGGATGTCGCGCTCCAATTTCTGCGAGCGTTTCAGCTCCCTGATCGGCCGCTCACCGTTGCGCTATCAGAACGAGTGGCGGCTGACACTGGCGAAAACCATGCTCGCCAAGCAGGACGGTCGCATCGGCGAGATTGGTTTTGCGATTGGCTATGAATCCGAAGCGGCGTTCAGTCGCGCCTATAAAGCCTTTTTTGGCCGGTCGCCACGCGAAGATAACGCCCGGCCGGCTTAGGCCGGGACGCCTGTATCAATGCCCGGCGCTTTGCCCGCCATCGACATGCAGAATCTCACCCGTCACAAACCCAGCGTTTTCCAGGTAGACGATCGCCTGGGCAACATCACTCACCTCGCCCATGTGCCCGACCGGGTGCAATTGCCCCAGCGCCGCGTGGGTTTCTGCGCTGTGCATCGGCGTCTTGATGATCCCCGGGCTCACGGCATTCACGCGAATCCCGCGCTTGGCGTATTCAATCGCCAACGATTTGGTCGCCGAATTCAGCCCGCCTTTGGTGAGGCTGGCGAGTACTGACGGCACGCCATCGATGGCATGGTCCACCAGGCTAGTAGTGACGTTGACGATATGGCCGGCGCCGTGTTTTTCCATCTCGGCGATGGCGAGTTGGGTGATGTAGAAAAAGCCGTTGAGGTTCACTGCGAGGACGTTGGCGTAGTCCTCTTGGGTGTAGGCCGTAAACGGTTTGGCGATGAAAATGCCGGCGTTGTTAATCAAGCTGTCGATGCGACCGAACGTGGCCAGGGCTTCACGAACGACGCGTTGGGCAGTGGCCGGTTCGGCGATATCGCCCGCGACGGTGTGGATGTCGGGATCGGTGGACGGCTGGATCGAGCGCGAAGTGGCGACCACGCGATAGTCGAGGGCGCGGTAGGCCTGGACCACGGCGGCACCGATACCTTGGGACGCGCCGGTGATGATGACGACTTTTTTCATGATGGTGCTCCAGTATCCGGGCATCGGGATGATGGCCGGGCAGTGGGGCCAATTTAGGCTTGCGCAGGGAGTGGATAAAGATAGGCCTGGGTACTTCATTAGTGATGCGGTGTAATAGATCAACTGAACGGCGTGAAACTGCTTTTCCTATTAGTAATATTCCCGCCGCTATGGGCCTACCTTGCAAGCTCTTGCCGCCTGGACTGATCGCTGCCCATAAAAAAACCCCGAACCAGTCGGGGTTTTTTATCGCCTTGAATCAGGCGCGACCTGCGATCAATTAGAAAACGTTGATCGGGTAGTCGGCGAACAGACGGATTTCGTTACCGCCTACGTTGTACTGGTCAGCGTTGCTGGAAACGCGCAGCCACGAGGCACGAGCACGCAGGCTCAGGTCTTTGGCCGGGCCGCTCTGTACGACGTACTTGAACTGGTTCCAGATTTCACGCTCGGTGCCGTCGCCGCGGTTGGTACCGTCGTCGATGTTGGTACCGCGCACGTAGGCAACGTTGTAGGTCAGGCCTGGCACGCCGAAAGTGGCGAAATCGATGCCGTAGCCCACTTGCCACGAACGCTCGTCCTTGCCGTTGAAGTCGGACCAGTAGGAGTTGGCCAGCAAGATGGTGTTGCCACCGTCGCCGATGCCACCAGCATTGCGGTAGCCGCCGTACAGGTAGCCGGTGTCGCCGGTGCTGCGCTGGTGAGCGACGGTGAAGCTGTGCGGGCCAACGGCCCACGTGGCGCCCAGGCTCCAGATTTTGTTGTCACGAGCGTTTTCGTCCTTCTGGTTTTCCAGGGCGAAGCTCTTGTCCAGCTTGGTTTTGTAGCCGTTGAAGTCGAAAGTCAGCGACTGTTTTTCTGGCAGGGCCAGCACGTAGTTGACGTTGACGTATTGCTTCTTCAGTACGTCCTGCATGTCGGAGGCGTACAGCGCGGCGGACAGGCTTTCGGTGAATTTGTAGCTACCACCGATGTAGTCGATGCTTTTCAGGCGACCGCTGTCGGTGCCTTCCATGCTCTTGCGCGCTTCTTTGGTGAAGTGACCCGCGTCCAGTTGCAGACCGGCGATCTCTTTGGAGACGATCGAAGTACCGGTGTAGGTTTCCGACAACAGACGGGAGTTGTCGTACTGCAGCACAGGCACGGCCGGGAACTGATCACCGTACTTGAGCACGGTGTTGGAAACGCGGAACTTCACGGCAGCGCCGCCCTTGGCCAAATCGTGTGGTGCCGAGCCAGGGTTGTTCGAGCCATCAGGGTTGGTCGTGCCATTGCCCTGTTTGAAGAAGTCGATGCCGCCAGCGCCGGCGCGACCTTTGCCACCGTCCAGACGGATAGCGTATTGGCCGATCACGTCCACACCCACACCGACGGTGCCTTGGGTGAAACCGGACTCCAGCTTACCGATGAAGCCTTGGCCCCATTCGGCTTTGTCTTGCTTGCCGTTTTTGTAGTCACGGCTGATGTAGGCGTTACGTGCGGCGATGTTCAGGTGGCTGTCTTCGATAAAACCCTTGGACTGGTCCTGGTCGTTAGCCATTGCTGCCGATGCGCTCAAAATCCCCAGAGCGATCAGACTCATCCGTTGCTTCAACATTTTCTTGTATTCCTTATTCCTGGTTGAGTACGCGCTGTGACACCAGGCTCCATGTCGCTTTTCTGGTGTCGACTGATTTCGGAAAAAAGAAGGCCCGCGGACGACTTAACTGGCCGCGAGCCTTTTTTATTCGATGAGTCATGGCGGTTAGCCACAGGCGTTGGGCGCAATCCTAGTCGCGCCCGGAACTATGTGTCAATTTCGCGAATCGTCTGTATTTAGGCGAAATAATTCTAAGGAAAGCCCTATCGACATACTGAGAGCGACAAAAAACCGCATCGAAAACGGCAAAAAACACATCTCGTAACATATTTCATGGCCGGCACGTTTGGTAATGGATAACGCGCGCAAATGCAAAGCATTACCATTAACGCGCAACTTTCCTTCCTAACAATTCGGATACATTCCTCCATGCCAGCCCCTCGCCTGACGCCCCTTTCCCTTGGGCTTTCTGTTCTGCTGTCTGCCGGTTTTGCCTGTGCGACCACAACCTTGCCCGAAACCTCGGTCAGTGCCGAAGCTGACGAGGACGACCCACGCGTCAAGGAAACCAGCACCGCCACCCGCACCGCCACGCCCGTGCGTTATGTGCCCCAGGCCATCGATTCAGTAAAGACCGAAACCCTGCGCGCCTATGGCACCAATGACCTGGGCCAGGCGTTGAGCGGTATCCCCAACGTGAGCAGCGGCGCCGACACGCGCTTCGACAGCCTGCGCATCCGGGGTTTTGACGCGAGCAATGACTTCTACCTCGATGGCATTCGCGACGACAGCCAATACATTCGCGACCTGCACAACATCGAGCGCATCGAAGTGCTCAAGGGGCCGGCAGCAGTCCTCTACGGGCGAGGCGGTCAGGGAGGGATCGTCAACCGCGTGAGCAAACTGCCTACGGCCGGACACAAATCGAGCATCGAGGCCCAAGGTGGCAGCAACGATTTACGTAGTGTGTACGCCGATCTCAGCACCGACCCCACCGATAACATCAGCCTGCGCCTGAACATGGGGAACCAGGACAACAACAGCTTCCGCGATGGCGTCAGCGGCAACCGCCAGCTGTTCGCACCGTCCATGAGCTGGCAACTCACGCCGGACCTGAACTGGCTGGTGCAATACGAATACAGCCGCTACAACCGCACGCCAGACCGTGGCATACCCGGCGTCAATGGCCGCCCCGCGGATGTGAGCCGCAGCACCACCTACGGTGACAGCCGCGATTACATCGACGACAAAACCCAGTCGCTGCGCTCCAAGTTGGCCTATGAGCTCAACGATAACTGGCAACTGCGCCAGACCCTGGGTGTGTTCAAGCTCGACAGCGACTTCGACAACACCTACGCCACCGGCTACACCCCGGCGACCAATCGTGTCACGCGCCAGCGCTGGCAGCAGGACCTGACCACCCTCAATATATTCAATAACGTCGAGCTCGAAGGCGGCTTCAGCACCTTCGGCCTGGAGCACCGTCTGCTCACCGGCCTCGAGCTGGGCAGCCAGCGTCGCGATCCGAAGCTGTATACCGCCACTGCGGTCGCACAAGGCGGCCGCGTCGTACCGCCCCTGGACCTCAACCAACCCAATCGCAATCTCAGCCACACCGGGCGGATGAGTGTGTCGAGCAACAACCACACCGAAGTCGACAGCCGCGCCGTATATGTGCAGGACCAACTGCGCCTGAATGACCAGTGGCAAGTGCTCGCCGGCCTGCGTTACGACCGCTTCGAAGTCGACACCAAGAACAAGCTGCTCAACACCCAGCAGGACGTCAAAAGCCACAGCACCAGCCCGCGCTTTGGCCTGGTGTGGACGCCACTGGAGCACCACTCGTTCTACGCTTCATGGAGCAAGACGTTCTCCCCGGCAGGCGGTGGCCTGATCGGCATCACGCCGAACGCCGCCGGTAGCGTCAACGACCTGAGCCCCGAGCTGACCAAGCAGAAGGAAATCGGGGTCAAGAGCGACTGGCTCGACGACCGCCTGAGCACCACGCTGGCCGTGTACGAACTGGAACTCTATAACCGTCGCACCAGCGACCCGCTGGACCGCACCATCACCCTGCTCAGCGGTCTGCAGCGCTCACGCGGTGTGGAGCTGACCGCCACCGGCAAGATCGTTGGTAACTGGTACGTACGCGGTGGCGTGGGCGTGCAGGACGCCAAGGTCGAGAAGGACAACAACGGCTTTGAAGGCAAACGCGTCAGCGACGTGGCCAAGCGCAATGCCAGCCTGTTCATCACTTGGAAACCGGAGATGGGCTGGTACGCCGAAACCGGCTTGACGCTGGTGGGCGACCGTTATGCCGACAGCCTCAACACCGTGGTGCTGCCGGGCTATGGCCGTTGGGACGCGTTGGCCGGGTTCCGTCAGAAGGAATGGAATGTCACGGCGGCGCTGAACAATATCGCAGATAAAACCTACTACGCCTCAGCGACCAGTGTGGCGCAGATTCAGCCAGGGGAACCGCGCAGCCTCGTCGTCACCGGCACTTACAGTTTCTAAATCACCACCTCCACCTATAGGAGCCGGCTTGACGGCGATAGCGGCCTGAAGTCATGCGCTGATTTCACCGACGCTATCACCGGCCGGCTCCTAAAGGGGCGCCATCAATTCGCATAATGCGCGCACTTCATCCTCGCTAAACAACCCCACCGGGTAGCGTTCACTCATCACGCTGCGCAGGTCTGGTTGTTGCCTGATCTGCCGCGAACCGTTTTCCTTCAACCAGAGCGCCAGTGCATGGATCGCGTCGCCGTTGACCCGCAGGGGGTGGAACGTGCGCGTGTACATCGGGTTGATATCGGCATTCATTTCAGCGCTCTCTCCTACTGCGTGAGCGGCTAACTTACTCAAGGTTTATGACAGAACTGCGCAGTCACTGCCTTGGGCCACTGTGACCAAACCGATACAAGAGCTATGCCAATGTCCCGTGTTTATAGGCACTCGGACACAAAAAAGCCCACGACCTGTCTGGGCCGCGGGCTTGTCGTAGGCGCTTGAACTGATCAGCACCGGATCGCCGTCATGGCGCTGTTACAACTGCACTCAGTTTTTGTGCGGGGCCGGCTGCTGCTGGGTCAGGCAGTGGATATTGCCGCCGCCCAGTAACAGTTCGCGGCCCGGCACCATCACCACTTCGTGCTGCGGGAACAGGTCCTGCAGGATCGCCTTGGCCTGGCTGTCCAGCGGGTCGTCGAAGCTCGGCGCGATGATGCCACCGTTGACGATCAGGAAGTTGACGTAGGAACCGGCCAACCGCACGGTAGGATTGCGCTCTTGGGTGCCGTCAACCGGGTCCACGCCAGCGCACTCTTCCTCGGTGGCATACAGCGGGCCAGGGATCGGCATTTTATGCACTGTGAACGGGCGACCTTGGGCGTCGGTGCTGCTTTGCAGTACGTCCATGGCCGCGTGGCAGCGCGCGTAGTTCGGGTCTTGCGGGTCATCAGTCCAGGCCAACAGGACTTCACCAGGGCGCACGTAGCAGCAGAAGTTATCCACATGGCCGTCGGTTTCATCGTTGAACAGCCCATCTGGCAACCAGATGATCTTATCCACAGCCAGGTTGGCGCTCAGCACAGCCTCGATTTCGGCACGGCCCAGGTGCGGGTTGCGATTGCGGTTGAGCAGGCACTCTTCGGTGGTGATCAGGGTGCCTTCACCGTCGACATGGATCGAACCGCCTTCCAGCACGAAGCCTTCGGTGCGATAGCGCGGGGCGCGTTCGATCTCGAGGATCTTGCCGCCGACCTGGGAATCTCGGTTCCACGGCGAATACAGGCCGCCGTCAAAACCGCCCCAAGCGTTGAAGTCCCAGTTCACGCCGCGTACTTCGCCGCTGTTGTTGATCACGAAGGTAGGCCCAGTGTCACGCACCCAGGCGTCATCACTGGACATCTCCACCACACGGATATTCGGCACATCCAGGCGCGCGCGGGCGTTTTCGTACTGGCCGGCAGAGACGGCCACGGTGACCGGCTCAAACCGCGCAATGGCCTTGGCGACCGCCACGTGAGCGGCCTGCGCCGGCTTGCCGCCCAGGCGCCAGTTGTCCGGGCGTTCGGGCCAGACCATCCAGGCCTGGGTCTGTGGCGCCCATTCGGCAGGCATGTGAAAGCCATCGGCGCGGGGGGTGCTGTGCAGGGTGGTCATGGCGATCAGGACTCCGAATGGGGGTAAAGGCCGACTTTATAACGGATAAAAATCGGCTTTAAAAGCAACAAAAGATCATAGACGATAAATATGACACTAATTAACCGATAACAATCGATTAACTACAGCTGCTCATCCAGCACCTTCGACAGCATGTCGACGAAGAAGTCCACGCTGCGCCGGGAGGTGACCATCGGCGGTTTTATCTTGAGGATGTTCAGATAATCACCCGTGGGCTGCATGAAAATCCCCAACTCGCGCAAGCGGTCACAGAGTAACGTGGTTTCTTCGGTGGCCGGCTCCAGGGTCTGCCGGTCGCGCACCAACTCCAGGCCGAGGTAAAAGCCGGAACCGTGAACAGCACCCACCAGCGGATGGCGATCGATCAGTTCTTCCAGGCGCGCCTTGAAATGCGCTCCGACCACTTGGGCGTTTTCCCACAGCTTTTCCTCCGCCATCACGTCCAGCACCGCCATGCCGATCCGACAACTCACCGGACTGCCACCCGAGGACGAGAAGAAGTACCCCTCGGCCTCCAGGGCTTCCGCGATTTCACGCCGAGTGATCACCGCGCCGAGAGGCTGGCCGTTGCCCATGCCCTTGGCCATGGTGATGATATCGGGCACCACGCCCTGCTCCTCGAAGCCCCAGAAGAAATGCCCCATGCGGCCATAACCCACCTGCACTTCATCGGCGATGCACACGCCACCCTGGGCGCGGACACGCTCGTACACCTGCTGCAGATAGCCCGGCGGCAACGAAATACCTCCGGCATTGCCGTACACCGGCTCACAGATGAAGCCTGCCAGTTGCCGTTTGCTTGCGGCGATTTTCGCCAGGTTGTGTTCCACGCTTCGGACGTAATCAGGCGCGCTGTCCTGCCCGCGGAACTCGCCGCGATAGGTATTGGGCGCGGTCACCGGGTGCACCCAATCTGGTCGGCTGCTCAGGGCCTGGGGGTTGTCGGCTATCGAGGTGGACACCGCATCGGCTGCCACCGACCAACCATGGTAAGCCTCCAGCACGCTGAGCATGTCGCGCCCGCCGCTGTAGGCCCAGGCCAGGCGGATCGCCAGGTCATTGGCCTCGGTGCCGCTGTTGACCAGGAAAACCCGGTCCATGCCTGCCGGCGCCAGCGCGAGTAAGCGTTCGGAAAACTCGGCAATCGCCGCATAGTGAAAGCGTGAGTTGGTATTGAGCAACGACCATTGCCGCGCCGCCACCGCCGCCATGCGCGGGTGGCCGTGGCCCAATACCGCCACATTGTTGAGCATGTCCAGGTAGGAACGGCCCTGCATGTCGATCAGATGATTGCGCCAGCCGCGTTCGATGCGCGGCGGGTCGGCGTAATAGTGCTTTTGCGAGCGAGCGAAACTGGCATCGCGGCGCGCCAGCAGCGCCTCGGGGTCCAGCTCGGGCTCGGCATCGCAGGCCAGCCCCAGCAGCGCGGCCGGCGATGGGCACAGCGCTTGCCACGCCTGTGCCCGGGACGGCGTGCAATACAGCGGTGCGGGCAGGTCGGTGCGGCACAGTTGCACGGTGAGCGGGCCTTCAACTTCACCGATCACCTGGCCCTTGAGCACTGCGGCACCCGGTTGCAAGTGCGCTTTGACACCCCATAGCCGCACGTTTGTTTCGTTGTTGTGCACGTGAAGCCCGCCGTCAGCACCCAGTCGAACAACCCCGGCGAACGGCGATTCAACGGCGGTGCCCAACGGCACATACAGCTCGACGTGCAGCGGGAAGGTTTCAGGTTCATCCGCGCTGTCGGGCCGGGTCCGCGACAAACGGTATTGCCCGTAGCGACTCGCCGCCAAACCATGCACCACCGCTGCGTCCTGCAACAGCCGCTGATCAATACCAGGCTGCTCCCAGTTGCCGGCTTCGAAATGTGGGCTGAGTACGCCCAGGTCAATCAATGCGAACTCACGTCCTACCAACCCGGGTAATAAGGGCGCAAAACCCTGCCCGTCGAGCGGCGTCGGTGCCTGCCCGACACAGCCAAGAATCGCCGCCTCCATCAGCTCAAACGGCACGGAAGTCGCTACATGGAAGATTTCCCACTCATGCTCGGCGTTTTTCAGCAGGTAGCTGTTATCCGGGTCCAGCCGTTGCTGCTGCTCGCTGCTCAAGACGAGCACCGCCGCACGGGCGACGATGAGTGGCCACAGTGCCTGCAATTCTGCGTGCTGCAACGGTGTGACCGCATGACAGGCCTGGATCGCAGGCAAGATGGCAAAGGGGTCACCTTCGGCGTGGTGCAGCAGGGCTGCGCAGGTCACCGACAGGTCGGCAATGCGCCAGGTGTGCACCAAGTCGCCGAAATCGATCACGCCTTGGACCTGCCAGTGCCGCCGCGCATCGCGCTGCCACACCACGTTGTCATCGGTGATGTCCATGTGCACGGCTTGCCACGGCAGATGGTCGGCCAGGGCGCACAGGCGGTTTTCAACCTGTGCTGCCACGCGTTCGAGGGCGTCACGGTGAGGTACATCGTCCAAGGTTGCCAGTAGGTGCTTGATCAACGCCTGGGCGTGGCGCGGGTCCCATTGCAGCGTACGCGCCAGGCCCGGGTGGTCGAACTGCGCCAACGCCTGGCTCATTCGACCACACAGGTCACCAAACCCTGCGATCACCTCGCGGCCCACGTGCGGCAGATGGGTCAACGGCTGGCCGTCGATATAATCCAGCACCCGCACGTGCAGGGTTTGGCCATCGACGGTCAGGGTCAACAACTCCTCACCCGTCAGGGCCTTGATGACCTTGGGTACGCGCACAGCCTGCAGGCTGTTAAGCGCAGCGTGCTGGGCCTGAAGCTCAACGGCAGCGTAATCGCCCCGGCAGATTTTCAGAACAAACCGGCCGCGGGCACTGTCGACTTTGTAGTTGAGGTCCTGCTGGCTGCCCAATGATTGCAAGGTGCCAGTTAGGCCGTAATGCTGCTCGAGCAATTGCGCCGCCTGTTCGGGGCCTACTTGCGGGCAGGGTAGACTGGCGCGATGGATCAGGGTGGCGAGCAGCATGGGGTCGGCCTCGATTTTTTTAGGGGTGTATATCGCCATTGTTCAAGGGGCTTATGCAACCCCTTACGCATACCGCGCTTGCACCACTTCGCCGCACAACTCAAGCTATGCTTCATTCGCTTGATGTCCGTCTAAGGAAAAGGCCCCCGACATGCGCATTCTCATCACCGGCGGCGCTGGTTTTATCGGCTCTGCCTTGATTCGCCACCTGATTCAAAATACCGAGCACCAAGTGCTCAACCTGGACAAACTCACCTACGCCGGCAACCTGGAGTCACTGGCCAGCATCGCGTCCAACAGCCGATATGAGTTCGTCCAGGCCGATATCGTCGACCAAGCCACCGTCAGCGCCGTACTGGCGCGCTTCGAGCCCGAGGCGATCATGCACCTGGCAGCTGAGTCCCATGTCGATCGCTCTATCGACGGTCCGTCGGATTTTATCCAGACCAACATCGTCGGTACCTACAGTCTGCTCGAAGCCACCCGTGCCTATTGGCAGAAGCTCGAAGAGCCCGCCAAGCGAGCGTTTCGCTTCCATCACATCTCCACCGACGAAGTGTATGGCGACCTGCATGGTGTGGATGATCTATTCACCGAAACCACACCCTACGCGCCCAGTTCCCCATACTCCGCCAGCAAGGCGGCGTCTGACCATTTAGTGCGCGCATGGCAGCGAACTTATGGCCTGCCGGTTTTGTTGACTAACTGCTCAAACAACTACGGGCCGTTTCACTTTCCCGAGAAGCTGATTCCGCTCGTCATCTTGAACGCCCTCGCGGGCAAGCCACTGCCGGTCTATGGTGATGGTTTGCAAGTACGCGATTGGCTGTTTGTCGAAGATCACGCCCGAGCATTGCTCAAAGTGGTTACCGAAGGTGTGGTCGGCGAAACCTACAACATTGGCGGGCACAACGAGCAGAAGAATATTGACGTGGTGCGCGGCATCTGCGCCCTGCTTGAAGAGTTGGCGCCACAGCGCCCGGCCGATGTCGAGCAGTTCACCGACCTAATTACCTTCGTCAAGGACCGTCCGGGCCACGACCAGCGCTATGCGATCGACGCGAGCAAGATTGAGCGCGAACTGGGCTGGACGCCGGAAGAGACCTTTGAAACCGGGCTGCGCAAAACCGTGCAGTGGTACCTCGATAACCTGGAGTGGTGCCGCAGGGTCCAGGATGGCAGTTATCAGGGTGAACGTTTGGGCAATACCGACTGTAAGGATCTGATTGCATGATGAAGGGAATCGTATTGGCCGGCGGCTCCGGCACACGTTTACACCCCATTACCCTAGGCGTGTCCAAGCAACTGCTGCCGGTGTATGACAAGCCGATGATTTACTACCCGATCTCGGTGCTGATGCTGGCTGGGATCAAGGAGATCCTGGTAATTTCCACACCGCTGGACTTGCCTCAATACCGCAACCTGCTGGGTGATGGCAGCCAGTTCGGGGTGCGCTTCAGCTATGCCGAACAGCCAACTCCGGATGGCCTGGCCCAGGCCTTCATTATTGGCGAGGAGTTTATCGGCGATGACCCGGTATGCCTGATCCTGGGTGACAACATTTTCCACGGCCAACACTTCGGCGACCAATTGCGCACGGCGGCCGAACGCGCTCACGGGGCTACCGTATTCGGGTATTGGGTCAAGGACCCTGAGCGCTTTGGCGTGATTGACTTCGATAAGGAGGGCCGCGCCCTTTCCATCGAAGAAAAACCGGCCAAGCCCAAGTCGTCCTATGCAGTCACCGGCCTGTATTTCTACGATAACGACGTAATCAAGATTGCCAAGGCGGTCAAGCCCTCGCCGCGTGGAGAGCTGGAAATTACTGACGTCAACAATGCTTACCTCAAGCGTGGCGACCTCCAGGTAGAGCGTTTTGGCCGTGGCTTTGCCTGGCTGGATACGGGGACTCATGACAGCTTACTGGAAGCTTCGCAGTACGTGCAGACCATCGAGCATCGCCAGGGTTTGAAAGTCGCCTGCCTGGAAGAAATCGCCTATGAAAATGGCTGGATCGACCGTGACCACCTGCTAGAGCGCGCCAAGTACTTCGGCAAGACCGGCTACGGCCAATACCTGTATGCACTGGCCGGAGAGAGCAAGTGAACATTGTTGAAACCGCTTTGCCCGGCGTACTCATCATTGAGCCCAAGGTGTTCGGTGATGAACGCGGCTTTTTCTACGAAAGCTTCAACGCCCGAGCCTTTGAAGCGGCCACTGGACTCAAGCGTAATTTCGTCCAGGACAACCACTCGCGCTCACAAAAGGGCGTGCTGCGCGGCTTGCATTACCAACTCGAACACACCCAGGGCAAACTGGTGCGCGTCACCGCCGGTGAAGTGCTGGACGTGGCCGTGGATATCCGCCGCAGCTCACCGAATTTCGGCCGATGGGTTGGCGTGCGC
The DNA here is from genome assembly GCF_018587885.1 of Pseudomonas sp. VS40. NCBI lineage: Bacteria > Pseudomonadati > Pseudomonadota > Gammaproteobacteria > Pseudomonadales > Pseudomonadaceae > Pseudomonas > Pseudomonas sp. VS40. The sequence continues at coordinate 3,250 of NZ_JAGYWD010000015.1, read as the reverse complement.
TTGTCTGCCCAGAACCACCGTCAATTGTGGGTGCCGGAAGGTTTCGCCCATGGGTTCGTGGTAATGAGCGATCACGCCGAGTTCCTCTACAAAACCACGGACTACTATCAGCCCAGCGCTGAACGCAGCATCCTGTGGAGTGATCCGACCCTGGCCATCGACTGGGAGCTGACCGTAGCACCGCAGTTGTCCGCCAAGGACCAGGCCGGTAAACCGCTGATGGAAGCCGACCTCTTCCCATGAAAATCCTCATCACCGGCCAGCACGGCCAAGTCTCCCGCGAACTGCAACAACGGCTCCCAAGCCTGGGCGAACTCATCGTCCTGGGCCGCGAACAACTTGACCTGGCCAACCCCGACCAGATCCGCCAGCAAGTCCGTGCCCACCGCCCCGACCTGATCATCAACGCCGCCGCCCATACCGCTGTCGATCAAGCCGAAAGCGAACCGGAGCTGGCGTTTGCGATCAACGCCATCGCCCCCGGCATCCTTGCCGAAGAGGCCAAAACCCTGGGCATCCCGCTGATCCACTACTCCACCGACTATGTGTTCGACGGCAGTAAACCGGCGCCCTACACCGAAGCCGACACGCCGAACCCGCTGGGCGTGTACGGGCAGAGCAAACTGGCCGGCGAGCAAGCGATAACGGCCGTGGGCGGCGACTACCTGATCCTGCGCACCAGTTGGGTCTATTCCAGCCACGGTAAGAATTTCCTGCTGACCATGCAGCGTCTGCTGCAGGAAAAACCGCACCTGCGCATCGTCGCCGACCAGATCGGCGCGCCCACTTGGGCCGGCAGCATCGCCAACAGCACGCGTGCATTGATTGAACGCTGGCAAGCAGGCGAGCCGGGGCCATGGGGGGTCTATCACCTGACCGCCCGAGGCGAAACCTCATGGTTCGGTTTTGCCGAGGCCATCGGCGAATACCTGCGCAAGCAGGGCAAGGCCTGCGCGGAGCTGGAGCCGATTCCGTCCAGTGCCTACCCGACGCCCGCCAAGCGCCCGCTGAACTCACGCCTCGATTGCAGCCGGCTGCAGCAGCAATGGCACGTCAGCCAGCCAGCGTGGCAAGACGCATTGCGCGAGTGTCTTGCACAGCAGCACTAGGCATAATGCGCCTGTACCCACAGGCGCACGATTCCCATGACTCCATCCCTCCCGCGTAGACCCCGCTGGCGCAGCCTCGCCCTGCTGGCGCTGTGCCTGGCGCCGCTGCTATGGCCACTGGAGCACCTGGCCGAACGTTATTACCGCAGCGAACTGGCCGGCCAGAACCGCCAGACCCTCGACCTCTACGTGGCCAACCTGCTGGGCACCCTGCACCGCTATGAAGTGCTGCCGCAAATCCTCGGTGACCTGCCGGCCTTGCGCACGGCACTGGACGCACCCCAGGTCAGCACCAACCTGGTCAACGCCAACCTGCTGCTCAAGGACGTCGCCGCCCAGGCCGGGGTGGAGGTGATGTACCTGATGGACACCACCGGCAAGACCCTCGCCGCGTCCAACTGGGATAAACAAGACAGCTTCGTCGGGCGTAATTTCTCGTTCCGGCCTTATTTCAGCGAAGCCATGGCCGGGCGCCTGGGGCGGTTTTTCGGCCTGGGCACCACCTCGGCCAAACGCGGCTACTTCTTTGCCGCCGCCGTGCGTGATGGCGATACGATCATCGGCGTGCTGGTGGTCAAGGTCGACCTGGACCACACCGAAAGCCTGTGGGGCAACACGCCGGAACAATTACTGGTCACCGACCATAACGGCGTGGTGATCCTCACGTCACGCCCGCAATGGCGATTCCGCGCCACCCGGCCACTGACCGCCGAAGAGCGCCAGGCCATCATCGCGATCCAGCCCTACCCGACCCGCGACCCGCAGCCGCTCAGCCTGAGTGACACTGCGTGGCTGCGCCAATCCACGGCCATCGCCGAGACCGGCTGGAATGTGCAGATCCTCGCACCGCGCTCGCTCATCAACCGCCCGGTACGCACGGTGGTTGCAGTGGGTGGCGCCACGCTGCTGGTGTTGATGTTGTTGCTGGGCCTGATGATGCAACGTCGCCGCCATTACTTGGAGCGTATCGCCTTTGAAGCCAAGGCCCGGCGCGAGCTGGAAGCACGCGTGGTCGAACGGACCAGTGACCTGGAAGGCCTCAACCGGCGCCTGAAACAGGAAGTGCTGGAACGTGAACACGCCCAACAAGAGTTGGTGCGCGCCCAGGATGACCTGGTGCAGGCAGGTAAACTGTCGGCGCTGGGCACCATGTCGGCGAGTATCAGCCACGAACTCAATCAGCCCCTGGCGGCGATTCGCAGCTATGCGGAAAACGCCGAGATCCTCCTCGACCATGAGCGCACCACGGATGCGCGTGGCAATCTCAAGTTGATCAGCGAATTGACCGGGCGCATGGCCTCGATCATCGCGCACCTGCGCGCCTTCGCCCGGCGCGACCGCCATGCGCCCGAAAGCGTGGCCCTGCAACCGGCGCTGGACGATGCGCTGGCGCTGCTGGGCAAGCGGCGGCGGTCGATGGAGGTGGAGCTGATCCGTGATTTGCCCGAAGCCACCCTCTGGGTACAGGCCGGCGAAACCCGTTTGCGCCAGGTACTCGGCAATCTGCTGGCCAATGCCCTCGATGCACTCACCGAAAAAGGGCCGCCGCGCAAACTGTGGCTGAGTGCCGAAACCACCGATCAGGGCGTCAACCTGTACATTCGCGACAATGGCCCGGGCTTTTGCATGGAAGCCCTGGGACGCGCCAGCGAGCCGTTCTACACCACCAAGACCCGCACCCAGGGTCTCGGATTGGGGCTGGCGATCTGTGACACCCTGATGCGTGCCTTTGGCGGCGAATTGCTGTTTGCCAACCACAAGGAAGGCGGCGCGCTGTTAACCTTGAAATTGCGTGCCGGCTCGCCGGGCGTCAGTCTGCAACCGTCCGAGGACCGCAGTGTATGAGTATCGATAACCAGATTCAGGTGGTGTTGATCGACGACGATCCACACCTGCGTCAGGCCCTGTGCCAGACCCTGGACCTGGCCGGGCTGAAAGTCCTGACCCTGGGTGAAGCCACCGGCCTCACTGCGCGCCTGTCGCGGGATTGGCCGGGCGTGGTGGTCAGTGACATCCTGATGCGTGCCTTTGGCGGCGAATTGCTGTTTGCCAACCACAAGGAAGGCGGCGCGCTGTTAACCTTGAAATTGCGTGCCGGCTCGCCGGGCGTCAGTCTGCAACCGTCCGAGGACCGCAGTGTA
>NZ_JAGYWD010000014.1:0-130236 GCF_018587885.1 Pseudomonas sp. VS40 | reverse complement strand
GCGATCTAACTGTAGGAGCTGGCTTGCCAGCGAAGGCGGCCTGACAGCCGACCACAATCTAACTGTCACCCCGCGATCTAACTGTAGGAGCTGGCTTGCCAGCGAAGGCGGCCTGACAGCCGACCACAATCTAACTGTCCCCCCACGATCCAAAAATGTGGGAGCTGGCTTGCCTGCGAAGACGGCCTGACAGCCGACCACAAACTAACTGTCGCCCCGCGATCCAAATGTGGGAGCTAGCTTGCCTGCGAAGACGGCCTCACAGCCGACCAGGATGTTGGATCAGACCGAGTACATATCCGTTGCTTGGGTAATGGCTGCTAATGGTTCCGCCCTTACGGCGGGTCACTTTGGAAAAGCCCCAAAGTAACCAAAGGGCTCTTGCCCCAACACTCGGCACCTCGCCTAGGCTCGGTGTGCCCGTAATCCGACAGGAATTTGGGGGGCCGCCGCCACGCGCCATCCATGGCGCGGGGCGGCTAAACCGGCATCCCTGCCGGTTTACCCCCCAAATCCCTGTCGAATTCCGGCCAGCGTGTTTGACGGGGCGCCTTAGATCAAAAGCGGATCAAAAGCGGATCAAAAGCGAATCAAGAGCAGGATCAAGAGCAGGATCAAGAGCAGGATCAAGAGCAGGATCAAGAGCAGGATCAAGAGCAGGATCAAGAGCAAGATCAAGAGCGGCTCGCTTCGCATCGTGGTTGGCGGTGGGAGCGGAGCGAGCCTGTGTTTCTGCTGTTATTGCCGGGCAGCCAGCAAGCGCTTGTGGCGGTTGCGGCGGGCGATGTTCAAGCATTCGATGGCCGCCGAGAATGCCATGGCTGCGTATACGTAGCCTTTAGGCACGTGGGCGCCGAAGCCTTCGGCGATCAATGTCATACCGATCATGATCAGGAAGCCCAGGGCCAGCATGACTACGGTCGGGTTGTCATTGATGAACTTGGCCAACGGCTCGGCCGCCACCAGCATCACGATGACCGAGGTCACTACGGCAATGATCATGATCGGCAAGTGCTCGGTCATGCCCACGGCGGTGATGATGCTGTCGATGGAGAACACCAGGTCGAGCAACAGGATCTGGCCGATGGCCGCGGCAAAACCGATCGCCACGACGTTGCTGGTGCTGGTTTCCTTCTCTTCCGGCTCCGGGTCCATGCTGTGGTGGATCTCGGTAGTCGCCTTCCACACCAGGAACAGGCCACCGGCGATGAGGATCATGTCCTTCCACGAGAAGCCCTGGCCGAACACTTCGAACACCGGCGTCGTCAGTTGCACGATAAATGCGATGGTGCTCAACAGGCCCAGGCGCAATACCAACGCCATGCTGATACCGATGCGTCGTGCCTTGGCCCGATGCTTCTCCGGCAATTTGTTGGTGAGGATCGAGATGAAGATCAGGTTATCGATGCCCAGCACGATCTCCATGACGATCAAGGTTGCCAGGGCAACCCAGGCGGTGGGGCTGGCGGCCAGTTGTAAAAGGTAGTCCATAGGTCAGTCCTGACGTTGTACGGGAAATGAGGGGCGGGTCATTAAGCTTCGTTGCGGTTCGATTCGGCTTCTTTCTCTTCCTGGTCATCCTTCTTCTGCGGGGTGATCAGGCCGTTTGTCGCTTCACTCAATGCCTGTTCGGCGGCTTTGTGGGTGTCATCGATCGCTTGCTTGGCCGACTCGGTGGCCTTGCCCAGCACCTGCTGCGCGCTTTTCTCGACCTGATCGCAACCGCCGATCACTACCAATGAAAGCGCAAGCAACGCTGCCGCGCCCAGGGAATTGAGTTTCATGATGTCTTCCTCGTTAGAACCATTGGGTCCAAATAGTGGCCCCGCGATAGCGAGGCATTCTATGCAGGCGGACAGTTCAGGAAAATTCGTATTTTTCTCGCGTATACTTCGGTTTTCACGAAGTGATGGCCGCTATGCTCAATTACCGACAACTGCACTACTTCTGGGTGGTGGCCAAGACCGGCAGCATCGTGCGCGCCTGTGAGCAACTCAACCTCACGCCCCAGACCATCAGTGGGCAGATCAGCCTGCTGGAAGAGACCTATGGCGTGGCGCTATTCCAGCGCGTCGGCCGCCAGTTGGAACTGACCGAAGCCGGTCGCCAGGCCCTGCCCTACGCCGAACAGATGTTCCAGACGGGTAATGAATTGGAGGCGATGCTGCGCGCGCAACCCGACGAACAGCAGATCCTGTTCCGCGTCGGCGTGGCGGATGTGGTGCCCAAGTCCATCGTCTACCGGCTGATCGCGCCGACCATGGAGTTGAGCGAGCCGATCCGCATCACCTGCCGCGAAGACAAACTCGAACGCCTGCTGGCCGACCTGGCGATCCAGCGCCTGGACCTGGTGATTTCCGACAGCCCCATGCCCACGCACCTGGATATCAAGGGCTACAGCCAGAAACTGGGGGAATGTGGCATCAGCTTTTTCGCCACCCAGGCGTTGGCTGACGCCTACGGGGGTGACTTCCCACAGTGCCTGCACGGCGCACCGTTGTTGATTCCCGGCGCGGAAACCGTGGTGCGCAGCCGGTTGCAGCGCTGGTTTGCCGAGCAGCAGATCCAACCGAAGATCATCGGCGAGTTCGATGACAGCGCCTTGATGCAGGCTTTCGGTCAATCCGGCAGCGGGATCTTCATCGCCCCCAGCGTGATTGCCGATGAGGTGGTGCGCCAGTACGGCGTGGCGCTGATTGGCCAGACCGTGGCCGTGACCGAGTCGTTCTACGCGATCTCGGTGGAGCGCAAGGTCAAGCACCCCGGTATCGTGGCGATTACCGAAGGCGCGCGACGGGAGTTGTTTACCACCCTGCCCTGACGGTTCAAGCCTGGGAGGCAACCGGTTGCTTGGCAGTCATCAGCCACAACGCCAGCAAGATCGACACCAGGATAAACCCGGATGCCGCAAAGCCCAGGCTGCCCAGGCCGAGGGTGTCGATCACATGGCCGCCGACCATCGCCCCCAGGCCAATCCCCAGGTTGGCGCCGGCAATATTCAGCGACGCAGCAAACGCCGGCGCATGGGGTGCGGCCTTCATCAGGCGCACATGGCTGACCAGGAACATGGCCGCCTGGGTCACGCCCCACACGGCCATCGCCGCCGCCAGGCCGACGGTGGAGTGAATCGCCGGTACCAGCGCAACCATGCCGGCGATCATGAAGCCGCAGAACACCATGGACGCGATCAACGGGTGGCGATCCACCGCACGCCCGCCCAGCGAGTTGCCGATGAGCCCGACCGCACCAAAGCCCATCAGGCACCAGCCCACCAACGTACCGTCGAAACCGGCCAGGCGCTCAAGGATGTCCGCCAGGTAGGTGTAGGCCGTGAACATGCCGCTGAACACCAGGATCGACAGCAGGATATGGCCCTGCATCAGCGGGTTGCGCAGGATCTTGAACTGCGAGCGCAACGTCACCTCATCGTTCTTCGGCTTTGTCACCGGCAGGTAGATAAACAGCAGCAAGGCCTTGGCCACCGCCACGACCGCGAGGATCGCAAACGCAGTACGCCAGCCGAACATATCGGAAATCAGCGTGCCCACCGGAATGCCGAACACCGTGGCGCAGACGATCCCGAAGCCGATCTTTTCGATGGCGCGCCCGGCGTATTCGGGGCCGACGATGTCCACCGCGGTCTCACTGGCCAAGGCCCAGAACACTGGCAAGCCCAGGGCCGGGATCAACCGCGCCAGCGCCATCACCCAGATATTCGGTGCCAGCGCCGCCACTGTATTGGCCACGCCAAACATGATCAGGATGCTGATAAATAGCCGCTTGCGTGGGAAACGCGCGCAGTACGCCGTGAGAAACGGACCAAAGGCCGCCACGGTAAATGCGAACAAGGTCACCAGCAGCCCGGCCTGGGACACGCTCACGTTCAAGTCGCGGGCAATGGACGGCAGCAGGCCGACAATCACGAATTCTGTGGTCAGCACGGTAAAGCCGGCGGCCGACAGCAGCAGGATGGGAAACAACATGAAAACTCCAGAAACGACGACATCAACGACAGCCCGAAGGGCCCGCTGACAGAGAGGAAAGATGAGAGGAAGGAATCTTAACAGAGTATGTCTGGATTTGGCCAAGGCCAGCGGGCCGGGATGACGCAATGCCGCACCGTCAGGATATGTTCATACAGCATGCTAGACTTCGCGATCCGCGTCCTACAGCCGTTTCTGCGTGCGCTGCTGTGCCTTCAAAAAACTAGAGACAATGTTTATGACTGCTGCCCCTTCCCTCCTGCAACGACTGGCGCGTGTCAGCCTGGTCACGCAAATCATTATCGGCCTGACGGCTGGCATTCTACTGGCCATGCTGTTGCCCGAGGCGGCCAGGGCCACCGGGTTTATCGGCAAGGTATTCGTCGCTGCGCTCAAGGCCGTGGCGCCGATCCTGGTGTTTGTGCTGGTGATGGCGTCGATCGCCAACCACAAGCACGGCCAGGAAACCCATATCAAACCGATCCTGTTCCTGTACTTGCTGGGCACCTTTGCCGCTGCCGTGGTCGCGGTGATTGCGAGCATGTGGTTTCCCTCTTCGCTGGTACTGGCGACCCACGATGCGACAGTGAGCGCCCCGGGCGGCATTGGTGAAGTGCTGCAAAGCCTGCTGCTGAGCGTGGTGGACAACCCGGTCAGCGCACTGATGAATGCCAACTTCATTGGCATCCTGGCCTGGGCCATCGGCATGGGGGTTGCCATCCGGCATGCCGGCGAAACCACCCGCACCGTGATCGACGACCTGTCCAACGGCGTCACGCTGATCGTGCGCGTGGTAATCCGCTTTGCGCCGCTGGGCATTTTCGGCCTGGTGGCCTCCACCCTGGCCACCTCCGGTTTCGGCGCCCTGCTCGGCTACGCTCACCTGCTGCTGGTGCTGATCGGCTGCATGCTGTTCGTCGCGCTGGTGATCAACCCGGCCATCGTGTTCTGGAAACTGCGCCGCAACCCGTACCCACTGGTGCTGATGTGCCTGCGCGAAAGCGGGATCACCGCGTTCTTCACCCGCAGTTCGGCGGCGAACATTCCGGTCAACCTGGCACTGAGCAAACGCCTGGGCCTGCACGAAGACACCTACTCGGTGTCGATCCCGCTCGGTGCCACCATCAATATGGCCGGCGCGGCGATCACCATCACCGTGCTGACCCTGGCCGCCGTGCACACTGTGGGCATCGCCGTCGACCTGCCCACGGCGGTGCTGCTCAGCGTGGTCGCGGCTATCTGCGCCTGCGGTGCTTCTGGCGTGGCGGGCGGTTCGTTGCTGTTGATTCCGCTGGCGTGCAGCCTGTTTGGCATTCCCAGCGAGATTGCCATGCAAGTGGTGGCGGTCGGTTTCATCATTGGCGTGCTGCAGGATTCGGCGGAAACCGCGTTGAATTCATCCACCGATGTGCTGTTCACCGCCGCCGCTTGCCTGGGCAAGGAAGAACAGCCGGCTTAACCGCCAGTCGAAAAAAAGCCCGGGGTCGTTCACTGAAGAACGCCCCGGGCTTTTTTGTGGCTGGGTGCTTAGAAAGCGCCCATGTAGTCGCGCTTGCCCACTTCCACACCGTTATGGCGCAGCAAGGCGTAAGCCGTGGTGACGTGGAAGAAGAACTGCGGCAGGCCGTAGGTCAGCAGGTAGGACTGGCCGCTGAAGCGCTTTTCTTTCGGCGTGCCAGGACGGGTGATGATCTCGATGCCTTCCTTGCCGTCGATCTGCGCAGGCGTAACGGTGTCGATAAAGGCCAGGACCTTGGCGATCAGCGCCTGCAGGTCGGCGAAGGTAACTTCGGTGTCTTCATATTTCGGTACTTCGATCTCGGCCAGGCGTGCGGAAACACCCTTGGCGAAATCGACGGCGATCTGCACCTGGCGCACCAGTTGGAACATGTCCGGGAACAGGCGGGCCTGCAGCAAGGCGTTCGGCTCGATGTTCTTGGCGGTAGCGTGGGCTTCGGCCTTGGTCAACACGCCGCTCAGGGCGGTGAGCATTTGCTTGAAGACCGGGATGGAAGCGGCGTACAGGGAAATAGTCATGGCAGTCTCATGGTTATGGCACGGTTTGAACCAGCGGCGATTATAGACATGCCCGCAGCTTGTCTTTTATTTTTTCCGGCTTACGCTAGGCACTTCACTGCATAGGGAAAGCGCGATGACCGCCGAGCACGACACCGACACCCCTGAGCCGCGCCTGAACAGCACGGAAATCCGCATCCTGGGTTGCCTGATCGAAAAACAGGCGACCAACCCGGAAACCTACCCCCTGACCCTCAACGCCCTGGTGCTGGCCTGCAATCAGAAGACCAGCCGCGAGCCAGTGATGAACCTCAGCCAGGGCCAAGTCGGTCAAAGCCTGCGCGTGCTTGAACGCCAAGGCTTTACCCGCCTGGTGATGGGCAGCCGTGCCGACCGCTGGGAGCATCGCGTGGACAAGGCACTGGAATTGGTGCCGGCCCAGGTGATCCTGACCGGGCTGCTGTTCTTGCGGGGGCCGCAGACCGTCAATGAACTGCTGACCCGCAGCGGGCGTATGCACGACTTCGAAGACGCCGAGCAGGTCGTGCACCAGCTCGAGCGCCTGATTGCGCGGGGGCTGGCGTTACTGGTGCCGCGTCAGGCGGGCCAGCGGGAAGACCGATATACCCATGCGCTGGGTGATCCGGCGGACATCGAGGCGATTCTGGCCGCGCGCGGCAGTCCGGTAGAGCGCGGGGCGGCGGTGTCTGTCGACCGGCTGGAAGAACTGGAAGCGCGGATCGCAGCGCTGGAGGAGCGCCTGGCTCGGTTGGAACAGGCCTGACGCATGTGCGCACCCGGGCACCTGCGCGTGCCCGGGTGCGCCTGGCGGGGTCAAACCCAACCGAGCCAGCTCCAATAGGTCGCCGCGAACACCAGCATCAAGGCATACCCCACCAGCGTCACCAGAATCCCCACCTTGGCAAACTGCCGCGCCGTGAACGTGCCCGTTCCCAGGCACACCATGTTCTGTGGCGCATTGATCGGCAGGATAAACCCGTAGCTCATCACAAACCCCAAGAGCATGGTCATGCCCAGGCGGCTGAATTCACCCGGCAAGGTCTGCAACACCGCAATCAGGATCGGCAGCAACGCCGAGGTCAGTGCCGTGGCGCTGGCAAAGCCCAGGTGGATCAGGATCAAGAACGCACCAAGAATCGCAAACACACCCAACGGCCCGACCTGATCCAACCCCGTGTGCGCCACCACGGTAGCCCCCAGCCATTGCCCGGCCTGGGTGGTCAGCAGCGCCGTACCCAGGCTGATGCCCACCCCGAACACAATCACCGTGCCCCACGGAATACGCGACTGCACATCCTTCCAGGTCATCACGCCGATCCCCGGCAACAACAAAAACACCAAGCCGGCGTAAGTGGTCGAAGTGGTGTCGAAACTGTGCAAGCGCCCTTCCGTGGCCCAGGCCAGCAGCAACAACACGGAAACGCTCAGCAAGCGTTTCTGTGGCCCGGTCATCGGGCCGATTTCCACCAGCGACTGCGCCACCGCTTCCTTGCCACCGGGAATGCTGTCGGTCTCTGGCGGCAGCAACTTGAGGACCAGAAACAGCAGCACCGCCGACATGATCAACGCCCACGGCGCGCCCGCGATCAGCCAGTCGATCCACGACACACGCTGGCCGAGCATCTTGTCCATGAAGCCGACCGTCAGCAGGTTCTGCGCGGCGGCGGTCTGGATCCCGACGTTCCAGATGCTGGTGCCCTGGGCCACGACGATCATGATGCCGGCGGCGATGTTCGAGCGCTTGTCCACGCCGAATGCAGCAATCACCCCCATCATGATCGGCACCACACAGGCACTGCGCGCGGTGGCGCTGGGCACCACCAGGCTGAGCAGGATCGTCACCGCAATCGCCCCCAGCAGGATGCGCCGGGTGCTGGTGCCGACACGGCTCAGGGTGACCAGGGCGATACGCCGGTCCAGGCCGGTGTGGGTCATGGCCGCCGCGATAAACAGTGCCCCCGCCACCAACGCCAGCGCCGGGTTGGAGAACCCGGTGAGCGCCATACTGATTGCCGGGCTGGTGCCGATCACATGCGTGGGGTCTTGCAGCGACGGCGCGGTGCCAAGCAGAAAGGCCATCAGCGAAGTGATCATGATCGCGCTGGCCTCATAGGACACCGCCTCGGTGATCCACACCACCACGGCAAAGGCGAGGATCGCCAGCATGCGGTGCCCGGCCACCGGCAAGTCGGCGGGCAGCGGCAACAACAGCACCCCGGCCATCACCAGCACGGCGATCACCAGGCCCAGGGGGAGTTTGAAAGATGCCGCGCTCATGGGGTGCTCCAAGGCTCTAGATCAGGCCTTGAGCATGAGGCAAAGCGCCGCGCGGCGTGTTGACAGGTGTCAACGCCCTAGGCCAATAACTGGCTGAGCACCGCGCGTAACTTGCCGGGCTTGACCGGCTTGTTCAACAAGGGCGCTTCCAGCCGGCGAAGGGCGCGTCGGCATTGGTCGGTACGGTCTGCCGTGATGATCACGGCCGGGATTTTCTGCTCGAAATGCTCGCGCAGGTGCTTGACCACCGCGCAGCCCACCACCCCGTGGTCCAAGTGATAGTCCGCCAGGATCAGCTCCGGCGCCCGGCCCTGCAGCGCCAGCAACGCACCCGCCTGGTCAGTGGCGGTGACCACTTCACACCCCCACTGCCCGAGCAGCGCGCGCATGCTTTCGAGGATGCTCACCTCATTATCGATCACCAGCAAACGCCGCCCCGGCAAGGGGTTGCCGGTGGTCGGCTGCACCGGCAACTGGCTGATCGGCAGGGGCATGTCGGCACTCAACGGTACCTCGATACTGAACATTGAACCGCGCCCCGGCCAGGAGCGCACGGCGATCGGGTACCGCAAAATCTCGGCGATACGCTCCACAATCGCCAAGCCCAACCCTACGCCCTTGCGGTCCGCCGCGCGGCCGACGTCGAGCTGGTTGAACTCGAGGAAAATCGCCTGCAGCCGGTCCGCCGCAATCCCGCGCCCGGTGTCCCACACTTCCAGGCGCAGGCAATCGCCCCGCTTGCGCGCGCCCAGCAGGATGCAACCTTCGTCGGTATAGCGGCAGGCATTGCTGAGAAAATTACGCAGGATCCGCGTCAGCAGCCGCAAGTCGGTGCTGATCGCATAAGGCCCGGTGTGCACCCGCAGGTTCAAGCCCGCCGCCTGGGCCACCGATTGAAATTCCGAGACCAGCGGTGCGAACAGCTCGTCGAGGCGATACAGCGCCACATCCGGCTTGACTGCGGCCTGGTCGAGTCGTGAGATGTCCAGCAAGTCGGTGAGCAAATCCTCGGCGCCTTCCAGCGCCTGGTGCGTGCGTTCCACCAGCACCTGCTCGACGCTGGGCAACTGGCGCTCACGCAGGGTGGCGATCAACAGCCGTGCGGCGTTGAGCGGCTGCAACAGGTCATGGCTGGCGGCGGCCAGGTATTTGTCTTTGCTGCGGTTGGCCGCCTGGGCGGCGTCGCGGGCGTCGCGCAGGTCCTGTTCGATCTGCTCGCGCTGGGCAATCTGCTGTTGCAGGTTGTGGTTGGCTTCCAGCAACTCGTCGGTGCGCGCGGCAACGCGTTGTTCCAGCTCGTCGTTGAGGCGGATATAACGCTTGCGCTCGGCTTCCAGCTCATCCAGCCGGGCGGTGAGTTCCGGGTAGTGGCTCTTGCGTGCTGAATGGTTGCCCAGCCCCAAGAGCCCGGCAAGGGCACGTTGCTGGTCGTCAGAGAGCTTCGCCATAGACGACCTCGACGTCACGCTGGCTGGACTCACGCGGGTTGGTGAGGATGCACGGGTCGTGCATCGCATGCTGGGACAGGAACGGAATATCCGCCACGCGCACGCCGTGCAGGCCGAGGGTTTCGTTGAAGCCGATCGCGTGCTTGAGCGCGATCAGATGGTCCACCAGCCGCGCGCAGATTTGTCGATGGTTGAGGCCCCGGCAGTCGATGCCGAACGTCTCGGCAATCACCTTGAAACGCTCCGGCGCCGAGCTGTAGTTGAACGCCACCACATGCTCGACCAGCACCGCGTTGCACAGCCCGTGGGGCAAGTCGAGGAAGCCCCCCAGGCTGTGGGACATGGCGTGCACCGCGCCCAGGATCGCATTGGAAAACGCCAGCCCGGCTTGCATGCTGCCCAGCATGATTTTCTCACGCAGGGCGATGTCGCTGGGGTTGGCGATCATCTGCACCAGGTTGCCGTTGATCAACCGCATCGCCTCCAGCGCATGGGGGTCCGTCAACGGGCCATGACCGGTGGAAACGAACGCTTCGATGGCATGCACCAACGCGTCGATGCCGGTGCAGGCGGACAGGAACGGGTCCATGCTGGCGGTGGTTTCCGGGTCGATCAGCGACACATCCGGCACCACCGCCTTGCTGACGATGGAGAACTTCATGCGCTCCTGCTGGTTGGAGATGATCACGAACTGCGAGACATCCGCCGAGGTGCCGGCGGTGGTCGGAATCAGGATCAATGGCGGGCTGGGCACGCGAAGGGTGTCGACACCTTCGAATTCGAGGATGCTGCGCCCGTGGGCCACCACAATGCCGATGGCCTTGCCGCAATCCATGGGGCTACCGCCGCCGATGGCGACGATCACGTCGCAGTGGTTTTCGCGGTACACCTCGGCACCGAGCATCACTTCTTCGACACGCGGGTTGGGGGACACGGCGGTGTACAGGCAGTAGTCGATGCCGATGGCTTGCAGGCTGGCTTCCACATCGGCGACCCAACCGGCGGCGATCACACCGGGGTCGCTGACCACCAGCACCTTGCGCGCGCCGAAGGTCTTGGCGTAGTTGCCAACGTTGTGCCGGCAACCGGCACCAAAGATGATTTCAGGCGAGACGAATTTACGCAGAAGGCTCAGATTAGGGCTCATTGGAAAGCCTGGTTTTATTATTTTGGAAGAATGCGCTCCACACTAACCCATCCGGCTGCGAATGCAATCAGACCAAAGAGGCATCCTTCCGACAGCACCCGCAGTCAGCGGCTAGCGAAGTACATCGTGACTTCGAAGCCGATACGCAGGTCGGTAAACGCAGGTTTGGTCCACATGGGGGCAGTCCTCTTGTTGGGCCGGAGGGTTCCGGTATAGGCATTAATGCATGTGAGGTTGAGAGGGCGAATACTACTTTCGAAGTAGCGAAGACACTGCATTAGTCGCGAATGTACAGAAGTCAAAATGTGGGAGCGGGCTTGCTCGCGAATAGGGTGTGTCAGCCACATATAGGTTGACTGATCCACCGCTTTCGCGAGCAAGCCCGCTCCCACAGTTTTGACCGCGTTGAATCAGAAGAAGCCCAGCGGGTTGATGTCGTAGCTCACCAGCAGGTTTTTGGTCTGCTGATAATGGTCGAGCATCATCTTGTGGTTCTCACGCCCGACGCCCGACTTCTTGTAACCGCCAAAGGCTGCATGCGCGGGGTACAGGTGATAGCAATTGGTCCACACCCGTCCGGCCTTGATCGCCCGGCCCATGCGGTAGGCGCGGTTGATGTCGCGGGTCCACAGGCCGGCACCCAGGCCGAACTCGCTGTCGTTGGCAATCGCCAGGGCTTCGGCTTCGTCCTTGAAGGTGGTCACGCCCACCACCGGCCCGAAGATTTCTTCCTGGAACACGCGCATCTTGTTGTGCCCCTTGAGCAGGGTCGGCTGGATGTAATAGCCGCTGGAGAGGTCTCCTTCCAAACGCTCGGCCGCGCCACCGGTGAGCAGCACCGCGCCCTCCTCCTGGGCGATCTTCAGGTAGGAGAGGATCTTGTCGTATTGCTGCTCGGACGCCTGGGCGCCCACCATGGTCTCGGTGTCCAGCGGGTTGCCGCGCTTGATCTTGACGATCTTCTTCATCACCTCAGCCATGAACGGCTCATAGATCGACTCCTGCACCAGCGCCCGCGACGGGCAGGTGCACACTTCGCCCTGGTTGAAGAACGCCAGTACCAGGCCTTCGGCGGCTTTCTCGATGAATTGCGGCTCGGCCTGCATGATGTCTTCAAAGAAGATATTCGGCGACTTGCCGCCCAGCTCCACGGTGGACGGAATGATGTTCTCGGCCGCCGCATGCATGATGTGCGCGCCCACCGGAGTGGAGCCGGTAAAGGCGATCTTGGCGATGCGCTTGCTGGTGGCCAGCGCCTCCCCCGCTTCGCGACCAAAGCCGTGCACGATGTTCAGCACGCCAGGCGGCAGCAGGTCGCCGATCAGCTCGGCAAACACCATGATCGACAGCGGCGTCTGCTCGGCTGGCTTGAGCACGATGCAGTTACCGGCGGCCAAGGCCGGTGCGAGTTTCCACGCGGCCATCAGCAGCGGGAAGTTCCACGGGATGATTTGCCCAACCACGCCCAAGGGCTCGTGGAAGTGGTAGGCGGCGGTCAGCTCGTTGATCTCGGCGGCGCCGCCTTCCTGGGCGCGGATGCAGCCAGCGAAGTAACGGAAATGGTCAGCGGCCAGGGGCACGTCGGCGTTGAGGGTTTCGCGCACGGCCTTGCCGTTGTCCCAGGTCTCGGCCACGGCCAGTGCTTCGAGGTGCTGTTCGATGCGGTCGGCGATTTTCAGCAGCACCAGGGAACGGTCCTGGGCCGAGGTCTTGCCCCAGACATCGGCAGCCGCGTGCGCGGCGTCGAGGGCCTTGTCGATATCGGCGGCGCTGGAGCGCGGGAATTCGGCAATCACTTCACCAGTTACCGGCGAAGTATTGGTGAAGTACTCACCCTTGATCGGCGTGACAAACTCACCGCCGATGTAATTGCCGTAGCGCGGCTTGAAGCTAACGATGGCGCCGGGGGTGCCAGGTTGGGCGTAGATCATGGTGAGGCCTCTGCTTATTGTTGGGTGTTGATGGGCTGCATCTGGGTGCGTTCGTAGTGGGGGTACAGGTGGGTCACGCTGCGGATCAGCTCATAGCGACTGAGGCTGATCGCGGCGAATCGCTCGGGGATCGGGCTACGGATCAGCTCAGGCATGTCACTGCCCTGGGCCGCACCGTCGCATAGCAACTGGTCGAGCCAAGTGAGGTAGTCGTGCATCTGCTCGAAGGGTTTGGCGTCGGTCGCGATGGGGCCGTGGCCGGGTACGATCAGCGTCCAGGGCAAACCTTGCAGAGTGGCGATATCCGCCAGCCAGATCAGCAGCCCCGGTGAATGAGGCGTGGTGAGCGCACGTTGGTAAAACACCAGGTCACCGGCAAACAGCACGCCGGTCTTCTGGTCGAAGATCGCTAGGTCGGCACCGGTATGGCCGCGCAGCTGCAGCAGTTGCAGGTCGTGGCTGCCAAAGCTCTTTACACCCGCTTGCAGTGCTTGATTGGGCAACACCACTTCGGTGCCGCGCATCCAGTCGCCGACCATGCGGTACAGGTTCTCGGCCATGCTGTCGCCCTGCTCATGCAGCAACACGGTGGTGCCGGCCAGGGCACCGATGGGCACGTCCTTGAAGGCTTGGTTGCCCAGTGCATGGTCGGGGTGGTGGTGAGTCAGCAACACCTGGATCACCGGTTTGTCGGTGACGCGGGCGATGGCCTGGCGCAGGGCTTCGCCGTAGCGCCTGGACGGCCCGGTGTCGATCACCACCACGCCGGCTTCGGTGACGATGAACCCGACATTGACGACGTTGCCGCCGTTGGCCTTGGCGAAATTGTCGGTGCTGCCTTCCAGCAACCAGGTGTTGTCGGCGATCAAACGGGGTGTGAGGGCGTAATCCAGTTCCGCCAGCGCCGGCAGGCTGAAGAGCACCAGCCACAACAGAATCCAGCGCCGGTTCATGGGATGGCCGCCTCGAACTGGCTGCCGCTGGTGTCGCGCAGGGTCAGGCGCGTGGCGCCTGCACCTTCGATATCAAAGGCCAGGTTGGGGTTTTCGCTGACCGCAGGAAACAGCTCCAGGCGCGCCAATAGCCGGTTGTCGTCACCGCGCAGCTCGGCCTGGTGGATGAAGAATTCGGGAATGCCGCTGACCATGCCGTTGTCCATCGGGTGGGCAACTTGCAGCTTCACGCGGCTGAACTCGGCGCGCGGGTAACGGCCGCCCAGCACTTCGCCCAGGTGCTCCTCCCAACCCGGTTGGGTGCGTACCACGCTGGGCGCCGTGCAACCGCCGCCGGCGGCATCGATCAGCGTCGAGCCGACATGCCACATGCCATCCCTGGTCAACACCGCCACACGCAACGGCGTGGCCTGCTCGATGCGAATCCGGATCGACAGCCACGGCAGCACGCGTTCCAGCGGCTGGAAATCGACGATCTGCGGCAGCGGGTTCAGCTCGGCCCAGGCAAGGATCCTGACCACGTCACCCTTGAACGCGCGGGCGTCGATCTCCAGCGGCACCTGGCGCGCATCCTCGGCGAACGGTGGCGCCAAGAGCTTCACCCGCTCGTCGAACACGAACGCTGCATTGTCGAGAAAACGCTGGTGATAGTAGGCCCACATCACCGAAGGCACCGGGTCCACGGGCGCGCCCCAGGCCAGCACCGGCCAGCAGCAGATCCACCACCCACGCAGGCGCATGGCTTACTCCTCGACGTGCACGCTGTCGAGGTAGGTGCGCACCGCCCACAGGGCTTCCTGGCTCAGGTAGTCAGCCATTTTCGGCATGTACACCCGGCCATCGCGCACGGCGCCGTGGCGCACGCGCTCCACGAACCATTCATCGCCGGCGTCACCGGCGTCGAGCATGCGCAGGTCGGGGGCGATGCCACCGGACTTGGCTTCCAGGCCATGGCAGGCGGCGCAGTTCTGGTTATAGGCAGAGGCACCGACTTCCACCGCCTTGTCGTGCTCCGGGGAGGTGCGATAGGGGTTGGTGGCAGCCCAGCCATCGGCGTCCAGCGGTACGCCGGCCTCCTTGATCGGGGTAAGGCCTTTGGTTTCCACGGCGGTGGGTGTCACGTTGCCGTGGGCCCAGACGGAACCGGCACTGAGCGCGCCGGCAAACAGGCAGGCGGTGATCAACGCGTTGCGTTTTGTTGTCATTATTTTTTCCCTCAGGATTGCACGCAAAACCTCTTCGCAGAGGCTATGGCAACCATCTTAGGAAGCCCCCGGCGGCACCCGTATGCTGCTTTGGTGGGCGGGTTCTCATCCGTTGGTAGCAGGCCTTGTGGGGCACTGCTAAATCAGAGGCGGTTCGGGAAATTGTCCCGGCAATACCGGGACTTTTTCCGTATTCGCCGCCGCATCCAGGCAGCAACCTGTGCAGGCCAAAACCTCCACTGGGAACTGCAACCATGACAATAAGATCGCTACCCGCCCTCTCACCTTTGAGCCTTGCCGTGCAAGCCTTTCTGCTGGTGGGCAGCCTGTCCCTCAGTGCTGCAAGCTATGCCGCTGCCGAACCCGCAGCGAAGCAGACACGCAATGTCAGCTGGGAAGACATCGCCAACGACCACCTGACCACCAAGGACGTGCTGCAATACGGCATGGGCACCAACGCCCAGCGTTGGAGCCCACTGGCGCAGGTCAACGACAAGAACGTGTTCAAGCTCACGCCGGCCTGGTCGTACTCGTTCGGCGATGAGAAGCAGCGCGGCCAGGAATCCCAGGCCATCGTCAGCGACGGCGTGGTCTACGTCACCGGCTCCTATTCCCGCGTGTTCGCCCTTGATGCGAAGACCGGCAAGCGCCTGTGGACCTACAACCACCGCCTGCCCGACAACATTCGCCCGTGCTGCGACGTGGTCAACCGTGGCGCGGCGATCTTTGGCGACAAGATCTACTTCGGCACCCTCGACGCGCGCCTGATCGCCCTCGACAAAAACACCGGCAAAGTGGTGTGGAACAAAAAATTCGGTGACCACGCCGCCGGCTACACCATGACCGGCGCCCCAGTGCTGATCAAAGACAAAGTCAGCGGCAAGGTGCTGCTGATCCACGGCAGCTCCGGCGATGAGTTCGGCGTGGTCGGCCAGCTGTATGCGCGCGACCCGGACACCGGCGAAGAAGTCTGGATGCGCCCGTTCGTGGAAGGCCACATGGGCCGCCTGAATGGCAAGGACAGCACCCCGACCGGCGACGTCAAAGCGCCGTCGTGGCCGGATGACCCGACCACCGAAACCGGCAAGGTCGAGGCCTGGAGCCACGGCGGCGGCGCGCCTTGGCAGAGTGCGAGCTTCGATGCCGAGACCAACACCATCATCGTTGGCGCCGGCAATCCCGGCCCATGGAACACCTGGGCGCGTACATCGAAGGACGGCAACCCCCACGATTTCGACAGCCTCTACACCTCCGGCCAGGTCGGTGTAGACCCCAGTACCGGCGAAGTAAAATGGTTCTACCAGCACACCCCGAACGACGCTTGGGACTTCTCCGGCAACAACGAACTGGTGCTGTTCGACTACAAGGACAAGGACGGCAAGGTCATCAAGGCCACCGGCCATGCCGACCGCAACGGCTTCTTCTATGTGGTCGACCGCAACAACGGCAAGCTGCAGAACGCCTTCCCGTTTGTCGACAACATCACCTGGGCCAGCCACATCGACCTGAAGACCGGCCGGCCCGTGGAAAACGAAGGCCAGCGTCCGGCCAAGCCGTTGCCGGGTGAAACCAAGGGCAAGCCGGTGGAAGTCTCGCCGCCGTTCCTGGGGGGCAAGAACTGGAACCCCATGGCCTACAGCCAGGACACCGGCCTGTTCTATATCCCGGGCAACCAGTGGAAAGAGGAATACTGGACCGAAGAGGTCAACTACAAGAAGGGCTCGGCGTACCTGGGCATGGGGTTCCGCATCAAGCGCATGTATGACGACCACGTCGGCACCCTGCGTGCGATGAACCCGACCACTGGGAAGGTGGTGTGGGAACACAAGGAACACCTGCCCTTGTGGGCCGGCGTGCTGGCGACCAAGGGCAATCTGGTGTTCACCGGCACTGGCGATGGCTTCTTCAAGGCCTTCGATGCGAAAACCGGCAAGGAGCTGTGGAAGTTCCAGACCGGCAGCGGCATCGTCTCGCCGCCGATCACTTGGGAGCAGGATGGCGAGCAGTACATCGGCGTCACCGTCGGCTACGGCGGTGCGGTGCCGCTGTGGGGCGGCGACATGGCTGAGCTGACCAAGCCAGTGGCACAGGGTGGGTCGTTCTGGGTGTTCAAGATCCCGAGCTGGGATCAGAAAACCGCTCAGCAGTAACCTTCGGCCGGGGGAATCCATAGGCTCTCCCGGCCTTCCTTCTTTAGAGGCCCCGCCATGAAACTCTTGCCTTTACTGCTCCTGCTGAGCCTGCCCCTGGCCCACGCCGACGATGGCGACGACGCCCCCCTCGTCATCAACGGCTGCACCCTCGCCGAACATAGCCAATGCCCCGGCGCCAACCTCAAGGGCGCCAACCTGAGTAACCAGAACCTGAGCAAAATGAACCTGGCCGGCGCCGACCTGCGCGATGCGGATTTGCGCCACGCCAACCTCGACCTGGCCAACCTGGAGAAAGCCCAGCTGCAAGGCGCCAACCTCACCCGCGCCAGCCTGCAACAGGCCAACCTGCGTCTGGCCGACTTTACCGGCGCCACGCTGATGGCCGTGCAAGGCTGGGGGATGTTTGCCCAGGGCGCGCAATTTGAAAACGCCAACCTGAGCGCCGCCTACCTCCAATTTGCAAGGCTGTCCGGCGCGAAGATGCACAAGGTCAACCTAAGGGCGGCCGACCTGGAAATGACCTGGCTGAGCAAGGCCGATCTGCAAGGCGCCGACCTCAGCGATGCCAACCTGCAAGAAGCCAAGTTCAGCGAAAGCAACCTGGAAAAAGCCACTCTCAGCGGCAGCCGCCAGCACTATGCGAACTTTCAGGACGCGAATATGGAAGGCTGCAGGGACTGCCCCACCACCTGGGACCGTTAACCCGCCACCCGCACCACGCCCATGTCGATGCCCAGGTGCACCAGTTCGGCATGGGAACTCACCTGCAACTTGCTTTTGAGCAAGGTCAGGTGGTTGGACACGGTCTTGCTGCTGATACTCAGCTGCGCCGCAATCGAACGAGCCGGGGTGCCCTTGGCGAGCATCAGAAAAATCTCCAGCTCACGCTGGGTCATGCTCTGCAAGCGCCGGTCCGTGGGGTGATAGGCCAGCTGCGTGGCCAGGTCCTGTTCGATATAGGTGTGGCCGTCAAGAATGCGCTCAACCGCTTCAAGCATCACCGCAGGCGAAGCGCTCTTGGTGAGATATCCCGAAGCGCCCGCGTCCAAAGCCTGGCGCACCAGGGGCAATTCGGCATGCTGGCTGAAAAACAGCACGCGCAATTGTGGCAGGCGCTGGCGCAGGCGTCGTGTGGTTTCCAGGCCGCTGATGCCCGGCAAGCCGAAGCCGATGATCACCAGGTTGGGCACCGCTTCGTGCACCCGCGCCAGGGCTTCCTCGCCACTCGCCGCTTCGCGCACTACCACGCCCGGCAGTCCGTCGCGCAACAGCCCGGCATAACCCAGGCGGACCACGGCGTGATCATCGACCAGCAGGATATTCATAGTGCCTCCAATGGCTGCGCATCACCCCATGCTAGAGCCCCTGCACCCACCACGACCTACTACTTTGGTACTGGTTTTCCTGTCTATCGTCGCATTCCCAAGGCAGCGGGACTCACGTGTAATGGGTGCATAACGATAAGGATCGGACCCGCCATGCTGCCCGCTCGACTGCCACTTGCGGCACTGTTGTGCCTGTTCTTCACGCCCGTACAGGCCGACACCCCACTGTTTTCCCCCGATGGCTACCGCGTCAGCCTGTACCGCAGCCCTACGCCCGCTCAACTGCCCGGTGCGACCATCGTCGACACCCCTGCCCTGCAAGCCCTGCTGACCCAGACACCCGCGCCCGTGCTGGTCGATGTGTACCGTCGCCAATGGCTGCAAGGCCGCTTCATCGAGGACCAGCCCCATGCCAACCTGCCCGGCAGCCACTGGCTGGCCAATACCGGCGACGGCGACCTCACGCCCGAATGGCAAGGCTATTTCGCGCGACACCTGTACACCTTTACCGGCGGCAACCTCGCACGCCCGCTGGTGTTCTACTGCCGCGCCGATTGCTGGCTGAGTTGGAACGCGGTAAAACGAGCCGCCAACCTGGGCTATACCTCTGTGTATTGGTACCGCGATGGCTTGGACGCATGGGAAGCGGCAAACCTGCCAGTGATGGCTGCGACACCCGAACCCTTTGAATAAAAAACCACAACAAGAAGGTGAACGGCCATGTACAAAATTCTGATTGCCGACGATCACCCGCTGTTTCGCGAGGCGATCCATAACGTCATCAGCGACGGTTTCCCCGGCAGCGACGTGATGGAAACCGCCGACCTGGACAGCGCCCTCGCCTTGACCCAGGAACACGACGACCTCGACCTGATCCTGCTGGACTTGAACATGCCCGGCATGCATGGCCTCAACGGCTTGATCAACCTGCGCAACGAGTCACCGACCATCCCGGTGGTGATCGTCTCGGCCGAGCAAGACAAGCAGATCGTGCTGCAAGCCATCACCTACGGCGCCGTGGGTTTTATCACCAAGTCGTCACCCCGCCTGCAAATGACCGAAGCGATCCAGCAGATTCTCAACGGCAACGTGTACCTGCCGCCGGACATCATCCGCACCCAGCGCAACAGCGGGCAGCGCCGCATGAACGACAGCCCCGGGTTTGCGCCAGAACTGCTGCAAGCGCTGACGCGCAAGCAGTTGCTGGTACTGGAACGGATGACCAAGGGCGAGTCGAACAAGCAGATCGCCTACACGCTGGAGATTGCCGAGACCACGGTGAAGGCGCATGTGTCGGCGATTCTGCGCAAACTGAATGTGCACAATCGGGTGCAGGCGATTCTCAGCGCTGGGGATATCGATTTCGGCTCGTACCTGCGCCGCTGAAACGTCAGGACGACGAGGTCGAGGTGCGAGCTGGCTTGCCTGCGAAAGCGCTGGGTCAGTTTGCACAGCCGTAACTGATACACCGCTTTCGCAAGCAAGCCAGCTCTCACATTTGATCTGCGTGCGCAGGTGTTTCAGTGTTTATTTTCCAAGCAGATGACTCATGGCGGTCTTGAGCTTCATCGGCCGCACCGGCTTGTGCATCAACGTGTGCCCCAATTCGCGTATCTGCAGCTTCAACTCATTGCTGTAGTTGGCGGTGATCATCAGTGCCGGCACCGCACTGCCGCGCCGGGCGTTGATGCGGGCCACGGCGTCCACGCCGTTCTGGTCGTCGTCCAGGTGGTAGTCGGCAATCAGCAAGTCCGCCTCGGCATGGTAGTTGTCTACCTGCCGCGCCAGGTCCTGCTCCGACAGCGCGGTGATCACCCGGCAGCCCCAGCCTTCGAGCAAGGTGCGCATACCGGCGCAAATCGCGGCGTCGTTATCCAACACCCACACGCGCGCGCCTTGCAAGCGCTCCAGCATCGGCTCGCTCATGCACAGCGTTGGCAATGACTTTGGCGCAGTGGCACTCAGCGGCACTTCCACCGAAAACATCGAGCCCTTGCCCGGCCAGGACCTGACGCTGATGCGATGGCCCAGTATGCCGGCGATTTTCTCCACGATCGCCAGGCCCAACCCGAGCCCACGGTCCTGGTCCGGACGCTGGATATCGCCGCGTTTGAACTCCTGGAAAATCTCTTCAAGCCGGTCCTCGGCAATGCCCATGCCGCTGTCCCACACTTGGATCAGCAAGCGCTGCTGCTGGCGTCGGCAACCCAGCACCACGCGCCCTGAGTAGGTGTAGCGAATGGCATTGCTCAACAGGTTGCGCAGGATCCGCGCGAGCAACTGGATATCGCTGCGCACCAATGCCGAACAACCGACAAAGTGCAACTCAAGCCCTTCGCTGCGTGCCAGTTCGGTGTATTCGGCAGCCAGGTTGTCGAGCAATTCGCTCAGGGCAAACGGGGCGATATCAGCCTTGATCACCCCGGCATCCAGCTTGGAAATATCCACCAGCGTGCCCAGCAGGTTTTCCACGTCTTCCAGGGAGTTGCTCACATTGCGCACCAGGGTTTCGCTGGGGCGCTCCAGCAATGCGCTGGTGAACAGACGCGCGGCATTCAGCGGTTGCAACAGGTCGTGGCTGACCGCCGCAAGGAATTTGGTCTTCGACAGGTTGGCCTGCTCCGCTTCCAGCTTGGCTTCGCGCAGACGGGTTTCCATGCGCCGGCGCTCGTCGATTTCCTTGAGCAACTGGTCGTTCAGCGACGTGAGTTCCGAGGTGCGCTGGGCCACGCGTTGCTCCAGGTGCTGATAGGCCTGGTGCAGGGCCTCGGCGGTGCGGCGCCGTTCAGTGATGTCGCGGATCAACACGAAGATCCCCACCACTTCGCCACTGGCGAGCATATTCGGCACATAGGAGCGCAGCATGTAGCGCTCCTGGTTGTTGATGTTGGTTTCGGCGAACTCGAAAGTCACGCTCTCGCCGGCCAGCGCGCGGGCGACGTAGGCGTCCAGGCGCTGGCAATGTTGCTCGCTGTGCACTTGGCGCAGGCTCTGGCCGAGCATCATGCCGCGCGGCCAGCAGTACCATTCTTCATAGACTTTGTTGGTGAATTCGTAGACCAGGTCGGCATTCAGGTAGCCGATCAGCGCCGGCACGTTGTCGGTGATCAGGCGGATCCAGCGTTCGCTCTCCTGGGCTTTCTGCGCCGCCACCTGCTCGCCGCGCAAGGCTTCGGCCCGCAGCCGCGCGTTGATCAGCAGGTGGTTGCTGGCCTTGAGTTCGGCCATCGCCTGGTTCAAAGCGTCGGTGCGTTCGCGCACTTGCTCGGCCAGCACCACCGAATGCTGGAAGGTGGTGTAGGGGTTGTTGCCCTGGGTCATGCCGGACTCGATGCGCTCGATCAGCGCCGCGTTGATCCGGGCCAGCTTGTGGTTGTCCTGTTGCAGCCGGGCCAGTTGGGCGAGCAGTTCAGCGTCGGCCTCGGGCAATGGCGACCCCGGTGAAGGTCTGGTTGATGTGCATGCCATTGAACTGTTCTCCGTAGGTGTTGAAGCCCATCACCCGCTGATCGCGCAAATAACCGCCGATCTGTTCCAGGTCGCCGGCGTCTTCCAGTTCCAGGCGGCGCAAAAAGCAATCGCAGCCGATGGTCAGCAACAGGTCGCCGAGGCGCGCTTGAAGGCCGCCGAACAGGGTTCGCAGGTTGGGCAGGATGGGCCCGGGCTTCATGACCGTCAGCACGATGCCGTTTTCCACCGCGCAGTAGAAACTCAGGCTCAGGTCGTCGTGCACCTGCTGGATCGAGCGCAGGTAGTACTGGTCGTGAATGCGCACGGCCAGTGGGTGGGCGGCGAAGGTGCGGTGGTCGAGATCGGCCACGGCCACGCCGATGTGCCGTGCGTACTCTTCGGCGGCGGGCTCGGCGTTGAGTTCGAAGACCCGGCGCGAGGGACTGTCAGCGCCGGTGACCACCAGTTTTTCCGTGCGCGGCAGGATGTGGTGGGTGGTGAACACCTCGAAATCCAGCCAGGTATTGACCAGCACCACCACCGCCGCGCCACTGTGGAACACGCCATTGAAGTACACGTGGGTGTGGGTGAGGAAGTTGTCATCACCCGCCGAACCGCCGAAGTGGGGAATATCCCCCAGGGCCGCGCTGAGGGCCGCCAGCACCATTTCCTCACGGCTGGACAGGCCATCGAGCAATGTCAGCGCAAAGGTGTTGCCCTTGATCGGCGCCAGGGTATTGCTGCGGCAGCCGCCGACCAGGCGCTCGACCATGTCCTGGGCGTTGATCAGGCTGAAATGCTCCACCTGGTCGATGAGTTCAGTGGCGATGGAAAAGTGCGCATGGTTGAAGCCCACCGCCGTGATGCAGTTACGGCCATAGCCTTGAGGGGTGATTTCGCCGGCGCTGGTGCAGCCGACCACGCGTACGCTGCCAAAGCACTGTTGCAGCGCTTGACCCAGGGCCTGCAGGTCATAGGACGCCGAGCAGAAAAACAGCACAAACCCCAAGTATGGGTGCAGCAGTTGCCGCGCCAGCTCTTCGGCGGCCTGCCCGGCATCCGTGGCCTGGGACATGGCACTGACCACGCCTTCACTGTTGTGCATCGTTGGCTCCCCCCTCTGAGGCACCAGTGTACGAAGGGCCAGGAGGGAGACCTATGCTACTTGGGTACTGGGTCGGGGATGCGTTGGGATGAAACCCCTACTCCTCAGGCTCGGGCAAAAGCCACGGCTTTCTCGAACTGCTCGGGAGTCGGACGCACGCCGGTATAGAGCACGAACTGTTCCAGGGCCTGGATGGCGATCACCTCCAGGCCCGTGATCACCCGCTTGCCTTTGGCACGGCCACGCACGATCAGCGGTGTTTCGCTGGGGATCGCTACCACATCGAACACAGTCTCGGCAGAATCCACCGCATCGGCATCAAACGCGAGCGCATCCGCCTCGGCGCCACCGGTCATGCCAATGGGGGTGACGTTGATCAGCATCTGTGGGCGCAGGTCGCCCAGTTCGGCCTGCCACGCATAGCCCAGGTTTTGCGCCAGGGCCCGGCCTGCCGCCGCGTTGCGCGCCACTATAACGCCATTGGCGTAGCCGCCATCCCGCAAGGCACTGGCCACGGCCTTGGCCATGCCGCCGCTGCCCCGCAGGGCGAAGGTCGAGTCTTTCGGCACCGCGTGCTTTTTCAGCAGTTGTTCAATGGCGATATAGTCGGTGTTGTAGGCCTTGAGGTGCCCGTCGGTGTTGACGATGGTGTTCAGGGAGTCGATGGCCTGGACTGAATCGTCGAGTTCGTCCACCAAGGCAATGGCAGCCTCCTTGAATGGCATGGAAACTCCGCAACCGCGTACGCCCAGCGCGCGGATACCACCGATCGCGCCGGGCAAATCCTGGCTGCTGAAGGCTTTATAGTAGAAGTTCAGACCCAGCTGTTCGTACAGGTGGTTATGAAAACGCAGGCCAAAATTCCCCGGGCGCGCCGACAGAGACATGCACAGTTGGGTGTCTTTGTTGGGATGCATCTGCATGGGTAGCTCCTTTGAGTAAGCAAATCGGTACAGACCTTACACAACCTTTACCTAGCGGCTGTGCTGTTTTTTAGAAATACGTTGTCTTAAAAGTATCCCCGCGACATTACTTGAGTCTATTGATGACAGACCACAAGCGCTGGGGCTAACCGAGGAATGACCATGATTCGTACAATCCCCAAGATCGCCTTGCTTGTTGGCGCACTCGCTATGGCAGGCCAAGCCTCAGCCCACGGTGGTGGTTGGGGTGGCCCGGCCGTATTGGGTGCTTTAGTCGGCGCCGCAGTCGTGGGCTCCGTGGTTGCCAGCCAGCCGCGTGAGGTCTATGTGCAGCAGCCGGTGTATGTGCAACCGCAGCCGGTGTATGCCGCGCCGCCGCCGGTCTACTACGCACCGCCGCCACCGGTGTATGTGCAACAGCAGGTTTATTATCGCCCGGCGCCGGTCTATTACGGCCCACCCCGTGGCTACTACGGCCCTCCCCACGGCTACTACCGTCGCGGCTGGTAACGACTCATCTGGAAACAGGCCCCGCAGGTTGCGGGGCCTTTTTTTGCCTGAAAAGTCCGGATTTACAGCGCCAAGGTCGCTTTGAGGACACTGATAGAGCTGAAATCGCACATCATCAACACCAATGTCTACTTGCCCGAACAGGCCTCGCGCTGTCATGTTTGTGTCACGACATACTTCCACTATCGATTCTGTCCACCCAATAACAACAAGGACGACTGACCATGCCCACGCAAAACCCGCACCGCACCGCCGGCCTTTGTACGTCCAGCAAGGTCTACAACGCCCTCACCGAGCTCAAGCACCTGGAAGGCCACCGCAGCGCCAAGTTCCTCGCGCTGCTGGCAGAAAACCTGGTGCGCAAGGGTTTGGTCAGCGAGCAGGAAGTGGTGAACATGCTCGATCAGGTGGTGGACTGACGCCTCGCGTCGATGTCGACTATCAAGACAGGTGATTTTTCCTACGCAGGCCCAACCCGTAAGGTGACCCCCATAGCAATTGGAGGTCCTTATGCCCACTGTTCAGATCATGTCCGTCATCGGCAGCGCCGTCCCCGCCCGCCTTCGGGAGTCGGGTTTACTCGCCTGCTGGTACCTGGTGCGCGATGGCGAACCCATCAGCGGCCCGCTCACGTCCTTGTCGGCCGCTGAAAAACAACTGCAACAGGCCTCGAACTTCAGGCTGCATGCCTGAGGTTCAGGGTAATGGCAACTTGACTCGCGGCTTGCTCTCCACGAACAGCGCCCAGCTGGACATGAACAACGCCGCCACCAGTGGCCCGATCACGAAACCGTTCAAGCCAAACACCGACAGACCGCCCAGGGTCGAGATCAGGATCAGGTAGTCGGGCATCTTGGTGTCCTTGCCCACCAAAATCGGGCGCAGCACGTTGTCCACCAGGCCGATCACAAACACACCAAACAGCGCCAGCACCACGCCCTGCCAGATCGAACCGCTCAACAGGAAGTAGGCGGCCACTGGCCCCCACACGATCCCCGCGCCCACCGCCGGCAGCAATGACAGAAATGCCATCAGCACCGCCCAGAGCAACGCACTGGGGATATCCAGGAACCAGAAGATCAATCCGCCCAGCGCGCCCTGGGTCACGGCCACCAGCACATTGCCCTTGACCGTGGCACGCACCACCCGGTTGAACTTGAGCTGCAACCGGCGCTTCTGCGGCTCGGCCAACGGCACCGCCGTGCGCACCTTGCGCACCAGTTCAGGGCCATCGCGCAGCAAGAAGAACAGCAAATACAGCATGATGAAAAAGCTCACCAGGAAATCAAACGTGCCCTGCCCGAAGCTGAACGCCTGGGTTGCAAAGAACTGGCTGCCCTGCATCGCGCTCTTGACGATCTTCTCGCGCAAACCTTCCAGGTTGCCCATGCCAAAGCGGTCCAGCAGGTGCTGGAAGTACGGCGGCAACACATTCTTGAATTGCTCGATGTACCCCGCCACGTCCAGCTTGCCGCTTTCCACGTTCTTATAAAGCGTCGCGCCCTCTTGCACCAGCAAGGCGCTGGTGATGATCACCGGCAGGATCGCAATGACCAGGCAGGCGCTCAAGGTGGCCAGGGAGGTGAAGTTGCGGTTCCAGCCAAAGCGCAGCTGCAGGCGACGCTGCATCGGAGCAAAGATGATGCCGAGGATCACCGCCCAGAACACCGCGCCATAGAACGGCAGCAGTATCCAGATAAAGGCGACGGTCACCAGGCCCAGCAGCAACAGCAGGGTTTTGAATTGCAGGTTGGTTTGATTCATGTCCGGTCCATGTCAGAAAAGCAGAGGGCCCATGTAGGCCCTGTTGCTTAGTCCGCAGCGAAACCTGGGAGTGCCCTCGGTTATTGAACAAGCATAGACCCGCCCACAGCGCGTGGATCGACACCATCGTGCAATGTTCGCTGCCCCTGCCCCGTGATGAGATTGGCGTGCACTTGCAATACTCCATCACGCTCCCACCGGGGCTCTGTCAAACAGAGAGGCCATCATGCTTTTACACATGTCCACCTGGGCTGAAATCGAGCAATTTCTTGAACGCAGCCGCACCATTGTGATTCCCATCGGCTCCAACGAGCAGCACGGGCCCATTGGCCTGCTAGGCACCGACTGGATGTGTCCGCAGATCATTGCCCACCAGGCACAAGAAACGTCGGATATCCTGATCGCCCCCACCTTCAATATCGGTATGGCCCAGCATCACCTGGGCTTTGCCGGCACCATCACGTTACGCCCGTCGACGTTTATCGCGGCCATTGAGGACTGGGTGCTTTCCCTGGTTGCCCACGGCTTCGAGAAGATCCTCTTCCTCAATGGCCATGGCGGCAACATTGCCTCGATCGAAGCGGCATTTTCGCAACTGTATGCCCGCGCCAGTTTTGCCAGGCAATCCGCCGGGTTCGCCTTGAAACTGAGCAACTGGTGGGACCTGGAAGGCGTTGGCGCACTGGCCAACCGACAGTTCCCCACCGGCCACGGGATCCACGCCACGCCGTCGGAGATTGCGGTGACTCAATGGGCCTACCCGGACGCGATCAAGTCGGCGACCTATTCGCCGCAAATCGCCAATTCCGGGCCGATTCGCGAGGCCCATGACTTCCGCGCACGCTTCCCGGACGGCCGCATGGGCTCGGACCCGGGCCAAGCGACGCCGAAAAAAGGCGGTGAGCTAGTCAGGCTGGCGGCCGAAAGCCTGGTACGCGAGCTGGAGGCATTCAGCCACGAATCAACTCCGCTCGGCCCGGTCAGCGCCTCGACTAACAACTGCTAACACCGCCTAACTGGTGGCCAACGCGGCCAGGCATCACTCTTGAATCTCATCACCGTCAGCATTCAAGAGGGATGCAACCATGACCGAAGGTTATCGCGGCAATTGCCTGTGCAAGGTGGGCCGTCTCGGCAATGAAAGGCTGTGCACATTGATGGAGCATGTGCTCAACGGTGACCGAGGCGCCGTGTGGCGACTGTGGGACAACGTCACACCGTTGTTGGTGGCTTTTTATGAGGGCCAGGCACAGGCCGGGCGCATTCGCCATGAAAACATCCAATACCTGGTACGTGAAGCCTTCCTGGCCGTGCTGGAAAATGCCGCAGGCTACGACGCTGCCACGCCGTTCCGGGCCTGGTTGCTGGAGATCGCCCGTACGACGCTGTTGGGATATCTGCCGTCCACCAGCGTCCCCCCTCTGCTGAATTCGCCATCTATCCAGTGGGCAATTTGACTCTCCCACTGCCGTCGATTCTTCCCAGGAAATGCCCATGCTGAGCATCGAAAAAATTCTGTATTCCGGCCACACCTCTACCACAGGCGGTCGAGAGGGCGCAGGGCGTAGCGTGGATGGCCGGCTGGATATCAAGCTCTCCCCGCCCGGTGCTCCGGGGAGCGGCACCAACCCCGAGCAACTGTTTGCGGTGTGCTGGTCGGCGTCGCTCCTGGCCGCGCTGCGCCATGCCTGCAATGCCCGGAAAATCCTGTTTCCGGCCACGGCGGCGATTGATGCCCAAGTCGACCTGCTGCACGGCGCACAGGGTTTTTTCTTGCAGGCGCACCTCAGCGTTTCGTTGCCCGAGATAGAACCCGAGGTAGCCAGGCAATTGATTGAAGCGGCCCACCAGAACTGCCCCTATTCGAAAGCCACACGCCGCAACATCGACGTCAGCTTCACCCTGAACTGAGGTTCAGTGACTCGATACCTACGTGCAATCGCGGTGCCCTGAGGGGTCTGGTTTGATGCTCCCTGACACAACAATCAGAAACAAGGGGACTTGAGCATGAAAAAACTGACGACAGCCGCCGGCGCACCCGTGGTCGACAACAACCATTCGCAGACCGCCGGCCCCCGCGGCCCCGTGTTGTTGCAGGACGTCTGGCTGCTGGAAAAACTGGCGCACTTCGACCGTGAAGTCATCCCCGAGCGCCGCATGCACGCCAAGGGCTCCGGCGCGTTCGGCCGGTTTACCGTCACCCAAGACATCACCCGGTTCACCAAGGCCGACCTGTTTTCCCACGTGGGTAAGACCACGGATATCTTCGTGCGTTTTTCCACCGTGGCCGGCGAGCGCGGCGCTGCCGATGCCGAGCGGGACATCCGTGGTTTCGCCATCAAGTTCTACACCGAGCAAGGCAACTGGGACCTGGTGGGCAACAACACCCCGGTGTTTTTCCTGCGCGACCCGTTGAAATTTCCCGACCTCAACCACGCCGTCAAACGTGACCCTCGCACCCACATGCGTAGCGCGCGCAACAACTGGGATTTCTGGACCCTGCTGCCCGAAGCCCTGCACCAGGTCACGATTGTGATGAGCGACCGAGGGTTGCCGCAGTCCTATCGACACATGCATGGTTTTGGCAGCCACACCTTCAGCTTTATCAGCCCGGCCAACGAGCGTTTCTGGGTGAAATTCACCTGGAAAACCGCGCAAGGCATCCACAACCTCACCGACGAGCAGGCCAGCCAAGTGGTCGGCGACGACCGTGAAAGCGCCCAGCGCGACCTGTACACCAGCATCGAAGAGGGCCGCTTCCCGCAATGGACGCTCCACGTGCAAATCATGCCGGAGGCGGATGCCGGCACTTATGCGATCAACCCGTTCGACCTGACCAAAGTCTGGCCGCATCAGGACTATCCGCTGATCGAAGTGGGTGTCCTGGAGCTCAATCGCAACCCCGACAACTACTTCGCCGACGTCGAACAAGCCGCTTTCAACCCCGCCAACGTGGTGCCGGGCATCAGCTTTTCGCCGGATAAGATGCTGCAGGCGCGCCTGTTCGCCTATGGCGACGCGCAGCGCTACCGCGTCGGCGTGAACCATCATCAGATCCCGGTGAACGCCCCGCGTTGCCCGGTCAACAGCTACCACCGCGACGGGCAGATGCGCACCGACGGCAATGCCGGCAGCACCCTCGGCTACGAACCCAACAGCCACGCGCAATGGGTGGAGCAACCCGACTTTCGCGAACCACCGCTGGCCCTGGAAGGCAGCGCTGCGCACTGGAACCACCGGGAAGACACGGACTATTTTTCCCAACCCGGCGCACTGTTCCGCTTGATGAGCGCCACCCAGCAACAGGCCTTGTTCGACAACACCGCGCGTTCCATCCAGGGCGCCAGCCCCCAAGCCAAAGCGCGCCATATCCAGCACTGCACGCAAGCCGATCCTACCTATGGCGCGGGTGTTGCCCGCGCCATCGAACTCTTAGGGTGAGCCAGATGGACCATATCGATCACATTATGATTGTCGACGACGATCGTGAGATCCGCGAACTCGTCGGCAATTACCTGAAGAAAAACGGCTTGCGCACCACGGTGGCCTCGGACGGTCGGCAAATGCGCGCCTTGCTCGATGCCACGGCGGTGGACCTGATCGTGCTCGACATCATGATGCCGGGCGACGATGGGCTGGTGCTGTGCCGCGAGCTGCGTGCGGGCAAACACAAAGCCACGCCGATCCTGATGCTGACCGCACGCAACGACGAAACCGACCGCATCATCGGCCTGGAAATGGGCGCCGATGATTACTTGGTCAAACCCTTCGCCGCCCGCGAGCTGCTGGCGCGCATCAACGCCATATTGCGCCGCACTCGCTCACTGCCGCCCAACCTGATCGTCAGCGAAGCCAGCCGCCTGGTGGCCTTCGGCAAATGGCGGCTGGACACCACCGCACGCCACCTGATGGACGCCCAGGGCACCATCGTCAACCTGAGCGGCGGCGAATACCGCCTGTTGCGGGTCTTTGTCGACCACCCCCAGCGTGTACTGAGCCGCGATCAATTGCTCAATCTCACCCAGGGCCGCGATGCCGACCTGTTCGACCGCTCCATCGACTTGCTGGTCAGCCGCCTGCGCCAGCGCCTGCTGGATGACGCGCGCGACCCGGCCTACGTCAAGACAGTGCGCAGCGAAGGCTATGTGTTCACCTACCCGGTGGAAATCCTGGGAGAAGCCTCGTGAAACGGCTGCGCTGGCCGCGCTCCCTGGCCTCGCGCCTGACGCTGATCTTTCTGACCAGCCTGGTGATCGCCCACGGGCTTTCCTTCGGGCTGCAGTTTTATGAGCGTTACCAAAGCGCCATGTCGCTGATGCTGGGCAATTTCGAACAGGACATCAGCACCTCTGTGGCCATGCTCGAACGCCTGCCCGCAGAAGAGCGTCAAGCCTGGCTGCCTCGCTTCGAACATGCCACCTATCGCTACCAACTGGATGAAGGCCAGCCTGGCCAGCCGATGGACATGACCACCGCGCCCGCCTCGGTGCACTCGATGGTGGCCACCCTGGGCCAGGACTACAGCCTGACCTTCAATACCATCCCCGACAAACGCCCGCATTATCAGGCGCACTTGCGCCTGCGCGATGGCACGCCGCTGACCATTGATGTGCGCCCACAAGTCTCACCGCTGTCGCCCTGGCTGCCGCTGTTACTGGGGGTGCAGCTGTTGCTGCTGCTCGGCTGCACCCTGCTGGCCGTGCGCACCGCGATTGAGCCGCTGACACGCCTGGCCAATGCGGTCGACCGCCTGGACCCCAACGGCGGCGGCGCGCGCCTGGATGAGAACGGCCCCACCGAGGTGGCCTACGCGGCCGTGGCCTTCAATACCCTGCAGGAACGCATCGCCACCCACATCAAGGAACGCATGCAACTGCTCGCGGCTATTTCCCACGACCTGCAAACCCCGATCACGCGTATGAAACTGCGTGCCGAGCTCATGGAGGAGTCGGTGGAGCGGGAAAAACTCTGGAATGACCTCAGTGAAATGCAGCACCTGGTCCAGGAAGGCCTGGCCTATGCACGCAGCATGGACGGCACCATCGAGGCCAGTCGCCGGGTCGACCTGCATTCGTTTCTCGACAGCCTGGTGTTCGACTATCAGGACGTCGGCAAACAGGTGGTGCTCACCGCGCCCACCAGCACCGTGATCGACACCCGCCCCCACGCACTGCGTCGGGTGCTGGTGAACCTGGTGGACAACGCGTTGAAGTTCGGCAGCGACGTCACGGTCAACGTCGAGCACCACGCCGATGCGCATCTGTCGATCCAGATCCTTGACCGTGGCCCCGGCATTCCCGAGGCGCAACTGCTCGACGTGGTCAAGCCGTTCTATCGCGTCGAAAGCTCACGCAACCGCACCACCGGCGGCACCGGGCTAGGCCTGGCCATTGCGCAGCAGCTGGCGCACACCCTGCAAGGCGGCCTGACCCTGTACAACCGCGAGGGCGGCGGGTTGTGCGCGCAGTTGCTGCTGCCTCGCTGCCAGTCACCCATGCCGTCAGTCGCGGACCAGAAAGTCGCGCGGTGAAACGCCGATCGCGCGGCGAAACATCGCACTGAAGGCACTGGCGCTCACATACCCCAGGTCCTGGGCGATCCGGCCGATGGGCTCGCCATTCTCCAGCCGTTCCAGGGCACAGGCCAGGCGCACCTGCTGCACCCACTGGCGGTAGGTCAGGCCGGTTTCCTTGAGAAACAAGCGGATCAGCGTGCGTGAACTGGCGCCGACCTGGTCAGCCCAATACGCCACCGTGTGGGTTTGCCCAGGTGTTTCAAGTATCGCGCGGCACACCATCAGCAGTCGGCGGTCGAGCGGCCACGGGATCTGCAACGGCAAGGTGCGCGCGGCGGCCAGCTCGCTGAGGATCAGCGCCACCACGTGACTATTGCGGCCTTCAAGTTCGTACTCGATCGGCTCATTGGCCAGCACCAGAATCAGCTCACGCAACAGCAGCGATACATCGACGATCCGGCACCGGTCACCGAAACCGGCGGCCGCGTCGGCCTGGATATAGATCGAGCGCATCTGCACCGGCGTCAGCATCAGTTGATCGTGTTCTTCTTCGGCGGGAATCCACAGTGCCCGTTTGGGTGGCAAGAACCACAGGCTGCCTTGGGCAACGGCGCGCATCACCCCACTGACCGCATACAGCAACTGGCCGTGGCGATGGGTGTGCGGCGCGTTATAGGCACCGGCCGCCTGGTTGCGCACAAGGGCCATGAGCACACGGGGCACGTCCTGGTAATCCAGGTAGTCCTCGCTGCGTCCGTTCATTTCGACGGGTTTACCGACGGCGCGGGCATCTTGCTTCATGGTGGGCTCATCGCATTGTCACTTTGTCGATATAAGCTGGCATTTGTCGATTCTTGCACATTGCTACGATCGGTTCGACTTCCACGACCCGAAGAGCCCGTCGACATGACCTCCACTGACAAGCACAGCCTGGCAGCCGTCCTCGGCCTGTTGGTGCTGTCCATCGCCCTGCGCCCCGCCATCGTGTCCATCGGGCCGATCCTGCTGTTGATCCAGGACCAGTATGGGTTGAGCTTTACCCAGGCGGCGCTGCTGACGTCGATCCCGGACGTGTGCATGGGTGTGCTCGCCCTGCTTGCGCCAGGCTTGAGCCGACGCTTTGGGTCGGACCGCTGCATGATTGCGGCCCTGGTGCTGATCGGTGCCGCGTGTCTGCTGCGGGCGGTCTCGCCGAATGCCGCGCTGCTGCTGCTGAACACCTTTGTGATCAGTGTCGGCATCGCCATCGCCGGCGCGTTGATGGGGGGCTGGATCAAAACCCACTTTGCCCACCGTCCGGCGTTTTTTATGGGTATCTATGCCGCAGGCTTGAGTGTCGGGGCCACCCTTTCTGCGCTGTTCACCGCGCCCCTCACCGAACTCGCCCACAGCTGGCGTGTAGGCGCCGGTGCATGGAGCCTGTTGAGCGTCACGGCGGTGATCAGCTGGGTGTGGATGGCCCGGCGTTTCGCGGCCGGTGCGCCTCGGCTGGCCCCAGCACCGGCCCGGTCGATCCGACTGCCGTGGCGCAATCCCCAGGCGTGGCTGGTGGCGCTGTACTTCGGTGCCAGCCAGTTTGTGGTCTATGCCCTGTTCGCCTGGCTGGCACCGTCCTCCACGGAAACGGCCGTCACCCACCTGTCCGCCGGCACCTTGCTGGGGCTGTTCACCGCTGTATTCGCGGTTGCCAGCGTCGGCGCCGGCCTGATCCCCGGCAAGGCCCATGACCGTCGCGGCCTGCTGGCCGTCTGCACATTGATCGCGCTGTTGGGCACCGCAGGCATGGCGTTTGCGCCGACGGCGTGGCCAACCCTGTACGTGTTGCTGGTGGCGATCGGCCTGGGCATGGCGTTCACCGTGGGCATGACGCTGCCACTGGACAATGCCAGCAGCCCTGCACAAGCCGGTGCCTGGACGGTATTCATGCTGTTTATCGGCTATCTGGTGGCCGCCTTGGGCCCGCTGTGTTTCGGTGCATTGCGCGACCACAGCGGCAACTACAGCCTAGCCTACGCCATGCTGTTTGCCGTGCTGGTCTTCATGCTGTGCCTGACGCCGATGCTCAAACCGGCCCAGACCAACGCCCTCGCGCCACACGCGGCCGAGGTTGTACGGACTTGAACCAACGTTGGGATCTCCTATCATGCTCAGACCGAAACAGGGTTCCAATCCCCTTGAATACACCTTCCTCTTTTCGAGAGCGCGATAACCGTGGAGTCCGCCCCTGACGACCTGCATGAGGCCGCGAGCCTGGACTTTGCCTTCGGCCCTTTTCGCGTGGTTCCGGGCAAACGCTTGCTCACGAAAGATGGCGCGGCATTGGAAATCGGCGGTCGTGCCCTCGACCTGCTGATCGCCCTGCTCGAACGCCCAGGACGCGTGGTGTCCAAACGTGAACTGATCAGCCTGGTGTGGCCCGACATCATCGTCGAAGAAGGCAGCCTGCGTTTTCACATGACCGGGCTGCGCCGCATTCTGGGCGATGGCGAAGACGGTGCACGCTATATCAACACCCAAGTCGGCGTTGGCTACGCGTTCGTCGCGCCGATGGAGCGCGCGGCGCGCCCTTTGCCCGCCCCGTACAGCCACCCTCGAATGGCCAATGGCGTCGGCCGCCTGCCGCCGCGCCCCAGCCTGATCGGGCGCCACGCCGATGTGGCGCTGGTGATGGAGCGGCTGCGACAACCCAAGCTGTTCACCATCGTCGGCCCAGGCGGCGTGGGCAAGACCAGCCTGGCCGTGGAAACCGGCCACTGCCGCGCAGAGGAAGACGCCGTGCACTTCGTCGACCTGGCCCAGGTCGAGGATCCGGACTTGGTGCCCATCGCCCTCGCCAGCGCACTGGGCATTGCGGTGCAGGCCGAAGAACCGATGCAGGTGTTGCTCGCCCACCTGCGTGTGCAACGGTTGCTGCTGATCATCGACAATTGCGAACACCTGATCGATGCGGTCTGCGCCCTCGTTGAACAGATCCAGGATGCGGCCCCGGGCGTGGCCCTTCTCGCCACCAGTCGCGAACCGCTGCGGGCGCGCGGCGAGCACGTGTATCGGCTCGACCCGCTGGCCTTTCCCAGCGAGTTGCAGGACTTGAGCGTTGAACAACTGCTGGGATTTCCCGCCGTGCAACTGTTTGTCGAGCGCGTGTACGCCAGCAATGCCGCACTGGCCCTGGCACCCGGCGATGCACGTCTGATTGCCGACATGTGCCAACGCCTGGAAGGCATGGCGCTGCCCATCGAATTGGCGGCAGTGCGCGTGGCGGTGCATGGCGTACACGCCACTCATGCCCTGCTCGGCGAGCGCTTTTCCCTGGGATGGGCCGGTCGCCGGACCGCGCTGCCACGGCATCAGACGCTGCGCGCAATGCTGGACTGGAGTTACGACCTGCTCTCGGCCAATGAACGCTTGGTGTTCGAGCGGCTGGCGGCATTTGTCGGACCGTTTGCCCTGGAGGCGGCCTCGCACATTGCCGCCGACGACTGGATCGACCCCGTCAGCGTGGCCGCGACCCTGGATGAGCTGGCCGCCAAGGGCCTGGTCACCGTGAACCGCAGCAACGCCACGGCCTCTTACCGCTTGCTGGAAATGACCCGCGCCTATGCGCGGGAAAAACTCCAGGTGCGGGGCCCATCCGAGGTGCACGCCCTGGCCTTCAGGCATGCGGCGTACCATATGGAGCAGCTCAAGCACCTGGGCGACACCCCTCACGCGATCTTCGCCAGCGCCACGCGGCTGGGTTGCCAGTTGGGCAATATCCGCAGCGCGCTGGAGTGGAGCTTCGGCCCTCAGGGCGACCCCGGCCTGGCACTGCCGCTGGCGGCGGCGAGTGCACAACTGTTCCTGCATTTTTCCCTGTTGGTGGAATGCCGCACCTGGTGCACCCGCGCCACTGAGTTGCTGGAACTCGGCTACTTCGGCACGCCCACCGAAATGGAACTGCAAGCCGCCCTGGGCCTGGTGCTGATGTTCACCAAGGGCAACAGCGCCGCCGCAGAAAAAGCCCTGTTACGCGCCCTGGACATTGCCGTGAGCCTTGGCGAGCACCGCTCGCAACTGCGCCTGCTGGGGCGTTTACAGATTTTCTACGAACGCATTGGTGACTTTAAGGCGTCCCTGGCCTGGGCCGAACGCGCCGTGGAGATCAGCGCAGTGATCGCCAAGCCGGAAGCCATCGCGGTGGCCGCCTCCCTTGCGGGCATCTGTTATCACTTGCTGGGGGACCAGGCGTTGGCGCGCCACGCGTTGGAACACTCCCTGCGCAACAGTGTGCCGTCGCAGCGCAGTCTGACCATTCACTACGGCTTCGACCATCGCAACCGCACCGGCCTGGCCCTGGCGCGCACCCTGTGGCTGATGGGCTTTCCCGACCAGGCCAGGCGAGGCGCCCAGCAGGTCGAAACCGAAGCCGCCGCGCTGGACCATGCAACCACCTATTGCATCGCGCTGGTCTGGACCCTGCAGATTTACATCTGGACCGGTGACCTGCACACCGCCGCCGAGCGCCTGCACACCTTCAAGTCCATTGCCGAAGCCAACGCCTTCGGCCCCTATATCGCCGCAGCCATGGGCTTTGGCGCGGCGGTCGCCATCCGCGCAGGCCAGCCCGGCAATGCCGTCGCCGTCCTTGAGGAAACCCTGGCCCGCCTGCACGGCATGCGCTACGAATTGCTGACAACCTCCTTCGAGATCGCCCTGGCCGAGGGCTTGATCCTGGAAGGGCAATTTGAAAAGGCCCTGGTACAAGTGAAGGCGACCATCGAACACTGTCGACACAGCGGCGATGCCTTCCCCCTGCCGGAACTGCTGCGCCTCCAGGCCAGCATTCATAAGGCACAAGTGCCCGGCGACAACAAACGGCCTGAGACACTGCTGGAAGAATCCTTGAGCCTGAGTCAG
The DNA here is from genome assembly GCF_018587885.1 of Pseudomonas sp. VS40. Taxonomy (NCBI): domain Bacteria; kingdom Pseudomonadati; phylum Pseudomonadota; class Gammaproteobacteria; order Pseudomonadales; family Pseudomonadaceae; genus Pseudomonas; species Pseudomonas sp. VS40. The sequence continues at coordinate 93,614 of NZ_JAGYWD010000014.1, read as the reverse complement.
CAGCAAGGCTCACGCAGCTGGGCGTTGCGCAGTGCCATCGACCTGGCCGCGCTGTGGCAGGCGCAAGGTCGTGGCAGTGAGGCCCAGCGTTTGCTGGGCCAACACCGCGAGCAGTTTTCGGAAGGCTTTGATACCCAGGACCTGCGCCTGCTACAGGCGCGCCTGGACGATGCTCAACGTACCTGAAAAAGCCTCAGGGCTTGGCCAAAGGGCGCAATGGGCGGAAGGCCTCGCGCAGTTCCTCGCTGAACAGTTGCGGCTGTTCCCAGGCGGCGAAATGCCCGCCCTTGCTGACCTGGCTGTAGTAGGACAACGAGGGATAGGCGCGCTGGGCCCAGGTTTTCGGGGCCTGGTAGATCTCGCGGGGGAACGCGGTAATGGCAACCGGAACCTTGATGGTGTCGGTCTTCTGCGCTGCGGCGCTGAAGTTATTGTTGTTGTTCTCCCAGTAGAAACGCGAAGACGCCGCACCGCTGTTGGTCAGCCAATACAGGCTGATGTCGTCGAGCATTTCGTCACGACTGAGCACACGCTCGGGCTTGCCATCACTGTCGGTCCAGGCGGCGAATTTCTCGTACATCCAGGCGGCCGTACCGGCCGGCGAGTCGGCCAGCAGATAGCCGATGGTTTGCGGGCGAGTGACCATCATCGCGCCGTACGCCGCGTTGCGCCCAAAGAAGGTACTCAGCGCGTTGTAGGCCGTGCGCTCAGGTTCGGTGAGGTTGGCGGGCGCCGGTTCGCCACTGTTGATCGGCTTGACCAGTTCAGGCGGCACGGTGGCCGGCATGTTCAGGTGAATGCCGAGCAAACCGGGGGGCGCCAGGCGGCCCAGCGCGTCGGAGATCACCGAGCCATGGTCGCCCCCCTGGGACACGTAATGCTGGTAGCCCAGGCGTTTCATCAGCACATCCCAGGCCTTGGCGACCCGGTCCGGGCCCCATCCCAGTTCGGTGGGCTTGCCGGAAAAACCGTGGCCTGGGATCGATGGGATCACCACGTCGAACGAATCTTCGATGCGGCCACCGTAGGCGACCGGGTCGGTCAGCGGGCCGATGGTTTTGAGGAATTCAAATTGAGAACCCGGCCACCCGTGGGTAAGAATCAACGGCAGCGCGTTCGGATTGCGCGAGCGCACATGAATGAATTGGATGTCGACCCCGTCAATGGTGGTCATGAACTCAGGCAGCGCATTGAGCTTGGCCTCGGCCTTGCGCCAGTCGTAACCATTGCCCCAGTACTTGACCAGTGCCTGTACCTGCGCCAATTGCACGCCCTGGGAGGTGTCGTTGACGGTTTCCTTATCGGGCCAGCGGGCGGCGGCGATGCGTTTATGCAGGTCGGTCAGTTGGGTTTCATCAACGTGAATGCGGTAAGGACGGATGGCGTCGGTGGCCGCCCACGCGGCCTGGCTGCCGGCGAGCAGCGCCAGGCCGAGCAACGAGGCCCGGCAGCGAAGCCGCAGGTAATGGGACGAAGCTGCAAGCATGATGAATCTCCTGTCGTGGCACTGCGCCCTCGTGGCCCGTGCAAGACCGATCAGACCATCGGCGTTTGCCGCGGACGATTGCACGTAGGTGTCGGTCGATACCTTTGTATGACTTGCCAGCAGAAGCGCCCGATGCTGCCATCCACCCTCGATAAATAAAGGACCCAAAACCAATGAGTGGGCAGGCAATCAGTGCGGCTACACCGGGCACTCCGACGTGGCGCGCTGCGTGGATCGTGGTGGGGCTGTGCTTGCTGTTCAATGTGATCGACGGCCTGGACGCCATGGCCATGGCGTTCACGGCCAGCCGCGTGGCCGCGCAGTGGTCATTGAGCGCGGCGCAAATCGGCCTGCTGCTCAGCGCCAGCCTGGTGGGCATGGCCTGCGGCTCGTTGGGGGCTGCGCCGATGGCCAACCGGCATGGACGCCGCCGGGTGTTGCTGGCGAGCCTGATGCTCAGCGGCATGACCATGGTGCTGTGTTTCTGGAGCCAGGGTTATTGCACTTTGCTGTGCCTGCGCTTGCTCACGGGTATCGGCGTGGGCGCGGTGTTGGTGGGCGCCAATGTCCTGACCCACGACCATGCACCGCCCACCCGTCGCAGCCTGGCAATTGCCTTGCAATCGGTGGCCTTTGCGCTGGGCGCCACCTTGGGTGGGGTGCTGGCCCATCTGCTTAGTGACGGCCTCGGTTGGCGTTATGTGTTCCTGGCAGGGGGCAGCCTGACGCTGTTGGTCGGCGTGGCCGGCGTGCTGTGGTTGCGCGAGTCTGCGTCGCAGGTAGCGCTGGCGGCCGAGCGGCCAGGCCAAGGTTATCGCGGTCTGTTCAGCCACGGACGCTGGGCATCGACCTGCACCTTGGCCTGCGTATGCTTTTTGCTGATGTTCGGGTTTTATTTTGTGATGAACTGGACCCCCATGCTGCTGACCCATAGCGGTTTTTCCGCACGCCACGGCATCACCGGCGGCATGTTGCTCACGGTTGGCGGCATGTTCGGTGCACTGCTGTTGGGCTTGGGTGCAATTCGCTGGGGCTGCAACCGGTTGCTGTGCATGTGCCTGCTGCTCAATGCCGTGCTGATGCTGCTGATGGTGACGGCCACGCGCATACCGCTGCTGGCGATTGCCACGGGGTTCACGGCCGGCCTGTTGCTCTATGCCGCCATTGCAGCGCTGTTTGTGCTCGCGCCCCAGGCGTTCGACAGCTCCGAACGTACGCGCGGCGTGGGCCTGGTGCTGGCCGCGGGAAGGCTGGGGGCCATTGTGTCGCCCACGTTCGCCGGTGTACTGCTCGACGCCCAGTGGCGTCCCCAGGATCTGTTTACCTTCTATGCGGGCAGCCAATTGCTGGCTGCCCTGCTGATCTGGCGCAGGCGCCGGCCTAGGCTTGAGGCAGGATAATCAGCTTGCCTGTGCTGCGGCGTGACTCGATATCCCGATGTGCCTGGTGCGCCTGCGCCAATGAATAATGCTGGCCGATGTTCACCTTGAGCCTTCCAGTACTTACCCAGGCGAACAACTGCTGCGCGCGGGCCAGCAGGGTCTCGCGGTTACGCACATGATGCATCACCACCGGGTAGGTCAGCTTGACGCTGCGCGGGATGGAAAAGATATCGATCGGCGCAATCGGGTCCATGAACGGGCCGAACAGGGCCAAGGTGCCGAAGTAATCCAGCAGATTGAGTGACTCGTTGAAACCTTCATTGCCGGTGCCGTCATACACCACATTTACCGCGTGCTTGCCCACCAGGCGTTCGACCTGACCGGCGATATGCCCGGCGTGCCCGATCACCACGTAATCGGCGCCAGCCGCCAATACGCTGTCAACCTTGTCGGCATGGGAAACCCGGCCAATCGCCTGGCCGCCGAGCAGCTTGACCATCTGCGTCAGCATAAGCCCTACTCCCCCCGCCGCAGCGTGGATGAATGCCACGTCACCCTTCTGGATCGCGTGCACGTCAAACACCAGGTTGCTCGCGGTGAGGCCTTGCATCATCAGGCCGGCGGCGGTTTCGAAGCCGATGTCATCGGGCAACGGCACCAATTGGCTGACCGGGGCGATGACCTGTTGCGCATAGCTGCCAGGGACGTAATACCAGGCCACCCGATCACCGGGTGTTACCTCAGTCACCTCCGGCCCGACGGCCAGCACCACGCCTGCGCCCTCTGCGCCCAGCGTCAGCGGCAACGGGCTGGCGGCGCCGAGACCTCGGCGCGCGCCGGTATCCATGAAATTCACCCCGGCGGCCATGACCTGAACCAGTGCCTGCCCAGGCCCTGGCCGGGCCAGTGAAACCTCTTGCACGGCCAAGACTTCGGGGCCGCCAAATGCGTTGATCATCACTGCTTTCATCGTGTTCACAGCCTTCAACATCCGTCAGCGTCGGATGACGCCAAACCTGCCGCCATGCTGTGCAGCACGTGTATCTGCGGCATGTCGGCAAAGCAGCAGGTTTGAATGACTGTGTAACGTCAGTCACGCTGGATACAGTGGCTTACGTTCACACCAGGTTGAGCACCACATCGATGTTGCCACGCACCGCCTTAGAGTACGGGCATGTCTGGTGGGCACCTTCAATCAGCGCCAGCGCCACATTCCGCTCCAAGCCCGGCAGGCTGACGTTCAAGCGTGCCCGCAAGAAGTAAGCGTCGCCCTCCATGCACAGGTCGACTTCAGCATCGATGGCCACGTCAGCCGGCAACTCGACCTTCAACTTGCGCGCCGCCAACCCCAGGGCGCCGTTGAAACAGGCCGACCAGCCGGCCGCGAACAGTTGCTCGGGGTTGGTACCGCTGCCTTTGGAGCCCGGCGGGGAATGGAGGATGTCCAGACGCCCGTCGTCGCTGCGCGAGGTACCCCCGTCGCGGGCACCGGTGGTGTGGACTTTGGCGGTGTAGAGTACTTGTTTGGCGGTCATGGCAGAGCTCCGGGAAATTGAGGAAAGCGCACTCGGGATGCGCGACTCAATCAAAACAGCATTCGTGCCCGCCATCGATAACACGATGGTATCGTTTGCCTGCCCGCCAGCGTGGGCATGCGACACCTAAGTATGATGGGCGAACAGCCGCCCACAGGGCATTCTCTGCGCACGGCGCCTGTCACTAGAGAACCGGTATGTCGAATGAATTCGATCGCGTCGTCGATGCACTGCCTGGGGTGGCCTTCACCGCCGTGGCGGACGGCAGCGTCGACTACGTCAACCAAGGCTGGTGCGCCTACACCGGACACAGTGCCAGCGCAGCCATCGGCTGCGGCTGGCAGGCGGCCGTGCACCCGGACGACCTGCAGACCACGCTCAACGCCTGGCGCGAGGCGGTACGCAGTGGCGAGCCCTATCGCAAGGAACTGCGCCTGCGCCAGGCAGACGGTACCTACCGCTGGTTTGTCAGTGACGGCAAGCCGATGCGCGACAGCCAGGGCCGGATCCTCCGCTGGTGGGTGATCAGCGTGGACATCAACGAGCAAAAGCGCGACAAAGCCTTAATCGCCCACGCACTGGCCGAAGCCAGCGCCTCGGAAGACCGCCTCAGCAACATCATCAACGCCATTCCCGGATTTGTCTGGAGTGCGGCGCCCGACGGCAGTGTCGGCTTCGTCAACCAGCGCTGGTGCGACTACACCGGCATGAGCCTGGACGAAGCGCGCGGCGATGGCTGGGCGCGCTCGGTCCACCCCGACGACGCCGAGCAACTGGCACAGTATTGGGGTGCCCTGCTGCAGTCGGGCGAAGCCGGAGAGTACGAGGCGCGGTTGCGCCGCTTCGACGGCGACTACCGCTGGTTCCTGGTGCGCGCGGTACCGCAACGTGATGCGTGGGGCGTGGTGCTGCGCTGGTACGGCGAGAACACCGATATCGAAGACCGCAAGCGCGCCGAAATGCTCGCGGCGAGCATCGCCATCGAACGCCGGTTATCGGAAGAAACCCTGAGCAAGGTGCGCGCGGAGCTGGCGCACCTGGCACGTGTGGCGAGCCTGAGCACCGTCACCGCCTCGATTGCCCACGAAGTCAATCAGCCGCTGGCCGGCATCATCACCAATGCCAGCACCTGCCTGCGCATGTTGGGCGCCGACCCGCCGAATGTCACCGGTGCCCTGGAGACCGCGCGGCGTACCATTCGCGATGGCAACCGCGCCGCCGAGGTGATCAACCGCCTGCGTGCGCTCTTTTCGAAGAAATGCATCACCCTCGAACCAGTCGATTTGAACGAGGCGGCACAGGAGGTCATCGCCATGCTGCTGGGCGAATTGCAGCGCAATGACGTGAAGCTGATCCCGGAATTTGCCGACGCGCTGCCCACCGTCAACGCCGACCGCGTGCAACTGCAACAAGTGATCCTCAACCTGATCCTCAATGCCACTGAGGCGATGAACACCATGACGGGTCGTTCGCGGCACCTACATGTCACCACCGGGCTGGATGAACAACAGAGCGTCTACCTTGCCGTGAAGGACAACGGCAATGGTTTCGACCCGCAGGATGCCGAGCGCCTGTTCCAGGCGTTCTACACCACCAAGGCCACCGGCATGGGCATTGGGCTGTCCATCAGTCGCTCCATTATCGAGCGCCATGATGGCGTGTTGTGGGCCACCGCCCATGACGGCCCCGGGGCCACTTTCCGATTTGCCCTGCCGCGCATGACCGACCAGGACGCCGACTTGACCAAGGAGGGAATCTGATGGAACAGCCTGTTCTTATAGCGGTTGTCGATGATGACGAATCGGTGCGCGAATCCCTGCCGGACCTGCTCCGGGAGTTCGGTTTTGCGGTCGAAGCGTTTTCCTCGGCGCCAGCGTTCCTGGCATCGCCCCATGTGACGGGCACGCGCTGCCTGATCCTGGATGTGGCGATGCCAGGCATGTCCGGCCCGGAACTGCACGCCACCCTCCAACTGCGCGGCCATGGCATTCCGGTGATCTTTATCACTGCCCATGGCGATGCCGGCGACCGGCTCAAACTGATGCGCACCGGCGTGGTGGACTGCCTGATGAAGCCGTTCAGCGAAGCGCAATTGCTCAAAGCGCTGAGCGCGGCCTTTCCAGTCGTCTGAACCGCTCCAGCAGGGAGCTATCTTGAAGGAGCTATCATGATGTATTCGACTCACCCCATCGCCCATGCACGCAGAGCCGCGCCGATGACCGACACCCAGCCGATCGTATTCGTTGTCGATGACGATGTTTCTGTGCGCGAATCCCTGGAGCTGTTGATCCGGTTCGCCCAGTGGCAGCCCCGGCTGTTCGAATCGGCCCAGGCGTTTCTGAGCCAGCCGCGTGCAGACGTGCCCACCTGCCTGGTGCTGGACATCAACCTGCCCGACCTCAACGGCCTGGACCTGCAAGCCGCCATCGCCAACGAACGCCCGGACACGCCGATCATTTTCATCACCGGCTACGGCGACATCCCTCTGACGGTGCGCGCCATGAAGGCGGGGGCGGTGGAGTTCCTGACCAAGCCGTTCAATGATGACGTGCTGTTGACCGCGATTGCCGGTGCCCTCGAAAAGAGCCGCACCCTGCTGGACCAACAGGATCAATTGCGCGTCCTGCGGGCGGCCTACGCCACCCTGACGCCACGGGAGCAGGAAGTGATGACAAGGGTCGTCGCGGGGCATATGAACAAAGTCATTGCCTGCGACCTGGCGATCAGCGAGATCACGGTCAAGGCCCATCGGGGCAAGGCAATGCGCAAAATGAAGGCCCGCTCGTTGGCGGACCTGGTCAAGATGGCGGCTTTGCTGGCAAAGCCGCTGCATTGAGTCACTGAGGGGCCTTGGCCTCGTTCAACAGCGTCTGGATCATCTGCTCCTGCGCCTCGTACCGTCCTTCGCCAAAGTGGGTGTAGCGCACCTGCCCCTTGGCGTCGATCAAGTAATGGGCGGGCCAGTACTGGTTGTCGAAATTGCGCCAGATCGCATAGTTGTTGTCGATGGCCACCGGGTAGGTGATACCCAGCTTGCGCACCTGGTCCTTGACGTTGCCGATGATGCGCTCATAACCGTATTCCGGGGTGTGGACGCCGATCACCACCAAACCGTCCTTCTCGTATTTCTTCGCCCATTGCTTCACATACGGCAGGGTGTGCTGACAGTTGATGCAGTCGTAGGTCCAAAAATCCACCAGCACCACTTTACCTTTCAAGGATTCGCGGGTGAGTTCGGGTGAGTTGAGCCACTCGACCGCACCGGCCAGCGATGGCATGGCGCCCTTGGTATTGTCCCGCGCCGGGTCGGCCTTGACCTTGCTCACCACGTAATCCACCACTTTGGGCACGTTTTCCAGCACGCCTTTTTCCAGGCTGCTGACCCCTTCGGACGATGTGCCGGCGAGCAGGGTCTTGTCCGCTCCGGTGGAAATCACCACCGCCGCCGCCAGTACCGCCACCCCGGCACCACGGCGCAGCCAACCGGTCACTGGAATAGAGGCCTTGAGTCGATTGACCAGGCCACGCCCGGCAAAAATCAGCGCACCCAGGGACAAGGCGCTGCCCAGGCCGTAGGCCACCAGCAACAGGCTGGTCTGCGCATTGGCGCCTTGCAGCATTGCGCTGGTCAGGATCACACCCAGGATCGGCCCGGCGCAGGGCGCCCACAGCAGGCCTGTGGCGACGCCGATCATCACTGACTTCAGCGGACCGGACAGCGTGCGGCTGTCAGGATCGATACGGTTGCCCAACAACACGAAGGGGCGCGCCAGCCAGCCACCGACCCGCGCCGAGATCAGCGACAGCGCAAACAGCCCCATCACGATCAGCGCCACGTGGCGGCCGGTGTTATTGGCCTGTATCACCCACTCCGTGCTGACCACCGCCAGGCTGGACACCAGCGCGAAGGTCAGGACCATGCCGCCGAGGGTCAACAGGATCGAACGGCGGGTGCGGTCGACGCCGGCGAACAGAAACGGCGCCACCGGCAGGATACAGGGGCTGAGGACGGTCAGGATGCCGCCCAGGAATGCGATGAGTAGCATGGTGTTCACCTTATCGAGTGGGGAGACGGCGTCACGCTGTCTGGTGGTCCAGCGCCTGGCCGAGCGGTGTGCGGCGGCTGCCGTCCTCTACCAGCAGGTCATGGCCGGCGGCGTGTTGCACCGGCGTCAGTTGGAAGCAGGTGCTGGCGGCGCAGCTGCTTTTCTCCACGGCGGCGTTGGCGTGCACGGCAGTGCCGGCAAGGGCAAAGGCGGTGGCGGTCAAAAAGCGGGTCAGCGGGTTCATGGCGGTCTTCCTGTGGCAAACAATGGGAGGGGACAGCGGGACTCAGTTATCGCCGACGCAACCGTCGCCGAACTTGAGGTAATCCAGCACCTGGGTCTTGTCGTGGGAGTCCAGGTAGGTCATGCGCGCATTCACCACGCCGCAGGTGGACTTGGAGTCCTGGCTCATCGATACCACTTGCTTGATGTCCAGGTGCGTGCCGTAGTTGTAGGTCTGAGCGGTAACGGCGGCTTCGGCGCGGGCCGACAAGGTGCAGATGTTCAGGGCGGCAAACAGGCAGGCGGCGTAGATGGCTTTGGTGTTCATGGTGGTTGACTCCAGGTTCTCAGGGTTGGAGGCGGTGTGCCTCGTTGGAATCAATTAAAAGCCCCTGAGGTATCGCGCCTGTGTCGGAAAACCGCGCGGATAAATCGATACGTATCCACAGCCCCGGCCGATACACAGCGATACAAAAAGCCCAAAGGACGACCTGGATCAATAAACCGCCCTCGCCGCTCGGCTACCTTCGCGACCTTTTGCGACCCGTGCCCATGCCTCCCATCCTCGCCCCCGAACTGCTCGCCCCCGCCGGCACCCTGAAAAACATGCGCTACGCCTTTGCCTACGGCGCCGATGCGGTGTACGCCGGCCAGCCGCGCTACAGCCTGCGGGTGCGCAACAACGCGTTCGACCATGCCAACCTGGCCCTGGGTATCCAGGAGGCCCACGCCTTGGGCAAGCGTTTCTACGTGGTGGTCAACATCGCGCCGCACAACGCCAAGTTGAAGACCTTCCTCAAGGACCTGGCCCCGGTGATCGCCATGGGCCCGGACGCGCTGATCATGTCCGACCCGGGGCTGATCATGCTGGTACGAAGGCACTTCCCGCAGATGCCTATCCACCTCTCGGTACAGGCCAATACGGTGAACTGGGCCAGCGTGGAGTTCTGGCAGCAGCAAGGGATATGCCGGGTGATCCTGTCGCGGGAGTTGTCCCTGGAAGAAATCGATGAGATCCGCCAGCAAGTGCCCGCCATGGAACTGGAAGTGTTTGTACACGGCGCCTTGTGCATGGCCTATTCCGGGCGCTGCCTGCTCTCGGGCTATATGAACAAGCGCGATGCGAACCAGGGCGCCTGCACCAACGCCTGTCGCTGGAAGTACCAGGCGACGCCGGCGGTGGAAAACGCCACGGGGGATATCGTCCAAGCGTTCCAGCCGGAACCGACCCTGGGCATCGGTGCGCCCACCGACCAGGTGTTCCTGCTGCAAGAAGCCAACCGCCCCGATGAACAGATGCCCGCCTTCGAAGACGAGCACGGCACCTACATCATGAACGCCAAGGACCTGCGCGCGGTGCAGCACGTGGAGCGCCTGACCCACATGGGCGTGCATTCGCTGAAGATCGAAGGCCGCACCAAATCACACTTCTATTGCGCGCGCACCACCCAGGTGTATCGCCAAGCCATCGACGATGCGGTGGCCGGCCGCGCCTTCGACCGCACCCTGATGACCGACCTCGAATCCCTGGCCCAGCGCGGCTACACCGAGGGTTTCCTGCGCCGGCATGTGCACGATGAATACCAGAACTACCAGAACGGCAGTTCGGTGTCGGAACGCCAGCAATTCGTCGGCGAGCTGACCGGCGAGCGCCGGGGCGAACTGGCCGAGGTCAAGGTGAAGAACCGTTTCGCCGTGGGCAATCACCTGGAATTGATGACCCCCGCCGGCAACTTTCACTTTGATCTGGCCACCTTGCACAACGCCAAGGGCGAGGCCATAGACGTGGCGCCGGGGGACGGGCACACCGTGTATGTGCCGCTCCCGGCCGAGCTGGACCTGCGCTTTGGCCTGCTGATGCGCGACGTCTAACGGGTCGCCGCGCAGGACCTGTGGATCGCCGCGCAAGCCTGGCGCAACGACGCCTCATCCAGGGCGTAGGCGATCCGCAGGTAAGGCGCCAGCCCGAACGCGCTGCCGTGCACCACGGCCACATTGGCCTCGTCGAGCAGGGCGTGGGCCTCGGACCACCGTTCATCGTCAATACCCGAGGCGCCAGGGGCGGTTCGACAAGGGGCTGTGATCGGTATATTCGTATTAACGTTAGGCCAACATACGCCCAAGCTATGGTTGATCAGATCCGGAACTGGCCGACCAACTGTCCCAGGCGCTGCCCCAGGTCCGCCAGGCTGCGGGAGGTCTGGGCACCCAATTGGGTCTCATCGGCGACGCTGTCCACCGCCACGGCAATCTGGTGCACGCTGCGGTTGATCTCTTCGGCCACGGCCGTCTGCTCTTCGGCGGCGCTGGCGATCTGGGCGTTCATCGAATTGATGGTGCCGATCAACTGCGCCATGGTGTCCAGGGACGCCCCGGCTTCGTTGGCCTGGGCCGAGGTGCCGTCGCCGGCATCGCTGGAGCGGCGCATGGCATCCACGGCGGCTTCGGTGCCTTTTTGCAGGCGGTCGATCATGCCCTGGATTTCCTGGGTGCTGGTTTGGGTGCGGCTGGCCAGGGCGCGCACTTCATCCGCCACTACCGCGAAACCACGTCCGGCCTCCCCTGCCCGCGCGGCTTCGATGGCGGCGTTGAGCGCCAGCAGGTTGGTCTGTTCGGCAATGGAGCGGATCACGCTGAGCACACTGACGATGGAGGACACGTCCTGCTGCAAGCTGTCGAGGGACACGCCACTGCTGCGGATGTCGTTCACCAGCGCATGGATTTGCGCGATGCTGCCGTCCACCACGCGCTTGGCGGCCTGGCCTTCGGCGTCGGTTTGCTGGGCCGCCACCGACGCGCCTTGGGCACTGCGCGCCACTTCCTGAGCGGCGGAGGACATCTGGTTGATCGCGGTGGCGACCTGGTCGGTTTCGTGGCGCTGACGCTCCATGGCCTGCTCGGAGCGCTGGGCCTGGTCGGAGACCTGGCTGACCAGGCCGGTGAGTTGGGTGGTCATTTCGGTGATCTGGCGCACCAGCCCGTGGATCTTGTCGACAAAACGGTTGAACGCGCCGGCAAGGTCGCCGAGTTCGTCCTGGCTGGTGATGGCCAGGCGGCGGGTCAAGTCGCCTTCGCCGGCGGCGATGTCGTCGAGGTTGGCTTTCATCAGGTGCAACGGACGCAAAATGGTATTGGCCAGCAGCATGCCGACGGCGGCGATCACCAACAGCACCACCACGGCCACCCCGAGGATGCTCAGCAGCACGCCTTCCATACGTTTTTGCACCTTGGCTTCGACCACCGCCACCTGGGCTTCGATGCCATCCAGGTTCACCGAGGTACCGATGACCATGTCCCACTTCGGCAGGTATTCGGTGTAGCCCATCTTGGGCACCAATTCGGTCTGGCCCGGCTGGGTCGAGCTGTATTGCAGGTAGTGGGTGCCGTCCTTGCCGACCTTGACCAGGTCACGGTTGACGTACACGCCGTTGGGGTCGCGGTTGTCCTTGAAGCTCTTGCCGACGCCATCGGGGCTGTTGCCCTTGAACAGGCGGATGGTCTCGGAGTCGTAGCCGAAGAAGTAGCCGTCCTTGCCGTAGCTGGTGTTGGACAGCAGTTTGACCACCTGGGCGCGCGCGGCGGTGTCACCGGGTGCGGCCGCGTCGTAGAGCGGCTTGATAGTGGTCATCGCCACTTCGACGTAGCTTTGCAAGGTGGCCTTGGCGTCATTGAGCAGGCGCTGGCGGGTTTCTTCCACCTCATTGCGGGCCTGGCCCTGCAGGATCCACACGGTGGTCAGGCTGATGACCACGGCAAACAGCAGCACCGGCACTACGGCGAGGGACAGGACTTTGGCCTTGAGGCTCAGACGCATGGCTTTTCTCTCTCTTATTAGTGGCGACCTGAGAGTTTATCGGCCAGTTGCCAAATACCTGTAGGAGCCGGCTTGCCGGCGATAGCGGTCTCACGGACGCCATCGCCGGCAAGTCGGCTCCTACAGTGCGCGGGGTGTCAGAGGGTCATGGCGGCCAGCCAGCCGAATGCCAGCAGCGGGAGGTTGTAATGCAGGAACGTCGGTACCACGGTGTCCCAGATATGGTGGTGCTGGCCGTCGATATTCAGGCCGGAGGTTGGACCAAGGGTCGAGTCCGAGGCGGGCGAGCCGGCGTCGCCCAAGGCACCGGCCGTGCCGACGATGCACACGATGGCCAGCGGGCTGAAGCCCAGTTGCACACACAGCGGCACAAAGATCGCGGCCAGGATCGGCACCGTGGAAAACGACGAGCCGATGCCCATGGTCACCAGCAGCCCCACCAACAGCATCAGCAGCGCCCCTACCCCACGGCTATGGCCGATAAAGGCCGCCGAGGTTTCCACCAGCGAGCGCACGTCGCCGGTGGCCTTGAGCACTTCGGCAAACCCTGACGAGGCGATCATGATGAAGCCGATCATCGCCATCATCTTCATGCCTTCTGTGAACAGGTCGTCGGTGTCGCGCCAGCGCACGATGCCCGACACCGAGAAGATCAGGAACCCGGCCAGGGCGCCGATGATCATCGAGTCCAACCACAACTGAATGATGAACGCGGAGGCAATCGCCAGGCCGGCCACCAGCAGGGTCAGCGGGTTGTACTGCACGGCCACCTGTTCGACCCGCTCGATTTTCTCCAAGTCGTACACGCGTTTCTTGCGGTAGCTGATAAAGACCGCCACCAGCAGGCCGACCACCATGCCCAGCGCCGGCAGGCTCATGGCGTGGGTGACGTTGACCTGGCTGATGTCCACGCCGCTCTTGGCCACGTTGGCCAACAGGATCTGGTTGAGGAAGATATTGCCGAAGCCCACCGGCAGGAACATGTACGGCGTGATCAGGCCGAAGGTCATCACGCAGGCGATCAGGCGGCGGTCCAGTTGCAGCTTGGTCAGCACGTACAGCAGCGGCGGCACCAGCAACGGAATGAACGCGATATGGATCGGCAGGATGTTCTGCGAAGCAATCGCGACCACCCACAGCAGGCCGATCAGCAGCCATTTGACGTGGCTGCCGCCAGTGGCTTCCTGGCGGTCCACCAGCAGCAGGGCCTTGTCGGCCAGCGCGTGGGCCAGGCCGGACTTGGCAATCGCCACGGCGAACGCGCCGAGCAAGGCGTAGGACAACGCCACCGTCGCCCCCCCGCCCAAGCCGCCGTTGAAGGCTTTGAGCGTGGCCTCGATACCCAGGCCACCGCTAAGGCCGCCCACCAGGGCGCCGACGATGATGGCGATGACCACATGCACGCGGGACAGGCTCAGCACCAGCATGGTGCCGACCGCGGCAATGACTGCGTTAATCATGGTTACCTCAAGCAGAAACATAAAAAACAGGCATGCCCGCGCCCAGGCGGCCATCGAGTGGCAACCAGCGTGCAGGCTTGAAGGAGGTCTTATTAGAGGGCGGGCACTTTGCCGGACGCAGGTTCACATGTCAAAAAACGAACCTTGTAGTGAGCGAGCTTGCTCGCGCTGGGCTGCGCAGCGGCCCCAAAATCAATGAGAGCGCTGCGCACTCCAGCGCGAGTCAGCTCGCTCACCACAAAAGCAGGTTTAAATTGATCGTTTGAATAAAGAAAACCCCAAAACCGCCGATAACAGAGCCTCTATGTGTTTTCAGGTAAGGATGTACCGATGTCGCTTAGGCAGCTCTCCATTCAATGGAAAATCACCCTGCTCGCCGGCCTGTGCCTGCTGGGAATCGTGACCCTGCTGGTGGGTCTGTCGTTGTATCGCATGGAGCAGAGTTCACAGCAGGTCAAGGCCTCCAGCATGCAGATGCTGGATGAAGCCGCCCAGGCGCGGATCGAGGCCCAGGGTGAAGTGCAGGCGCTGGGCATCCGCCGCCAGTTCATGGACGCCTATCAGTACGGCCATGGCTTTTCGCGCCAGGTGCTGTTCTTGCGCGAGCAGGCCGAGAAGCGCTTTCTCGACGCCTTCGACACCCGCGAAGACCTGACCCGCCAGGTCAAGGCCGCGTTACAGGCCAACCCGGATTTGCTCGGCCTGTCCCTGGTGTTCGAAGCCAATGCCCTGGATGGCAAGGACGAGCTGTTCGCGGGCCAGGCGGAGCTGGGCAGTAACGACAAAGGTCGCTTCGCCCTGTACTGGTCGCAACCGACGCCGGGCACGCTGACCTCGATGGCGCTGCCCGAAAGCGACATGTCCGACACCAGCCTCAGCCCCAGTGGCGAAAAGGCCAACGCCTGGTTCACCTGCCCGCGCAGCACCTTCAAGCCGTGTGTGATTGAGCCCTACTTTTACACAATCAACGGGCAAAACGTGCTGATGACCAGCATCGTCTTCCCGCTGATGGTCAACGGCAAAGTCATTGCCTCGCTGTCGGTGGACATCAACCTCAACAGCCTGCAGGCGGTGAGCCAACAGGCCAGCCACAAACTGTATGACGGCCAGACCCAGGTCAGCATCCTCAGCCCCACGGGCCTTCTCGCCGGCTACAGCGCGGACGCCAGCAAGCTGAGCCAGCGCCTGGACCAGGTCGACACCGCCAACGGCGCGCAGTTGATCAGCGCCCTGGCCGGCAGTACACAGATCCGCAGCCTGCGCACCGACCATCAGCTCAAGGTACTGGCGCCGTTCGCGCCAATCCCGGAGGGCAAGCCCTGGGGCGTGTTGCTGGATGTACCAGAGAGCGTCCTGGTCGCCCCCGCCGAAGCACTGAAAACCCAACTGGATGCCGACAATGCCAAGGGCACCCTGCTGGAACTGAGCCTGGGCCTGATTGCCGCCGTGGTCGGCCTGATCCTGGTGTGGCTGATGGCGCGCAGCGTGACGCGGCCGATCCTCGGCGTGGCGGACATGCTCGAAGACATCGCCAGCGGTGAAGGCGACCTGACCCGCCGCCTTGCCTACGACAAAAAAGACGAGCTGGGCCAGTTGGCCGGCTGGTTCAACCGCTTCCTCGACAAGCTGCAACCGATCATCGCCGAGGTGAAACGCTCGGTGCAGGACGCCCGTGGCACTGCCGACCAATCTGCCGCCATTGCGACTGAAACCAGCGCGGGCATGGAACGGCAATATCGCCAGGTCGATCAGGTGGCCACCGCCTCCCATGAAATGAGCGCCACCGCCCAAGACGTGGCCCGCAGTGCCGCACAGGCGGCGCAAGCCGCACGGGATGCCGACCAGGCCACCCGCGACGGCCTCACAGTGATCGACCGCACTACCCGCAACATCGGCGAGCTGGCAGCGGACATGAGCACGGCCATGACCCAGGTGGAAGGGTTGGCTGCCAACAGCGAGAAAATCGGCTCGGTGCTGGAAGTGATTCGCGGCATCGCCGAGCAAACCAACCTGTTGGCGCTCAACGCCGCCATCGAAGCCGCCCGCGCCGGTGAGGCGGGCCGTGGCTTTGCGGTGGTAGCCGATGAAGTGCGCAACCTGGCGCGGCGCACCCAGGAGTCGGTGGAAGAAACCCGCCTGGTGATCGAGCAATTGCAGAGCGGCACCGAAGAAGTGGTCGGCGCCATGGGCAACAGCTATCGCCAGGCCCAGGGCAGCGTCGAACAGGTTGGCCAGGCCGTGACCGCCCTGCGCCAGATCGGCGACGCGGTGACAGTCATCAGCGACATGAACCTGCAAATCGCCAGCGCCGCCGAAGAGCAAAGCGCAGTGGCCGAGGAGATCAACAGCAACGTAGCGACCATTCGCGACGTGACCGAGTCGCTGTCCGAGCAAGCGAATGAATCAGCGCGGGTGAGCCAGGCGTTGAATAGCCTGGCGAATCAGCAGCAGGGATTGATGGACCAGTTCCGCGTGTAAAAACGCACACCTGTCGGAGCCGGCTTGCTGGTGATGGGGCCTACACAACGCTGTCCCTCCATCGCTAACCACGATGCGAAGCGAGCCGCTGTTGATCGTGATCTTGATCTGGCTCTTGATCTAGCTTTTGACCTTAGGCGCCCCGTCAAACACGCTGGCCGGAATTCGACAGGGATTTGGGGGGTAAACCGGCAGGGATGCCGGTTTAGCCGCCCCGCGCCATGGATGGCGCGTGGCGGCGGCCCCCCAAATACCTGTCGGATTACGGGCACACCGAGCCTAGGCGAGGTGCCGAGTGTTGGGGCAAGAGCCTTTTGCTTACTTTTGGGCTTTTCAAAAGTGAGCCGCCGTAAGGGCGGAACCCATAGCAGTCGTTACCCAAATAACGGATATGTACTCGATCAGATCCAACATCCAGGTCGGCTGTCAGGCCGCCTTCGCAGGCAAGCCAGCTCCCACATTTGGATCGCGGGGTGACAGTTAGATTGTGGTCGGCTGTCAGGCCGCTTTCGCAGGCAAGCCAGCTCCCACATTTTTGAGTCGTGGGGGGGACAGTTAGTTTGTGGTCGGCTGTTAGGCCGCTTTCGCAGGCAAGCCAGCTCCCACATTTTTGAGTCGTGGGGGGACAGTTAGTTTGTGGTCGGCTGTCAGGCTGCTTTCGCAGGCAAGCCAGCTCCCACATTTTTGGATCGCGGGGTGACAGTGAGATAGCGGTCGGCTGTCAGGCCGCCATCGCCGTCGAGCCGCCCCCCACAGGTTTTGCATCATCGCTTGGGCAATTCAATCAGCACGTTGAGGCCACCCAACTCACTTTCTTGCAACTGCAACACCCCGCCCCATACCTCGACAATATCCCGCACGATCCCTAACCCCAGACCATGCCCGTCAATCTGCTCATCCAGGCGCGCGCCACGGCTGAATACCTGGTCGCGCAGACTTTCAGGAATGCCAGGGCCATCGTCTTCCACCGCCAACAGGTAGCTGCGCTCAGTCTCGGTGACGGTCAGGCGCACATCGGCATCCGCCCATTTACAGGCGTTATCCAAAAGATTACCGAGCAGTTCCAGCAAATCCTCTCGGTCCCAAGGCAGTTGCAGGCCGGGAGCGACGTGGTAGCTCAGGTCCAGGTGTTCACCGTGGATCATGTTCAGGGTAGCGAGCAGGCCGGGCAGTTCTTTTTCGCAGTCGAACAATGCGCCCGGCAAGGTTTCCCCGGCCAGACGGGCGCGGTTGAGCTCGCGGTTGAGGCGTTGCTGCACTTGCTCCAGTTGATCGCGCAGCAGTGTGCTGAGCTCGGGGCGATCCTTGAGTGCTTCGCTCGACGCCGCACTCAACAGCACCGCCAATGGGGTCTTGAGCGCATGGCCGAGGTTGCCCAGGGCATTGCGCGAACGCTTGAGGCTGTCTTCGGTGTGGGCCAGCAGGTGGTTGATCTGCGCCACCAGCGGCTCCAGCTCCAGGGGCACCTGGGTGTCCAGTTGCGAACGCTGGCCCTGTTGCAACTGGGCGATCTGGTTGCGCGCAGTTTCCAGCGGGCGCAGGGCGCGGCGCACGGTGACACGTTGCAGGACCAGCACCAGCAACAGCGCCGCCAGCCCCAGCACCAGGCCGATCTGGCGCATCAGGCGGAAGCTTTCGCGCACCGGGGTGTAATCCTGGGCCACGCTGATGGAAATCGGCTGGCCGAAACGCTTGTAGTCCGACCGCAGCACCAGCAGTTGCTGGCCTTCTGGCCCCAATTGCAGGTTGCCCTTCAGGCCGACCTCGGGCAGGCGCGGCAGCTCCTGGTCCCACAACGAGCGCGAGCGCCAGTGGGTGTCGGCAAAATCGATGCGGAAGTAGTGCCCGGAAAATGGCCGCTGGTAAGCCGGCGACAGGCGCTGCTCATCCAGCTGCACGCCGTTGGGCCCGCGCACCAGCGCCACCAGCAGGTTTTCGGCGTCATTGCGCAAGCCGGCTTCCAGGTAGCGCTGCAGACCGGCTTCGAACAGCCACAGGCTGGTTTGTGCCAACACCACGCCGACGATCACCATCACGCTGATCAGCCCCAGGCTCAGGCGTCGCTGGATCGACCTCATGCAGGGCTGGCGCCAAACCGGTAACCCTGGCCGCGCCGGGTCTCGATCACGCTGCGGCCCAACTTGCGACGCAGGTGGTTGACGTGGACTTCCAGCACATTGGAGTCGCGCTCGGTCTCGCCGTCGTACAGGTGCTCGGCCAAGTGGCTTTTTGACAGGATTTGTTCGGGGTGCAGCATGAAATAGCGCAACAGGCGGAATTCGGCGGCGGTCAGCTGGATCTCCGCGCCGTCGCGCAGCACGCACTGGCGACCCTCATCCAGGTGCAGGCCGGCGGCTTGCAACGTGGGCTGGTTTGCCTGGCCGTGGGAACGGCGCAACAGCGCCTGGATGCGCAGGTGCAGCTCCTCGGGGTGAAAGGGTTTGGCCAGGTAATCGTCGGCGCCGGCCTTGAGCCCTTCGATGCGCTCGGCCCAGGAATCGCGGGCGGTGAGCACCAGGACCGGCGTGGTCAGTGCAGCGGCGCGCCATTGCGCCAGCACCTCAAGCCCAGGCAGGCCCGGCAGGCCGAGGTCGAGGATGATCAGGTCGTAGGGCTCGCTTCGGCCCTGGTACACGGCGTCTCGCCCGTCGGCCAGCCAATCGACGGCATAGCCCTGGCGCTGCAGACCGGCCAGCAGTTCATCGACCAGGGGTACGTTGTCTTCCACCAAAAGCAGGCGCATCAGTCTTCCTCATCTTTGATCAACACACCGGTGGTCGCGTCCAGCTTGATCTCGCGCACCACGCCTTCGGTGGTCACCAGTTCCACTTCATAGGCATATTGGCCGTGCTTCTTTTCCAACTCGGCCTCCAGCAGGCGCGAGCCGGGATAGCGCGCCATGGCCTGCTGCAGCAGTTGCTCCAGCGGCAGGATCACCCCCTGCTGGCGCAGCGCCAAGGCTTCATCCTGGTTGAGGTCGCGGGCCGCCAGGCTGGAGCAAAATGCCATGAGCACCAGCGCCACGCGACTGCCGGCGCGTAAATTTACCTTCATTACGTATCCTGATGATTCTTGAGAACCTGCCCGGTGAGCGCGTCCAATTCAACATCCCATTCGATGCCGTGGGCATCTTCCAATTCGACCTCGTAGACGTACTTGCCGTAGGCCTCGTCCAGGTCGGTATCCAGCAGTGTCGAACCGGGGTGCAGGGCCAGGGCCGCAGCTTCCAGTTGGTCAAAGGCGACAATAGTAACAGTGGCCGGCACTATCAGTGGTTTGTCGGGGTCCACGGCTCGGGCCTGGGTCGCCGTGAGGGCGATGATACCGGTGGCGACCAGAGCAGTGAGGCGCTTCATGATATGTCTCCGTTACAGGATGTTTTCCTACGCCAGCCACCGTACGCCCTGCAACTTAACTGAAACTGAATTGCCACCATGGCAATTTCCGCCAAGGCCTTTTCCCCACTGCCCACGAGATTTTCTATAATGCCCCGCTCGCTCGACCAGAGACCGGTATGACAGCCATCCACATCAAGTTTCCCGCCCTTACCCTCAAGGCCGGCAGACGCGCCTTTGCGCGCATTCGTGAGCAAGGCCTCAAGCCTGCCGATGTCGGCATCCTGCCCGGCGCGGCCGGTGGCCCCAAGGCGCTGGGCATCCAGGGCCTGGACTTGGCACTGTTCGGCGACTGGCTGCCCCGCGCGCCACGGGAACGGGCGCTGATCGGCGCGTCCATCGGCTCCTGGCGGTTTGCGAGTGCCTGCCTGCCCGACCCGGTGCAAGGCCTGCTGGACCTCGGCCGCTTGTACAACGAACAACGCTTTGCCAAAGGCGTGACCATGGCCGAGGTCAGCCAGAGTTGCCAGCGCATGCTCGACGACCTGCTGGCCGGCCGCGATGCACGGGTGCTGGACAACCCGGACTACCGCCTCAATATCATGGTGGTCAAGAGTCATGGCCTGCTTGCCGATGACCACCGTGGACGCCTCGGGCTGGGCCTGTCGTCGGTGATCGCCGACAACCTGCGAGGCCGCGCGCGGCTGTCGCGGCATTTCGAACGCCTGATCATCCACGACCCGCGCCAGGCGCCGCCCGTGCATCCGTTAAAGGACTTCCCTTCACGCTTCCTGCCCCTGGCACTGGGCAACCTGCGCCAGGCACTGCTGGCGTCGGGCTCGATCCCCATGGTCATGCAAGGCGTGCGCGACCTGCCGGGCGCCGGCGCCGGTACCTACCGCGATGGCGGCCTGCTGGATTACCACCTCGACCTGCCCTACCACGGCGATGACATCGTGCTGTACCCCCACTTCACCGACCGAGTCATCCCCGGCTGGTTCGACAAAGGCCTGCCGTGGCGGCGCAGCAACCAACAGGGCCTGCAGGACGTGTTACTGCTGGCGCCGTCCAAGGACTACCTGGCCCGCCTGCCTCACGGCAAACTCCCAGACCGCAGCGACTTCAAGCGCTTCATGGGCGACGACCCCAGCCGCAACAAATACTGGCAGACCGCGATGAGCGAAAGCCAACGGCTGGGAGACGAATTCCTGGCATTGGCCGATAACGGCCGCTTGGGCGAGCGCCTACAGCCCCTGTAGCCGCCACCTCCCCACTAACCACGATGCGAAGCGAGCCGCTCTTGCTCTTGCTCTTGCTCTTGCTCTTGCTCTTGATCTTGCTCTTGATCTTGATCTTGATCTTGATCTTGATCTTGATCTTGATCTTAGGCGCCCCGTCAAACACGCTGGCCGGAATTCGACAGGGATTTGGGGGGTAAACCGGCAGGGATGCCGGTTTAGCCGCCCCGCGCCATGGATGGCGCGTGGCGGCGGCCCCCCAAATACCTGTCGGATTACGGGCACACCGAGCCTAGGCGAGGTGCCGAGTGTTGGGGCGAAGGCCTTTTGCTTACTTTTGGGCCTTTCCAAAAGTGAGCCGCTGTAAGAGCGGAACCATAAGCGGCCGTTACCGCAGCAACGGATATGTACCCCGCCAGATCCCACATCCAGGTCGGCTGTCAGGCCGCCTTCGCAGGCAAGCCAGCTCCCACATTTTTGGATCGCGGGGGGACAGTTGGAGAGTGGTCGGCTGTCAGGCCGCTTTCGCAGGCAAGCCAGCTCCCACATTTTTAGATCGCGGGGGGACAGTTGGAGAGTGGTCGGCTGTCAGGCCGCCTTTGCAGGCAAGCCAGCTCCCACATTTTTGGGTCGCGGGGGGACAGTTGGAGAGTGGTCGGCTGTCAGGCCGCCTTTGCAGGCAAGCCAGCTCCCACATTTTTAGATCGAGGGGGGACAGTTGGAGAGTGGTCGGCTGTCAGGCCGCCTTTGCAGGCAAGCCAGCTCCCACATTTTTGGATCGCGGGGGGACAGTTAGATTGTGGTCGGCTGTCAGGCCGCCTTTGCAGGCAAGCCAGCTCCCACATTTTTGGGTCGCGGGGGGACAGTTGGAGAGTGGTCGAATGTCAGGCCGCTTTCGCAGGCAAGCCAGCTCCCACATTTTCGGATCGCGGAGTGACAGTTAGAGTGTGATCGGCTGTCAAACCGCCAGCGGCAGCAAGCCCCCTCGCCACCTGCCATCTACATTTCGCCCGCAAGCCGCCCCCTACAGAGGGACGGTATGCGCAGCAACGAATCAAGCTGTTAAACTCGCCGCCTGCCAGACATCGACCGAGCTGAAAACACTGTGGAAATCTTCAAAGAATTTACATTCGAATCCGCCCACCGCCTGCCCCACGTACCGGAAGGCCACAAATGCGGGCGCCTGCACGGGCATTCGTTCAAGGTGGCAATCCACCTGAGCGGCGACCTGGATCCCCATACCGGCTGGATTCGCGACTTCTCGGAGATCAAGGCGATTTTCAAGCCGCTCTATGAACGTCTCGACCACAACTACCTCAATGACATTCCAGGCCTGGAAAACCCCACCAGCGAAGTGCTGGCCAAGTGGATCTGGAATGAATTGAAACCCCTGCTGCCCGAGCTCAGTGCGATCCGCATCCACGAGACCTGCACCAGCGGCTGCATCTATCGCGGCGAATAAGCCGGCGCGATGAAAAAACCACCCTTGCGGTGGTTTTTTTGTGCCTGGCTCCCTTACAGTCATGGCTCCCTACCCACAAGGAGCCCGCTGCAATGATGCGCCCCGCCACGAGCCATGATGTTGCTGCTATCGAGGCTATCGTCCAGGCAGCCTACGCGCCATACATCGAACGGATCGGCCGCAAGCCCGGGCCGATGCTGGAGGATTATCACCAGCAAGTGGAAGCCGGTGGCGTGCATGTGCTGGAGCATGCCGGGCGGGTCCGGGGGTTTATTGTCCTGCGGGACATAGACGGCGCGCTGTTGCTGGATAACCTCGCCGTCGCCCCGGACGCCCAGGGCCTGGGCTTCGGTCGGTTGCTGATGGATTTCGCCGAACAACGGGCGCTCGGCGCTGGCTTCGCCGCCATCCGCCTTTACACCAACGAAGCCATGACCGAGAACATCACGCTGTACACCCGGCGTGGCTATGTCGAGACCCACCGCGCCGAAGAACACGGCCTGCGTCGGGTGTATATGACCAAGTACCTGTAGGAGTAATCATGGAAAACACCTGGCTGGCCCAGGCCAAACGCTTGCAGGCATTGGCCTCCACGGGCTTGCACTTTTGCACCGATGATTTCGAACGCGAGCGCCTGGAAGAAATTGCCGAGATTGCCCACAGCATGCTCGCGCAATTGGGCAATGTGCCCTTGGAGCGTATCACCGGGTTGGTCACCGACTTTGCCCAGCGCTATTCGACGCCGATGATCGACGTGCGCGGTGCGGTCATTGAGGGCGACCGGATTCTGCTGGTGCGCGAATTGACCGATGGCTGCTGGGCGTTGCCGGGCGGGTATGCCGACATCGGATTGTCTGCGGCGGAAAATATCGTCAAGGAGATTCGCGAGGAAGCCGGGCTGACGGTGACAGCGCGGGCGTTGTACAGCGTCACGCACAAGGCCAAGGGCTTGTATCGGCCGGACGTGCGGGACTTCTACAAGCTGTACTTCCTGTGTGAACCGGTGGATCAGTCGGCGCCGATGGCGGGTTTCGAGACCACTGAAGTGGGCTTTTTCCGCCTCGATGAGCTGCCGCCGCTATCCCGTGGGCGCACCATCGAAAGTGATCTGGAGGCTGCATTCGCCTTCCATCGTGGCGAGACGACCTCCACGCTGTTCGACTGATCCATTTTGTATCACCGCTGCACCGCTTTCGTGCCCGATTGGGCACTGCGAACATCCCTGCCGCCATTTCCCCTCTGTTTGGCCATGAATACTGTGCACGGTGCACAGCGCTGACCGTGCGCGCGTCACTGCTGTCGGCTTGGCACGCGCGGTGCAATAGGCCTGCGTCACTCATTCAGGGAGCAAGGCACATGACGCAGCAAGAACCGGGCAACGATTACCCCCTCAGCGAAGTCCCGATGCATGCGCGCAAGGGCCTGGCGTCGACCGCCATGGTGCTGCTGGGCTTTACGTTTTTCACCGCGACCATGTTTGCCGGCGGCAAGCTGGGGGTGGCGTTCAGTTTCACCGACATGCTCGGTGTCGTGGCCTTGGGCAACCTGCTGCTGGGTATCTACGCCGCAGGCCTGGGTTACATCGCGTTCAAGAGCGGGCTGAATTCGGTGCTGATGGGCCGATTCTGCTTCGGTGAAGTGGGCAGCAAGCTCAGCGACTTGATCCTTGGCTTTACCCAGATCGGCTGGTACGCCTGGGGTACCGCCACGGCCGCCGTGGTCTTGGGCAAGTACTTCGAGCTGGGCCAGGGCAGCGTGCTGGCGTTGATGGTGCTGTTCGGCCTGGTGTTCTGCGCCACGGCCTACATCGGCTATCGTGGGTTGGAGATTTTGTCCTATATCGCGGTGCCAGCAATGGGCATCCTGTTGTTTCTGTCGATGTGGGTCGCCACGGTTAAGGTCGGCGGGCTGGAAGGATTGCTCGCCGTGGTGCCGACCGGTGAGTTGGACGTGTCGACGGCGATCACCCTGGTGTTCGGCACCTTTGTCAGTGGCGCGACCCAGGCCACCAACTGGACGCGCTTTTCGCGCTCGGCCAAGGTCGCGGTGCTGGCCAGCCTGATCGGTTTCTTTATCGGCAACGGCTTGATGGTGCTGATCGGCGCTTACGGTGCCATCGTCTATCAACAACCGGACGTGGTCGAAGTGTTGCTGCTGCAAGGCTTTGCCATGGCGGCGATGGCCATGTTGCTGCTCAACATCTGGAGCACCCAGGACAACACCATCTACAACTTCGCGGTGGCCGGCTGCAACCTGCTGCGCACCAAGCGGCGCAAGACCGTGACCCTGGCCGGTGCGGTGATCGGCACTCTGCTGGCGTTACTCGGCATGTACGACATGCTGGTGCCGTACCTGATTCTGCTGGGCACGGTGATCCCACCGATTGGCGGGGTGATCATGGCTGACTTCTTCTACCGCTATCGCGGCCACTATCCACGCCTGGCCGATGCACGCCTGCCAGCGTTCAACTGGACAGGGCTGGTGGCCTATGCGGTGGGCACCGTGCTGGCGTTCAACTCGCCCTGGGTCGCGCCGTTGGTGGGCATTGTTGCCGCATCGCTGACCTACATCGTGCTCACCGCTGTACTGCGGGTGCGTGTGCCCTTGGCTGACGCCCAGGCATGAACCTGACCATTGCCGAGGTGCTGGCCCTGCCGGGCCTGGAGTCCATGTGCCTGCGCGCCGGTGCGGCAGGCCTGGAGAATGGCGTGCGCTGGCCCTACGTGGCGGAAAACAGCGGGATTGCCGAGTGGGTGCTGGGCGGCGAACTGGTGTTCGTCACCGGGATCAATCACCCGCGGGATGAGGCCAACTTGTTGCAACTGCTGGACGAGGCCTGTCAGCGCCAGGTGGCCGGGTTGGTGATTCTCACGGGGCCGGCGTATATCCAGGCGATCCCCCAGCGCTTGCTCCAGGCCGCCGAGGCCGCTGGCATGCCGCTGATCGAGCAGCCTTATTCGCTGAAGATGGTGCTGGTGACCCAGGCCATTGGCTCGGCGCTGATCCAGTCCGAGCAATTGGGGCGCTCGCGGCACGATGTGCTGGAGCGTTTGCTGACTGGCGATTACCAATCCCTGGATTTGTTGCTGCACCGTGGCGTGCAATTGGGCCTGATGCTGGCCGGCCACTGGCAGGTTGTGCAGCTGCAATTGGAAGGCAGCGAGTTGCTGTTTGCCCAGGGCGATGCCGCGTATGTCGAGGCGCAACTGGCCCGACAGCATGACGCTATCAGCCGGCGTTTGCGCCAGTTGTCGGCGGGGCTGCCGGTACTTGGGCGGGCCGGGCAATGGACGCTGCTGCTGCCGGCGCCGGATGCTGTCGCCGCCTTGGCCAATCGCCAGCAATTGGCCGGTTGGCTCAACCCGCTGAACCTGCGCCTGGCGCCACTCAAATTGTTTATCGGCCTCAGCGCCGCTGCGCACCCACCGGCCCGCCTGGCCCAGGCGCAGGATGAAGCGCGCCAGGCACTGGCGGCTGCGCGGCGGTTCAGCGAGCGTGCCGGGCTGTGCGTGTACGACGAACTGGGCGTGCTCAAATTGCTCAGCGGCGTGCGCGATCGCGCCTTGCTCGATCACTTCCTTAACGAACGCCTCGGCCCGTTGCTGCGCCACGACGCGCACCACGGCCCCAGCCTGATGCCCACCCTGGAAGCCTGGTTTCACGAGAATGGTAACCTTGTGGCCGCCGCACAGCGGTTGGCCGTGCACCGCAACACCCTGACGCACCGTGTCCAGCGCATCGAAGCCCTGTGTGGCCTGACGCTGGATAACGCTTATGATCGCCTGGACATCGGTATCGCGCTGATGACCTGGCGACTGTCTGCCTGATTGTTTTTAGCCAAGAGGAACTTGCCCATGCACATCATCAACGCCCGCCTGCGCAACCGTGAAGGCCTGCATGATCTGCACCTGGAACATGGCCGGATCGCCAGCATCACTACGCAAACGGGGTCACCGATTGCGGCGGCCGACGATCTGGACGCCGCCGGCAACCTGGTAATTGCGCCCTTCGTCGAACCCCATATCCATCTCGACGCCACGTTGACCGCCGGCGAGCCGCGCTGGAACATGAGCGGCACCCTGTTCGAAGGCATCGAGTGCTGGGGCGAACGCAAGGCCACCATCACCCAGGAAGACACCAAGACCCGCGCCAAGAAGACGATCCAGGCCCTCGCCGCCCACGGAATCCAGCATGTGCGCACCCATGTCGACGTCACCGACCCGGACCTCACGGCGCTCAAGGCCATGCTGGAGGTCCGCCAGGAAAGTACGCACCTGATCGACCTGCAAATCGTTGCGTTCCCCCAGGAAGGCATCGAGTCCTACCGCAACGGCCGCGAACTGATGGAAGAGGCCATTCGCCTAGGCGCCGACGTGATCGGTGGCATTCCTCACTTTGAATACACCCGCGACCAGGGCGTGAGTTCGGTGAAGTTCCTGATGGACCTGGCCGAACGCACCGGCTGCCTGGTGGACGTGCACTGCGACGAAACCGACGACCCGCATTCGCGCTTCCTCGAAGTCTTGGCCGAAGAGGCTCGCAGCCGTGGCATGGGCGCACGCGTCACCGCCAGCCACACCACCGCCATGGGCTCTTATGACAATGCCTACTGCGCCAAACTCTTTCGCCTGCTGGGGCACTCCGGTATCAGCTTCGTCTCCTGCCCCACCGAGAGCATTCACCTGCAAGGCCGCTTCGACACCTTCCCAAAACGCCGTGGCGTCACCCGGGTCAACGAACTGCTGGAGGCCGGCATGAACGTGTGCTTCGGCCAGGACTCCATCGTCGATCCCTGGTACCCCCTGGGCAACGGCAACATCCTACGGGTGCTCGAAGCCGGTTTGCACATCTGCCACATGCTCGGCTACCGCAACCTGCAGAATGCCCTCGACCTGGTCACCGACAACAGCGCCAAGGCCATGGCCCTGGGTGACCGCTACGGCCTGGAGCCTGGACGACCTGCCAACCTGTTGATCCTCTCGGCGGACAGCGACTACGAGGTGATCCGCAGCCAGGGCCTGCCGCTGTATTCGATCCGTGACGGCAAGGTATTGATGAAGCGCCAGCCAGCCCAGGTTGAGTTCGTTTAGAGGCCTGGTTCAGACGATCGCGTCGATATCCAGCGTCTGCGCCCTCCCCCATTCGTGTGGCAGGTCGGGAGGGATGCTGGCGACCTGGGCCGGCTCACGGTTTTCACGGTGGCTGAACCAACGCTTGAGGCTCGATTGCAAGTTGGCATTGTGGGCGTGACTGCCATAGACGTCTCGGGCTTCCAGACGGCGCCAACGCAGGCTTGCAAGGCGTTCGCGACTGGTGTGCAAGCGATCGATCTCGGCGTTCAAGGCTTCGTTGTGCTCATAGCCACGGTCGTTGGCCGGCCTCAGGCGGGACAGTTCACGGCGCTTGTTGCGCAGTTGCTGGCGCATGGTCTCGAGGGCACCGTCGACCAGTTCGAACTCCCTCGGCGTTATCAGGGGCCCGCTGCTTTCCAGGGTTTGTTGCCAACGCCGGAGGGTCGCCCAAGCGGCCGGGATGTAGCTGGCGGTCATAAAGTGCTGGTTGGCCTGGAATAGCTGCCGGAGCAGGTTGTCACGATTGGGCATGTCGCCGTGGAGTTGCAACGCTCGGTTGCAGCCGGCTTCCTGGATGGATTCACAACCCGGCTTCCACAACACCGAGGAATGCGTGCCATCGGCGAGCACGATCGGCATGAAGTGTTGCTGTTCGCCATGGTGCTGGTAAGGGTTGCCGCCGAAACGTACCAGGCCGGCGGCAAACAGCAGTCCACCCGGCGCGGGGGCGCTGAACAGTGTGACGGCGCCTGGGACCCAGAGTTTGGCGGTGGTGTTCATCCACGGGGCGGGCACGCTGGGGACGGGGTCGTTGTGGTTGACGATGCGGTGGTGGACCAGGGTTGAGGCACCGAGGGTGAATTCGGCGTCGGCGGCGCGGGGGGCGCCGTAGGTGTAGAGGAGGATGTTGTAGTCCCCCTCCGGTGCTCGGCGCAGGCCTTCTGCAAGGAGCAAAGCAATTGCGCCGCCCAGGCTGTGGCCGCAAATGATTAGTCGTTGGCCTGAGTGAAATTGGCTTAGGTAACGCAGCACAAAATCGCGCATGGCTCTGTAAGCCTGATAAAAGCCTTCGTGTGCCTTGCCGACGCCTTCGGCGAAAGCCACCTGATGGGCATTGGCATCCCGTAACCCATCCGTTGCGCTGGCGGTACCACGTACTGCAATCAGGATTACCTCGTCATGGTGGCTGATAAATGCCTGGGTATCCGTACCGAACTCCTCATCATCGAAAAAGTGCAAACGCGCCGGGTGCTCCTGCTTATCCCCCAACTCCGGTCGGTTTTGCGGGTACAACGCAGGATCGAAGGGCAGTATCTCGAAGCGCCTGGAGTACGGGACTTCTTCGTAGAGGGGGTAGAAACAGTGCTGCTGCTCTGCATCGACTCGCCAGGCCTCGTGATAACCCGAGAGTTTTTCAGCAAAAAAATGACCGACGCTGGGGTCGAGGGAAAATCGAACTTGGTCTTGAGGCCGTTGAGGTGGCTCCTGGCCGAAATTGCAGTAGCTCAGCGTGGCCATCAAAGCCAGCTGATACAGGTTCAAGGCACAGAAGCTGTCTCCAATTGAAAGCATCGGACGAAACGCTCGCAGTGGCCGAACCTCCAAAACGGTATGGTCGTTTGGAAACAATACGATCCCCGCCAAGGTCTGTTGGGGCGGTCCGAATCCAAGGTCGGCCAACATTTTCAATGCATGGCGTCGGGGTTGATGAGTTCGCGGCTCCACAGGCGGTAAGTGGGCAACATGGCAAACCAAGTCGCGCACTTCAACCTGATAGAACCGTTTGGCCTTTTGTTGTGCCGGATTACCTCCGGTGCGCAGACCGTCGGGGCGAGTAAATCGAGTCCTCTCAGCGCGAATTTGAAGCTCGGTGATAGGAAGCTTATAAGCGTGGCGCAACATCAGCCGCTGATACGGCTGCTCCGTTCCCGAGTAGAGGTCGTCAAAAACAAGGACCACTGGTCCGCAGTAAATATCGCTAAGCTCGGCAAAGCCATCACCATTCAGCCTGCTTTTGTACTGTTGGCCTGCACTATCGTAGACGGTGTAAGGCAGACCACCATATGCCGTGCCACTACCTAGTTCATCAACCAGGCGAAAGCTCACCCAATGGCCCCTTAACGGACAGGCCGGCTTATTTTCACTGAAAAAAGACTGCTTCCTTGCATCCAGTTGCATGCGCGTGCTCCTTGTTAACGGCAAGATGGGTAGACGTCACAAATACGGCCATCCGGCATTTTTATAGGCTTGAAGTCGTTGGTATTTCCGTTGCAAAAGGCGTCTAGATCCTCGAAACTTTGACCTTTACAACGCTTCCATCCGCCGGGAACCTCCACCCAGCTACCGTCAAAATACGGTTCTTCCTCGTCAATTAAAGTCAGCGCCAACCTGAGTGTTTTTCCCGGCAACTGATCCCTTTGCACCACTAAGCCTGACCGCTGTCCAGATGGCTGGCGGATTACCTCAAAGGCCTTGCATGTAAGAACCTTGACGATCGCGTGTTGTTTCCCCACCGTCCGAAACAACCACTGACATTGCTTATGCAATTCCTGAACACCGCTTTCGGGCATCCCTGGTATATCTGCATTCGAGGGATCTCTAATTGAGAAGCCAGCAATGTACCCACCGACATCCGTATCTCTCTTTCCCCACTTCGCATAAATATCAAAATCCACACTGCGCAAAACCGTAGGGCACCCTTCAATGACCTCACTCAGCGGTAGCTCAAAACTCACGCGCTCAGCCACCGGTTTGTAACGCGCAATAAAGATCTTCCTCTCGGGTCGCTTACCTCGACGCCTAGGCAACGTGCAGGTTTCCCCCGTCGCGGGCCCATAGTTGGCGCCACCGATGAAGCGAAATTCCGCCGGCAAATCCACCTCCAATGTAAACCGCTCAACTGGCGTCCTCGCGCACCCCGTCAGCCCCACCAACCCCAATGCAATCCACGCACCCCACCTTCGCCTACTCATCCTTTCCCCTCATTGATGTCCACTGCGCTACCACCCGTTCATAGTGGTCGCCTGGTGCTTCCCCCACCAATGGCTGCCACCGAATGACAGTGCTGCGCGTGGCCTCTTCCAACCGTCTAACCACCAGAAACTCGAGCTGTTCCGGCCCCCGCCATTGCCAGGCGCGGGCCTGATCAAGTACCTGCACCAGCCAGATCCTTGGATCCTGAAACTCCGCCAGCGCGACCAGGTCTTCGCTATGCTCGGTCAACAGGTAACGCAGGATATTGGCGTGCAGAATGGCCGCTGCGTTGGGGTTGGGCGTGTCCAGCCAGGGCGCGGGGGCCGGCACCGGGTACTCGCCGGGAGCTGGATTGTCAGCCGTGCGCCAGCGGCCCTCGTGCCAGTAGCACACGCTGATCAATGGTCCGAGAAAGGCCGGCCAGTGCTCCGGATCCAGGTGGGCCAGCGCACGCGCCAGGGTGCGGTTGTCGTGAAAACGGTACATCGACTGGGCGCCTTCCGAGCCCACCAGCAGCCTGTCACGCCAGTGTCGAGTCACGGCCGCCAGGTCCTCGTTGGGCAGACTGCCCAGCCATCCCCAATTCGTCTCTGGCTGTTGCAGAAGGCCGAGTAATTCGGGCTCATTGATCTGTTCCAGCAACAGGATCACCGGGCCTTGTGCTTGTAACTCCGCCACGGCTGTCTCGGCATAAAGGCTGCAATACGCTGGCAAGTCGCGAACCGCCAGCAGCGACTGACGCGCAACATTTTGCCCCTCAAGGATCAGGCACAGTCGCTGCCCTGCCTGTTGCTGTTGGTCCATCCATTGGCCTGGCATGTTCGGCATCACGCGGCCCTCCCTGGCAGGTCACACAGGCCTTCGCGGCAGCGCTCGCATACCGCGCAGTAATCGGCGCCCAGCCGCCTGGCCAGGTTCATGATGGTGACCTGCACCGTGGAGATCTTTGGCCAGTCAGCCGGCACGGAGGCGTTCGCCATTTGGGCGATGGCCGGCGAACCACCCAGGGTAATGAGTCGACTGCTGAAAATGCCGCCCGCCTGGATGACGAGGTGCTCGCCACCCGCCTTGAGGCTTAGTTGCGCCCCGGCGTCGATCACCAGGCTGGCACCGGACTTGAGGTGAAGCTGCTGCCCCGCCTCGACGAACAGGGTCCCGCCAACGCGCGTCCGGCTGTCGTCTTGTACGTCGAGGTGGTCGCTCGCTTTGAGTACGACGCGACGATTACCGCCGACCTCGCGATGTTCTTCGCTGCCCAGGTGCGTCGTGCTCATCCCCTGGATGACTTCCCGCCGCTCACCCGCCACTTCCAAGCGGCTGTCATGACCAACCTGCTGCTCCAGGTCCCGTTGCGCACGCAGGTGAATCAGCTCCTCGCCACGGCGGTCTTCCAGGTACAGCTCGTTGCCCCCTGCGCCGCCGAGGGGGCTGCGGCTGCGCAGGACACTGCGGGTCTTGTGTTGTGGCAAGGCATAGGCGGGCCTGTGCGACGCATTCGGCAGGCAGCCGTTGATCAACGGCCGGTCCGGGTCGCCTTCCAGGAAGGTCACCAGCACTTCCATGCCGACTCTCGGGATCATCATTGCGCCGAACCCATCGCCGGCCCATCCGGATGCAACCCGAACCCAGCAACTGCTTTTATCATCCGCCTTGTCCAGGCGGTCCCAGTGGAAACGCACCTTCACCCGGCCATAGGCATCACAATGCACGTCCTCACCCGGCGGCCCGGTGACGGTTGCAGTCTGAGTGCCATTGATAGTCGGCTTGGGGTGCTTGAGGGGCGGTCGATGCACCGCTTGCCAAGGCGTCGCGGTAAAGCGATTGCGGTACTTAAGGCGTGCATCGGTCGCCGGTGTTGCCTCTTCCAGCACTTGCGGCTGATAGCCCTCGTGACGCACCGACGTGATGAGCCACAAGTCGTTGCAGGACGGATCGGGGTGATCGCGCAATTCAATGAAATGCCCACTGCGCAGCGCGGGTTGATCACTCCTGCCCAATGCCCGAAGACGGTCGCGCTGGTGACGTTCCAACCCCCGCCGCGCCAATCGCTTGCCCCGTGAATGAGTGGTGAAGCCTGCAGGGTAGCGATAGTCCTCAAGCACTTGCGCAGCATCAGAGCCGGCGGCGTCCTGCAGGCGCAACGAAGGGTGTTCGAAGTCATGGTCGCGGCGCACCGTCATCTGGCTGCGTGTGCCCAGTCGCACATCGAAACGCTGGATAACCTGGGTATCGGCCGGTGGCCCGCCCGCAGTGCAATAGCGCTGCACGGGCAAGCGGTGAAACACCGTCTGGTCGTCACCGAATACCAACAAGTGGGCGTTCGCGCTGTGACGAAAATGGTAGTGAATGCCCTCCTCTTCACACAGCCGCTGGATAAAGTGCAGGTCGCTTTCCGCGTACTGCACACAGAATGTGCGCGGCGGGTAAACCACGGGGCCCAACTCGAACACGTAGGCGTCTGCCAGGATGCCGTGTTGCTCAAGGACTGCCGCGATGATCTGGGGCACGCTGCGCTGCTGGAAGATTCGCTGGTCGCGTCGGTGTGCAAGGCAAGCCAGGCGGGGCGCCAAGGTCAGGTGATAGCGCGTGACACGCCGGCCGGGGCCATCGCGGCCGATGGCGTAAACCTGCCCATGCAGGCCGCCATTCGCCTCACCGAAGTCCAGGTACGCGGGTTGGTGGAGCAACGCTTGCAGGTCAAGGGCAGGGTCTTCACTCACCACCTGCACCCGCATGGAAAACGGCTGGTCAAGGAACTCGCTGCCTTTGAATGCCAGCACTTGGAAGTCAATGTTGATACTTGTAAGTGTCAGTTTGAAACGTGACGAAACAAACGCGTTAACCATCCTTTGTTACCCGCCGCTAATGAATGATCACCCTGGAATACTCTTTCTCGTTAAAGAACACGTCACCGAGAAAAAGCGCCTCAACGCTTCAAAGCTTAGCGATTACGGGCGGAAATCGACCGCTTTAAAATAAAAAAGAAGTTTCGTACAGCGAAACTGGAAGTGTCTTTTACAAAATAATAAAACGAGTCAATGTGCCACTTCTTAATAATAAGAAATGCCCTACATTAACGTTCGCAAGAGCAACTAACTAAAAGAGAAACAGCTGACACCCAATCACGGCGCCAACTGTTCAACAGGCTTATGCTTGCAACCGTGCAGTACCGAACAGGCTGACGCTCAGCACCGTATCGCCCTGAGTGTGCAAGCGTACCGGCGCAATGCCACCCGGCATCACCACCGCGACTTCACCGCTCTCGACCCAGCCCGCACGCCAGGCCGCGCATGCCACCGCACTGGCGCTGGTTCCGGAAGACGCCGTGGGCCCCTCTCCGCGCTCGAACACCCGTGCAATCACGCGGTTGCCGGGCTGGCGCGCCGCCCATTGCAAGTTGACTCCCGCGCCGCATGGCTGGCCGCCACCGACCGGGGGCGCATAGGCGATCGCCTTCAAGGGGTCGAACAGCGCTGGCTGCAGCATCTGGGCGTTGTCTGGCAACGCTGATAGTTGCTGGACCAACGTCACACAATGCGGATTACCTACCCGAACAAATTGACTGGTCGCCCACTGAGGGTTGATCGCCGCCAGCGCACTGACATGGCTCAGTTCGGCCCGGTCCAGAAACACCTGGCCAACCGCCTGCGCACCCACCGCCGTCGGACCAAACGCCGGCGCACCCAGCTCCAGCCAGAACCCCGCGACCCGTTCACGAACGGCGGGCTCCACCCGCGTGGCGACTGGCGATAGCGTATCCGTTTGGTCGTGATGGACCCGCAACTCACAGGCCGCGTCCATCAGGCCCTGATCGGTGAGGGCTTGGGCGAAAATCGTCAAGCCATTGCCACTGCGCTCGGCCAGGGAGCCGTCGGTGTTGACGATCAGCAGGTCGAACGGTGGCTCGGCCTGGAACGGCCCGACCAGCAGGCCATCACAGCGGTGAGCCTTGCCACCGGCCGGGCGTGATGCAGAGTCCCACTCACATTCAGAGGCAATGGCCGATGCTGTCCAATGGTTGCGAGTGCCCGCCGCCAAGTCAGCGCGCTCGGGTATATCAATGCCCTTGTCTCTCAAAGAGGTCGGGCTGACCACGCCATAGATATTGCCGCGGGCGTCGTAGAAGAGGGTCATGAGTCATCCACCTGACAATGCGTTGATGATCGAAATCAAAAAAGGGTCTTCGACTGTATGGGATTTCGGCACCACACATCCTACGCAACACTACACTCTCAGTTCCCCTGGATGGACGTTTTCATCAGGCCGAAGTCCGTGTGCAGTCGAGCAAACGCCGTCCTCTCCCGTTGGAGGATGCAACCATGAAGACTCTCGTTTCAAAAAGCGCCTGTTGAAGTGCTGTACGAAGAGGGCGCAAGACATTCATCGGGCTGGTACCCGGTGGAGGTGAACAACTGGAGAGTAACAAGGGCACAGAAACCAATCCCCGAGAGATGCTGCTGGTACGGGTGGCAAACATCCAAGTCGTTGAGGTCACCGCCTATAGACCGATGCCTGACTGACGCGGTTTCAGAAGCGGCCTGGAAGGTGGTAATCCACCGCGAGAACCCTGGGGTTCAAACGCTCCCGCTGGGATTACACACCTTCCAGACCGCCTCCTACAACTTGGTACTGCCTATGTGGCCGCAAACCGCCCTGGCGTTCCACGTTGTAAAAATAAAATTAAGGGCAGCCGGAATCCCAAGGGAACCCGGCTCGCACACCAAGGCCTGATGTGCAAGGATGTCGCGCCGGACATCGTTCGTTGAACGCAAAACCAAGGATTCTTCATGACTGCCATCCCCACCTCAGCGCCCGTGGTTCCCGGGCGGCTGGAGCAAATGTCGACCCGTATCGCTTTTTTCATTGCCGGGTTCGGCATCGCGGCTTGGGCGCCGTTGGTGCCCTATGCCAAGGCCCGTGCCGGGCTGAGTGAAGGCACGCTGGGCCTGTTGCTGCTGTGCCTTGGCGTCGGTTCGATCATCGCCATGCCCGCAGCAGGTGCATTGGCCTCGCGTTTCGGCTGCCGACGCGTATTGAGCGCCGGGACAATCATGATCTGCCTGGCATTGCCGATACTGGCGACGGTCAGTTCGATTCCCTTACTGATGGCCGGCTTGTTCCTGTTTGGCGCCGGCCTGGGAACGGTGGATTCCACAGTCAACCTGCAGGCAGTAATCGTTGAACGCGCCAGCGGTAAAACCATGATGTCGGGATTTCACGGGCTGTTCAGCCTCGGGGGGATTGTCGGGGCGGCGGGCGTCTCGGGCTTACTGGGCCTGGGCTTGTCGCCGCTGCAGGCGACCCTGGTGGTGATCGTCATCACGCTGGCGGCGCTGCTCAAGGCTGCACCGCACCTGTTGCCGTATGGCAGTGAAAGCTCTGGCCCGGCGTTTGCCGTGCCCCACGGTGTGGTGCTGTTTATCGGTTGCCTGTGCTTTATCGTGTTTCTGGCCGAAGGGGCGGTGCTCGACTGGAGCGCCGTGTTCCTCAGTGCCGAGCGCGGCCTGGATGAAGCTTATGCAGGCCTGGGTTATGCAGCATTCGCCCTGACCATGACCGCGGGACGCTTGACCGGCGATGCCATTGTGCGGCGCCTGGGTGCCACGCGCGTCATCGTGATAGGTGGTGCGTTGGCCACCGCAGGCATGTTGCTGGCAACCTTGTTTCCTGCGTGGGAAACCGCGCTGCTCGGCTATGCGCTGGTCGGCGCAGGCTGTTCGAATATCGTACCGGTGCTGTACACCGCCGTCGGCAAGCAAACTGTCATGCCGGAACACATCGCGGTGCCAGCCATCACCACCTTGGGTTACGCCGGCATTCTTGCTGGCCCCGCCTTGATTGGCTTTATCGCCCATGGCAGCAGCCTGAGCACCGCCTTTGTGCTGATCGCTGTGCTGCTGGCGGCGGTGGCCATCAGCGGCAAAATCCTCAAGGTGTGAACGTCAGCGTGCTTTGCGAGCCCTGTACCGCTCCCGCCAGAGTTCAAGGCTCTTGTTACTGAGGTAGCCTTCGTAATGAGGCGGACCGAACAATCGCGGGCTGTTGACACGCTCCAATGAGGTCAGCAGTCCCGGCCGCTCAATGATGTTCTTCGCTGTGTAGACGCAGAGTTCGCTGTACTTGGGCTTGGGCATGCCGGTAGACAGTTCCAGTACAGGTGCGCCTTTGCGATCAACCTCGTAGGGGTCCTGCATGACCTTCATGAGCGTTTCAATGGCGAGGTACTGGTACGGTTCGAAAAGGAATGTGCGGTCCTTGGTCGGATCCCTCAGTTGCTCAAACAGCTTTTGCAAAGCTTGGACGACACAGTCGTTGTCTTGGGCATGGAAGGGGTCCTGGCTGAATTCGCTTGGCGAGCTGTTGCCCGTTAACGCAGCGGCGGCGGCCCTGAGGCTGTCTCGCGTGATATCACCGTCGCGGTTCATGATCGCGTCAATCAGTGCTGGACGCTTGAGCATTTCGCGGACGACGCTGACGACTCTATTCAGCTCTTCGCTTTTCCCCATCATTCAGCGGCCACCCGACGCAATACCGAGTACGTCAATCGCCCCTCTTTCAGATACGCATGCAGCGAACCGTAGTCTCTTTTCAACGCATCCACCAACTCACCATCGGACCATGTTGCATCGGGTTCGCTAATGCTCGGGCGTGCCGTGGGCGCATTCTGCAGCTTCAAGTGACTCAGCCCGGGTTGCGCCATTCGCGACATCCGTGGCCTGTGCGTCACGTCTGCCTGCGCAGCATAGACCTCATTCCAGGTGTTAGGCTGGGCGGTCGGTTGTGGCGTAGTTGATCGCTCAGTTGCGAAATCCAGGGCCGGCGGGCCGAGTCTTGATACACCCTCGATAGTCATTCATTTTCTCCAACTTTTTCAAAACACACCGGTCCGGTGAACGCCACCGCAATTGCCGAAATCATCGAATGAATTCCAGGCAAACGGGTACCTGATGTGTGGCTGGATAAATAGGGCAGTTCCGTCAGATCGGTAATTACCCATGACAGCATGTAAATCGATGCCGCCATCCGGAATCAATTCCACCGCTGTCGACGCAACCAGGTCTTCAAGCCGTCGAAGACCCCGGCGCGCCCTAGCGCTTTGGAATCATCCACCGGGTACAGTCCAGACTCGACCAAGCTACGGGAAAAGTCATCGGCGACCGGTGTCTGGAATGTGCTCTGGCCAGCGAAGGCCTTCATTCGGCGGGTTTCGACGTCATGTGTATACGGATTCTCCTGCGAATCCTGCATAGCGACGCCCCGCCCTGCTGCCGGAGGAGCCGGCTCATGGCTATTGCTTTTGAACGCCTGGCCGCCAAGGTGCGGGCACTTGAAGGAGGTTGAAGTCATTGGTTAGCTCTCACGCTTTGTCTGAAGAGTGACCGTTGTGATCAAAGCTGCTGGCTGGGAGGAAAGTGGCACATTGACGCACACCGTTTGCATGCAATGGAGGTGGCGCCATAGCAGGTTACGGCGCCTGAACAGTGATCAGCGAGACGCCAGTAAAAGCGCCAGGAGACTGATTCGGCCATCACGGTCTTGACTCGCGAGGTTGTCCAATTTCGTTACTAAATCGCTGCGCTTGAGCATTTCCTGCGCCAACTGGATCAGATGGTCCTTCCCAGAATCCCCCGTCAGCGTGCTGGCAGCCAACTGTTTGAGGTCGTTGACCTGCAGGGACAGGTCCCACTGGCTGCCCCGCAATTCTTTGAAATGCTCGAGCAGCTCTTGGACCACGTCTTTGTCGCTGTGGTATTTGAAATAGTTGTCCCCGTTGATGACCAGGCGCAGATTTTCTCGGTCGATCAAACCATCCAGTGCACCGGTGGAGCTGTGACGGTCGATGGCATTCATCAGCTCCGGACGTCGCAGCATTTCCTTGGCCAGGCGAATGTTCTCGTTCATGACGGGATCACTGGAGCACTTTTTATTCGCCATCTCATGAATACTGTCAGCGCTGATATAACCTGGGTTCTTGGGGTCCCGAAAGGCCCTGAAGTTGTCCAGCAACTGCTGCGCCAACTGTTCGTTGCTCTTCAAGGAGTACTGGGTGTCAACGCCGCCTGGCGGGGTCGGGAACGGCCTGCCGACCGTGGGAGTAGGTCGCGGCGGTGGGCTGCTCTCACTAGGATTCGGCCTGGGTGGCGGTTTACTACCACACCCTGGGTGCATCGGTGGCCGGAAACCACTAAACAAACTGGTTATCCAGTCTTTGAGACCATTCAGGAAACTGTGCAGCATGGACACCTTGTTCTGACCCGGCATTTGACGTTCCACGGGTGCATGAGGATCACTAAACACGGGCCCGGACTTTTTCTCATGGGAGTGAAAACTGACAGTTACGGTGGCATGGTCCTTGAAGGAAAGCCCAGCAGGCGCGGGGCCGTCGGGTTTGACCAAAGGCTTGTCGTCTGCCAACGCTCGGTTGGGCGTGGTTGAAGCAGGTACGGATGCATCGTGGGTCGATATCGACATGAGTTTCTCCAATACAGTGAGCGTGACCTTCAGACTGAGGCGCCAACGTAGCGTCGAAGCCCATCAGGTATGCTCCTGTGTGGGGCTTGCGTCGGAATCAGTTCCGGAGCAGACCGCCGAACGCGCTGTAGAGGTGTAGGAAACGGGCAAAAAAAATCGCAGCCCTGAAGGGGGCTGCGACTTTTCCTGACACCGTGGCGTGGATCAGAACCCGACGCTGGCCTGCACGAAGAACGTACGTGGCTCGCCGAGGTACAGCCCGGCATTGTTGTCGCTGGAACGGGTGTAGTGCTGTTGATCGAAAACGTTTTTCACGCCGACACCCAGTTTCAGGTTGGACAACTGCTCGCCAAAGTCATAGCCGCTGCGCACGTTGACCGAGACGTAGCCAGGGATATCGCCAAATTGGCCATCGGCGGTGCCTTGGGTGATGTAGGTACTCGTGGTGCCGGGCGCACGCTGGCCGGACTGGGCGTACACATCCAGGTTATGGGTCCAGCGGTTAACGTCGTAACGCAGCCCGAGGGTGGCGACTTCACGGGAATACAGCGGCAGGTCGCGGCCCTTGAACGGCACGTCGCCTTCGGAGGTGGCCTTGGTGTAGGTGAAGCCGGCGTTGGCGGTCAGGCCATCCAGGCGTGGGTCCAGGTTCGACAGGTCGTAGTGGGCCGAGGCTTCGATACCGGTGTGCTTGGTCGCGCCGAGGTTGGTCCAGCCCACGTCATTGCTGACGTATTGCAGTTCATCCGAGAAGTCGATGTAGAAGAACGTCAGCTCACCGCCCCAGACATTGTCGTTGTAGCGCGTCCCCACCTCGTAGGTCTTGGCTTTTTCCGGGTTCAGGCCATTGGCGGTCTGGTCGCCTGTGCCGCCCTGGCCCAACTGGAAGTATTGCAGGCTGCCAAACGAGGTTTCGTAATTGGCGAACAGTTTCCAGGCATCAGAAACGTGATACATCACGCTCAGGGCCGGCAGCGGTTCGTTGTTGTGGATTTCGCGGCGTTTTTCCTGGGTGCGCGTGCCGTTCAAGGCAACCACCGGGCGGTCGTGCCATTCTGTACGAATGTCCTCGAAGCGGATACCAGGCGTAATGGTCCACTTGCCGATATCGACTTTGTTATCGATATAGAACGCGTTGGCCTCGGTCCCCCCGGTGCGGTCCTGGTAGACGTGACCATCGCTCTGCCCACCCGGGGTCGGCACATTGTTGACCAGGTTCAGGCTGGTGGCCTGCTCATGCATGCCTTCCTTGAGGTAGCGATAGCCCAGGCTGACTTCCTGGGTACTCGGGCCCACGTCGAACACATGGGACACCCGCGGCTCGATGCCAAAGGTGTAGTAGGTGCGCGGGTAAGAGCCGATCGTCTTGAGGTCACGGTTGGCGATGTTACTGCCACGGAAACTGTCGGAGTAGTAGGTCAGCACTTCGGCCTGTGTGCGGTCGTCGATCTGGCGGATGTACTTGAAGGACACGTCCTTGCGGCGCCCGCTGAAGTTGTCCCAGTCACGCACCGATTGGTACGGGTTGGCGTCGAACTGCTTCTGGGTCAGGCCACCGGGCATGTCGGCGCTGGCGTCGTAGTAGTGGAAGTTCAGCGAGAAGTCATCTTGGTCGGTCGGTGCCCAGTGGGTCTTGAAGATCACGTCGTCGATGTCGTTGGAGTTGTTGCTGTTGCGGTAACCGTTGCCGTTGACGCCGGAGTACAGCAAGGCAGCGCCGATGCCGTTGTCGGCGGTGCCGCCGATAAAGGCGTTATCGACGTGCTTCCAGCCACCGTGGGCGGAGGTTTGCAGGGTCGTGCCGACTTCACCGGAGAATTTCTCGGGGATGGCGCGGGTCACGAAGTTGATCACACCACCGACGTTTTGTGGCCCATAACGCACGGAACCGGCACCGCGTACCACGTCGATGCTGTCCAGGTTACCGGCGGAAATCGGTGCCATCGACAATTGTGGTTGGCCATAGGGCGCAAACGCCGCCGGTACGCCATCGATCAGCACGGTGGAGCGTGGCGACAAGCGCGACGTCAGGCCACGTACGCCGACGTTGAGGGAAATATCGCTGCCGCCCGTACCGTTGGATTCCTGCACTTGCACACCCGGCACACGCCGGAGCACATCACCGACGTTCATTGCGCCCTGCTCCACCATGGCTTCGCGACGGATCACCGTGCGCGCGCCGGGGTGGTTCTGCACCACTTCAGCGTTGGCATCGCCGAGCCAGTCGCCGACCACCTTGATGTCGGTGGCGCCCAGTTCCAGGGGCGAGCCGGCTTCACCGGTGCCGCCGCTCAGCGGGCGCAGGGTCACGGAACCGGCATCGATCTGGTAGTCCAGGCCACTGCCTTGCAGCAACTGGCGCAGGGCTTGTTCTGGCGAAAGGTTGCCGTCTACCGCAGGGGCTTGCTTGCCGGCGACCATGTCAGGGCTGAAGAACACTTGCAGGGAAGTCTGCTGGCCCAATTGACTGAGGGCCGCGCCCAAAGGCTGGGCCTGGATGTGAATGGCCTCGGCGGCGTAGGCCACGGGCAGCGCGGCACTCACCGCAAGCGCCAGGGCGAGCGGCGCCCAGCGGGAAATTTTATTGTTATTAACGGCAAGTTTTTTCACGTCGAACCTAGTCCTGTGATCGCAAAAGTGTGCGGCTGTTAATGCAAACCAGTTGCAGTTGCAGGAGAAGACGAAGAACTCGAAAAAAACCTGAATGTCAGCGTGAAATTATTTCCTGGCTGCCGTCCGGCAAGGTGCGCACGGCGACCGGCAGGATGTGCGGCAACGCCTTGAGCAAGGCATCGGTATCGTTGGCCTTGAACACGCTGGTCAGGCGCAGGTTGCCCACCGCCGGCGTGCTGACCCGCAGCGGTTGCTCGCGATACCGCGAGACTTCCCGGGCCACTTCGCCCAACGATGCGTTGTTGAAGACCAGCTTGCCCCCGCGCCAGGCGGTCAACTCTTCGGTGTTCACACCGTAGGCCGCCGCCACCAGGCCCTTGTTGTCGACATGGGTCCCAAGGCCTGCGGTGAGCGTCACCACTTTGTCCGGGGAACGGCCTTGCACCTTCACGGTACCGGCCTCGACCATGACGCGGGTCTGGTCGTCATCACGACGCACATCGAACCGCGTGCCGGTGACTGTCACCTGCCCTGCCCCGGCGGCCACGACAAAAGGCCGGCTGGTGTCGTGCTCGACACTGAACATCGCTTCGCCCTGCTTGAGCTCCACGCCACGCCGGCCTTTTTCAAAGTGCACCGCGACAATGCTGCGGCTGTTGAGGTCCATCACCGAGCCATCGGGCAATGCCACCTGGCGATGCTCGCCCAGGCGCGTGCTGAACTCGGCGCTGTAGGGCTTGGGATGATCAAGCCCGCTGAACAGGCCCAGCCCCAGGGCAATAGCCACCACGCTGGCAGCCACTGCATAACGCAACACAGCCCGACGTCTGGGGCGCTCTACCGGCGCTTCACACAGTGCCTGCAGGCGCGCCTTGGGCAGCAGGTCGGTGGCACTCCACAGGCCTTGCAGCACGTCGAACTCATATTGGTGGTCGGCATGCTCAAGGCGCCATGCGTCGAAGCGCTGGCGCTCGGCAACGCTCAACTCGGCGTCTTGCAGGCGCACAAACCATTGCGCGGCTTCGTCTCGGGCACGGTTATCCATCATGGAAGGTCCTGTTTCATGGCGGGCGGTCATGGCGCCATCGCGTCCAGGCGGTCGCGCAGATGCCGCAGGGTGCGGATCATATACTTTTCCACCATGTTTTTAGACAGCCCCAGGCGTGCGGCGATTTCCTGCTGGGTCAGGCCCTCGATTTTCTGCCAGATGAAAATCTTGCGGCAGTTGAGTGGCAGTTCGGCCAGGGCCCGCTCGATAGAGTCCGCCAACTGGATCGCGTGCATGAAGTGCTCCGGGTCGCCACTGTGGGGCGAACGCTGATCAAAGGCTTCCAGCGTGATCGCTTCCCGACGGTCTTCGCGTCGATAAGCGTCCACTGCGATATTGCGCGCCGTTTGATGCAGATAGGCACGCGGTTGCTCTACTTCAGAGGAGGTTGACTCCAGCACTCGCACAAAGGTGTCGTGGGCCAGGTCTTCGGCCTGCTGACGGTTTCTCAGGCGGCGCGTCCAGGTCCCGATCAACTCTTCGTAGTGTTCGAAAAAGCCTGTTCTGCGGGGCGGCTGAGGGATCATCGCGGGAGCACTGGGGAGGCGGGGCGTGAATAGTAATGCTTCCTATTAAGTGGAGCAATTGCTACCCGTCGTACGCGGCACCGCGTTGAATCTATTGCGGGCTCGCCACCTGCTTGAGACGGCTGAGCTTCTCCCGGCTGCCACACACGCTCATCTGGCACCACTTGCGCTGTTTATTCTTGGAGATGTCGAGGAA
Organism: Pseudomonas sp. VS40; assembly: GCF_018587885.1. Taxonomy (NCBI): domain Bacteria; kingdom Pseudomonadati; phylum Pseudomonadota; class Gammaproteobacteria; order Pseudomonadales; family Pseudomonadaceae; genus Pseudomonas; species Pseudomonas sp. VS40. Next base: position 50,255 of record NZ_JAGYWD010000014.1, on the reverse strand, counting down.
CACCCAATCGCAGTCCGTGGCGCCACAACTGCGCAACGCGTGCAGATCACCGGATACCAGTAATTGCGTGGCCTCTATCGCCAGGCGCCCCAGTACCATGGCCGTCAGCTCTTGCGTAGTGGTGCAGGGCATCCACCCCCAGGCAGGCTTGCCTTCGACAGAACGCAGCACCCGACGGGCAACGCCCTGCTGGAAAGTCTCGTTGACTTGTTGCAAGGCGCCATCGGGCGCAGCACCTTGCAACGACAACGGGTAGAAAACGGCGTACAGGCATTCCCTGAACGCGATGATCGCGTCAAGGTTCGGCTGGTACGCCATCGATGGCTCAAACACCATCGGCTTATAGTCTTCAAACTCCCGGGGGGAGATCAGCGCGGCATGCAACGCCCATTCAAAGAAGAACTGAAAACTGGTGAGCCGTTCTTCCTTGACCATGAGCGCCGTACCGGGACGACGGCCGTTGGTGGTATTGATAAAGTCCAATACCCGGGCCCCACCAATCAGACGGATCGATTTTGCAGTGCCCGTAAAATGTGTCATGCCTGCTCCTGAAAAAACGCGTTCTCCGTGCGATGGCGCAGATTACCTTGTTTTTTCGCGTTGCAAACACTGCCCCCACGACGCAAAGACAGACGGCTAGTTGCGATCGTCGTTATGCGCCACCCAGTCAAGAATCGTTGCGACCGACTCTTCCACTGAAAGCGCCTGGGTATTCAGGTGCACTTCCGGAAACACCGGCACGTCATAGTGGGAGTCGATACCAGTGAAGTTCTTGATCAACCCCGCGCGGGCTTTTTTATACAGGCCCTTGGGGTCGCGTTGTTCGGCGGTTGCCAAGGGTGCGTCCACGTGCACTTCGACAAAAAACTCATTGCCGATGATCGAGCGCGCGTAGTGGCGGCTGGCCGACGACGGTGAGATCAGCGCCACGATCACGATCAGCCCCGCCTCCAGCATCAATCGCGCGACCTCGGCGACCCGCCGGATATTCTCGTCACGGTCGCTGTCGGTAAAACCCAGGTCCCGGCACAGCCCGCCACGCACCGAGTCGCCATCAATAATCGCGGTGATCCGCCCCTGTTCCTGCAGGGCGAGGTCCAGCGCATCGGCGATGGTCGACTTGCCGGACGCGGAGATGCCGGTCATCCAGATCACCGCCGGCTTGTGCTGTATCCGCGCGTGTTCGCCACGCCGGTGGCTGAACGCAAACGCGTGCAGATTCTGGTTTGGACGCTCAGGAAAATAACTCATGGCCGCTCACCCTCCCTCACTGGAACAGGCTGTTTACCCAACATGAACACCATCACGCATTGCACGAACAGCAACAGCGCAACCACCCAGTAGACCGTCGAGAACGACCCGGTCAGGTCCTTGGAAAAACCGCCCAGGAAGTTGCCGCACACGCCACCCAGGCCGATCAACACGTTGGCAATGCCGAAGGCCTGGGTCAGCCGGCTGACCGGCACGATCTGCCCGATGTAACTGGGGACCAGCCCGAAGATGGGGTAGAACGCCAACGCAAACAAAAACGCGGCCAGGTAGAACAGCGCAAGGCTGTTGAAACTGAACACCAGCGTGGCGGCCAGCCCCGCGCTCAGGAAACACATCGCCAGCGACGCCCGCACGCCCACCTTGTCGGCAATCCATCCCACCAGGAACCCCGACGCCATGCCCACGGCGCCGATAGTGGTCCACACAAAGCCGGCATCCCGTACCGACACGCCCAATTCATCGCGAAGGAACGGCGCCAGGTAAGTCTGGAACGGCAGCAGCGCCATGCCATTGAGAAAAGCGATGACCCAGGTCAGGTACAACGAGCGACTGAGCCACGGTTGGTGGCTGTCCGACGCGCTGGCGCGCTCCCCGGCGAACCCGGTGTCCTGGCTTGCCGACAGGTTGCGCAACAGAAACCAGGCCACCACGCACAGGGCTACCGAGATCAGCCCGGCGGTGAGCCAGATCGAGCGCCAGCCTCCATTCAAGGTCAGGAACGACACCAGCAAGCCATTGATGAACACGCCATAGCTGGTGCCGCTGGAGATCAGCCCCATGACCCGCGAGCGATTGCCCGGGCTGAAACCCTTGGTGACGATCTCCGCCAATGGGATATACACCGACGCGGAGCAGCCGCCGAGCAGGATCAACAAGGCGCCCGACAACCAGATACTGTGACTGATGCTCAGGCCCAGCAACGCCAGGGAGGTCATCACGGTGGAGACCAGGCTGATTTTCCAGCCCTCGAAATATCGGCTGATGACACTGGTGACCGATGAAAACAGCAGGAAGCCGATCTGCGCGCCGCCGGTGATCAGGCCCACCGTGGTGTAGTCAAAGCCGATGTCGCGGCGCATGTCCACCACTAGGTTGGCGAACAGGTAAACCCCGAAGCCATAGGTACTGGCCACGAACCCGGTGAGGACGATCGCCAGCACGACGCTGTCCAGTGGGCGGGCATTGCTCTGTACGAGTGTGCTCATCTAGCCTCCTTATTCGGCGCGCGCAGTGTGGATGACGAAATCACAATCCATCATGTCGTAGTCACGTTCGAAATCACCGTAGCTCTCATGGTCGGTAAATCCGGACTTGAGTACTTCTCCCTTCAACTCCCCCGGCAGCAGCGGATAAACCTGCAGCCTGTACTGCTCCTGGTTATCGAAGGAATAGATGAACTCACACAGGTGCTCATCGACCTGTCCCAGGCTCACCGAAGCGTTCGTACCGCAGTAGTAGTAATGGCCGCTGGCTTTGAATTTGCCGGCACGGATGGCGAAGAAATTGCGCTGGTCCACAATCAGCAGGCCGCCCGGCTTGAGCAAGGCCCTGAATTTCGCCAGCACCTGCAGCCGGTCGTGCGCGGCGAACACATGGCACAGCGAACTGCCCAGGCACACCACCGCATCGAACTGGCCAAGCTCCTGGGCGTCCAGTGAGTGCCAGTCCCGATAATGGGACTGGATGTCCAGGCCATGTTTGCGAAAGTTCGCCCGCGCCTTGGTCAACATGGTGCTGCTGCCATCGGTGGCGACCACATCAAACCCCGCCTGCTTGAGCTGCACAGCATGAAAGCCACTGCCCGTCGAAACGTCGATCACCGACTGCACGCCGTGACGTCGCAGCAAGTGTTCAAAGAAGCCGTCCTCCCCTATCTTGCGTTTTTCCCAATCAATCAACTCATCCCAACGCTCGACAAAATCCGCCGAATACTGCGTGGCATAACTGGCAACTTCGTTGTGCTTGCGCCCCGACATCTGATTCATCACACACCTACCAGGTTGAATTTTTGAAGGACAAGTATTTGCTCGCCAACTCGCGGGCAAACTCGGCGGACTGCTCGATGGACATGGTGTGCTTGGCATAGCCCAGCATCGATTGCATGACGGCCATGCACTGCGGGTTGTAGGTGACCGAACCATCGCAGTGGATTTCGTCGATGCCGTCCTGGCTCTGGCAGATGGTATTGAGGCGCACCGCATCGTCCTGGGGGCAGGCCTCGGAGAACTGCACCTCGATCCGTCCATCGTGCAGCCGCACCGGGTACCCGCCCGGCAGCCCGAGTGGACCCGGCGCATGCACCAGCACCGGCGTGGGCGAGAACAGCCCTTCGATGACCGTGACCGCAGAACACGCGGTGAGAAACTGCCCGTCCACCCCGCCCAGGCGGCGGTACTCGGACTTCACCGTTGAGAAAATCGCCTCGGCCGGCAGGCGCGCCACGTCCGGTCGGTCGCGCACCTCGTGCAACAGGCGATAGCTGGCACGTGGAGGTAGCCCACCGCGCGGCACGTAGTGGCTGAAGTAATGCTGGGCATAAAGCTGCACCTGCACATCGGCGGGCGCACATTCCATCAGACGGGCAATGGACAGACGCACCGCCGGGACCAGATTGGCCACGTTGCCCACGCCGATGTCCGGCGCCAGGCCGATGCGCGCCAGGATCGGATTGACCGCATCCGGGAACGCTGCATTGACGGTCTTCGTCGTGATGCCGGAGGCTTTTACCGCTTGCATCAGGCAGTGCATCAACGTCAGGTGCATGGGCAGCCAGGGGCCGAACTGGGCCTGGTCGAGCTTTTCGAATGACAGCTTGGGCAACCCGGTGATGACCCGCCATGACTGCAGCGACGCACAGTTCACCAGCATGTCCGGCGCCTCTTCGCGCAGCAGCTGCGCGACCTTGCCGATGTCCGTGAGGTCGGCAATCACCGGCTTGATCGCGATGAATTGCCCCAGCTGCGCACACGACAGCGCCACCAGGTTGCACAACCGCAGCGTCGCCTCTTCATTGCGGCCCAGCACTACAAACTCGAAGGCGTTTTTTGGCCCCAGAATCTTGAGGATCTGCAGGCACAGGTTGCCGGCGCCCACCAGCAGCAGCTTTTTCTTGCGCATGGAATGGCTCACCGTGGGTAGGCTCCGTTGTCGACCGGAATCACCCGGCCGGTGATGTGACGCATGGCATCGCCGACCAGCAGTAAGATGACCTCGGCCACCCCACTGGGCAGGATCGGGTCCTTGAGGACCTCCTGGCGGGCGTACTCGGCGCGGCGGTATTCGGGGATGGTGCCGTAGATGGCGGTTTCGTGGATCAGCGCCGGGGACACCACGTTCACCCGCACGAACGGGGCGAAGTTCCAGGCGTTGGCCTTGGTCAGGCCGATCACCGCCGCCTTGGTGGCACCGTAGAGGGCGTCGCAGCTGCCCACCTCACCGGCCACCGAAGCGATGTTGACGATGCTGCGTGGGGCTTCGTGCTGCATTTCCCGCTCGGCGAAGTCCTTGGAGAGATAGACCAGGGCCTTGAGGTTGACGGTGAGGATCTCGTCTATCTGCTCATCGGAATAGGCATAGACACTTTTGCCGTGATAAATACCGGCGTTATTGACTAACCCATAAATAGTCGCATGGCGTTCATACAGGGCCGGAATAAAACCCTTGATAACGGCCATATCGGAAAAGTCGGCAACCTGCGCGTCGAATACATCGGGGCCATAAAGTCCCTGCAACACTTCAAGCCCCTCGGCATCCTTGTCCGCACCAATAACGAAGTAGCCCTGCTGTATCGCCATTTCAACAGTTGCCCGACCAATTCCGTTGGCCGCCCCGGTCACAATCAGCTTCTTCATACAACAATCCTTATTGACAAAACTCATTCATGCGCGCGTAAAAGGTCCGATGGTATTCATACATCGCTTTTAACTTCGGAAACTGTTCGAATGCCTGCACATCAACCGGTTGATTATCCGGCGACACAATACGCTCACTGTTTTCTGCCGCCACGTGCCAACTGCGCCAGGTTTTCCATTGTTGTGGACACTCACGTTTCCATGTCATGGCCTGTGGCAAAAACTCAATACCCAGGTGATCGCAGAGTTTGCGAATAACTCGCTCCGGGTCGGCCGCCAGATCATCGGCATTAATCACATAAGGCACTTTGCCGGTTAGTTTGGTGACCACACAAAATATGTCATACAGCGCTTTATGCCCAATGGCCTGCAACGGCATATCGGGGTGCACCCGATGATGAGAAATAATACTGCTGGCGGGTTCGCGAATCAGAAAGACATTGTCCTGTTGCGCAAGAAAGTCGACATCCACTTTCAAGTCATCCAGGCAGTGGTAGCACATATCTTTGTGAAACACGTTAGTGCGCTCGCGGGCTTTGAGAAGATGCTCTTTTATACCCTCGTAAGTCGTGGGCAAACTGTGATCCCACTCATCCGAAGGAATCGCCGAGTCCTCGGAAAAGGCCATGTGCGCGAAGGGTTCATGAAAGACCTCGAAGTCCCCCCGCTCGATAAACACACGCTCCAGCACGGTGGAACGCGAACGTGGATGGGCCCATAACCCGATCATACGGTTCATGCGATCACCCCGAATTCGGCGGCGAGCAACGCATTGAGTGCGCGCTTGAAGGGTTTGGTCACCGGGCAAAGCCGAACGCAGTAGTCGGCCAGGCGTCGGTGCGCACTGTTGGCCTCGTTGCAGGCGTTGATGAAGGCTTCGTGGTTGCCGAAGTCATACGGCTCGATGCTGTCGACAAAGTAGGCTTCGTAGAAATACGGGATGCGAATCAGCTTGGCGAAGGTTGCCGCCGGCGGCTTCTGCGGCTGCACGGCGGGCGCCACCGGTTTGCCGTGGCTTTCGCGCTCGATCAGAAACTCCACCACCTCCGGGGTCAGCGTGTAGCAGGTCGCCGTCTGCCCGGTCTTTTCCAGGTGCCAGCAGTGCTTGTTGCCCCGCTCGTCCACGTCGACCTTTATGCTCGAGAGCAGGGTTTTGACCGGCACGGTCGAGGCCGCCACCAGCGCCTGGATCTGCTCGTAGATCATCAGTTCGGCCCAGCGCAGCTCCTCGGCGCTCAATGCCAGGCCGCGTTCCGCCGCTTGCAGCGTGAATTCAGGCTGGCAGGCGAAGCGCCCAATCATGAAGGTAATGACGTAGTTGCAGTGGCTGGTGTCGATCCCGTTGCTGCGCGCGGTCGCCCTGCCGCGCTCGATGGCCTGGATACCCGCCTGGAACTGGGCGACCGTGAAGCAGAACGTGATATTCACCGACCCGCCCTGGGCCACCAGTTGTTCAACGGTTGCCATGCCTTCCAGGCTGCCCGGCACCTTGACCATCACGTTCGGCGCCAGGCGCTGCAGCTCCAGGCCCCTGGCGGTCATGCGCTCGGTGCAGCGCACGTCCACCGGGTCGACTTGCGCGGAAATCCAGCCTTCGGCTTGGGCCGATTGAACCCAGCGCGGCTTGAGCGTCGCAGCCCCTTCGAGGATGACCTCGTTGTACAACTGCTTGCGCAACTCAGCTGGAGACAGGCTGGCCAGGTTGAAGCGTGAAGACCAATACTCGCGCTTTTCGAGGATTACGGCCGTCACCAACCGAGGGTTGGTGGTCACGCTGCACAAGCCCCAAGGCGCTGAGAATTCATCCGGCATCAAGGCTTCTATATAAGTGGCCGCCGCCGGGTACTTTTCCAGCAGGTGTTGTTTATAGGGCAGGTACACGGCAGGCGATGAATCCCACCAAACTTGCGAGCTTTGATCGTTGCGTTTAAGCCGCTCCGGGTAACCAAGTGTGTTCACGACGCCTCCTCCCTGAGTAATGAGATCAATTAAAAATGGCCAGTAATTCACGTATATCGGTAATGGGCACTGCGCCGGCAGCGGCCAACTGCGAATGCCGATGGGCCGGGCCAAAACCGATGACACTTATATGGGCGGCAACCGCCGCCTGAATGCCGGTAACACTGTCTTCAACCACCACGGCATCACTGACATCAACACCGTAGGTGTCACAGGCGGTCAGAAACACCAAGGGATCCGGTTTCCAACGGCCCAACTCATAACAACTGAATATTCGCCCTTCGAAATAAGGAAGCAGCCCGGTCATACGCAAACAGTGTTCGATCTTATTGCGCGGCGCACTCGACGCAACGCAATAAGGAACCGCCAGGCCTTCCAGTACTTCAATCATTCCCTCTGTGGCTTTTAAACTGAGTGTCAGCGCTTCCCATGCCTGCTGGCGAAAGTGCTGTTCAAACTCAGCCTCCAGGCTGATATTTAAAAGCTGTTCAGCCTCACGCAAACAATCGGCAATCTTGCGCCCACGAAAGTGCTCAATAAAACGGGTGACATCAAGCATCGTCTCGCGCTGAGCAAGCGCATTAAGCATGGCGATCAACACAGACAGGGTTATCTCTTCACTTTGCACGAGTACACCGTCGCAATCGAAGATGACTAACTTAGGCACGCCAACTAAGGCTGCTGTTTTTACCTGACCTGGTAGTTCCCCTATATCGGCCGAATGGCACATAGATATCTCTTATAGGTGGCCCCGCGATGACTTCCGAACTACCAACGGAGCGGGCTGAGGTGTGCCTATAAGACACGCGACGAAAAAGCCTGTCAAACGCTTTTGAGCGGTTTTTTAGTATCTTATGGTTATTTTTTATAGTTCTGTTATTCCATTTTTCACCATGGTTGTAGTCGCTAAATTCACACGGATGAACTTCCCTTGCGCGCCGTCAGTCAGCTACTTGAACTCACGAATTTTAAGGTCGGTGAGCAATGCGTATCTCGTTGGAGCAACAAGTGGCCCTGGTGACAGGCGCCAGTTCCGGAATCGGCGCCGGCGCGGCCAAGGCCCTGGCGCAAGCCGGAGCGGCCGTGGTGCTGAATTACAACAGCCAGGCCGCCCCGGCCGAGGCGTTGGCCAAGCAGATCAACGCCGAGGGTGGCCGAGCGATTGCCATCGGCGCCAACGTATCAATAGAAGAAGACGTGGAACGGCTGTTTGCCCAGACCCTGGATGCCTTCGGCCACCTGGACATCCTGGTGGCCAACTCCGGTATGCAGAAGGACGCCAACCTGGTGGACATGAGTCTCGAGGACTGGAATACCGTGATTGGCGTCAACCTCACTGGCCAGTTCTTGTGCGCCCGTGCGGCCGTGCGCATTTTCAACCGCCAGGGCGTGCGCGAAGGCGTGTCGCGGGCTGCCGGCAAAATCATTCATATGAGCTCGGTGCACCAGTTGATTCCCTGGGCCGGGCACGTGAATTACGCGGCATCCAAGGGCGGCGTGGAAATGTTGATGCGAACCCTCGCCCAGGAAGTCAGCGAACAGCGCATCCGCATCAACGGCATTGCGCCGGGGGCGATCCGTACGGCGATCAACCGGGCGGCCACCGAAGGTTCGGCGGAACAGGAACTGCTCAAGCTGATCCCCTACGGTCGCGTAGGCGATGTGGAAGATGTGGCCAACGCTGTTGTATGGCTGGCCAGTGATGCGTCCGACTATGTCGTCGGCAGCACGCTTTTTATTGACGGCGGCATGAGCCTATATCCGGAGTTTCGTGGCAATGGTTGATTTGAAGAACGAACAACAGAGCGCCATCGATGCCCACGGCATTATTGGCGATATGCGCAGTGCCGCCTTGGTGAATGACAAAGGCAGTATCGACTTTTTCTGCTGGCCGGAATTCGATAGCCCGTCGATCTTCTGCGCACTGCTGGACAGCCCCGACGCCGGGATCTTCCAGCTCACCCCGGACCTGCCCAACGCGCGCCGCGAACAGATTTACCTGCCCGACACCAACGTGCTGCAGACCCGTTGGCTCAGCGACGACGCCGTGGTGGAGATCACCGACCTGCTGGTCATCAGCGAAGAAATCGATGACTTGCCCCTGCTGATCCGCCGCGTGCGGGTGGTCAGTGGCAAGGCCACGCTTCATCTGCGCTGCGCGGTGCGGCATGACTACGCCCGCACGCCGACGCACGCCGACATGGATAACGGCTCCGTTGTCTTCAGTGCCGACGGCCAGCCCGGCCTGCGCCTGTCCGGCAGCCACGCGCTGCAAATCGAGGACAACGCCGCCGTGGCCAGTTTTGCCCTGGGCCAGGAAGAAGGTGCCGAGTTCGTCCTCGGCGGCCAGGAGGATGAACGCGTGGACTGCGGCTGCACCGACCTGGCGCTGGCCCATACCTTGAAGTTCTGGCGCGGCTGGATCGCGCAGTCGAATTACCGCGGACGCTGGCGCGAAATGGTCAACCGCTCGGCGCTGGCCCTCAAGCTGTTGACCTCGCGCAAACACGGCGCAATCATCGCCGCCGCCACCTTCGGCCTGCCCGAAACGCCAGGTGGCGAGCGCAACTGGGACTACCGCTACACCTGGATCCGCGATGCATCGTTCACCGTCTACGCCTTCATGCGCCTGGGCTTTATCGAAGAAGCCAACGCCTATATGCGCTGGCTCAAAGGCCGGGTCAGCGACTGCTGCAGCCAGCCGACCAAGATCAATATCCTGTACGGCATCGACGGCCGCCAGGAATTGCCGGAGGCCGAACTCGATCACTTCAGCGGCCACGGCGGCGCCAAGCCGGTACGCATCGGCAACGAGGCGTTCGACCAGATCCAGTTGGACATCTACGGCGAGCTGATGGACGCGGTGTACCTGGTTAACAAGTACGGGGAAGCTATCTCCCACGAAGGCTGGAAACACACCGTGGAAGTCGCCGACCAGGTTTGCGAGATCTGGAATACCCAAGATGTGGGCATCTGGGAAATGCGCGGCGAGCAGCATCACTTCCTGCACTCGAGGCTGATGTGCTGGGTGGCGCTGGACCGTGCCATCCGCCTGGCGTCCAAGCGGTCGCTGCCGGCGCCATTCGCGCGCTGGGACCAGACCCGCCAAGCGATCTACGCCGATATCTGGAGCAACTTCTGGAACGAGGAACGCGGGCATTTCGTCCAGCACACCGGTAGCACCGCGCTCGACGGCTCGATGTTACTGATGCCGTTGGTGCGGTTTGTCGCGGCGACCGATCCGCGCTGGCTCTCGACCTTGGAAGCCATCCAGAAAAGCCTGGTACGCGACGGCATGGTCTACCGCTATCGCAACGACGACAGCCAGATCGACGGCCTGCAAGGCACCGAAGGCGCGTTCGCGGCCTGCTCCTTCTGGTATGTCGAATGCCTGGCCCGCGCCGGCCAAGTGGAAAAAGCTCACCTGGAATTCGAACAACTGCTGCGCTACGCCAACCCCCTGGGTTTGTACGCAGAGGAATTCGACAGCCAGGCCCGCCACTTGGGCAACACGCCCCAGGCCTTGAGCCACCTGGCGTTGATCAGCGCGGCGACGTTCCTGGACCGCAAGCTCAGCGGCGAGAAAACCACCTGGCAACCCTGAGGAGGCGTGTGCACAATGGGCAGCCCCTCGACCACGGACAGGAACGCCATGCGCCAGGTACTGCTGATCATCGACGTGCAACCCTCCTTCAACCCGCCTGCGTGGCTGGTGGACGGCATCAACTCCCTGCTGGGTCGCATGCCGTCAGTCGCCACCGTGGAGCGCCATGACGAAAGCGTCACCCCCTTCGCCCGGCAACTCGGCTGGCAGCCGGCGCCGAATGACCAGAGCCTGATTGCAGCCGACCGCATCTTCATCAAACACGGCTACGCGCCGACACCCGAGACCGTTGCCTACCTCAAAAGCCTCGGGCCAGAGCGCGTACTGGTGTGCGGCATCCAGACCGAAACCTGCGTGCTGGCGGCAGGGTTTGCGTTGTTTGATGCGGGGCTGCAGCCAACCTTGATCAGCGACCTGACAGTGGGCTCGTCACTGGACCGGTCGGGGCAACTGGCGGTGGATTTGTGGCGGCATCACTTCAAGCACGTGGCAAGCCGCGCCGACCTCGGCCTGGACAAGTAACCCCACTGCCTTCAATCCCACCCCATCCCGTCACGCACTTCGACTAGAGTTCCAGCACCTGACAGGAGCCCACCATGACCACCGCCTTCCCCCTGCACTTCGTGCGCACCTCCATGCTCGACGTGGCTTATGAAGCCCACGGCCCCGTCGACGGTACGCCTGTGATCCTGCTGCATGGCTTCCCCTATGACCCGCGCGGCTATGATGAGATCGCGCCGGTACTGGCCGCGCGCGGGTGCCGGGTATTGGTGCCGTACCTGCGCGGTTATGGCCCGACGCGCTTTATCAATGCGCAGGTGATGCGTTCCGGACAGCAGGCGGCGTTGGCCAAGGACTTGCTGGATTTCATGGACGCGCTGCACATTCCCCAGGCGACCCTCGCGGGCTATGACTGGGGTGGGCGTGCCGCGTGTATCGTCGCAGCGCTGTGGCCCGAGCGGGTGCGCGGGTTGGTGACCGCGGATGGCTACAACATCCAGGACATTGCCAAATCCCTCAAGCCACGGGCGCCTGTCACGGAGCATCGCTTGTGGTACCAGTTCTACTTCCATACACAGCGCGGTGTGGACGGCTTGACCGCCAACCGGCGTGAACTGTGCAAGCTGTTGTGGGCACTGTGGTCGCCGTCCTGGGCCGAGGGGCCGAGCCTGTATGACCAGACGGCGCCGTCGTTCGATAACCCGGATTTTGTCGAGGTGGTGATTCACTCGTATCGCCATCGTTTCATGTACGCGCCCGGCGACCCGGCGCTGGAATCCATTGAAGCCGCGCTGGCCCTGCAACCGGCAATTTCAGTGCCGAGCATTTCGTTGTGCGGCGCCGATGATGGCGTGGGTCCGCCGCCCGACGTGGATGACGACATCGAGCATTTCAGCGGGTTTTACCGGCGCCAAGTGCTGCCGGGCGTGGGCCACAATATGCCTCAGGAAGCGCCGCAGGCCACACTTGATGCGCTGCTGGAACTGCTTGGCGAAAAGCGCTCGCGGTAGGCTTGGGGCGTTACGTCCAGCGCGCGCAGAAAGCTGCGTCGCAAGGTCTCTTCACAGCCAAACCCGCATTGCACAGCAATACGTTTGATCGACGCCGTGCTGTCCGCCAGTTGGCGGCGCGCGGTTTCAACCCGGATCAACTCGACGGCGCGTGCCGGGGTCTGGCCGGTTTCGGCGCGGTAGTGGCGCACGAAGCTGCGCTCGCTCATGCCGGCCTGGGCGGCCAGGGTGGGGATGTTCAGGTCGAGGGTCAGGTTTTCGGCCATCCAGGCGTGGAGTTCGGCGAAGCGGCTGTCGTCTTTTTGCAGGGACAAGGTCACGCTGAATTGCGATTGGCCGCCGGGGCGCTTGAGGAACACCACCAGGTGCCGCGCCACTTCCAGGGCAACGGCGCGACCCAGGTCTTCCTCCACCAGCGCCAGGCACAGGTCGATACCAGCGGTGACACCGGCGGACGTCCAGACGGCGCCCTGCTGGATGAAAATCGGGTTGGACTCCACCGTCAGCGACGGAAATTTGCGCGCCAGCTCTTCGCAACGGGTCCAGTGAGTGGCCACGCGACAACCGTCGAGCATGCCGCTGGCGGCCAGCAGGAACGCGCCGGTGCACACTGACGTCATGCGCCGGGTGTGCCTGGCTTTCTCGCGCACCCAGTCCACCAGGGCCGGGTCTTCGGCAGCACCGTACACGCCCCAACCGCCGGCAATCACCAATGTGTCGCACGGCGCGTCCGCAGCGGGCAACGGCTCGGCCACCAGGGCCAGGCCGGCGGAGGTCCTCACCGGCTCCACTTGGGCGGCGATCACCGAGACCGCGTAAGGCAAGGGTTCACCGCGCTGGCGCGCCAGGTCATTGGTGGAGGCGAACACCTGCAGCGGCCCGGTCACATCAAGCACCTGGGCGTTATCGAAAGCGAGGACGTGAACGATTCGAGGCATGATTGGCGTGATTCGTGGGTTCAATGGCGTATTCGCCAAAGCCTAGGCCTCTAGAGTGAAGCCGTCCACCCCTTTCACGGAGCTTCATTTATGACCTTGCAGATCGGCTTTCTGTTGTTCCCCGGCATCCAGCAGCTGGACCTCACGGGCCCCTACGACGTGCTGGGTTCACTGCCGGAGGTGAAACTGCACCTGGTGTGGAAAGACCTGGAACCCGTCACTTCCAGCACTGGCCTGGTGTTCACCCCGACCATGACCTACGACGACTGCCCGCGCCTGGATGTGATCTGCGTACCCGGCGGTTCCGGCGTGGGCGCACTGATGGAAGACCCGCAGACCCTGGACTTCCTCAAGGTCCAGGCACAGACCGCGCGCTACGTGACCTCGGTGTGCACCGGCTCGCTGGTGCTGGGTGCGGCTGGTTTGCTACGTGGACGCAAGGCGACGACACACTGGGCCTACCACGACCTGCTCGCCCCGCTCGGCGCCATCCCCGTCCAGGAACGCGTGGTCCGTGACGGCAACCTGCTGACCGGCGGCGGCATCACCGCCGGCATCGACTTCGCCCTCACCCTGGCGGCCGAGTTGTACAGCGAAGCGGCAGCGCAACTGGTGCAGTTGCAGATTGAATACGCCCCCGCGCCCCCCTTCGACTCCGGCCGCCCGGACACCGCGCCCCAGCACGTACTGGAAGAAGCCAACAAACGCACCGCCGAATCGCGCAGAGTGCGCGGCGAGATCGTCGCACGCGCGGCTGCTCGGTTGGGCTGATTCTGCAAAGCACCTGCCGGCGTTAGACACGCATCCCCCAAGCTAACCACGATGCGAAGCGAGCCGCTCTTGATCTTGATCTTGATCCTGATCTTGATCTTGATCTTGATCTTGATCTTGACTTGCTTTTGATCTCAGGCGCCCCGTCAAACACGCTGGCCGGAATTCGACAGGGATTTGGGGGGTAAACCGGCAGGGATGCCGGTTTAGCCGCCCCGCGCCATGGATGGCGCGTGGCGGCGGCCCCCCAAATACCTGGCGGATTACGGGCACACCGAGCCTAGGCGAGGTGCCGAGTGTTGGGGCAAGAGCGTTTTGCTTACTTTTGCGCTTTTCAAAAGTGAGCCGCCGTAAGGGCGGAACCATAAGCGGCCTTTACCCAAATAACGGATATGTACTCGATCAGATCCAACATCCAGGTCGGCTGTCAGGCCGCCTTCGCAGGCAAGCCAGCTCCCACATTTTGGATCGCGGGGCGACAGTCAGAGAGTGGTCGGCTGTCAGGCCGTCTTCGCAGGCAAGCCAGCGCCCACATTTGGATCGCGGGGCAACAGTCAGAGAGTGGTCGGCTGTTAGGCCGCCTTCGCAGGCAAGCCAGCTCCCACATTGTGGATCGCGGGGTGACAGTTAGAGAGCGGCCGGCTGTCAGGCCGTCTTCGCAGGCAAGCCAGCTCCCACATTTTGGATCGCGGGGTGGCAGTTAGAGAGTGGTCGGCTGTTAGGCCGCTTTCGCAGGCAAGCCAGCTCCCACATTTGAATTGCGGGTGACAGTTAGATTGTGGGCGGCTGTCAGGCCGCTTTCGCAGGCAAGCCAGCTCCTACATTTTGATCAGTCGTACGCTCATCAAATCAGGCCGGGCGAGACATCACCGCCAAGCGCACCGCCAACACCGTCAACACCGTCGCCAACCGTTGGTGACGCCATGGCTGATCACAAAGGCCATGTTCGGCCCCGGGAACATCAGCAACAACAGCACAGCACCGGAAAAAACCGCCAGGGTCGCCAAGTCGATCATGCTCAAGCCTTCCACCGGGAAAAGCCTGCAGATTAGTCCGAGCATCCAGTGCTGACAGAAAATTGTGCTGGATACATTGCGCTGCGGCAATTGCGAAGGGTCACGAGCAACGACTAGAATGCGAAACATTATCAATTAAGACAGCTGCGCCAGGATGCCCATGTCGAGCGATCACCCACTGGACCATGCCGCCATCGGCCAGCTTTACCAAGCCCATCATTCATGGCTGCGCGGCTGGCTGAGCCGGCGCACCGGTTGCCGTGAACATGCCGCCGACCTGGCCCAGGAAACTTTCGTGCGCCTGCTCAACGCGCGCAAGCAACAGAGCTTGCAGCAACCGCGCGCGTACCTGAGCAGCATCGCCCGCAGCTTGATGATCGACCAATACCGGCGTCGTGAGCTGGAACGCGCCTACCTGGAAAGCCTCGCGCATTTCCCGCAAGTCGAGGTGCCGTCAGAAGAAACCCGCCTGCTGATCCTCGATAGCCTGGAGCGCATCGACCGTCTGCTCGACCAGCTCAAGCCTCGGGTGCGCGAAGCCTTCCTGCTCGCGCAACTGGACGGCCTGACCTGCGCGCAGATCGCCCTGCGCCTCGGGGTGTCCAAGGCCACGGTGGAGCGCGACCTGTCCAAAGCGCTGCACGCCTGTTACCGGCTGCGTTATGCCGAATGCTGACCCACGCCTGGTGGACCAGGCCATCCAGTGGATGATCACGCTGCGCTTCAATGTGGCTGACGACGCCAGCACCGCCGCGTTTGAGCGCTGGCTGCACACCAGCGCCGAGCACCAGCAGGTGTGGCAGCGGGTGGCGACCATGAATGACGATTTCAATCAACTGCCGGCGCAGGTCGGCCGGCATGCTCTGCGCGGCGCGCGTCAACGCATCAGCCGTCGTGAAGGCCTGAAACTGCTGGGTCTGGTTGCCGGGGCCGCCGGTTTGACCTGGCTTGGCCGCGACTACACGCCCCTGCCCGCCCTGATGGCCGAGCACCGCACCGCCACCGGCGAGCGACGCTGGGTGGGGTTGAGCGACGGCAGCCGGATCCAGCTCAACAGCGCCAGTGCGATCGACACGGCGTTCACCTCCGAACGCCGCCTGGTGCAGTTGCGCCAGGGTGAAATACTCGTGGATACCGGGGTCGACAAACGCCCTTTCTGGGTGCAGACCCGCGACGGGCACCTGCGCGCCCTTGGCACGCGTTTTCTGGTACGCGAGGAGGCCCAGGGCACGCTGTTGGCGGTGCAACAGGGCGCGGTGGCGGTGTTTGCCAATGGCAATGAAACCAACGCCCGCCAGGTACTCAATCCCGGCGAGCACGTGGTGTTCAACCGCAACGGCATTCGCCCGGCAGTCGCCAATGGCCTTGATCCATGGGCCTGGAGCGACGGCGTGATCAGCGCCCACAACATGCGCCTGGACGACTTCCTCGCCGAACTGGGCCGCTACCGCAACGGCCTGTTGCGCTGCAGCGAAGCCGTGGCCGGCTTGCGCGTATCGGGGACTTATCAGTTGGAGGACACCGATCAAGTACTGGGCCTGGTGGCGCAATCGCTCAAGCTTGATGTCACCTACCGCAGCCGCTACTGGGTGACCGTTTCACCGCGCGTGTAATTTCTCAAAAATAAATGAGGTGAATGCCGATTGCCGCTCGACCTGTAAGAAAAGGCCGATCAACAGGCCGGATCTGTCCACTTTCTTCAGGAGCATTCCGCGGTCATGCAAGCGTTCCCCTCCCCCCGTTCTCCCCTCAAGCGCGCGGTACAGGCCGCCTTGCTTGGCGTCTGCCTGAGCGGCGCCGCGCCACTGGCGGTGATGGCCGACACACCGGCCAGCGACACCCAGGCCCGCGACTGGACCATCGCGTCGGGCCCCCTGGCCAGTACGTTGGACCAGTTCGCGCGCCAGGCCGGCATCAGCCTGTCGTACGATGCCACCAGCGTTGCCGGCAAGACCAGCCCGGGTTTGAGCGGCCGCTTCGATGCTCAGCAGGCACTCGAACAGTTGCTGCGCGGCCAGGGCCTGCAAGCCCAGCGCCAGAGCAACAGCACATGGCTGTTATTGCCGCAAGTGGCCGACAGCGGCTCGCTGAACCTCGGCGCCACCCTCATCAACGCTGAACGCCTGGGCGCCACCACCGACGGCACCGGTTCCTATACCACCGGCGCGGTCACTATTGGCAAGGGCGAACACAGCCTGCGGGAAACCCCGCAATCGGTCAGCGTGATGACCCGCCAATTCATGGACGACCAGAACGTCACCACCATCGATGACGTGATGGAACGCACACCCGGCATCACCACTTACGAGTCGCCCATGGGCGGCAAGTATTTCTATTCCCGTGGTTTCAAGATGCTCGGCCAGTACCAGTACGACGGCGTACCCCTGGACATGGGCAAGGACTACGTCCAAGCCGACAGTTTCAGCGCGAACATGGCGATTTATGACCGCGTGGAAGTGCTAAAGGGCGCCGCCGGTATGCTCAAGGGGGCCGGCACCGCCAGCGGCGCAGTGAACTTCGTGCGCAAGCGGCCACAGGCCAAGCCCACCACCAGCCTGTCGTTGTCCGCCGGCACCTGGGATAACTACCGCGCCGACGTCGACACCGGCGGCCCGCTGAATGACAGCGGCACCCTGCGTGGACGCGCGGCCGTCAGCCAGCAGACGCGCGGCTCCTACATGGACATCGCCAAGCGCCAGGACCAGGCTTTCTATGGCGCGCTGGATTTCGACCTCACGCCGGACACCACCCTGGGCGTCGGTGCCAGCTATGAAGATGTCGACGCCACCCCGTGCTGGGGCGGCCTGCCGCGCTATGCCGATGGCAAAAGCGCCAACCTGAGCCGCTCGACCTGCCTGGGCCAATCCTGGAACGACTGGCAGAGCCGGCGCACCACGTTCTTCGCCGACGTCACCCACCACTTCAACGATGACTGGAAACTCAAGGTCGCGGCGGTCCACAGCCGCAACCTGCAAGACACCAAGTATGCCGCCAGCGAAGGCACCATCAACTATGGCAACCCGGCGCCCACGGCCAACTCCTATGCAGCGTTGATGGACTACGACCACAAGGATTTCGGCCTCGACGCCTACGTGGACGGCAAGTTCGAAGCCTTCGGCCTGCAACACGAACTGATCCTCGGCGCCAACGGCAGCCGTGGCACCCAGGACGACGTATACGCGATCCAGAACCTGCCCAAGCGCCAGAGCATCTACCAACCCGACCACCACTTCCCGGAACCGGCCGACAACACCTTCTGGCCGAACATGTACCGCGGTGGCACGGTCAAGGAAACCGCCACGCAATACGGCACCTACGCCACCTTGCGCCTGCGCCTGGCCGAGCCCTTGATGTTTATCGTCGGCAGCCGCGTGAGCTGGTACGAAAACCGTCGCCAGTCCAACAACCTGGCCTGGGGCGAATGGGCTGTGCAGGACGCACGAACCAAGGAAACCGGCGAAGTCACACCATTTGCCGCACTGATCTACGACCTTGACGAGCACCTGTCGGTGTACGCCAGCTACGCGGATATCTTCCAACCGCAAAGCTCCTACGCCACCGTCGATGGCGCGGCGCTCAAGCCCAAGATCGGTGACAACTACGAGCTGGGGATCAAGGGTGAATGGTTTGACGGGCGCCTCAACAGCTCCCTGGCATTGTTCCGCGCCATCGAGAAAAACGGCGCCGAATCCGACTACACCACGATGTGCCCGACCTCCGCCGATGGCTATTGCTACACCGACACGGGCAAGGTGCGCGCCCAAGGTGTGGAGACCGAAATCAGCGGCGAATTGCTCGAACGCCTGCAGCTTTTCGGCGGCTACACTTACACCCAGACCAAGTCCCTGAAAAACATCGACAGCAAGGTCGAAGGCGGCTCATCCAACACCTACGTGCCTCGGCATATGCTGCGCGTGTGGGGTGACTACCAGCTTGACGGTGCGCTGTCGAAATGGAGCGTCGGTGCCGGGGTCAATGCCCAGAGCAGCAACTACCGCGTGCAGACCATCAAGCTGGAACAGGCCGGTTACGCGACCTGGAGCACTCGCGTGGCATACCGCATCGACGACACTTGGACGGTCGCGCTAAACGGCAACAATTTGTTCGACAAAAGCTATTACAACACGGTCGGCACCGCCTCCTGGGGCAACTTCTACGGTGAACCACGCAATTTCACCGTTAGTTTGAAAGGCAACTTCTGATCCGGCGAAAGCCCCGGTGGCAGGGCACTAAGTGCGCCCTGCCACACCCTCTTTGTCCCCCTTTCCTACCTCGCCTCAAAAAAGGTTTTTCCTTTAAGCAGGAAAAATCTCACATTTGTTCCTACACTCAAAAACACAGCCAATGACCGAGTGTCCGGACAAGGAATGTCAATAAAATGCCGCAAAAAAGACTGATTAACCTGTCTAGCATGCCGCCTCCGCACCACCGTCAATTAGTTGACTGAACACCCAAAGGAAACACTCCTTAAGCCACTACACCCGCGAAATCCACTCAAATGGATAACTGCATTTGGATTGTGCATTTGGATCGGAAAGTTGCGTATTACCCAGCGTAGTCGTTCGACCCGTGTTCTAAGCAGCCTTCTGCTTAATTGAACAAACACTCGAACACTGATGCCTGGAGTGCAATGAGGGATGTTTGTATGCGAGAAAAGTCGTCCGTTGACAGCCTGTTTCTAACGCGCGCCGGTTTTGTTGAGTTCTTTGTTGTTTTCGTCAAATTGATCCATGGCCTCACCGCCATTTTGCCCCCACTGGTCCTGGTGCTCTTCCTGGACCCGATGGACCCTGAACTGCGCGCCCACTTCCTGGGCCTGCTGGTTTTTTTTGCGGTCCTGACCATCATTCTGTTCCAGGCCCTGGGTATCTATTCCGAGGAATTGTTCAGCAACCGCCTGCGCCTGAAAACCAAGATCAAGGCCTGGACGGCGGCTTTTTGCATCCTGCTGTTCATGTACCAGATCCTGCAGTTCTTCCCGCAATTGACCCCGCGCAACCTGGCGGTGTGGTACGTCGTAAGCCTGGGGCTGTTTTGCCTGGAGCGCCTGGTGATGCTGCGCCTGTACAGCCGGCTGATGCGCGCCGGCAAATACCTGCAACGTACCGTGATCCTGGGCTTTACCGACACTGCCGTGCACGTCGCCGATCACTTGCAACGCAACGGTGACATCCGCTCCGGCCTGATCGGCTTCATCGATGACCGCACCGAGCGCATTCCCAAGGAACTGAGCAGCCTGCCCCTGCTGGGCAACACCCGTGACTTGGAAAAGCTGATCCGCGCCGAGCAGGTCAACCAGGTGATGATCTGCCTGCCCTGGGCCGCCGAGCAGCGTATCCATGGGCTGGTCAACCGCCTGCGGCAGTTGTCGGTGAACGTCATGCTGGTGCCAGACATGGCGGCCCTGCGCTACGGCCACAGCAAGATCACCGATGTGGGCGGCATCCTGATGTTCAACACCTCGCAATTGCCACTGCGCGGCTGGTCGCCGGTGATCAAGCGCTGCGAGGACTTCCTGCTCGCCAGCCTGGCGCTGGTGTGCCTGTCGCCAGTGATGGTGGCGACGGCGATCGCGATCAAGCTCGACTCCAAGGGGCCGGTGCTGTTTCGCCAGAACCGTTATGGCTACAACGACAACGAAATCCGCGTGTTCAAGTTCCGCTCCATGTACACCGACCAGAGCGATTTCACCGCTGAACGCCAGACCACCCGCGCAGACCCGCGCATCACTCGCGTGGGCCGCATCATCCGCAAGACCAGCATCGACGAGCTGCCGCAACTGTTCAACGTACTGCTGGGCAACATGTCCATGGTCGGCCCACGCCCGCATGCCACCGCGACCAAGGCGGCGGGCATTCCCTTCGAGGTGGCGGTAAGCGAATACAGCTCGCGGCACCGGGTAAAACCGGGCATCACCGGTTGGGCGCAGATCAATGGTTACCGGGGTGAAACCGACACCCTGTTCAAGATCCAGAAACGTGTCGAGTACGACCTGGAGTACATCTCCAGGTGGTCGGTGTGGTTTGACTTGTACATCGTCTTCATGACGGTCCCAGCCGTCCTTTCCACCAAGGAAGTCTATTGATGAACACACTCAACGGATTAATTCCCTGCATCATTTCCGGTGGGTCGGGCACGCGGCTGTGGCCGGTGTCCCGGCAGAATATGCCCAAGCCGTTCATGCGCATGCGTGATGGTCAGAGCCTGCTGCAGAAAACCTTCCAGCGCGCCGCCAAACTGCCTGGCGTGGAAAGCGTGCTGACGGTGACCAACCGCGACCTGTTGTTCCGCACCCTGGATGACTACCGCCTGGTCAACAAGGCCCATCTGCCCCTGGACCTGCTGCTCGAACCGTTCGGGCGCAACACGGCGGCGGCGATTGCCGTGGCGGCGCTGCATGTGCAGGAACACTTCGGCGGTGAGGCGCAGTTGCTGGTGATGCCTGCCGATCATTTGATCCTCAATGAAGTGGCGTTCGCCGAGGCCGTGACCCAGGCCCGCGACCTGGCCGAAGCCGGCTACCTGGTGACCTTTGGCATCCAGCCCGACCACCCGGAAACCGGCTTTGGCTATATCGAACAAGGCGAGCCGCTGGGCACGGGCAACCGGGTCAAACGCTTTGTGGAAAAACCCGACCTGGCCACGGCCCAGGGTTACCTGGATGGCGGCAAGCACCTGTGGAATGCCGGCATGTTCTGCTTCAAGGCCAGCACCCTGGTGGACGAACTCGCCGCCCATGCGCCCGATGTATTGGAAGCCGCCCGCGCCGCGCTGGAACACAGCCAGAGCCTGCAAAACAAAACCTCACGCCAGCGCGAGCTGGACGCCGAAGCGTTCGGCAGCGCGCCGGATGTGTCCATCGATGTGGCGCTGATGGAGAAGTCCGAGCAAGTCGCGGTGGTGCCGTGCGACATCGGCTGGAGCGACATCGGTTCGTGGGAGGCCCTGCGCCAGCTCACGCCGAGTGACGCCCATGGCAACCAGGTCAACGGCGAAGCGATCTTGCATGACGTGCACAACTGCTACATCGACTCGCCCAAGCGCGTCCTCGGTGCCGTGGGCGTGCGCGACCTGATCATCGTCGACACACCCGACGCCCTGCTGATCGCCGACGCCCACCGCAGCCAGGACGTGCGCTACATCGTCGCCGAGCTCAAGCGCCAGAATCACCCGGCGTACAGCCTGCACCGCACGGTCACCCGGCCGTGGGGCACCTACACCGTGCTGGAAGAAAGCAGCCGCTTCAAGATCAAGCGCATCGTGGTCAAGCCCCAGGCCTCGCTGTCACTGCAGATGCACCACCACCGCAGCGAACACTGGGTGGTGGTCAGCGGTGCGGCGCAAATTACTAATGGCGAGCGCGAATTCCTGATCAACGCCAACGAGTCCACCTACATCCCGGCCGGGCACAAACACCGGCTGACCAACCCCGGCATCATCGACCTGGTGATGATCGAGGTGCAGAGCGGCGAATACCTGGGCGAGGACGATATTGTGCGCTTCGATGACATCTACGGGCGCGCCCCCGCAGAAGTGAAAAAATAACATGCGCACCTCACTGATCATCCCGACCCGTAACGCATCCAGCCACTTGGCACGCCTGCTGCCGGCGCTGAAGATGCAAACCCTGCAACCCGACGAAACGCTGGTGGTGGACAGCGCCTCCAGCGATGACACCGTGGCGCGCTTTCGCGCATTCGGTGCACGGGTGGAGGTGATCGACGCGCGCGACTTCAACCACGGCGGCACCCGGCGCTGGGCCAGCGAACGAGTGGGCGGCGACGCATTGATCGTGATGACCCAGGACGCGATCCCCGCCACCCCGGAAACCTTCGCCAACCTGCTCGCCGAACTGCAGCAGGACCCGCTCAACGGCGTGGCCTACGGGCGCCAGTTGCCCCACCCCGACGCCGGTGTGCTGGGTGCGCAGTCGCGGCATTTCAATTACCCGGAGCAGAGCCGCAGCAAGAGCCTGGCCGATGCACCGGAACTGGGGATCAAGACCTGTTTCAGCTCCGACTCGTTTTCCGTCTACCGGCGCAGCGTGCTGGAGGCGGTGGGCGGTTTCCCGGCCGACGTGATCGGCAGCGAAGACGCCTATGTGGCCGCCCGCATGCTGCTCGAAGGCTACAAGGTGCGCTACGCCGCCTCGGCGCTGGTGCATCACTCCCACGATTACACACTCATGGATGAGTTTCACCGCTACTTCGACATCGGCGTGTTCTATGGCCGCGAGCCGTGGATCCGGCAGGCCTTTGGCGACGCGGGGGGCGAAGGCAAGCGCTATGTGCTGGCCGAGCTCGCTGCGTTGCGCAAGGCCGGTGCCTTGCACCGTGTCCCCGAAGTACTGGTGCGCAGTGCGTTCAAACTGCTCGGCTACCGGCTGGGCCATCTGGAGCGCCGCCTCCCCCTCGCCCTCAAGCGGCGCATCAGCATGTTTCCCGGTTATTGGAGGTGAGCATCATGACCTACAGGAAGTCCCCCTTGATGAAACGAACCCTGCTCGTCGTGGCCATGATGGCCCTGGCCGCCTGCAACACGCCGGCACGCATCGTGCCGCCGGACAGCGACACCGTCGAGGCCGGCAAGCGCGCCCTCGACCAGCTTGCCCAACTGCCGCCGGCGGTGGAACGCATCCGCATCGGCGACCAGTTGCGCATCGTGCGCGATGCCGGTGAGATGCCGACGCTGTCGGCGTTCAACGTCAGCACCATCTACGAGCTGACGCTGTACACCGTGCAAACCGACGGCAAGATCAACTACCCGTTCCTGGGACCGATCCAGGTCGCCGGGCGCCAGCCTTCGGAATTGGCCAACGAGCTGACCAGTAAGCTCGCCCCGGTGTACCGCGAGCCCCGCGTGACGGTGAACATCAACCAGGCGCCGGGCAGTTCAATCATTGTCGGCGGCGCGGTGAACAACCCGACGGCGGTGCAGATCGCCACGGCCAATACCCTGGAACAAGCGATTATCGGTGCCGGCGGGGTCAGCCCGGCGGGCAACGCCAGCATGGTCGCCCTGCTGCGCGAGGACGCCCAGGGCGCGTATCGCGCGTATTTCCTGGACTTCAGCCAACTGCTCAAGACCGGCCCGAATGGGCGCAAACCCGTGCACCTGCAACGTGGCGATGTGGTGTTCGTGCCCAAGTCCAACGTCGGCGAGCGGATCCAAGGGGTGGACACCTACATGAACCAGCTGATTCCGTTCACCAAGTCCATTGGGGTTGGCTACAACTACACCCGAACCAGCGGCGGCAACAACTAAAGGAGCGACATCCCAATGATCGAGATCCGTTCTTTTCGTGATCTTCTGCGCTTGTTCTTTATCTTCCGGCACGAGTTCAAACTGGCGGCGATTGCCGCGCTGGTGATCATCCTGCTGGGGGCGTTCCTGCTGCCGGCCAAGTACGAGTCCACCGCGCGCCTGCTGGTCAAGCCGGGGCGTGATTCGACCCTGCCCATCGAGATCAGCAACCGCCAGGCGCTGGTCATGCCCAGCACCCAGCGTGACCCGATTGTCGACGAAGAGCGTTTGCTCACCGGTCGCCCCATCGTGCGCGCCGTGGCCGAGCATTACCTGGAAGTGATCGACAGCGCACCGCCACCGGAAGGTTTCTGGAAGCGCACCAAGTACTACGTCAAGAGTGGCGTGGGTGCGATATTCGACGGCATCCGCGTGGTGCTGGAAACCGTCGGCGTGGTGGAAAAAACCACCCCGGTGGAACGCCTGGCCGCCAGCCTGGAAAAGAACTTTGAGGTGAGCCACGCCGCAGGTTCGACGGTGATGGACATCAGCTTCAAGTGGGGCGACCCGGAGATCGCCCAGGCGGTGGTCAAGGATTGGGTCGAGACTTACATCAACGAACGCACCCAGGCACTGGGGCGCAAGAGCCTGTACGCCTTTTATGAAGGCCAGGCGGCCAACAGCGCCACCGAGATCAAGAGCTACAAGCAGCAGATCCTCACCCACTTGAATGAGATCGGTGCGGCGAGCATCACCGACCGTTTGGAAGACCTGTCCGAGCGCATCAACGTGCTGCGCGGCGAGACCTTCAACACCACACGCCTGATCGCCTCGTCCGACAGCGCCATCCAAAGCACGCGCACGCAGCTCAAAGGCCAGCCCAAGGAAGTCACCACGGTGCGCCAGATCGCACTGAACCCGCAGCAGCAGGACTTGCGTCGCCTGCTCAACCAGAAGCTGCTGGAAAAGGCCGACATGATGCGCACCTACACCGACAACGCGCCGCCGGTCAAAGCCCTGGATGCCTCGATCCGTGCGATGCAGGCCCAGGTCGCTAACGAGAGCAATACGGTGCAAGCCTCGGAGAACCGTGCGCCAAACACCCTGGAAATCCACTTGCAGCGCGTGCTGCTGGACGAAACCAGCAACAACCAGGCCCTGCGTACCCAGCTGGTTGAGCAGCAAAAACAACTGCTGAACCTTGAGGCGCAACGCAAGCAAGCCCTGGAGATCGAACCGGAACTGGCACGCCTCTCCCGCGAGCTGAACACCACCGAGCGCAACTACGCGCTGTATGTGGACAACCTGGAAAAATCGCGCATCGACCGCGAGCTGGACAACAGCCAGATCAGCAACATTGCCGTGATCGAAGAAGCCACCCTGAACCCAGGCCGCATCTTCCCGAAAACTCTGGTGATGCTGATCCTGGCGATCCCGTTTGCCATCGTCGTCGGCTTGCTGGTGATCTACCTGTGCTACTTGCTCGACCAGCGCATTCACGATGGCGGCCTGGTGGAACGCAAGTTCGGCCTGCCGCTGTGGACCACCCTGCCGGAGCTGGACACTACCACCGCGCAAAGTACCAACGCGTTCAACGCGAGCATCTACCGGCTGTACAGCCTGCTGCAGCCCAACCGCATTGCCGAACAGGGCCTGGTGCTGGGGCTGACGTCGGCGCGTCACGGCGAAGGGGTGACCTTCGTGGTCGAGCAACTGCGCCAACTGCTGCATGAGAATGGCGTCAATGTGCGAGTCGGTGGGCTGGAAGAAGCTGCGCCGGGCGAGGTGGTGCTGCTGGACGCCTCGGCCCTGCTGGACAACCGCGAAGCCTTTATCACCCTGCGCCGCGCCGATCTGATCGGGCTGGTGGTGGAAGCGCGCAAAAGTACCGTGCCGGTGGTCGAGCATGCGCTGTCGATCCTCAACACCGCGTTCGGCAAGGTCGATGGCATCATCATCAACCGGCGCAAATTCGAAGTGCCGGGCAAAGTGCTGCAGACCATCGGCAAATACCGGGGGGCGTTCTGATGCGCATCGCCCTGCTCGCCCCCTTGCCGCCGGAGAAAAACGGGATCGCCGACTACGCGAACCATTTCCGCACGGCCTTGGAACACCTGGGTGTGACGGTGCTGACGCCGTTGGCCGGTGTGGCGGGCAATTCCGAGGCGATCCAGCAAGCCATCGCCGGCTTCGATTGGCAAACCGTCGACCTGGTGCACGCCGAGCTGGGCGGCGGGCGGCTGGGGGAATTCCTGGCCTTGCGTGAACTGCGCAAGGCTTACCCCCAGTTGCCATTGACGGCCACCGTGCACGACCCGGAGCGCATCGTGTGGCGGCGCGAGCACCTGCCGTTTCCGCTGAACCTGCTGGAGCGCCTGCCCAGCCCGTTGCCCCAGGCAGCCGTGGTGCTGGCCGACCCTCTGACCTTGCGTGAAGAACGCCAGGTCGCCAATGGACTGACCCGGCTGGTGACCCTCACCCGCCTGGGCGCCGACTGCCTGAGCCAGCGCATGCACTTGCCCGCCGGCAAGGTGGCGGTGATCAACCACGCCAACCTGGCCATCGCACCGGCCCCGTTGCCGCCGCTCGACACCCTGCACCTGCTGTATTTCGGTTTTATCTACCGGGGCAAAGGCATCGAAGACCTGGTGCAGGCCCTGGCGGAAGTGTTCAAGCAAGACCCCGAATTGCGCGGTCGCGTGCGCCTGACCCTGGCCGGTGGCACCGCTGCGGAAATGGCGTTTGGCGCGGGCGGTAACTACCTGGAGCAGTTGAACGCGCAGATCGCCGCGCTGGGCCTGAGCGACGCCATCGACTGGCGATTGAACCTGCCGGCCGATGACATCGCCCAGACCATCCAGGCCCACCATGTGATGGTGCTGCCCTACCGCGAATCGAAAAAACTCGGCCTGCTGGGGCGCCAGCGCGGCACCAGTGGTGCGTTGTCCTGGGCCACTGCCTGCGGGCGCGGCGCGATCACTTCCGATGCGCGTGCGTTTGCCGAGGAAGTCGCCAGCGGCAACGGTGCCATCTACCCCGAGGGCGATGTGGCAGCACTGGGTGAACAGCTCTTGCGCCTTGCGCGCACGCCGCTGCTGGCCCGGGATTGGGCCGAGCGCGCCGGGGAGATTGGCCGCGAACGTGTGTGGCCGTTGACGGCGCAAAAATTCAAGCAGCTCTTTGAGCACGCTATTGCAGGGTCGACCTATGGCGCGTAAACCCACCTTCTTCGCAACCCTTGCCGTGGTCGCAGCCCTGGGGCTGACGGCGTTCCTGTGGGGGCGCCAGGCGGATGCCGAAAGCCATGTGCTCAAGGGCAGCAAGGAGGTGGTCTGGAAGGATTTCCTGGGAGTGAATGCGCAGTTTCTGTGGTTCAGCCCCGAGCGCTACCAGAAGCAGATTGACCGCCTCAAGGCCCTCGGCCTGGAGTGGGTGCGCCTGGACCTGCATTGGGATCAGCTGGAAACCGCCCAGAACCAATACAAGCTCGCCACCCTCGATGAGCTGGTGGGCAAGCTGCAGCAGAACCAGATCAAGTCGGTGTTCTACCTGGTGGGCTCGGCGCGCTTTATCAGCAGCGCCCCGCCGCTGTCGATGTACCCGGACCAGTACCCGCCGAAAGACCCCGACGTGTTCGCCAACCGCATGGCCTTGCTTTCGCAGCGCTACCCCAGCGTGGATGCCTGGCAAGTCTGGAACGAGCCGAACTTGCTGGGCTTCTGGCGCCCGGCGGCAGACCCGGCAGGCTACGCCACCCTGCTCACCGCCACCGCCCAGGCACTGCGGGCGGTGAACCCGAGCAAACCGGTGGTGGCCGCCGGCATGGCGTTCTTCAGCGAAATGCCCAATGGCCAGACCATGTTCGACGCCCTGGGTGCGCTGGGCGTGGCCAGCCTGAACACGGTGGTGTCCTATCACCCCTACACCCAATTGCCCGAAGGCAATGACCCGGCCAACCTGGACTTCATCGCCAAGACCACCCAGCTCAACCAGGCCCTGCGCAATGGCGGCGTGAACACCCTGTGGAGCACCGAGTGGGGTTGGTCAACCTACAAGGGCCCAAAAGACGCCCAGGACATCATCACCCTGCAGGCGCAGGCCGACTACGTGGTTCGCCGCTTGGCGTTGATGAGCGCGATGGACTTCGACAAGATCTTCCTGTTTACCTTGAGCGACCTCGACCAGCGCGCCAGCGTTCGCGACCGGTCGTACGGATTGCTGGACATCGACACCAACCCCAAGCCCGTCTACACCGCACTGAAGAACTTCCTCGACGTCAGCGGGCCGAAACTCACGCCGGGCGATCCGCCGGTTGCCGACCAGTTGCCCGACGGCTTGTTCAGCATCGGCTGGACCCGCGCCGATGGCCGCAAGCTGTGGTTCTTCTGGTCAGCCCAGGGTGGCAACGCCCACTTGCCAGGCCTGGCCAGCGCCACCCTGTACGACCCGCTGCGCGGTACCCAAACCCCGGTGAGCGGCACCAGTGGCCTGACCTTGCCGGTCAAGTCGAACCTGCAAATTCTGTTATGGGATTGAGGCCTGCGATGCGCATTTTATGGATCCTGCCCTACTCACCCTGGCCCGCCACCAGCGGCGGCAAGACGCGACAGTTCCACCTGTTGCGCAGCCTGGCCGCGCGTGGGCACCGGATCACCCTGCTGCTGCATGACAAGCACCCCGTGTCACTCACTGACCGCCAGGTGCTGGAGGCGTTTCTCGAACAACTGATCATCCTGCCGCGCCGCCCCTTGCGCAGCGTGAAGACCCTGGTGGCCGGGCTGTTCGCGCCCTACCCGCTGCTGGCCAGTGTGAACGGTTTGTCGGGCGCCTTGCAGGACCGGTTCAACCAACTGCTCAACGAGCATTGGGATGTGGTGCAGATCGAGCACACCTACACCTTCCAGCCTTACGAAGATGCGCTGGCGCGCACATCCCAGCCGTTTGTGCTGACCGAGCACAACGTTGAATCGGCCCTGGGCGCGGCCACTTACGACCGCCTGCCGGGCTGGTCGTTGCCGTTCATTCGTTATGACCAATGGCGCTACACGCGCTGGGAACGACGCGTGATGCGCCAGGCCACGCGGGTAGTGGCAGTGACCGACAGCGACGCGCAAACCCTGGAAAAAATCGCCGGCAAACCGGTGTCGGTGGTGGTCAACGGCGTGGACTGCGATCACTTCGCAGCCGCCCGCCCCGACCCGTCGACACGCCGCGTGCTGTTCCTCGGCAACTATGAATACGCGCCCAACGTGGACGCCATCGAATGGGCGCTGGATGAAATCCTGCCGAAGGTCTGGGAACGTTGCCCTGACGCGCGCATGAGCGTGTGTGGCTTTGGCATGCCCGACAGTTGGCGTGAACGCTGGCAGGACCCGCGCATCGAGTGGCAAGGTTTTGTGCCCAACCTGCTGAACCTGCAATCGAGTTGCTCGGTGTTCCTGGCGCCGCTGCGCCATGGCGGCGGTTCCAAGCTCAAGGTGCTTGAAGCGCTGGCCGCGGGCTTGCCGCTGGCGAGCACCGAGCAAGGCGTCTCGGGGTTGGACCTGGTGGAAGGCCTGGACTACCTCGGCGGGCAAACCGCCGCGAGCCTGGCGGACGCCGTGGTGCGCCTGCTGCAATTTCCCGATGCCGCCGCGCCCATGGGTGAAGCCGGCCGCGCCTATGTGCGTCGTGCCCATGACTGGAGCGTCGCCGCCAGCCAATTGGAACAGGTGTACGCCGCGCTTGCGCCGTTGAATCAAAAGGAGCCGGTATGCGCGTAGGCCTGGATTACCGCACCGTCGGCACCTCGCCGCTATCGGGCATCAGCCGCCAGGTGTACGCGCTGGAAAGCGCCCTGCACAGCCTGCAGGGCATTGAGCTGGAGCGCTTTACCGTGGCGCCCCTGGGCGATGAGACCCGCTTGCGAGCTCACTGCCCCGCCTGGGGCTGCGCCAAGACGGCCATGCACCAACCGCAGAATCGCCTGCGCTTCGAGGCGGGCTTTCTGCCGCGCGCCTTGCGCGAGCAGCGTATCGACCTGTACATCAGCACCTTCAACATGGGCCTGCCGTTGCCGCCCAAACCGAAGGGGCTGCGCACCGTGGTGCTGTTGCACGACCTGTTCCAGATCACCCTCGACAACTATCACGCCAACCGCTTGAAGGCGTTGATCTATAAGACCAGCGATCGCCTGTCGATTGCCTACGCGGTGCACAGTGCCGACCGGGTGTGGACGCCATCGCAGTACAGCGCCGATGAAACCGCGCGGTTGTTCCCCAAGGCCGCGGGCAAGATTCGCGTGCTACCCAACCAGGTCGATGGTTTTTTCGAACTGGCGGCGGACCTCAGCGCGCGCCAACTGCCCGCACGCTATTGGCTGCTGGTGGGCACCCGTGAGCTGCGCAAGAACGTGCCGTTCCTGGTGGACGCGTGGCAACAGGCGCGACGCCAGTCCCCCGGCGTGCCGGAATTGGTACTGGTGGGCAGCCTCGATCATTTGCCCGAAGCCCAGCGTACGCTGCCGGGCATTCGCGCGCTGAGCGGCGTCTCGGATGCCGAATTGCACGCGCTGTACCGCCAGGCCTCACGCCTATGGCAACCTTCGTATGCCGAGGGTTTCGGCCTGCCGGTGATCGAGGCCTTGAGCGTCGGCACCCCGGTGGCGGTGGCCAGTGGCACGTCGCTGGATGAAATCACCCCGCCGTCGGCACCGCGTTTTTCGCCCACCGATGGCCCGGCGCTCACGCAATTGATGGTCAACCTTGGCGAGCGGGCCGATGAAGAATCGCCCGAGCAACGCCGCCAATGGGCGGAACGCTTCAACCATCATGCCTATCGCCGGCGCCTGGCCGAACTGATCGAGGAGCTGAAGTGAAAGTGAACCTGCCCGGCCTCTTCGCGATTTTCTTCGGCCTGCTGTTTGGTGCCGTCGCCCTGCTGCTGTCACCGGCCAAGGCGTTCCTTGCCGTGATCGGCCTGGCCGGGGCGGTGACTGTTCTGCGCTTTCCGTTCTGGGGCCTGTTGCTGTTTGCCCTGGTTGCTACGTTCATGCCGTACTCCACGGTCAACCTGGGCATTCGCAGCACCGTCAGCGAAGCAATCCTGGCGCTGACCTGGGGCGCGGTGCTGTGGCACAACTTCCTGGCGCGCCTGCCCGATACGCCCAGCCTCACACGCCGGCCCACCGACCAGATGCTGCTGTGGCTGATGCTGTTCAGCGTGTTCCCGTTTATCGTCGGCCAGGTCACCATCCACGCCGACACCAGCGGCGTGGCCAACTGGTTGCGCTGGTTGCTGAGCCTTTCGTCGGTGTTCCTCTGCGCCAAATTGCTGGTGGACCACAAGCACCGCGAATCCCTGGTGATCGCCCTGCTGCTGGGCAGCCTGGCCATGCTGGTACTGTCGATTGCAGTGTTCGTGCGCACACGCTCCGGAGCCGGCATTGCGCCGATCCTGGCGTTGTTCAACTACGGCAACTTCGACATGTTGAAATTCGGCCTGGAGGCCATGTCTTCACGCATGGGCTCACCGTGGATGCACCCGAATGCCATCGGCGGGATCATGGCGTTGCTGTTGCCCCTGGCGTTCTGCTTCGGCATGACCGAGCAAGGCTGGAAACGCGCACTGGGCCTGGGCGTGGCCTGCCTGGGTGCAGCCGCGTTGCTGTTGGCCAGTAGCCGTGGCGCGATGGTCAGCCTGGCGCTGGTGCTGCTGTGGATGGCCACACGCCGGGTACCGTACACCGGGCGCCTGCTGATGATCGGCGCGGCACTGACGGTGGCGCTGGTGATCGCGTATCCGCCGTTGCAGGAACGCCTGGCGACGATATTTTCCTCAAGCAACGCCAGTACCGAAGTGCGTTTCGACGAATACCGCATGTTCCCGCAGGCGGTGGTGTCGTATCCGTTCGGCATCGGCTTCAAGGTCGACCCGCCGGTGCCGGGCACCGATTTGTTGGGCATCTCCAACCTGTGGCTGAACTTCATCTACAAGACCGGCATCGTTGGCATGCTGTTCTTCGTGGCGGTGACCGTGCGCTGGTGGCGTGAAGCGCGCCCGGACAGCGGCCCGATCCGCCTGACCAAGGACAATGCGCTGTGGCTGGGCACCACCGCTGGGATTCTCTCGGCGCTGGTCAGCGGCCTGTTCGACCACTATTTCAGCTTTGCGGTGGTGATGGTCGCGCTGTTCTGGCTGATGGTCGGCATCAATGTGCTGGAAGCCCGGCGACTGTTTCCGGCACGCCTGCCGCAGGTGAAAAACCTGAGCGTGTCCAAACCCGTGCTTGATGGCGCGCAACCCTGATGCTGGGCTCTGCCGTCTGGCTGACGCTGGCGACGCTGCTTGGCCTGTGCCTGGGTTTTGCCCGTGAATGGCTGTTGGTGGCGGCCTGGGGCGCGGGTGAGCGCAGCGATGCGTTCCTGATCGCACTGTTTTTGCCCGAAGCGTTGCGCATGTCCTTGGCCGGCGGCGTGCTGAGCGCCGCTGCGTTGCCGCTGTACCTGGCGCGCAAGGACGACGAGCGATTGGGCTGGTTGGCGGTGCTGTTTCCGGCGTTGCTGCTGATCGCACTGGTCACCAGCCTGCTGCTGACACTGTTGGCGCCGTGGCTGGTGCAACTGCTTGGGCCGGGCTTGGCAGCCAGTGCCACGGCGCTCGCCAGCAGTAACTTGCAGATTGTCGCCTGGTGCGTGCCGGGGCTGATGCTGCATGCGCTGTTCAGTATTGCGCTGCAAGCCCGCGAACGCTTTGTGCTCGCGGGGTTGGGCTCGTTGCTGTTCAACCTGCCGCCGGTGACCTACCTCGCCCTCGCCGGCACCGCGACCCAACCTCACGCGTTGGCCCTGGCCTGCCTGGCCGGCAGCCTGTTGATGCCGTTGGCGCTGCTGCCGTCGATGTGGTGCCAGGGCTGGCGGCCGTGGCAGTGGCACCTGTCGTTGGCGCCACTGCGGGAGCTGGGCCAACGCATCGGCCCACTGTTGCTGAGCAATGGCGCCAGCCAGGGCCTGGCCTTGATTGAACGGTTGGTGGCGTCGTTGCTGGGTGAAGGCGCGGTGACCTGGGTCAACCTGGCGCGCAAGCTGATGAACCTGCCCCTGATTGCGCTGATGAGCCTTAACCAAGTGTTGCTGGGCATGATGAGCCGCCGCCAGGGCGATGAGCGCCTGGCCCTGCTCAAGCGCGGTCTGGAAACCGCCAGCGTGCTGACCCTGCCCGCCGGAGTCGGCCTGGTGGCGGCGGCGCCGAGCCTGGTGGCGTTGCTGCTGCCCAAGCAATCGCTGGACTCGCCGTTGCCGCTGCTGCTCGCCTGGTTTGCCGTACCACTGGTGTTCGGCGCCTGGAACGCCCTGCTCGCGCGCTACGCCTACGCTGCAGGCGATACGCGCCAGCCATTGCGTTGTGAACTGCTCGGTAGCCTGGCCAATGTGCTGTTGCTGGGCGTGCTGCCGTTTGTGTTCGGCCTGGCCGGGATTCCGCTGGCTGCGCTGGCCGGCGTGCTCTGCACCGCGTTGTTGTTGATGCAACGCCAGGCCTTGCTCGGCGCCCTGCCCTGGGCTCGGAGCTGGCTGCTCAGCGCGGTGCTGATGGGCGTGGCGGCGTTGGCGCTGTTTCGGATTGAAGGCATGTGGCTGCAACTGGGGCTAAGCACCCTGGCTGGCGCGGTGGTATTGCTGGGCATGGCACTCTGGCTGAGACCGTGGCGCAAGGCATGAATGATCGATCAGGACAACTCATATGAAACATCGCTGGATTCAAATGGATATCGCCAAAGGCATCGGCATCCTGGTGATCGTGTTTGCCCACAGTTGGTTCGTCGCCACTTCGCCGGACTTGCTGTACCCGGTGCTGGCGTCGTTCATCTTGCCGCTGTTCTTTTTTCTGTCGGGCGTGTTCTTCAAGCCCGAGCAGCCGTTCGTGGAGATGGCGATACGCAAGGCCGATGGCCTGCTCAAACCGTTTTTCTTCACCATGCTCACCTATGTGATCGTGCGCAGCATTCTGCGTGGCCAGCCGCTGTTGCCGGATATCGGCGGTGTGCTGTACGCCTCGGTGGATACCATTCCGTGGCAGGCGCTGTGGTTCCTGCCGCATTTCTGGGTGGCGATCCTGTTCAGTTGGGTGATGCTGCGCCTGATCCAGCGCCTGAAGCTGTCACTGTTGCTCAGTTGCGCGCTGGTAACGCTGCAGTTGATTGTGGGCGTCTGGATGCTGCCGTGGTTCTGGCAGTTGCCAGTCGCGTTCGGCGGGCATACCTGGGTGCTGCCGGGCCTGCCGTTCAGCCTGGATATCACCTTGATCAGCAGCACTTATTTCATTGTCGGCTACCTGCTGCGTGATTGGCTGCGCACCCACGCGGGCTCCTGGCTGACCCTGTTGATTTCGATTGCATTGTTCGTTGTGGTATTCACCTTCACCTGGGACACCATGGACCTGGCGCAGCGACGCTACGACCACTGGTTCTGGACCACCCTGCCGGCCGTGATCGGCGTGTACGCCTGCTGGGCGCTGGCGCGCGTATTGATGGTGTCGACCTGGGTCACGCGGGCCATGACCTATATCGGTCAGAACACCTTGATCCTGCTGATCTTCCACGGCGAGATCCAGCACAAGACGGTCGACCTGCTGGAGCGCCTGGGGCTGCCCGCGTTTGTCGCGGCCTGCGTGGGGTTTGTGGTGGCGGTGGTGGTGCCGTTGTTGATCGGGGAAGTGATCAAGCGGGTGGCGTTCCTGCGGTTTTTCTACTTTCCGTTTCCGGTGCGCAAGGCGCCTGTCGCAAAAACGGCGCCTTGAGGGCGCCGTTCAATCATTGCGTCAGAAAGCGTATTTGACACTGGTCATCAGGTTGCGCGGCGCTCCGTACATGCCGTGGTTGCCGGCGTAGCTGAAGTACTCGCGATCGAACAGGTTATTGACGTTGACCGAGGCGCTCAGCTTGGACGTCAGGTCATAGCGCACCAGCAAGTTGGTGATGGCGTAGCTGCCCTGGCTGAAGGTGTGCAGGTCTTCGCCGACCTTGCTCTGCCAGTTCACTCCGCCGCCCACGGTAAGCTTGTTGAACGCGCCGGGCAAACGGTAGGAAGTGAAGGTCTTCAGGCTCTGGCGCGGCAACGTCGTGACGATGCGTTTGTCGTCGGCATCGGTGCTCACCGCATAGGCATAGCCAGCGGAGGCTTGCCAGCCGTCAGCCAGTTCGCCGTTGAGCTCCAGCTCCACGCCTTCGGTGGTGGTGCCTTGCTCGTTGCGATAGGTGTTGCCGCCCGGGGTGTCGATCCAGATGGCCAGGTTGTCCTGCTCCAGCTTGAACAGCGCCAAGCTGGTGTTCAGCCGCTCGTCGAAGAAGCTGCCTTTGAGGCCGACCTCATACCCTTTGCCCTCCATCGGCGGCAGCGCCTTGTTATTGATGTCGCGCACCCAACTGGCCTGGGGATTGAAGATCTTGGTGTAGCTGGCGTAGGCCGACCAGTTGTCGGTGAGGTCATATACCACGCCGGCGTAAGGGATGTAGACGCCAGTTTCCGATTCGTCAGTGCGGGTCGCCGTGCCGCCGTAGGGTCGATCTTCGGTCTCGCGCTTCCAGTCGATCACCCGGCTGCCGAGGATCACGCTCAAGTCATCGGTCACTCGCAGTCGCGTGCTCAAGTAAGCAGCATATTGGCTCTCATCCACCGAGGATTTACCGGTGACATTGAACGCGGGCTTGACCGACTGGCCATCCCAATTGAACAGGTTGTCGATGGCACCGGCCGGCGAGCCGGAATAGTCGTAATGCCAGCCGCCGTAACTCGGCACGCTTTCATTG
Organism: Pseudomonas sp. VS40; assembly: GCF_018587885.1. Classification (NCBI taxonomy): domain Bacteria; kingdom Pseudomonadati; phylum Pseudomonadota; class Gammaproteobacteria; order Pseudomonadales; family Pseudomonadaceae; genus Pseudomonas; species Pseudomonas sp. VS40. The sequence goes on along the minus strand of NZ_JAGYWD010000014.1, from coordinate 14,308 downwards.
TATTTGGACAAGGTGACGCCCGCGATCAGCTCGTGCTCACGCCCGAGCAGGTCAAAGGGGCCGGTGGCGTAGAGGTCGATGTTGTCCTGGCGCGGCGTACCGGAGAAACGCACCGGCAATTGAGTGGTACCACTGCCGTTCGCGTTGAGCGAACCGTTGACGTAGTTGAAGACTTCATCGAACTGGTTTTCAGTGTGGGTGAATTCGGCCTTGGCGCTCCAGCCGCTGTCGAACGTCTGCTCAATGGCGGTGAAAAAGCTCGTCTGCTCATGATCGTTGTAGGACCACGCCGGCGCGGTGTTTAGCGAGCGGCTAAGGTTACTGCGCGAATCGTCGGTAAAGCGTGTGGGCAAACCGGAACGCGCCGGCGAATCGACGTCGGTGCGCAGGTAGCTGAAGCCCAGTGTCAGCAGCGTGTCTTCGCTGAGGTCGAACTCGGTGATGCCATAGAGCAGCTGCGTTTCCTGCTTGTAGCGATCGATCCAGGCGTGTTCGGTCTTGTAGTCCGCGACCAGGCGCCCGCGCACATTGCCGGTTTCGGTCAGCGGGCCGGAGACGTCCAGGCCGGTGCCATAGCGGTCCCAGGTGCCGCCTTCCGCCGTGACACTGGCGCGCGTCTCGGTCGTCGGGCGCTTGCGAATCAAGTTGATGGTCGCCGCCGGGTTGCCCATGCCGCTGATAAGGCCGGTGGCGCCGCGTACGATTTCAACGCGGTCATACATGGCCATGCTCTGGGTGTAGTTGTCCATGCGTGTGGCGGTGGGCACGCCGTCGATTTCGAAGTTCTGGATCTGGAAGCCGCGCGAGAAATAACCGTCACTCTCCGCCCCAAGGCCATCGCGCAACACGATGATGCCGGGAGTGGCATCGAGGGTGTCACTGAGATTGGTGAGACGTTGGTCATCCAGGCGCTGGCGGGTCATTACGGTGAGCGACTGCGGGGTTTCCCGAGGCGTCAGGTTCAGGCGCGTCGAACTGCTGGAGGACTGCGTGGTGTAAGAGCCAGTGCCCTCGGTGGTCGAGCCGGGTGCCTTGCCCGAAATGGACACGGTGCCCAGCTGCAATGCGCCATCGCTCGGGCGCCGCGCCAGTGAGTAAGTGTTGCCGCTGCCATGCACGGCTTGCAAGTTGCTGGTACTGAGCAGGATCGCCAGGCCGGTATCCAGGTCATGCCGCCCGCGCAGGCCTGGGCTGGTCTGGCCGTCGGTGAGCGCGGCCGGATAGGACAGCAGGATCTGGCTGGCCTGGCCGAACTGGTTGAGCGCCTCCGCCAGCGAACCTGGCGGGATGTCGAATTCCACTTGCGGTGCTGCGTGCACCCAGGCCGACGCCAGCAACAGCGGCGTGACCACAGTGACGCTGGCAATGCCCTGCATTACGGCAAGGGCCAATGATGTCTTCAAGCGTATGTTTTTCTTCGGTGTGTGCGGCTGCATGCCCTATTCCCCAGTGAAGGTAGTGTCTGGGGATATAAGTCTCGTGAGATTCGCAAACGGACCACCCAAGCGCGAAATAAATTCACACAAGCTTCTGGCGCGGCTTGAGGGCGACCCAGAAACGGGTGAAATGCTGCACGTCCAGCTTCAGGGTTTGCGCCAGCGCCGCGATAATCCGGTCGGTGTCGGACAGCGGATAGGTGCCGGATACGCGCAAGCCGCGCACCGCGGGATCACACGCCAGGCGCCCGCGACGGTAGCGGCTCAGCTCTTCGAGGAAGTCCTCCAGGCGCATGCCCTGAGCGACGATCATTCCACGGCTCCACGCCAGTTCACCGTCCCGTTGCGGGCGCCGGGCGAGCAAGGTGTGGGCATCAAAACTGATGAGTTCGCCCGCCTGCAGCAGCAGGCTGCGCGACGGGATCTGTGCCGACAGCGCGCCCTGGTCTGCGCCCAATTGGGTAAAGCCATCGCGCTGGCGCACACTGAAGCGACCACTGACCGCACGGGTCAGGCCTTCGGCGGTTTTCACCCACAGCGGGCGGATATCCGTGGGGTTGGGGTCCACCAGGATTTCACCACGCAGCACATGGATCTGGCGTACATCCGCGGTGTATTTGACGTCGATGGCGGTGTCGGTATTGAGCTGCACTTGGGTGTTGTCCGCCAAACCGATGCGCCACTGCTCGCCGACGGTGGTGCTGAAGTCGCTGGTCCAGTGTTGCAGCAGCGCCGCGTCTTTGATGCTCCAAGCGGCGGTGCCTGACGCCAGCAACACGGCGAGGTGCTTGACGACCTGGCGACGTGACAACGCCGGCAACAGCGTCGCGCGGGCCAAGGCTTGATGGGTCGGTGTGCGCACATCCTGCAAACGCTGGAAAAATCGCTGGGAATGTTGCCAGGCCTGTTCATGGGCCGGGTCCTGCTCACGCCAGCGCTGCCATTCGGCGCGGGTCTGCTCGCTGACGTTCGGCACCTGCAGCTCCAGTTGCCAGTGCATCGCTTGCTCGGCGACCTCGATCGATAACGGCACCGGATTCATGACCGCTGGCTGTCCAGCAAGATGCATTGTGCACCCGCCTTGACGATGTAGCGTTTGACCGTGGTGATGCTGGTACCGAGGCGCTCGGCGATCTCGCCGTGGCTCAGGCCATCGAGCTGCGACCACAGGAACGCCTGGCGCACGGGCAAGGCCAGGCGGCTGAGCACTTCATCGAGGGCCATCAGGGTTTCGAGGAGGATCCACTGGGTTTCGGCGTTGGGCGCGGCGTCTTCCGGCAACAGGGCCAAGGCCTGCAAGTAGGCTTTTTCGAGTTTCTGCCGACGGAAGTGGTTGGACAGCACGCTTTGCGCCACTTTCGCCAGGAAGCTGCGCGGCGCGTGGATTTCAAGGGGCTGGTTCTTCGCCAGCAGCCGCAGGAATGTGTCCTGGGCCAGGTCGGCGGCGCTCTGCGGGCAGTTCAAGCGACGCCACAGCCATTGCTGCAACCAACGGTGTTGCTGGCGGTACAAGGTGGCCAGTTCAGTGGGGCTTACCGCAGGAGTCGAAGACATGGAGGCCGCGCGCGAAGAATAAGGCGTAAATGATAACGGTTATCATATTCTTCGCAGAGCTGTTACTGCAAGTTTCTGCTACGGGAGCCGGCTGCCCGGCTCCCGTACAGGGTCAGTCATCCAATGGCTGCGCTGCATGCTTGGCGGGCTTGCCAGGTTTGGCGCCAGCCTTGGCACCCTGCTTCTCCGCTGGTGCGGCAGCGGGTTCAGGCTCGGCCGGTGCAGCGGCTTCTTTCTCGGCCATTGGCATCTGGTCAATGGCGCTGAAAAACGCCTTCAGGTCGAGGGTATCCGGCGGTACGGTCTTCTCGAGTTTTTTCTCGCCGTCCTTGCCCACCAGGATCACTTTGGTGCCGCTGCCGGCGCCCAGCTTGAGGGCACGGATCAGCGCGTTGGTTTCCGGCGGGGTGAGTTTCCTGCTGTCCTTGGGGTCCTTGGCGAATTTCTCGCCTTCAGCACCGATGCTGCCGAACTTCACGGTGTAGAACACCATGCTGCGTTCTTCAAAGGACTGCTTGGTCGCAGGCTCGTCCAACTGTTTCTTGAGAGTCGCCAAGGTGTCGTTGCCGGAATCAAGCTCCACCACCACCAGCGGCCGGGCCTTGCCCAAGTCCTGCTTGAGCGGGTTGATATCATCAGCAGCCAACAGCGGCCCCGTAAAAGCCATCAAGGTAGCCAGGGTCAGCGACCGGATGAGCATGCGCACCTCCTTTGAATTCCATGCAGGGTTCTTGAGTTTCATGTCTGCGACAGTCAAATTCAAGGATGATTCCTACACCACTTTAAGAAAGCGTAGGTCAGGACGCCCGCTACGCAAGGGTTTGGTGGCCGCGAGTGTCATTGTTTCCACTGATTGCGGAAACATCATGAGACCTTCCACTGCGGCCAATGCCGAGCAAATACGGGTGCCACAAGGGGGTCGGCATCCACGTGCGCCAGTGACTGGGAAAAGCCCGGCGCCAGGCCGTTCAACGCCTCCCGTGCCTCGTCCCAGCGCGACACTGCAGCCGCCATCAAGCCCAGCGCGTTAGGCGTATTGTTGGCGGCAAACAACTGGTCGGCAAACTGATCGGCAAACACCACCCAGGCCTGGTGCAGGTAGCGGCGGGTGCCAGTGACAAGCTGCGCCTGCACGGTTTCGTTGACGTTACCGAGCCAGCGTTGCGGGTAGTCGATGATGCCGATGGCCGAGTAGCAATTGGCGGCGATGTACACCAGCCCGCGAATGATCTGCGCGCGGTTGCCGCCCAAGAGCTGGGAGGCGGGAAATTCCAGGCCCAGGTGGATCAGGATCGCAGCGCTTTCCGTCAGCACCTGGCCGTCCGGGGTCACTAGGGTGGGCACCTGTTTGAGCGGGTTGATGCGGGCCAATTCGTCACTGCCCTCGCCCTCCGCCCAGGAGGCTGCGTCTACCCGTCGCCACGGCACCCCACAGCGCTGCAGGGCAATTTCGATCATGCAGGAGCCGGATTCGTCGATGCCATAGAGCGTGTACATGGGCTTTTCCTCCTAGCGTTGCAGTTTGGCCTGCAAGGTGGCCTTCACTTGCGGCCATTCCGAATCGATGATGCTGAAGCGCACCGAGTTGCGCTTGCGGCCATCGGGCATGATGCGTTCGTGGCGCACGATGCCTTCCTGCACGGCGCCGAGCCGCAGGATCGCCGCGCGGGATTTTTCGTTGAGTTCGTCGGTGGTGAATTGCACGCGCACGCAGTCGAGCACTTCGAAAGCGTAGGTCAGCAACAGCAGCTTGGCTTCGGTATTGATGCCGCTTTTCTGCGTGGACAGCGCCAGCCAGGTATGGCCGATCTCCAGCTTGCGATTGACCCGGTCGACCTTCCAGAACCGCGTGCTGCCGACCACTTGGCCGGTATCGCGGCGCACCAGGGTGAAGGGGATCACGCTGCCGGCGTCGCGCCCCGCCAGGGCGGTGTCGATGTATTTATCAACAGTGTCCGGGCCCGGTACGTTGGTGACCTTGAGGTTCCACAGTTCGCCATCGGCCGCGGCCTCGAGCAAGGCGGCCTTGTGTTCCCTTTGCAGGGGCAGGAGTTCGACCGTCGTGCCGGTCAGGGTAAGTTGGGTCATGAGGGGCTGCGCCGTCTGGGTGGTCATCAGAGACAGAGAGTGCAGGCTCGCGCCCTGACGAATCAAGCGTTTTAAAACAGGCCCATTTGCCCACCGACCAGGGTGCTGAAATCGTCATTCACGAACGGCAGGATCGCATCGGCGACCGGCTGCAATTGCCGGGTGACGTAGTGGTCGTAGTCGATGGGCGCCTGCCGCACTTCCAAGGGTTCCGGGCCGTTGACGCTGATCACGTAGCTGATCCAGCCGCCGCGCTGGTATTGGCGCGGGCGGTTCAGGCGATCGTTGTACTCATCGGCCAGGCGCGCGGCGCGCACATGGGGCGGCACGTTGCGTTCGTAGTCGTCCAGTCGGCGGCGCAGGCGTTTGCGGTAGATCAGCAACTCATCGAACTCGCCGCTGAGGGTACGGCGCACGTAGTCGCGGATGTAGTCCTGGTGGGGCTGGCGATGGAAGATGCGCTGGTAGAGTTCCTGCTGGAACCGGCGAGCCAGGGGCGACCAGTCGCTGCGCACGGTTTCCAGGCCTTTGTAGACCATTTCCTCGCTGCCATCGCTGCGCACCACCAGGCCGGCGTAGCGCTTCTTGCTGCCCTCTTCCGCACCACGGATGGTCGGCATGAGAAAGCGGGTGAAGTGGGTTTCGTACTGCAACTCCAGGGCGCTTTGCAGCCCGAACGCGGTGTGCAGATGCTCGCGCCACCAGTGATTGACGTGCTGCACCAACCCTCGGCCGATGCGGCTGGCGTCCTCCTGGGAATGTGCGCTGCCAAGCCAGACAAAGGTGGAGTCGGTGTCACCGTAGATCACCTCATAGCCTTGGGCTTCAACCAGTTCGCGGGTCTGGCGCATGATCTGGTGGCCGCGCATCGTAATCGACGAGGCCAACCGCGTATCGAAGAAGCGGCAGCCGCTCGAACCGAGCACGCCGTAGAAGGCGTTCATAATAATTTTCAGGGCCTGGGACAGCGGTGCGTTGTGCTCACGCTTGGCCACTTCGCGGCCTTCGGAAACCCGCGCGACGATAGAAGGCAGGCAATGCCGTGTGCGAGAGAAACGTGCGCCGCGAAAGCCTTCCACCGACTCGCTGTCGTCAGGGTGCTTGAGGCCTTCGATCAGGCCCACCGGGTCGATCAGGAAGCTGCGGATGATCGACGGGTAAAGGCTTTTGTAATCGAGCACCAGCACGGATTCGTAGAGGCCGGGACGTGAGTCCATGACAAAGCCACCGGGGCTGGCCTGGGGCGGTTTGTCACCCAGGTTCGGCGCGACGAAGCCCTGGCGGTGCATCAGTGGCATGTACAAATGGGTGAACGCGGCGACGGAGCCGCCGTTGCGGTCGGCCGGCAAGCCAGTGACGCTGGCCCGCTCCAGCAGGAACTTGAGCAGTTCGGTCTTGGCGAAAATCCGCGTGACCAGCTCGCAGTCCTTGAGGTTGTAGCGCGCCAGCGCGGGCTTGTCCTCGGCGAACATGCGGTTGATTTCGTCCATGCGCTGGTACGGCGTGGAGATGTCCTTGCCCTCGCCCAACAAGGTCTGTGCGACGTTTTCCAGGCTGAAGGATTCGAAGCTCCAGGTGGCCGAGCGCAGGGCTTCGATACCGTCGATGATCAGCCGCCCCGCCGCAGCGGCGAAGTAATGGTTGCGGCTGCCGTGTTCGCGCCAGGCCATGGGTTCTTCGCCCCGGCCAAGCATGAGCGGCACATTGAGGCGCTGGGCATGTTCGTGGAGGACGCGCAGGTCGAATTGCACCACGTTCCAGCCGATGATCGCGTCGGGGTCGTGCTGGGCGAGCCACGCGTTGAGGCGCTCGAGCAGTTGGGCGCGGGTGTCGCAGTAGTCGAGCTTGAAATCCACGGCGTCGGTTTTGTTCGGCGGGCCGAGCATGTACACCTGGCGCTCGCCGCAACCTTCCAGGGCGATGGAATAGAGGTCGCCCTGGGCGGTGGTCTCGATGTCGAGGGACACCAGTTTCAGCGGCGGGCGGTAGTCTGGCGCGGGCTTCATCTGCGCGTCGCAGAGCACGCCGCTGGCGTCGGGCGTGCCGCCAAACCACACGGGTGCGGTGATGAAGCGCTCCATCATGTAGCGCTCAGGTGGGCGCACGTCGCCTTCGTAGACATCAACCCCGGCAGCGCGCAGGCGTTTTTCCACGTCCATCGCCTGGCGGTGCTGGCGCGTGTACAGGCCCAGCACGGGACGGTGATGGAAATCGCACAACTGCAACGGGCGCAATTCGATGTCGCGCTCGCCCTTGAGCAGCCAATCCAACGGCTTGCGATGGGCCTCGGGGATGAACATCACTGAAGTCTGCACGGGTAGGCGGATAAACCTCGGGCCCTGGTCGGTGGCCAGCCAGAAGCTGACCTCCGTACCTGCCGGGGTATCTCGCCAATGCCGGGTCAGGACAAAACCCTGCTGTAAATCCACCGTACCGCACCTCAGGAATCGCTTTCAGGGCGTGATTCTACTCGGCATCCGCGCGCGCAGACCTGAATCTCATAAATTTGTTGCAAGGCGTTAATAATAATTACTATCATTCGCGCCGGAGTCGTATCCGCGCAGTGAGGACGCGCAATGCTGTTGCCCTTTTCCTCACATGACGGTTCACCGTCAGGATCGACCATGCCCATCCGTGCCTCCTTCGCTGTGCCTTTTCGCCCCACCCTGCTCGCCCTTTGCTGCTCCCTGAGCCTCACGGCCCACGCCGCAACACCCGCCACCCCGCAGGATGCGAACAGCCGTCAGGATGGCAACACACTGGAACTGGGCGCCACCCGTATCAACGCCGAAGCGCCCGCTCCAAGCGCTCTGCCCCCGGTATACGCCGGTGGCCAAGTGGCACGCGGCGGTCAGTTGGGTGTGCTGGGTAACCAGGACATCATGGATGTGCCGTTCAGCATGGCCTCCTACACCGAGAAGTTGATTCGCGACCAGCAGGCCGAGACTGTCGGTGATGTGCTGCTCAATGATTCGTCCGTGCGCCAGGCGTCAGGGTTTGCCAACCAGGCGCAGACCTTCATGATCCGTGGCCTGCCGCTCAATGGTGACGACATTTCCTTCAACGGCCTGTACGGCATCCTGCCACGCCAGATCATCTCCACTGACGCCCTGGAGCGCGTCGAAGTGTTCAAGGGGCCCAATGCCTTTATCAACGGCGTAACACCGGGCGGTTCGGGGATCGGCGGTGGCGTGAACCTGCAGCCCAAGCGCGCCGACGATGTCCCGCTGCGTCGCTTCAGCACCGATATCAGCAGCGATGGCCGAGTGGGCGAGCACTTGGACATCGGCCAGCGATTCGGTGAAGACAACCGTTTTGGCGCGCGGGTGAACCTGTCCCAGCGCGAAGGCGATACCGGCATCGATGATGAAAACCAGCGCTCTAAACTGTTTGCGGTTGGCCTGGACTACCGCGGCGATGCGTTGCGTCTGTCCAGTGACTTTGTGTATCAGAAGCAACGCATCAACGGCGGGCGCAACTCGGTGTTCCTGGGCACGGCCACCCATGTCCCGGATGCACCGTCGGCTGACACCAACTATGCGCCGAGCTGGAGCAACACCAACCTTGAAGACACCCTGGGCATGCTGCGCGCCGAGTACGACTTGAACGACAACTGGACGGTTTATGCGGCAGGCGGGGCCAAGCACACACGTGAAATGGGGCAGTACTCGTCGGTGACGCTGACCGATAACCTTGGCAATGCCCTGGCGAGCCGCTCGACCATTGCCCACGAAGAAGACAACCGCAGCTTGATGGGCGGGCTGAACGGCAAGTTCCAGACTGGCGCTGTCAGCCACCGTCTCAATTTCGGCCTGGCCGGTATCTGGACCCAGGCACGCAACGCTTATGTGTTCAACGCCTCGTCGACAGCGACCCCAACCAATATCTACGACCCGGTGACCGGTGCGCCACCCACCTTGAACAACCCACGCAATACACCGGGCACTGACTTCAGCGACCCCACGATTACCGCCAAGACTTTTGTGCGCAGCGCGGCGGTGTCCGATACCCTCGGCGTCTTCGATGACCGCCTGCTGATCACGCTCGGCGCGCGCCGCCAGCAGATGGTGGTGCAGGGGTACAACTACATGAGTGGCACCCGCACCTCCAACTATGACGAGTCGATCACCACACCCGTCTACGGCCTGGTGTTCAAGCCGTGGGAACATGTGTCCTTCTACGCCAACCGCATCGAAGGCCTCGCGCAAGGCCCGACGTCTCCCGTCAACTCGGGAAACCGCACGATCATCGGTGGCGGCCAGGCGTTTGCACCTGCGCGCTCCAAGCAGATCGAAGCCGGCGTAAAAGTCGACATGGGCACCTATGGGGCGACGTTGGGTGTGTACCGCATCGAACAGCCTGGAGCCGGTTACGTTCAGGTCATTGATGCTACGACAGCGCGCTACGTGCGGGAGGGCCTGCAGATCAATAAAGGTGTGGAGCTGAATGTCTTCGGCGAGCCGGTCAGCGGCCTGCGCTTGCTGGGCGGTGTGACCGTCATGAAGACCGAGCTCAAAGACACGCAAAACGGTGCCAACGACGGCAACCGCGCGATCGGTGTGCCTTCGTTCCAGTTCAATGCTGGCGTGGATTGGGATGTGCCCGGCCTGCAGGGCGTGACGCTCAACGGCCGCATGCTGCGCACCGGTGGCCAGTACGCCGACGCCGCCAACAACCTGAGCCTGCCCGCGTGGAACCGCTTCGACGTGGGCGCACGCTACAACTTCAAGGTGGCTCAGCGTGATGTCACCCTCGGTGCCACCGTGGAGAACGTCGCCAACGAGAAGTACTGGGAATCGGCCCAGGGCGGTTTCCTCAGCCAGGGCGATCCACGTGTCGCCAAGCTGTCGGCGACTGTGGACTTCTGATCACCCGCGGGTGGCCGCCTTCGCCGCCACCCGCTTGGCGTCACCAATCGTAGGATACTTACAGCGACGCCGTACGCTCCTGCCCGCAGTAGCAACCAAAGGCATAGTTGCAGGACGACACGTACTCGCGATCAAACAGGTTCTGCACGTTCAGGTTCGCTTCCGCGCCATTGAGGGTGGGGCTGACACGGCCCAGGTCGTAGCTGAGGGTGGTGTCGTACACCACGAACGATGGTGTTTTGAAGGTGTTGCCCGAGTCGCCGTACTTCTTGCCGGTGTAACGGGCGCCGCCGCCAAGGGTCAGACCTGCCAGGGCATAGCTGGCAAAGTGGTAATCGACCCAGCCACTGGCGGTCCTGGGAGCCTGGGATTCGTGGCGGTTGCCCTTATCCCCGTAATTGCTCTTGGTGTAGAACGAGTCTATGTAAGCCACCGCGCCAATCACTTCGAACTGGCCGATCCGTGTCTTGCCTTCAAACTCGACGCCGCGTGAGCGCGCCTCGCCTTCCTGCAGCTGATATTCCGGGTACTCGATATCGCCGGTCAGCACGTTCTTTTGCTTGATCTGGTACACCGACAGGGTCAGCAACGAACTGTCGTTCGGCTGGTACTTCACCCCCGCTTCGTATTGCTCGCCCTCCATCGGTTTGAACGCCGACGCGCCGCGCTGTGGTGCTGACCACCCACTCGGTTGCTGCCGTGCTGGACACCGACGTCGACAAAAGCGCACCGGACGCCAGCGAAAAAAACCGGTGTAGTCCGCGCCACCGCCGACAACCCTAACCCGGGCGGTGCAGCCTTCCGCCAAGTGCAGGTGCAATTGAAGATCACCCATATCGACCTGAAGAAAAACCAGGTCACCCTGGAGAATCCGGCCGGTGCGACGAAAGTGCTGAATGTGGAGAAACCGGAGATTCGCGCCGGCCTCAAAGACCTTAAGGTCGGGCAAGGTGTACTGGTGACGTTCACCGACACCCTGGAAATCACCACCGCTCACGAAGGCTGAGTTCGTAGAGCGAGGCGGGCATCAGGTTTGATGCCCGTTGCGGTCAAGCTTGACGGGCTTGGCTCAGGTAAGTTTCGATGTTGCCCATCTGCTCGTCCCAGCCACGGGAATTCATCTTGAAGGCTTTCTGCCGCCGCGCCTCAGGCACTGCGTCAAACCCCGACTCGACCACCCGCAGCAGAATGCCCGGTGCCCGGTCCTCGATGGTGAATTCCACCAGTGTCGGGGTTTCCTGGTCGTAGTCGACGCCCTCCTCCACCGCGAAAGGGTGCCACCAGAACGAGAACAGTGTTTGCGGCAGGATGCGTTCGATTCTGGCCTTCCAGATCACATGCTCGTAACCAGGATAAGTGATCGGCGCCTCAAGGGTTTGCCCGGCAACGAAGGTTTTGCCTCCGAGGGCAATACCAAACCAACTGCCGAATTGCTCGGCATCGGTGAGGGCTTCCCACACCTGTTTACGTGAAGCGTTGAGCAGGACTTTTCGTTCGATGCGATCTAATACGTGCATAAGTCACCTCCTCCATTGACAGTAGGCGACATCAAACAATGCGCAACCTTGGGTTGTAAGCAATCATGATGACCCCATCCTTGAACCGGCTATACGTTATGACTGACCCGTTGAATGGAAGTTGCTTCTGTAAAGGCGTGCGCTACCAAGTGGACTGCCTCGACATGCCCATCAGCCACTGCCACTGCGACAGCTGTCGCAAAGTGCATGCGGCAGCATTTGTGGCGACGGCGGGCGTGATGCGTGAGCACTTTCGCTGGACTCAGGGCGAAGCACTGCTGGCGTCATTCGAATCGTCGCCAGGCAAGCTCAGGCATTTCTGTTCGCGCTGCGGCTCGCACCTGATGGCAGAGCGTGGGCACCAACCTCACGTCATTGTGCGGGTGGCGACGCTGGATGATGATCCAGCCGTCAGGCCCACCGCACATATCTGGACATCCCATGCGGTGCCCTGGCTTGCCTATGAAGGCGTAGAGCAGTGGGACGAGTGGAAAAACTGATTAGACCTTCGGGTCTCCGGGTGCTTTAGCCGGCGTCGCGTACTGCGGCTTCAGGTGGCCTTCTTGGTCGAGCAACCAGGCGTCCATGATCTGACGCACTACCGGTCCTGCAACACGACCGCCGGCCTCGCCGTTTTCGATCATCACCGAAATCACGATCTTCGGATGTTCGGCCGGAGCGAAACCGACGAACAAGGCGTTGTCGCGGTGGCGTTCCAGGGTCTTTTCACGGTTGTAACGCTCGCCCTGCTTGATCGCAACGACTTGTGCCGTACCACTCTTGCCGGCGATGCGGTATTGCGCGCCTTGTGCGGCAGCGCGGGCAATGCCGCGTGGGTCGTGCATCACCAGCTGCATGCCGTGGTTGACCTGCTCCCAATCACGCGGGTCCTTGAGGACTACGTTGGGCATCGGGTTTTCATCCACGGGGGGCACGCCATTGATGGTCTTGGCCAAGTGGGGCCGATTCCACACGCCCTTGTTGGCGATCAGCGCTGTGGCTTGGGCCAATTGCAGCGGTGTGACCTGCATATAGCCCTGGCCGATGCCGAGGATCACGGTTTCACCCGGGAACCAGGGTTGCCGGCGAGTAGCGCGCTTCCAGGCCTGGGAGGGCATCAGGCCGGCTGACTCTTCGAACATATCCAGCGACACTTTCTGACCCAGGCCGAACTCAGCCAGGTAGTCGTGCAGGCGATCGATGCCGAGTTTGTGGGCTAGGTCGTAAAAGTAGGTGTCGTTGGAGCGCATGATGGCGGCGTCCATGTCTACCCAGCCGTCGCCGCTGTGGTTCCAGTTGCGGTATTTGTGATCGAAGTCCGGCAGTTGGTAGTAACCCGGGTCGAACACGCGGGTCTGGGCGGTGACGACGCCACTGTCCAGGCCCGCGATGGCGACTTCTGGCTTGATGGTCGAGCCTGGCGCGTAGAGCCCCCGGAGGACGCGGTTGAACAACGGCCGGTCGATGGAGTCATGCAGAGCGGCGTATTCCTTGAAGCTGATACCGGTGACGAACAGGTTCGGATCGAAGCTTGGCTTGCTGACCATGGCCAGCACTTCACCGGTCTGCGGGTCGAGAGCAACCACCGAACCGCGTCGATCACCCAAGGCCTCCTCTGCAGCTTCCTGGAGGTGAACGTCGAGGCTCAGGACAATGTTCTTTCCCGGAATCGGGTCGGTGTGCTTGAGCACGCGCAGTACGCGGCCCTGGGCATTGGTCTCGACCTCTTCATAGCCTACGTGACCGTGCAATTCGGACTCGTAGAAGCGCTCGATCCCGGTCTTGCCGATGGACTGGGTGCCACGGTACTCCACCGAGTCGAGGGCTTTGGATTCTTTCTCGTTGATCCGCCCTACATAACCGATGGAATGGGCAAAGTGAGCGCCTAGGGGGTAGTGACGAACGAATTGCGGTTCTACGTCCACACCCGGTAGGCGAAACTCGTTCACGGCCAGCAGCGCGATCTGCTCTTCGGTCAGCTCATAAAACAATGTCACAGGAACGAAGGGGTGCCGAGCTTGCTTCAGCGCCTTGTCGAATACAGCACGGTCTTCGGCAGGCAAGTGCAACAAACTGACGATGGCGTCCAACTCGCCCTTGAGGTCGGTGGTGCGTTCACGGGTGATGGTCAGGTTGTAGCTGGGGCGGTTGTCAGCCAGTACGACGCCGTTGCGGTCATAGATCAACCCACGCGTCGGCGTAATAGGCAGTACGTGGACGCGGTTGTTCTCGGAAATTGTGGAGTGGTAGTCGAACTGCACGACCTGCAGGAAGTACATGCGCCCTACCAGGGCGCAGGTGATGCCAATAACCAACAACGCGCAGGCAAGCAGGCGCTTGTTGACAAGGCGGTTTTCTTTTTCGTGATCCTTGATCGGTATAGGTTCAGGCATTTCTACAGCATCTCGTTGAAGAAGGTCGACGACGCGTCCTGCGGATGAAAGATCAGTCCCTGTGAAAATGTGCTGCACCATACCAAAAATACGGAAACACTTTGTATCCATTTGCCCAACGGCAGATTCAACAGTCGCTTTTATGAGGACAATTGTAGGGGATGAGCTTGCGCTAGCCGGGATGCTACAAGAAGGGATTTTAGGAGAAATGGCGCTTCAGTGGTCTGTTATCGATGACGATGTTGACCAGCAGTGCACGGCAATGATTTTCTACGTACTTTTCGACCGCCCAAAACAAAACCCCATCTGCTTTCGCAAATGGGGTTCTGGAATTTAATCTTGACGATGACCTACTCTCACATGGGGAAACCCCACACTACCATCGGCGATGCATCGTTTCACTGCTGAGTTCGGGATGGGATCAGGTGGTTCCAATGCTCTATGGTCGTCAA
>NZ_JAGYWD010000013.1:0-148039 GCF_018587885.1 Pseudomonas sp. VS40 | reverse complement strand
CGCGGGCAAGCCCGCTCCCACCTTTGACTGCATTCCAATGTTGGAACTCGGTCAAATGTGGGAGATTTGCGGTGAATTCCGAGCCGTCTTCGCGGGCAAGCCCGCTCCCACCTTTGACTGCATTCCAGTGTTGGAACTCGGTCAAATGTGGGAGATTTGCGGTGAATTCCGAGCCGTCTTCGCGGGCAAGCCCACTCCCACCTTTGACTGCATTCCAATGTTGGAACTCGGTCAAATGTGGGAGATTTGCGGTGAATTCCGAGCCGTCTTCGCGGGCAAGCCCGCTCCCACCTTTGACTGCATTCCAATGTTGGAACTCGGTCAAATGTGGGAGATTTGCGGTGAATTCCGAGCCGTCTTCGCGGGCAAGCCCGCTCCCACCTTTGACTGCATTCCAATGTTAGAACTCGGTCAAATGTGGGAGCTGGCTTGCCTGCGAAGAGGCCATCAGCAGCGCTGAAAAACTTACTTCTTCTTACGCGGCCCGGTATTGAACACCGGCACCTTGCGCACCGGCTTGATCGACGGCTCAGCCGGCGCGACGTCGCCGCTGTCCACCCACTTGCCCAGGTTGCGCTTACCGCCCCCACCCGACGCTTTAGGCTTCTTCGGTTTTTTCGGTTTCTTCACCACCTGCCCGCTGGCATCGGTGTCCGGCACACGATGCTCCGGCTCGAAGTCCGGCTCCATCTTGCGGGTCAAGGTCTGGCGCGTCAGCATTTCGATGGCCGACAGCATGTTGACTTCATCGGCACACACCAGGGAAATCGCTTCCCCGGTGTTACCCGCACGCCCGGTACGGCCGATGCGGTGGATGTAGTCTTCGGCCACGATCGGCAAGTCGAAGTTGACCACCAGCGGCAGGTCTTCGATATCCAGGCCACGGGCCGCCACGTCGGTGGCCACCAGGATCTGCACTTCGCTGGATTTGAAGCGGTCCAGCGCACGCTGGCGCGTGGCTTGCGGCTTGTCGCCATGGATGCCGTCGGCATTGATGCCCAGGCCCTGCAACTTATCCACCAGCGCATCCACGCCGTTACGGGTCTTGGCGAACACCAGCACCTGCTTCCAGCGGCCTTTGCGCATAAGGTGCACAAACAGCTCCGGCTTGCGCTTCTTGTCCACCGGCACCACCCACTGCTTCACGGTGTTGGCGGCGACGTTGCGCGGGCTGACTTCGATGCTCAGCGGGTCGTTGAGCATCTGCCCCGCCAGCAGGCGTATGTCATCGGAGAAGGTCGCGGAGAACAGCAGCGTCTGGCGCTTTTTCGGCAGCATGCGATAAATGTTCGCCAGCTCTTCGGAGAAGCCCAGGTCGAGCATGCGGTCGGCTTCGTCCAGCACCAGGGTTTGCAGCTGGTTGAGCTTCAGCGCGTTCTGGCGGAACAGGTCGATCAGGCGGCCAGGCGTGGCGACCAGAATGTCGACGCCCTTGCGCAGCTTCATCATCTGCGGGTTGATGCTCACGCCGCCGTACACCGCGTAAGTGGTCAGCGGCAGGTGTTGCGCGTACTCGGCAACGCTGGCGTGAACCTGCTCGGCCAGCTCGCGGGTCGGGCACAGAATCAGCGCGCGCGCTGAGTTGGCGGCGACTTTCGGCCCTTCCATCGTCAGCAGCTGCAGCAGCGGCAAGGCAAAACCGGCGGTCTTGCCGGTGCCGGTCTGGGCCGCAGCCATCAAGTCGCGACCGGCCAGCACTGCCGGTATGGCTTGCGCCTGCACCGGCGTAGGGGTCTGGTAGCCAAGCGTCTCAAGGGCGCGCAGCAAGGGTTCGATCAGGCCAAGGGTGGCGAAAGTCATGTGTTTACCGTAGGAAAAATTCAGCGCAAGGGCGTAATGCGCCGCAGTTTACCTTATTTCCGGCTTGGGCTTGCGCCACTGGGGCAGGCTGATCAACAGCACGGCGCTGATGATCACCAGCATGGCCAACGCCTCTTCCAGGCCGATGGTCTCGCCGATGAACACGATCCCCAGCAACACCGCGACCGCCGGGTTGACGTAGGCATAGCTGGTCGCCGCCGCCGGGCGCACGTGCTTGAGCAGGTACATATAGGCGTTGAAGGCGATGATCGAGCCAAACACCGTCAGATAGGCCAGGGCCAGCCAGCCTTCCAGCGGCGGCGTGGCCTGCAGGCGTTCACCGGAAAGCGCGCTGACGAACAACAGCGCCACACCGGCGACCAGCATCTCCGCAGCACTGGCCATGGCGCCCTGGGGCAACGGCAATTGCCGGCTCCACACCGAACCAAACGCCCAGGAAGCCGCCGCCACCAACAGCAACACAGCACCCATCGGGCTCGACTGCAACGTGCTGCCCATATTGAGCATGGCGATGCCGATGATCCCCAGAATCACCCCCGCCCACTCCAAGCGAGTGTTGCGCGCGCCCCAGAAATACCCACACAGCAAGGTGAACAACGGCACCGTCGCCACGGCCAGCGCCGCCACGCCGGACGACACCCCCATGTGTTCCGCCACGCTGACACCGCCATTGCCCACGGTGAGCAGCAAAAGACCAATCATCCCGGCTGCTTTCCACTGCGGCCACGTCGGTGCCGGCACCCCACGCCAGCGCAGGAAGCCATACATCAACGCCCCCGCCGTGCAAAACCGAATCCCCGCCAGCAACAACGGCGGCCAGTACTCCACGCCGATGCGAATCACCAGATAGGTGGAACCCCAGATCACATACAGCGCAAAAAAGGCGGCGATCAACGGTAAGGGAAAGCGACGTGGGCCAGGCATTGGGCGGCTCTATGGCAGGAGATGGGAGGCTTATTCTAAAAAGACAGGTCGTTAAACATAAGTTACAAAACCTGTTTAAAACGCCAATACACTTTTCAAAGCATGGTTGTGAAGGCTATAAACCGTGTTTTCGAAAGCCACGCGCAACTGGAGCCTTCTCATGGACAAATACGACCGCATGCTCCTCAGTGCCCTGCTCGAAGACGGCCGCGCGTCCTACGCGCAACTGGCGCGCACGGTAAACCTCTCCGCCCCCGCCGTGGCCGAGCGCGTGGCCAAGCTGGAGGCCAGCGGCGTGATCACTGGGTATCAGGCCAAGGTGGACCTGTCCAAAGTGGGGTTGCCGATCCAGTGCGTGATTGAACTGCGGCTGACCAATCATGGCAGCCAGAAGGTGTATGACGCGTTGGCGGAAATTCCCGAGCTGACAGAGTGCCATCGGGTGACCGGCGACCCGTGCGTGATCATGCAGGCAGCCGTGGGGTCGATGCCGGAGTTGGAGAACCTGATCAACCGGGTGGCCAAGTTCGGGTTCAGCAAGACCTCGATTATTTTGTCGAGTGCGATAGCGCGGCGGGTACCGTTGGGGCAGTTGGAGGGCAATGGGAAAAATGGTGGCTGAACCGCCGCCATCGCAGGCAAGCCAGCTCCCACAGTTGAAATGCATTCCAACGGTGGGAGCTGGCTTGCCTGCGATGACGTCAGTTGCATCAAAGCCTGCGCCCCGGATGCGCCCCATTTCATTCTGAACGACAACCTGAGCTTCGAAGACGCCCTCGCCCATGCGGCCGATTTGCTGCATTGCGCGGTGGAGACGGCGCATGCGTCGAGTGAGGCGATGAAGGCGCAGCAGCGGGCGGTGATGCATTTGGTGGGGATGGCGAAGGGCGTGGTGGATCGGGCGTTGGAGTGTGTGCAGCCACACTAGCTTTGTGGTGAGCGGGCTTGCCCCGCGCTGGGCCGCGAAGCAGCCCCAATTAAGGGCGCCGCGTTCTTTCAGTTAGAACGGAGTGTCAGGTTTTGGGGCTGCTCCGCAGCCCAGCGCGGGGCAAGCCCGCTCACCACAGAAGCCCGTTCACCACAGAGAAGACCGGGCCCACAGGAGATTGTGGCGAGGTCAGAACCCGCGATGCTTCTCCAGGTGCTCATTGATCTTCGCCGCCGGCACTTTCTGCAAGGTGCACAGCAACTCATGGGACAGTTCGCGCAAGCCGTGGGTGCGGCGCAGTTCCTGGGCCAGGTGGGCTGTGAGGTTAGCTGCCATTTCCGCATCTGCCATCGCTCGGTGAGCCTTGCCGGTGTGGGGCAGTTGCGCGTAGGTGTTGAGGGTGCCGAGCTTGTGGTTGGGTGCAGCCGGCATGAGGCGGCGTGCAAGAAGCAGGGAGCAGGCGAATTTTTGCAGGCGGGTACGGCGGATCAGGCCCAGTTCGTAGTCCCAGAACTTCTGGTCGAACGCGGCGTTGTGCGCCATCAGTGGCGTGGTGCCGACGAACTCGTTGACCTCGTTCATCACTCGCTCGGCCGGCGGCGCGCTGCGCAGCATGGCGTTGCTGATGCCGGTGAGTTGCTCGATAAAACCCGGCACGCGCACGCCGGCGTTCATCAGGCTCTGGTAGCGGTCCACAATCTGGCCACGTTCGAGGATGACCACCGCGATTTCAGTGGCCCGGCAATGGCTGCTCGGGGTGATGCCGGTGGTTTCAAAGTCGATGACCGCTATACGTTCCAAACCTGTTCCAACTCCGTCTTAGCATTTATTTGAGCAACAACGCGCCTTCAATCGGCACGTAGCGGCTGGCGGCGCGTATCAATGAATTGGCCGTCAGCCCCGGTACACCATAGGCCACGGCCTCGACGCCATGCTTGTGGATAACCCGGTCGAGCAACATGTCGAAATCACCGTCACCGGAGGCCAGCACGATTTCGTCGACGTGGTCGGCGGCGTCCATGATGTCGATGGTGATCCCCACGTCCCAGTCGCCCTTGGCCGAGCCGTCGCTGCGCTGGATGTAGGGCTTGAGTTTTACCGTGAAACCCAGGTTGCGCAGGATCTGCTGGAATTGCTGCTGTTTGCTGTCGCCACGGTCGATGGCATACGCGTACGCCTCGACGATCTGCCCGCGCGCGCTGATATCAGCCCACAACGCGGCGTAGTTGAAGTGGCAGCCATAGGCCTGGCGAACGGTGTAGTAGAGGTTTTGAACATCGGCGAACACTGCAATTTTCTTCACCGCACTTCCTCATGACAGCCAGGCGCCAGGGCCCGGAAAGGGTGCCAGTATGCCAGCCGCGAGAACGTTTCCGGGAAAAATCAGACCGGGGCGGCGAAGCGCCCCGGCCGAGGTGGGTCAGACGAAGGAATCGTCGTCGCCGAAGGAAGAAGAATCGTCGGAATAATCGCTGTCGGTGAAGCTGTCCGAGTTGTCACTGCCCCAGCTGTCATTGCCGGCGTACTTCTGGTCATCGCCGCCCCAGCCGCCCTGGTCACTGGCGGGCGCCGGCTGTTCGATGATTTCCTCGACCACCTGCGGTTGCTGGTTGTGATGGAACAGGCTGCTGATGCCTTCGGCCAGCAACACACCACCGGCCACGCCGGCTGCGGTTTTCATCGCGCCGCCGAGGAAACCGCTACCTATCGGGGCTGCCGGCGCTTGTTGCGGCTGTTGGTAGTTCTGCTGGGGCGCGCCGTAGTTCTGCTGCGGCGCAGGCTGGCTGAACCCAGGCCGCCCCGGTTCACGCCAGCCGCCACCGGAAGACGGCGGGGCGCTCTGCGCAGATTGGGGGTCGCGGGAACCACCGCCAAAGATGCTCGACAAGAACCCACCGCTGCTCGCCGGAGCGGCTGGCGCGGATTTCGCCCGCTGCAGCTCATCCTGCAACTGCTGGATCTGCTGCGCCTGCTCCTTGTTTAGCGCGTCGAGACTTTTGAGCGCGTGCTCTTGCACCAGGATCGACTGGGTCATGTAGTACCCGGCTGCCGGTTGGCGAGTCATGTGCTCCTTGATCCGCGCTTCGGCCTGGGCGTCGCGGGGGGCTGAGTCCGTTTCGGCTTGTTGCAACCGTGAAAACAGTCCATCGATCAGGGTTTGCTCTTCGCTGTTCATGGCGACCTCGTTAGATTGCCGGTAGAAATCGTGGTCTCGCCTGTGATCAGGCGCCGCTCTAGTTATGGGGGTGTTACGAGTTGTTTCAATGGTCTTTACTCAAGGTTTACGTTTGCTTACCGCCCGTGATGATCGGTTAAAGTGTTGCCCTTGCTTTCAGGCCTGCGATGAACTCGATGAATCCGTTAGACGTGCTGCGCGACTCCTTCCGTTTCACCCAACGCAACCTGGGCGCTATCGTCCAGCTGTGTTTGCCGTTGGTGATTTTCGAGGCCCTGCTGCAACAGGTGCTCAACCACGTGGTGGGCCCGGATGCATTCCCTGGCTACAGCGTGGTGGTGGGGTTGCTGGTGTACCCGCTGTACACCGGCGCGTTGATCCTGTTTCTGGATGCCCGCACCCGTGGCGAGTCACCGACTACCAAGGATGTATGGGCCATGGCCCTGACCCTGTGGCCGCGCTTCGCCCTGCTGACGGCCATGAGCACGCTGCTGATCCTGCTGGGGCTGTCGCTGTATTTCCTGCCGGGCCTGTGGCTGATGGTGGTGCTGGCCTTTGCCGAGTACCTGCTGGTGCTGCGCGGCATGCCGGCGCTGGAGGCGATGAAGGAAAGCTTCCGCCTGAGCCGTGGGCATTTCTGGCTGATCCTGGTGTGCCTGCTGTGCGTGATGACGCCACTGTGGCTGCTCAAGGGCGCCAGCGTTGCGGCCTACCCCACGCCTGCGCCGCTGCTGGGCCTGTTTCTGGACAGTGCCCACAGCTTCCTGCAACTGTTTACCAGCGTGGTGCTGTTCCGGTTATTCATGCTGATCGGTGGCGATGCCGACGCGCGGTGATATGCTCCGTGCCACTCCTGAAACGCTATAAGCCGAGCCGATGACCCGTTTATTGCGCATAACCCTGCTGGGCCTGCTGATCATTGCAGGCCTGCTCGCCGCCCTGATCTACAGCCTGACCTGGCGCCCCGAGGCGAAGGAAACCCTGCCGGTGAGTTGTGTCGCGCCCCGTGCGCCCACGCTGCTGCCCGGGCAGGCGCTCAAGGTCATGACCTGGAACGTGCAATACCTGGCCGGCAAGAACTACGTGTTCTGGTACGACACCGCCGACGGCAGTGGCCCGGACGACCGCCCGACCGTGGAAGACATGGCCGCCAGCCTCGACGAAGTGGCGCGGGTGATCCGTGACGAACAACCCGACATCCTGCTGCTGCAGGAACTCGACGAAAACGCCAAGCCCTCCCATTACCAAGACCAGCTTGCCCTGTTGCAAGAGCGCCTGGTCGACCTCTACCCCTGCAGTGCCCAGGCCTTCGACTGGAAAGCCGACTTCGTGCCCGACCGGCATATCTTCGGCAGCGTCGGCCGTAAATTGGCGACCCTCAGCCGTTACCAGATCGAACACGCCGAACGCCTGCAATTGCCGGCCCCCGAGGCGAACTTCATCAGCCGCCAGTTCCAACCCAAGCCGGCCTTGCTGTTGACCTACCTGCCGCTGAGCGACGGTGGCCAACTGGCCGTGCTCAACACCCGCCTGGACGGTGACGCCCCTGGGCGCAGCGCGGTGCAGGAGCAGGTACAAACCACGGTCAAGCTGCTGGATAAATTCGAAGGGCGCGGCACACCCTGGCTGATCGGCGGCGACTTCAACCTGCTGCCCCTGGGCCAATTCCTGCGGCTGGACGCCGGCAAGCGTGGGCAATATTCGCCGGACAGCGAGCTGCATTTGCTGTGGGACAAATACCCGATGATCCCGAGCAACAGCCAATCCAGCGGGATTGACCGTGAGAAGTGGCTGACCCACTTCCCCAACGACCCGAGCGTCGACGGGCCGGACCGCACGCTCGATTACCTGTTCTACAGCCCGCGAATCAAGCGGGTGGAGGCGAAAGTGCGGCAGGAGGACACGTTGCGCATTTCCAACCACCTGCCGGTGATCGCTCGGTTCCTGCTGCCCGCCGCACAATAATCCCTGCCATGGGAGCACGGGCTGTGCGCGTTTATTCGACTCTTTTTCGGTACTCGGTGGTGGTGATTCCCGCGTAGCCCCAGTTATCCGTATCCACCTCTTCGATGACGATGTGAGTAAGGTGCGGGTCCTTATTGAGCACGGTTTGCATGGTGTTGGTTATTTCGGCGATGACCTGGGCTTTCTGCTCCTGGGTCACGCCATCACGGGTAATACGGACGCTGATGAAAGGCATGGAAAAGTCTCCACTTCGCCCCTCATCGACATGATGAGGCGGCAAGTGTGGAGACTTTAGAATGTTGCCTAGGGCGGATAAATGCGGCGGCGGGAACATCATTTGTGATGCCGCGTAATGAATAAAGGCACATCCTGGGGGCGCTGATTATTTACGCGGTTTGATTCGCGCGGTTGCCTCGGCCACCAGCGGGTCATCCGGCCAGTAATGCTTGGGGTATCGCCCTTTCAAATCCTTTTTTACCTCGGCGTAGGTACTGCGCCAGAAGTTCGCCAGGTCCTGGGTCACTTGCACCGGCCGGCGTGCCGGGGACAGCAGATGCAGCTTCACCACCTGGCGCCCGCCGGCAATGCGCGGGGTGTCGGCCAGCCCGAACAGTTCTTGCAGGCGCACCGCCAAGATCGGCGGCTGTTCGCTGTAGTCCAGGCGCACCGACGAGCCCGAGGGCACTTTCACATGCTGTGGCGCCAGTTCGTCCAGGCGCTGGGGCAGCGGCCAGGGCAGCAGGTTGTGCAGGAAGCTGGAAATGTCCAGGTTGGCGAAATGGCTCAAGCGCGAGACTTTGCCCAGGTAAGGCATCAGCCAATGTTCAAGGCTGGCGAGCAACGCCTTGTCGCTGATATCGGGCCACTCGCTGGTTTTGCCGGCGTCGAGGTGCCGCAGCAGCATGACCCGCGCCTGCCATTGGCGCAGCTCGGGCGTCCACGGCAGTAGCTCGAGGCCTTTGCGGCGCACCAGATTGACTAGCGCCTGGCTGCGCGCGGACTCGTCCAGGCCGGTCAGGGGTTCGCGGCTCAGTACCAGCTCGTCGACTTTGCGCTGGCGCTCGGCGCGCAGTACGCCTTCGCGTTCGTCCCAATCCAACTGGTCGACGTTGCGCACTTGTTCGGCGAGCACCGTGTCGAACAGCGCCGGATCAAAGTCCGCCGCCAGGTAGATGCGTTCCTCACGCTGGCCCTGGCGGCTGCCCAGATCGGCGATGACCAACCAAGGCTGTTTCATCAGACTGTCGGCTTCGGCGAACAGCGCCGCGCGGCCGTTGGCCAGGCGGTATTCAGCGCCGCCGGCGCGACGCTGTTGAGCGACACGGTCCGGGTAAGCCAGGGCGAGCAAGGCGCCGAGCCAGCGCGAGTGGTCGGGGTCGGCCACCGGTTGCGTGGCCTGGCCTCTCAAGTAGCCGCGATACTGTCGCGCCAGTTGCTTGGCCCGCTGCACCCCGCCTTGGGTGCCACGCGCACGTGCTTCGCCGGACAACAGCGCCAGGCGACTGTGCAAATCCGCGCCGCCGCCGCGCAGGATATCGCGCTCGCCCAGCAGGGCCGCGACATCGCAGGCGGTGGCAGCCAACCCCAGGTCCTGCCCGCGCAACAGCAGGTGCGCGATACGCGGATGGGCCGGCAGTTCGGCCATTTTCTGCCCGTGGGCGGTCAGTTTGTCGTCGTCCAATGCGCCGAGGCGCACGAGCAGATCCTGGGCTTGGGCATACGCGGCGGTGGGCGGCACGTCCAGCCACACCAGCTGCGTGGGCGTAACGCCCCAGCGCGCCAACTGCAGCGCCAAGGCGGCCAGGTCGGCCGCAAGGATTTCCGCACTGCCGTAGGCGGCCAGGCCTTCATGCTGGTCCTCGGACCACAAGCGATAGCAAACGCCCGGCTCCAGCCGCCCTGCCCGACCGGCGCGCTGAGTGGCGCTGGCGCGGGAAATGCGTTGGGTGTCGAGACGGGTCATGCCGCTGCCCGGGTCGAAACGCGGCACCCGCGCCAACCCGGCGTCGATCACTACGCGCACGCCGTTGATAGTAAGACTGGTCTCGGCGATGTTGGTCGCCAGCACCACTTTGCGTGTACCTGCGGGCGCCGGGTCGATGGCGGCGCGCTGGGCGGCAAGGTCCAGCTCGCCATGCAGCGGGCACAGCAGCACATCACTGCGATCGCCCAAGGCCTCGGCCAATTGCTGGTTGACCCGGCGAATCTCCGCCTGCCCCGGCAAGAACACCAGCACGCTGCCGGTTTCGTCATGCAGGGCCTCAAGGATGGTTTGCACCACACGCGGCTCGATGAATTCACCGGGCTGGTAAGGCCGGCCCCAGCGCATCTGCACCGGAAACATGCGCCCTTCGCTGCGCAGGATCGGCGCGTCATCCAGCAGGCTGGCCAGGCGCTCGCCTTCGAGGGTGGCGGACATCAGCAGGATTTTCAGCGGCTGCTCATCGCGAAACAGCTCGCGGCCGTTCAGGCTCAGAGCCAGCGCCAGGTCGGCGTCGAGGCTGCGTTCGTGGAACTCGTCGAAGATCAGCAAGCCCACGCCGTCCAGCGCCGGGTCGTCTTGCAGACGGCGGGTGAGGATGCCTTCGGTGACCACTTCGATACGGGTGTTGGGGCCGACTTTGCTGTCGAGGCGAATGCGATAGCCGACGGTTTCTCCGACCTTCTCGCCCAACTCACTGGCCAAGCGTTCGGCCGCTGCCCGGGCTGCCAGACGGCGCGGTTCGAGCATCAGGATGGTCTGCCCGGCCAGCCATGGCTCGTTCAACAACGCCAAGGGCACACGGGTGGTTTTACCGGCGCCGGGGGGCGCTTCCAGAACGGCTTCATGGCGAATCGCCAAGGCGTCACGCAGGGCGGGTAAAACTTCATCAATCGGCAACGAATTCATACTGGCTCCAAAGCAGAGCGGCGAGTATAACGGCGAACTGCCAAGTGCCGACGATGGTCTCAGAAACGCCACCCACATCAATTGTGAATGCAATCAAGGGTGGGAGCTGGCTTGCCTGCGATAGCGGCGTGTCAGCCAATGCACTGTTGGCTGCTCCACCGCTTTCGCAGGCAAGCCAGCTCCCACGTTGGACCGGCGTTGTTCAGCTGATCTGGCTTATAGTCCTCTTTAAATCGTGTTCAGGAGAATGTTATGCGTATCGCTTCCCGTGTCATTGGCGGTGTCCTCGCCGTCACCCTGCTGAGCCAATTGACGGCCTGCGGTTCGATCTTCTACCCGGACCGCCGTGGCCAGATCGACGGCAAGATCGACCCGACCATCGCTGTGCTCGATGCCATCGGCCTGCTGTTCTACGTCATCCCCGGCCTGATTGCCTTCGGCGTGGACTTCGCCACCGGCGCGATCTACTTCGAGCCGGGCAAGACCGCCCAGGTCGACCCGCAAAAACTCCACGAAGCCATCGGCGCCGACGGCCAGGTCGACAATGCCAAGCTGCAAAGCATCATCCTGAAAGAAACCGGCCGCAGCCTGCCGCTCGACGACCCGCGCATGATCCAGTTCAAAGGCAGCGTGCAACAACTCGCCACCCTGGGCCTGCAACCCGCCGCTTAAGGATTCGACCCGCCTATGACCAGCAGCCCCGAACACGCCAGGCTCTTGCGCCTGGCCACCCGCGCGTCGGTGGGCGTGGCCTGTGTGCTGATTGTCACCAAGGCCATCGCCTGGTGGTTCAGTGGCTCGGTGAGCATGCTCGCCGGCTTGACCGACTCCCTGCTGGACGGCGTGACTTCACTGCTGAACCTCGTCGCCGTGCATTACGCCCTGCGCCCCGCCGATGACGATCACCGCTATGGACATGGCAAGGCGGAGTCGCTGTCGGGCATGGCCCAGGCGCTGTTCATCGGCGGCAGTGCGGTGTTGATCGCGTTCCAGGCCTACGAGCGCCTGCAACATCCGGAACCGGTGGGCGCGCCGTGGTTGAGCATCGGCGTGATCATCTTTTCCCTGGTGTTGACCGTGGCCTTGTTGATGCTGCAACACCGGGTGATCCGCGAAACCGGCTCCAATGCCGTGCGCGCCGATTCACTGCACTACCGCTCGGACTTGATGCTCAACGGCAGCATCCTCGTGGCGCTGGTGCTGGCGGGCATGGGCTTTCACCAAGTCGACGCCTGGTTCGGCCTGGGTATCGCCGCCTACATTTTGTGGAGCGCGATCCAGATCGCCCGGGAAAGCTTTGCGGTGTTGATGGATGAAGAGCTGCCGCCAGACGTCAGCCAGCACATGCTGGAACTGGCGCGTGGTGTACCGGGGGTGTTGGGTGCGCATGATTTGCGCACGCGCATTTCCGGCAGCCACTGGTTTGTGCAGCTGCATTTGGAATTGCCAGGGGAATTGACGCTGTCAGTGGCCCACGGCATCAGCGACCAGGCCGCCGATGCCATCCACAAGGCCTACCCGCGCGCCGAAGTGCTGGTGCACGCCGACCCGCGGGAAGTGGTCACAGGCAACAAAACCTAGTACTGCACCTGATAACCGCGACTGCTCAGGCAGTTGCCCTGGGCCTGACGGTAGGTTTGCACCACCGCCGGGTCGGGGGCGTAGGTGACTTGCTGCGGGTCGAAACCGCTTTGCTGCACAGCCCAGCGATAACAGTCGTAGCCGTCCTGCTGCACCTGGGCCGGTGACTGGCCGTTGGCGGGGTACGCGACCACGTCATAGCCATTGCCTTGCGGCGCGGGCTGCGGTGCCGGTACGGCGGCCGGCGGTTGCACCACCACGTACTGCTGGGAGCTGCTTTCGTAGGTGTAGTAGGAGCCCGCCGCGAGGAAGAACAGCGCACTGCCTATCCACACTTCACGCGCGTAGTCCGGCAGGTAATGCACGCGGATGCCGTACGGCGGCGTCACCACCACGTAGCGCGGCCCTTGCGGACGGTACCAGTAGCCGCCGGAGTAGAAGTAATCCTGGCCACGGTAAGGCACGCGGTAATTGCGGTCGGGGAAACGGTCGATCACGTAACCCGGACGATGTTGCGGGCCTGGGCCCCAGCCATTGCCATGGCCGTCGGGGCGACCTGGCCAGCGGTTGTCGCCGGGATGGCCATTGTTGAACCCGCCGCCATTGTTACCGGGCCGAGAGCCTGGGCCGCCGGCTTCCCAATGCTGGTTGCCGTCGTTGCGTCGCGGGATGTCACGGTAATAGCCCTGGCGCGGTTCCTGGGTCTGGCGCACGGTGTCGGGGCGACTCTGGATCGGCAGGTTGTTAGACGGCTGTGGTTGCGGTGGCTGCACGGGTCGCCCCTGCTCATTACCCTGGGGACGTCCCTGCCATTGGCCACCCCCGTTCTGGCCTCCGCGATCGAAGTGTTGGTTCTGTGGGCGCGGCTGATTGTTTTCCGGCCTTGGCTGGTTATTCTGCGGACGCGGTGGGTTGTTCTGCGGGCGTGGCTGTTCACTTCCCCCTGGCCGTCCGCCCTCCGGCCCTCGTTCATGCTGACCACCGCCTTCACCGCGCGGCGCATTTTCACGCTCGTCGGCCACTGCCTGGGCGCCAACGGTGACCATCAGCAAACCTACACCTGCCAAACGCCAGATGCGCTTCATGCTATTCCTCACTGCGGATTAGGGCCTGTCCATGAGACTGGAAAAGCAAGGCCCGGTTCTCGCACAGGTTATCAGCAGGCAAAAGAAAAGGGGTGACCCGTCGGCCACCCCTTGAGAACTTCGTCCTGGCTCAACGCTTTTGACGTTGGCTCACCTCACGCCGTCTTGTGGACAGTGTGCAGCCTGGAGGCCGGCTCAACCCTGCTGGGGTGGCGGCCGCTGCGGGCCTGATTGGGCTCGCTGCAAGTGGACTGTTGTCCAGGCGGTGATTCTGTTGATAAAGATACCCGCCAGCGCCCGACAGATGATTGCGAAGATTGCGTCAATAAACAGTGCTTGCGCAATTTTTAACCCTTCATGGATAATTCACCGCAATAGTTACGACAAAGGCCAACCCAATGAGCAAGCTTGACCGATACGACCTGAGTATTTTGGCGGAATTGCAGCGCGACGCGAGGATCTCCAACCAAGAGTTGGCCGAACGCATCGGCTTGTCGCCATCGCCGTGCTCGCGCCGCGTCAAGCAGTTGGAAGACGACGGCTACATCGCGCGCCAGGTCGCCTTGCTCGACCGCAAGATGCTCGGCCTGAGCCTCACGGCCTATGTGCTGATCGGCATGGACCGCCACACCCCCGAGCGTTTCGAGAACTTCGAAGCGGCCATCCGCACCCTGCCCCAAGTGCTGGAATGCAGCCTGGTGACGGGGATGGATGCTGACTATCAGTTGAAAGTGGTGGTGCCAGACATGGATCACTACCAGAAACTGCTGCTGGGCCACCTGACCCGCATTGAAGGCGTGACCAGCGTGCGTTCCAGCTTTGTGTTGAACCAGGTACTCAACAGCACCGAGTTGCCGCTGACTCACCTAAGAACCTGAGATCACCACTCAACAATGTGGGAGCTGGCTTGCCTGCGATGCAGGCAGCTCGATGTGTCAGCAAAACCGAGGTGATGCCATCGCAGGCAAGCCAGCTCCCACATTGACCGCGCCGACTCAGGTCAATGTTGCGCCTCAGACGCTGCCTTATACTGCCCGCCTGCCTTTGTCGGAAAATTCGCCATGAACAACATCGACCCCGCCCTCTTTGAAGAATGGATGATGACCGGCCTGGTCACTGTCCTGATCATTTTCATGGGCTTTATCGTCTGGGACCTGGCAAAGAAGTCCAAGGCCGGGCGCTTTGGCTCGTTCATCCTGTTCTTCGTGCTGGGCCTGGGCGTGGCCGCGTTCATCATCAAGAGCGTAGTGATCGGCCTGATCGAGTCCGGCGCTTTATAAGCGCGCCGGCACTTCCTTCCACTGGCCTTGATCCAGGCCATCGATTGTCCAATCGCCAATCCGCACGCGCACCAGCCGCAACGTGGGCAACCCCACGGCGGCGGTCATGCGCCGTACCTGGCGGTTGCGCCCTTCACGAATGACCAGCTCCAGCCAGTGCGTCGGGACGCTTTTGCGAAACCGCACAGGCGGGTTACGCGGCCACAACTCGGGCTCACCCAACGGCCGCGCTTCGGCGGGCAAGGTCTTGCCGTCGTTAAGCTCCACGCCCTCGCGCAAGCGTTGCAGCTGCTCTTCGGTCGGCTCGCCTTCGACCTGCACCCAGTAGGTTTTCGCCAGCTTGTGCTTGGGGTCGGCAATTCGCGCCTGCAGCTGGCCGTCATTGGTCAGCAGCAACAGGCCTTCGCTGTCACGGTCCAGGCGGCCCGCCGGGTAGATGCCGGGGATGTCGATGAAATCCTTGAGCGTCGCACGCCCGCCTTCGTCGCTGAACTGGGTCAGTACGTCGAATGGTTTATTGAACAGGATCAGCTTCGGCTCGGCAGGCGGTGCCTTGGCGACACGCCGCGCAGCGGAATACGGGGGTTTCACGCCAGGGCGGCGCGAATCGGGACGGGTGGGACGGGACATGGCAAAGGAACATCTAACGGTCAGGACCGACAATGCTAGTGGCCTGACCGTTAAATGACCATCCCAACCGCTTAGCGGAACGGCGGCTCGTCGAAGCTGCGCAGTTTGCGCGAGTGCAGCGAGTTGAGTTCGGTGCGCAGCAAATCCACCGCTTCGATGCCGATCTTCAAGTGCTGGCTCACCGCACGCTCATAGAACGCGTTGGCAGAGCCTGGCAGCTTGATTTCGCTGTGCAGCGGTTTGTCCGACACACACAGCAAAGTGCCGTACGGCACCCGCAGACGATACCCCTGGGCGGCGATGGTGCCGCTTTCCATATCCACGGCCACCGCGCGGGACAGGTTGATCAGCGGGCGTTCCTGGGCCCAGCGCAGTTCCCAGTTGCGGTCGTCATAGGTCAGCACGGTGCCGGTGCGCAGGCGCTTTTTCAGCTCTTCGCCTTTTTCGCCGGTGACGTTGGCGGCTGCCTGCTGCAGCGCCAGCTGCACTTCGGCCAGCGCCGGGATCGGGATGTTCGGCGGCACCACGCGGTCGAGAATCCCGTCGCGGCGCATATAGGCGTGCGCCAATACGTAGTCGCCGATGGTCTGGGATTGGCGCAGGCCGCCGCAGTGGCCGATCATCAGCCAGCAATGCGGACGCAGCACGGCCAGGTGGTCGGTGATGTTCTTGGCATTGGATGGGCCAACACCGATGTTCACCAGGGTCACGCCGTGGCCATCGGTGGCCTGCAGGTGATAGGCCGGCATCTGGTAGCGGTGCCACACCACGCCAGCGGCAATCGCCGAGGCCTCGCCGTGGTCCATGCTCTTGTCGATCACCACGTTGCCCGGCAACACCATGCGGATAAAGCGCGGGTCGCTGCGCAGTTGTTCCAGGCCATGCAGGATGAACTGGTCAACATAGCGGTGGTAGTTGGTCAGCAGGATCCACGGCTGCACATGGCGCCAGTCGCTGCCGGTGTAGTGCACCAGGCGACGCAGGGAAAAGTCCACGCGCGCCGCATCGAACAGCGCCAGGGGCAGCGGGTCGGTGTTTTCCCAGTCGTAGAGGCCATCGGCGATGCCGTCGGTGGCCGCCGACAGGTCGGTGCTGGGGAACACACGGGCCAGGGTCGCGGCAGTTACACCGGAACCGGCCAGCTCATCGCCCTGCTCCACCACGTAGGGGTACGGGATGTTTTGCTGGCTCACACCGACTTCCACCGTCACGGTGAAGTCGTGCATCAGCGGCACCAACTGCTCCAGCAGGTATTTACGGAACGCCGCAGGATGGGTGACGGTGACGCTGTAGGTCCCCGGCAACTGGACCTTGGCATATGCCCGGGTAGTCTGTGGGACTTCGCCGTGGCAGTGGTAGGTCAGGCGCAGTTCCGGATAGCGGAACAACGCACGTTGTTCGGCGTCAGGCTCGACGCGGTCTTTGAGGTATTGCTTGAGGGCTTGATTGAGCGCGCCCGTGGCACGCTCATGCAGGGCCGCCAGCCGGTCCACGGCTTCTTCAGCGGTTTGAACGACAACAAAAGCTTCGGTCACGGTAAGCATCCTGTGTTCTGACGTGCAGGCCTTTATCTTGCCTGTATCCCCGTCAGACGCAAACTTTGAATGCAATCAACAAGGTGTGGACCTGGCGACAATCGCCGCCACGTCCACGCCACGCGGCAGGGTGCCATACACCCGACCGGACGCGTCGCCCAACCGGCTGGCGATAAACCCATCGCTCACCGCCGCATTCCCCGCCTCCAGTAGCAACTTGGCCTGCAACGCCACGGCGATGTCTTCGGTGAGCTGCCGCGCGCGGTATTGGATGTCCTGGGTGTCCATAAATGCCGACTTCAGTTGCTCGATATGCCGCGCCAGCAGACGGTCGCCATGCCCATCGCCCAATTCGACAAACAGTGCCTCCAACACACCCGGCTCTTTGGACAACGCCCGCAGCACGTCCAGGCACTGCACGTTGCCCGAACCTTCCCACGTCGAGTTCACCGGTGCCTCACGGTACAGACGCGGCAGGATGCTGTCCTCGACATACCCGGCACCGCCCATGCACTCGGCGGCCTCGTTGATCATCGCCGGGGCGCGCTTGCAGATCCAATACTTGCCCACCGCCGTCACCAGCCGGGCGAACTTGGCTTCCTGCTCATCCCCCAGATGATCCAGCGCCCGGCCCATGCGCAGGCTCAGGGCCAGCGCGGATTCGCTTTCCAGTGCCAGGTCAGCCAGCACGTTTTGCATCAGCGGTTGCTCACTGAGCACGCGGCCACCCACGGAACGATGGGCACAATGATGGCTAGCCTGGGTCAGCGCCTGACGCATCAGCGCGCTGGAGCCGACCATGCAATCGAAGCGGGTCATGGCGACCATCTCGATGATGGTCGGCACACCACGGCCTTCTTCGCCGATCATCCAGGCCAGGGCGCCACGAAACTCCACTTCGCTGGAGGCATTGGAGCAGTTGCCGAGCTTGTTTTTCAGGCGCTGGATATAGAACTCGTTGCGCGTGTCATCCGGGCGGTGCCGGGGCAGCAGGAAACAGGTGAGGCCCTTGTCGGTCTGGGCCAGGGTCAGGAACGCATCGCACATCGGCGCCGAGCAGAACCACTTGTGGCCCACCAGCTCATACGCCTGGCCCGGGCCGCCGGCGCCCACCGGATAGGCGCGGGTGGTGTTGGCGCGCACGTCGGTGCCGCCCTGCTTCTCGGTCATGGCCATGCCGATCGTAACGCCGGCCTTGTGGGCGATGCCGACGTTGCGTGGGTCATATTGGGTGTTGAGGATTTTCGGCAGCCAGGTGTCAGCCAGGTCCGGCTGCAAACGCAGGGCGGGCACGCAGGCGAAGGTCATGGTCAGCGGGCATCCGGTGCCGGCTTCGGCCTGGCTGTGCAAGTAGGTCATGGCGGCGCGGGCCACATGGGCACCAGGCTGCGGGTGCGCCCAGGGCAGCGAGGGCAGACCATGTTCGACGGCAGCGCGCATCAGTTCGTGGTAAGCCGGGTGAAACTCCACCAGGTCGATGCGATGGCCATAGCGGTCATGGCTGCTGAACACGGGTTTGTTCTGGTTTGCCAGGAACCCGGCTTCCATCAACGGCCCGCCGGCCAGTGCACCGTAGGCATCGATGCGTTCCTGCGCCCAGCCGGCGCCAAAGCGGCGCGACCATTCCTGCAGAGGCAGATCGATACGGTACAGGTTGGTGCCATCCAGGGACGGCGGCTGGTTGGTGACGTCGTGGGTTTCGGCAAACTGATGCAGGTTCATGACGGGCCTCCTGAAAAAAGGCCACGTTCAGTTGAGGCCCGAATTTCAGTTAAGCACCGTCATACGGCTTAAAAAAGTGGCATACCCGCCGAATGTCCGGCGCTTTCGCCCTCTACCGGCCCCAGCAACCGGCGCTCCAACACCGCCTGCAGTGCCTCGAAACGCACCGGTTTGGCCAGGCGGTCCGAGACACCGACGCCGTGACAATGCTCGCGCTCCGACACATTCAGCGAGGTACTCAAGGCGATCACCGGCAGCTCACCGCAACCAGGCAGTGCACGAATCTGGCAGCACAACGAAAAACCACCTTCGGGAATATCCAACAGCACCGCGTCGAAATTCCCACTCTGCAAGGCAGCCAAGGCATTCGCGCCGCTGTCCACGGTTTTCACCCGGTAACCCAGTTTGAGCAGCATGCCGCGCACGACCAGTTGGCCGACACTGTTGTCATCCACCAACAGCACCGAGCACTCCTGAGGCGCGCGCTGCCGATGGGGCGCAGGCTTGGACTCGGCCGGCACCGGGCTGACTTCCACTTCCAGTTGGAAGCGGCTGCCTTTGCGGGGCTCGGAATGATGGGTGAGGCGCCCGCCCAGCAACTCGATCAGTTGTCGGCAGATGGCCAGACCGATACCCAGGCCGCCGTACTCGCGCGTGGTGGACCCATCGAGCTGGAAGAAACGCTGGTACAGGGTCGCTTCATCGAGGAAAGCAAAGCCGATACCCGTGTCGGTGACGATAAAGCTCAGGCGCAAGCGACCGTCACTGTGGGGCACGCCGACCACACGCAGGCGAACCGAACCTTCGTGGGTGAATTTGAACGCGTTATCCAGCAGGCAGTCCAGGCATTGCAGCAGTTTGTCGACGTCACCTTGCACGCGGTCTGGCAGTTCGTCCGCCACGTCGATGGAAAACGCCAGGCCTTTGCTCTGGGCGCTGGCGCTGAACTGCTGGCGCAGGGTGTCGAGTGCGCCGCGCAGGCTGAACACCTGGGGCTGGGCGCTCAGGCGTCCGGCCTGCAGCTCGGTGAGGGTGAGGATGCCGTTGACCATGCGCATCATGTCCCGCGCCGAGCCGGCGGCGGTTTGCTGGTACTGCGCCAGGTCCGCATCCAAAGGCACGGTCTGCATCAGTTCGAGGGAGCCGATCACGCCGTTCATGGGGGTACGCAGTTCGTGGGTCAGGGTGGCGAGGAATTCATCCTTGAGCCGGTTGCTGCGGGCCAGTTGCTGGTTGAGCACTTCGAGCTTCTGGCTGGCGTCGAAGAGGATCTGCGCCTGTTGCTCGCGCATGCCGTTGATGCGGTCCGCCAGGGCCAGGGACAGCAGGGCCACTTCGATGGCCGAGCCGATCTGGCTGGCGTACATCGTCAGGAACATATTCGGCAGGTAGCCCAGCACCATCATCGTGTTGACGACCCCGCCCAGCAGGAACGCCGACCAGGCGATGATGAAGTAACGCGCCATACGCTGCCCGCAATACCAGGCCTTGATGGCGGCCACGAAGATGGTCACGGTAAACACCAGCGCCAGGCCAGTCGCCAGGCGCAATGCCAAGGCGTAACTGGTCATCAGCGCCAGCAGCATCACCACGGCGCCGCAGCCCACCAGCCCAAGCAACAGACGATTGATCCAGCGGCTATGCTGGGCGGTGTGCAGGAAGCTGCGCGCAAACAGGCTACCGAACAGCGCTGCCGAGCCAATCAGGAACGGCACCGCGGCGTTGGTCCACCACGGGTTGTTCGGCCAGAAATACTCCGCGGCCACGCCGTTGACCGACAACTGGTACAGGCCGAACGAGGCGATATAAAGGATGTAATACAGGTAACTGGTGTCACGCACGCTCAGGTAGATGAACAGGTTGTAGATCAACATCCCCAGCAATACACCGTAGATCGCTCCCAGCACGTACAAGCGCAGCGGCTGCTCTTCCAGGTACGCGGTGCCGGACCAGAGCGTCAAGGGTGCCTGGATCGAGCCTTGGCTCTGGAGGCGCAGGTAGACGGTTTGCTGTTGGTCGGGCACAAAGTTGAGCTTGAACAAATAATTGCTCTGGCTCACTTGCCGGCTGGAAAACGGCAACGCGCTGCCGGTGCGGGCGGTGAGTCGATAGTTGCCGGTGGTGTCGCGCTGGTACAGGTCCAGGCGGTTCAACGGCGGGTAGGCCAGTTCCAGGAACCAGGTGCGCGGGGATCGCGGGTCTTTGGCCAGGTAATGCAGGTCGACTTTAAGCCAGAACACCGAGTGTGAATAACCGGCATTGAGGGTGGCTTTGTCGTGAGTCTTGAACTGTGCGGCGTAGGTGGGGGATGTGACATCGGCGATGGTCAGGGCATCGGTCGGGTCTTCGAGCACTTGCATGGCTCGGCCCAACGGCAGGCTTCGCGTGTCCTGAGTGAACTCGATGGCGCTGGCGAGCATCGGCAGCCCGCACAACAATAAAATCAGCAAATAGCGCATAGAGCCCCAGCGTGGCCTGTCCGGTTATGTCAAAAAGCCCCCCATTCCTTTTGAGAAGACGTACACCGGCAATACAGTAAGTAGTTTGGATCCACTCTAGCATAGCCACTAAAGGCTATTGGACACCATTGAAATAATTTTTTGAAAGGCTCTAGAACAGGCCTTACAGAGGTTTTTTGACGTTAAGCCACGCGCCAAAAAATCGTCGCCCACCCGGCAAAATTCAACCATCGCCAGACGGCCCCGCCAAAAGCGTTTGGTGGTAAGCTCGCGCACCATGAATATCTACAGCTCTCGCCCTGTTGTCCTCTGTCTCTCCGGCCATGATCCCAGTGGTGGCGCCGGCTTGCAGGCAGATATCGAAGCCCTGCTCGCCCAGGGTTGCCATGCGGCTCCGGCCGTCACCGCCCTGACCGTGCAGAACACGGTCAACGTCAGCGATTTCCGCGTGCTCGACCGCGAATGGGTACTGGCCCAGGCCAATGCCGTGCTCGGTGACTCCGAAGTGGCGGCGGTCAAGCTGGGTATGCTCGGTTCCACCGCGATGGTCGACACCGTGGTCGAACTGCTGCAGGCGCACCCGCACCTGCCGGTGGTGTGCGACCCGGTGCTGCGTGCCGGCGGCGGTGGCAGCCTGGGCAAGGACGAGGTCGGCTATGCGATGCGCGAGCGGTTGTTGCCGCTGTCACTGATCGCCACGCCGAACCTGCCCGAGGCACGCATCCTCGCCGAGCTGCCTGAGGGCACCGCAGACGAATGCGCCGAGAAGCTGCTGCCCTACATCAAGCACCTGTTGATTACCGGTGGCCACGGCGACGAGCACGAAGTGCACAACCGCCTCTACAGCCGCGACGGCACACGCCAGACCTTTACCTGCCAGCGCCTGCCCGGCAGTTATCACGGTTCGGGCTGTACGCTGGCCAGCGCACTGGCGGGTCGGATTGCCCAGGGCGAAGGGCTGGTGAGCGCCGTGCAATCGGCCCTCAACTACACTTGGCGCACCCTGCGTGACGCTGAACAACTCGGCCAGGGCCAGTTTGTACCGCGCCGGTTGCCGCTGGATTTCTGCTCTTAAGACCAAGAGGCCTGCCCGATGAAACTACGTGGCCTTTACGCCATTACCGACAGCCAACTGTTGGCCGGCAAATTCCTTGCCTACGTCGAAGCGGCGCTGGACGGTGGCCTGACCCTGCTGCAGTACCGCGACAAAAGCAGCGACGAAGCCCGCCGGCTGCGCGAAGCAGAAAAGCTGCGGGAACTGTGCTCGCGCTACAAGACCCAGTTGATCATCAACGACGACGCTGAATTGGCCGCGCGCCTTGGCGTCGGCGTGCACCTGGGCCAGACCGACGGCCCACTGACCCCGGCCCGTGCGCTGCTCGGTTCCAAGGCCATCATCGGCTCGACCTGCCACAGCCAGATCGAACTGGCCGAGCAGGCGGCCAAGGAAGGCGCCAGCTATGTCGCCTTCGGCCGCTTCTTCAATTCCAATACCAAGCCAGGCGCCCCCGCCGCCACCGTCGAGATGCTGGCCCAGGCCCGCGCGCGCTTGCATTTGCCGATCTGTGTGATCGGCGGCATTACCCTTGAGAACGCCGAACCCTTGGTGGCCCAGGGTGCCGACCTGCTGGCGGTGGTGCACGGCCTGTTTGGCGCCGACACGACCCAGGAAGTCACGCGCCGCGCGCGCGCGTTCAACGATCTGCTTAAAATTTCAGTTTAGAGAGCCCCATCATGTCCCGTTCCGAAACGCTGTTTGCCAATGCCCAGAAACACATCCCCGGCGGTGTGAACTCCCCCGTGCGTGCGTTCAAGAGCGTCGGCGGCACGCCGTTGTTCTTCAAGCATGCCGAAGGCGCCTACGTCACTGACGAAGATGACAAACGCTATGTGGACTACGTGGGTTCCTGGGGCCCGATGATCCTCGGCCACAGCCACCCGGACGTGCTGGACGCGGTGCGCAAGCAGCTGGAACACGGCCTGTCCTACGGTGCGCCGACCGCCATGGAAACCGAAATGGCGGATTTGGTATGCAGCATCGTGCCGTCGATGGAGATGGTGCGCATGGTCAGCTCGGGCACCGAAGCCACCATGAGCGCGATCCGCCTGGCCCGTGGTTTCACCGGCCGCGACAGCATCATCAAGTTCGAAGGCTGCTACCACGGCCATTCCGACAGCCTGCTGGTCAAGGCCGGTTCCGGCGCGCTGACCCAAGGCGTACCGAGCTCGGCCGGCGTACCGGCCGCGTTTGCCAAACACACCCTGACCCTGCCGTTCAACGACATCGCCGCCGTTGAGCAGATGCTCAGCGAAGTCGGCCAGGACGTGGCGTGCATCATCGTTGAGCCGGTGGCGGGCAACATGAACTGCGTACCGCCAGCGCCGGGCTTTCTCGAAGGCCTGCGCGAGCAATGCGATAAGCACGGCGTGGTACTGATTTTCGACGAAGTGATGACCGGTTTCCGCGTCGCCCTCGGTGGCGCCCAAGCGCATTACGGTGTCACGCCGGACCTGAGCACTTTCGGCAAGATCATCGGCGGCGGCATGCCAGTGGGCTGCTTCGGTGGCAAGCGTGAAATCATGCAGCACATCGCGCCACTGGGCCCGGTGTACCAGGCCGGCACCTTGTCGGGTAACCCGCTGGCCATGGCCGCCGGCCTGACCACCCTGCGCCTGATCAGCCGCCCGGGCTTCCACGCCGAGCTGACCGACTACACCACACGCCTGCTCGACGGCCTGCAACAGCGTGCCGATGCCGCCGGTATCCCGTTTGTTACCACCCAGGCGGGCGGGATGTTCGGCCTGTACTTCAGCGGCGCCGACGACATTGTCACCTTTGATGACGTGATGGGCAGCGATGCCGACTTGTTCAAACGCTTCTTCCACCTGATGCTGGAAGGCGGCGTGTACCTGGCACCAAGCGCTTTCGAAGCCGGGTTCACCTCGATCGCCCATGGCGACGCCGAGTTGAAACTGACCCTTGACGCCGCCGAACGCGCCTTCGCCGCACTGAAATAAAAGGCCGAAAAAATCAGGCACCGGCCAAACGGTGTCTGATTTGCTACTTTGCTTACAGAGATTTCCGAGTTTTTTCGAGAAATCACCTGCAATCCGGCAGATAACTTGCCCAAGCAGCAGAAAAACGAGTAAAGACTTTGTAAGCAGAGGCCTGCTTATTTCATAATGCGCGCTTATTGGATCCCCCGAGGGTCCGCGTGCCCCGTCAGAGGTAAGTCGATTCCCATGAAACGCACCGGCCGCACCCTGGTTCTGGGCTGCCTGTTGCTCCTTCAGCCGCTGCTGGCACATGCACAAGCAGGCGGCAACTCGTTGTTAATCCCAGCGATGGGTCGTTGCACCCTCAATACCCAGCCAGACAGCCAGGCCGAAGCGCTGAGCGCGTGCCAGAAACAGGCCGATGGTGGGGATGCGCAGGCGCAATACGAGTTGGGCGAGTACTTCCACGACAGCAAAAACCCTGCCCGCGACCTCAACAAAGCCTTGAGCTACTTCGAGAAAGCCTCGTTGCAGGGCCACGCCCAGGCGCAATTCGAACTGGGCAACATGTTCTTCAAAGGCGAAGGCGTGCCGGCCAATAACGTCCAGGCCTACATCGTGCTGAAAATGGCCGCGGTCAACGGCGCCGAAGACGCACTGGACACTGCCGACGAAGTCGCCGAGCACATGCAGCGCGATGAGTTGGAAGTGGCCACCCAGGTACTGGGCCAGATTTTCCGCAACTACCTGCAGGAATTGCAGAGTGCCGATGGGCGCTCGCCCTTCTCACCCCTGCCCTGAATTCATCTAGACACTTCTATCGCTATCGCAGGCAAGCCAGCTCCCACACTCGATCGAGTTCCAGCGAAGGACTGCGGTCAGCTGTGGGAGCTGGCTTGCCTGCGATGGGCGCGACGCGGTCTGAAGCCCTACTTCTCAGGCATCGGCATCGGAAACGGCATCACATTGCTGGTGCCCCGTGCCTCGCTGATCTTCGGCGTGCCCAGGCGCTCGACTTCATCGATGCGAACAATCGAATGCATCGGCACAAAACTGCGCACCACGCCTTCAAACTGAGCCTTGAGTTTCTCTTCGCCCGGGTCGACGACCAATTGGGTGCGCTCGCCAAAGACGAACTCTTCCACCTCCAGGAAACCCCACAGATCGCTCTGATAGATCTGCTTGGCGTACATTTCGAACACCTGGCCCTGGTTGAGGAAAATCACCTTGTAGATTGGAGCTTCACGTTTGGTCATGGTGGGCGAACAACACATCGGGGATATAAAAGAGGGCGCGAACTATAGCATGGCACCCGATGCACAACGCTAGGAACCAATGGGCATGCCCCCTATAATGCGCGGTTCTTTACCACCAGTTGACGATCCCCATGGCCAAGAAGCTTTACATCGAAACCCACGGTTGCCAGATGAACGAGTACGACAGCTCGCGCATGGTCGATCTGCTGGGCGAACACCAGGCCCTGGAAGTCACCGCCCGCGCCGAAGATGCCGACGTGATCCTGCTCAATACCTGCTCGATCCGCGAACGGGCACAAGACCGTGTGTACTCGCAGCTGGGCCGCTGGCGCGAATTGAAACTGGCCAACCCGGACATGGTGATCGCCGTCGGCGGTTGCGTGGCCAGCCAGGAAGGCGCCGCGATCCGGGACCGCGCGCCCTATGTCGATGTGGTCTTCGGCCCGCAGACCCTGCACCGCTTGCCGGAAATGATCGACGCCGCACGCTTCACCAAGCTGCCGCAGGTCGACGTGTCGTTCCCGGAAATCGAAAAATTCGACCACTTGCCCGAACCACGTATCGATGGGCCAAGCGCCTATGTGTCGGTCATGGAAGGCTGCAGCAAGTACTGCACCTTCTGCGTGGTGCCTTACACCCGTGGCGAAGAAGTCAGTCGGCCGTTTGACGACGTACTGTCGGAAATCATCCACCTGGCCGAAAACGGCGTGCGCGAAGTGACCCTGCTGGGCCAGAACGTCAACGGTTACCGTGGCCTCACCGACGATGGCCGCCTGGCCGACCTGGCGGAGCTGATCCGCGTGGTGGCTGCCGTGGACGGTATCGAGCGGATTCGCTACACCACCTCGCACCCGCTGGAGTTCTCCGACAGCCTGATCCAGGCCCACGCGGAAGTGCCGGAACTGGTCAAGCACCTGCACCTGCCGGTGCAATCGGGTTCGGACCGCATCCTGGCGGCCATGAAGCGCAACCACACCGCCCTGGAATACAAATCCAAACTGCGCAAATTGCGCGCGGCGGTGCCGGGCATCTGCATCAGTTCGGACTTTATCGTCGGCTTCCCCGGTGAAACCGAAAAAGACTTCGAGCAGACCATGAAGTTGATCGAGGACGTCGGTTTCGACTTCTCTTATTCATTCGTCTACAGCCAGCGCCCCGGCACCCCGGCCGCCGACCTGGCGGATGACACCCCGGAAGCGCTGAAAAAAGAGCGTCTCAATGCCCTGCAACATCGCTTGAACCAGCAGGGTTTCGAGATCAGCCGACAAATGGTCGGTTCCACCCAGCGCATCCTGGTCACCGACTACTCGAAAAAAGACCCGGGCGAGCTGCAGGGCCGTACCGAGAACAACCGAATCGTAAACTTCCGTTGCGATAATCCGACCCTGATCGGCCAGTTTGCCGATGTGCACATCGATGCGGCGCAGCCGCACTCGCTGCGGGGTTCACTGATCAACTGACACAAACGTTCTCAAGATAAATGAGGATCAAATGTGGGAGCTGGCTTGCCTGCGATGGCGGTGTAATAGTCAGCCTCCCTTTTGGATGTGCCGGCCTCATCGCAGGCAAGCCAGCTCCCACAGGGGTTCTTCATTGTTATTGATGTTCGGGGCCAGGATATTTAAGTGCTTTCGCGCACGGGCGGCTGGCGTTATTCTCTCTTTCACCTCAACAGCCAAAGGGCGGCTAAAAGCGACCTTGAACGCACCCACAGTAGAACCCCATCATTTTCTCCTCGAGCCCTTTGAGGCTCGCCGTTTCGCCAACCTGTGCGGACAGTTCGACGAGCACCTGCGCTTGATCGAACAACGCCTGAGCATCGAGATCCGCAACCGCGGCAATCAGTTCGAGCTCATTGGTGAACCTCAACACACCACGTCCGCAGAAAACCTGCTGCGCCGTCTCTACCGCGAAACCAAGGGCAGTGAGCTGTCGCCGGAAACGGTGCACCTGTACCTGCAGGAATCGGCGGTGGAAGACCTGGCCAACAACCCTGTGGCCGAAGCCAGCGTGGCCCTGCGGACCAAAAAAGGCATGATTCGCCCACGCGGCTTGAATCAGCAGAAGTACGTCAAGGAAATCCTCGGCAACGACATCAACTTCGGCATCGGCCCAGCCGGTACCGGCAAGACCTACCTGGCCGTGGCCTGTGCGGTCGACGCCCTGGAGCGCGAGCAAGTACGCCGCATCCTGCTGGTGCGCCCGGCGGTCGAGGCTGGCGAAAAGCTCGGCTTCCTGCCCGGCGACCTGGCCCAGAAGATCGACCCGTACCTGCGCCCGCTCTACGACGCACTCTACGAGATGCTCGGCTTTGAGTACGTAGCCAAGCTGATCGAGCGCCAGGTGATCGAGATCGCCCCGCTGGCCTACATGCGCGGCCGCACCCTGAACAACAGCTTCATCATCCTCGACGAAAGTCAGAACACTACCGTCGAGCAAATGAAGATGTTCCTCACCCGGATCGGTTTCGGCTCCACCGCCGTGATCACCGGCGACGTCACCCAGGTCGACCTGCCCAAGGGCACCAAGTCAGGCCTGGCCCAGGTGATCGAGGTGCTCAAGGACGTGCCGGGCATCAGCTTCACGCACTTCATGCCCAAGGACGTGGTCCGCCACCCGCTGGTGCAGCGCATTGTCGAGGCCTACGAGCGCTTCGACCATCGCGACGACGCGCCGGCCAAGGACGTTCGCCGCGATGCTTGAGCTAGACCTGCAACTGGCCACCGAAGCGCCCGCCCCCAGCGAAGCCCAGTTCCGTCAATGGTGCGCCCTGGCCCTGCGCCAGCGCACCGCCGACTCGGAA
Source organism: Pseudomonas sp. VS40 (assembly GCF_018587885.1). Taxonomy (NCBI): domain Bacteria; kingdom Pseudomonadati; phylum Pseudomonadota; class Gammaproteobacteria; order Pseudomonadales; family Pseudomonadaceae; genus Pseudomonas; species Pseudomonas sp. VS40. The sequence continues at coordinate 119,987 of NZ_JAGYWD010000013.1, read as the reverse complement.
CTGACTATTCGACTGGTCGACGAGCCCGAGGGCCGCGAGCTGAACCACACCTGGCGCCAGAAGGATTACGCGACCAACGTGCTGTCCTTCCCCGCCGACGTGCCGGATGAACTGCTGGATATCCCCTTGCTGGGCGACCTGGTCATCTGTGTCGAGGTGGTGGAGCGCGAGGCGAAGGAACAAGGCAAGGAACTAGAAGCCCATTGGGCCCATCTAGTCATCCACGGCTGCTTGCATCTCTTGGGTTACGACCATATAGACGATGACGAAGCCGAGGAAATGGAAACACTGGAACAAACGTTGCTTGCAGAATTGGGTCATCCGGACCCGTATGCAGACGACGACGTTTAAAAACACTCAACTGTAACAATAAAGGATTCAGAGTAATCGCTATGAGCGAAGACCGATCGAGCAACGGGCAGAAGTCATGGCTGGGTAAACTGACCCAGGCTTTTGCCCACGAGCCGAAAAACCGCCAGGAGCTGCTTGAGCTGCTGCGCGAGGCCCATCAGAACAAGTTGCTGGACAGCGAAGCGCTGGCCATCGTCGAAGGCGCCATCCAGGTGGCTGACCTGCAAGTACGCGACATCATGGTCCCGCGCTCGCAGATGATCAGCATCAAGGCGACCCAGACCCCACGGGAGTTTCTCCCGGCCGTGATCGACTCGGCGCACTCGCGCTACCCGGTGATCGGTGAAAGCCATGACGACGTCATGGGTGTCCTGCTGGCCAAGGACCTGCTGCCGCTCATCCTCAAGGAGAACGGCGACAGCTTCAACATCAAGGACCTGCTGCGTCCGGCCACCTTCGTGCCTGAATCCAAGCGCCTGAACGTGTTGCTGCGTGAGTTCCGCGCCAACCACAATCACATGGCCATTGTGATCGACGAATACGGCGGCGTGGCCGGCCTGGTGACCATTGAAGACGTGCTGGAACAGATCGTCGGCGACATCGAAGACGAACATGACGTCGAAGAAGACAGCTACATCAAGCCGCTGCCCAGCGGTGACTTCCTGATCAAGGCGCTGACGCCGATCGAGAACTTCAACGAGTTCTTCGACAGCGAATTCTCCGACGACGAGTTCGACACCGTCGGCGGCCTGGTGATGAGTGCGTTCGGGCACCTGCCCAAGCGTAACGAAACCACCGAGATCGGCGCTTATCGCTTCCGCATCCTGAATGCCGATAGCCGCAGGATCCATCTGATCCGCCTGACACCCATTGCCCGCTAAGGAATGACATGCAGCGCCTAACCCGCCCCGGCTGGCCCGGTAATCTGCTGGCCGTGGTGGCCGGCGCCATCACCACCCTGGCGCTGGCGCCGTTCGACCTGTGGCCGTTTGCGCTGGTCGCGGTCGGCTTGTTCTACGTGGGGCTGCGGGACCTGAGCCCGCGCCAGGCCCTGGGGCGTGGTTGGTGTTTTGGTTTCGGCCTGTTCGGCGCCGGAACCAGCTGGATCTACTACAGCATCCACCATTTCGGCGGCGCTTCGGTGCTGCTGGCCGGGTTCTTGATGCTGCTGTTCACCGCCGCGATTGCCTGGTTCTTCGCCCTGCCCGCCTGGCTGTGGGCCCGCTGGTTGCGTCGCAATGAAGCGCCATTGGCCGATGCGCTGACGTTTGCCGCGCTGTGGGTGGGCCAGGAAGCGTTTCGCGGCTGGTTCCTCACTGGTTTCCCGTGGTTGTACTCCGGCTACAGCCAACTCGACGGTCCGCTGACGGGCTTGGCCCCAGTGGGTGGCATGTGGCTGATCTCCTTTGCCCTGGCACTCACGGCAGCCTTGCTGTGCAACCTGCCGCGCCTGCTGGCTGGCAAGCGCAACGCATTTATCGGTGCGGGCCTGGTGTTGCTGGTTGCGCCCTGGGCCATCGGCCTGGCGCTCAAGCACCACGCCTGGACGGCGCCTTCGGGTGCGCCACTGACCGTAGCGGCCATCCAGGGCAATGTCGAACAAAGCATGAAATGGGACCCGGAGCAGCTCAATGCACAGCTCGCGCTGTACCGCGACATGAGCTTCAGCTCCAAGCCCGTCGACCTATTGGTGTGGCCAGAAACAGCAGTGCCGGTGCTCAAGGAGTCTGTCGAGGGCTACTTGGGCATGATGGGCAAATTCGCCGCCGACCGGCACACCGCGCTGATCACCGGCGTGCCGATCCGCCAGGAAGTGCATCACCAGAAGCGCTACTTCAACGGCATCACCGTGGTCGGCGAAGGCGACGGCACCTACCTCAAGCAGAAACTGGTGCCGTTCGGCGAATACGTGCCGCTGCAGGACATGCTGCGCGGCTTGATCGCCTTCTTCGACCTGCCGATGTCGGACTTCGCGCGCGGCCCGTCCGACCAGGCGATGCTGCAGGCCAAGGGCTATCAGATTGCGCCGTTCATTTGCTACGAAGTGGTGTACCCGGAATTCGCTGCAGGCCTGTCAGCCCAGAGCGATCTGTTGCTGACCATCAGCAACGACACCTGGTTCGGCCGCTCCATCGGCCCGCTGCAGCACCTGCAAATGGCACAGATGCGTGCGCTGGAAGCCGGCCGCTGGATGATCCGCGCCACCAACAATGGCGTGACCGGCCTGATCAACCCGTTTGGGCAGATCACCGCGCAGATCCCGCAATTCGAGCGCGGCATCCTTTACGGGGAAGTGGTGCCGATGCACAACCTTACGCCGTACCTGCACTGGCGTTCGTGGCCGTTGATCATTGTGTGCCTGGGGCTGTTTGGCTGGGCGCTGCTGGCGGGCCGGATGTCCAAGACCGTTTGACCGACAGGCACATGACAATGTGGGAGCTGGCGGGCCTGCGATAGCGGTGGGTCAGCCAGCAAATGGGCCGGCCGGCAGTCTGCCATCGCAGGCAAGCCAACTCCCACATTTGCATGTGCGGTGTTATCGGTAGAACAATCGGTAACCTATCTGCCCCGCCGCTTCATTGATCAACTGCCCGCTGCGCCACACCGCTACAAACTCCGGCATCCACCCGCCCAGCGGCCTGGCGTTGTCCACCCCCAGAAACCCCACGGGCGCCGGCACCACGGTAAAGCCGGCCTTCTCGAAGCTCCACACCGAACGCGGCATGTGCCAGGCCTGGGTCACCACCACCACGCGCTTGATCCCCTCCGGCAGCAGAATCTCGGCGCTCATCTGCGCATTTTCCCAAGTGGTACGGCTGCGTTCTTCTTTCCAGCGCACCGCCACGCCGAAGTCCTCCTGCATCGACACGGCCATCAACTCGGCCTCGCTGGGCGGCGTGCCGTAATGCAGGCCGCCGGTGGTCAGCACCGGCAGCCCGGAGGCCTTGGCCAGTCGTGCGGCGTAACGCTGACGCTCCAGGCCGGTACCGGTGGGTTGGTCGGTGCCCCACGCCGGGTCACCGCGCTCACGCCCCGACCCCAACACCACGATGGCATCGGCACGCTGGGCCAGGGTGCTCCAGTCCTCGCGGGCCAGCGGCGGCTCGGTTTCCAGGGCACGAGCCCCCCACTCCACCATCACCGGCAGGCTGATCAGCCACATGCCGCCCAGGCCCAGGGCAAAGCAGCACGCGGCCAAGCGCGGGCGGCTGCGACGAAACCACCAGGCAAGGGCCAACAGCAGCAAGAGAATGCCGGGCGGCAGGAGCAGTTGTTTGATGAAGTAACGAATAGGCATCGGGCATCTCCATAGATGCCCGAAGCCTAAGGTGTAACGGGGTTTAGCGACAATCTTTACGGTGACCTGTCTTGCAGTGACATAGAGCGATGATGCAGTTCAGGGGGGAGTGAATTACTTGTAGCGGGCGGACCGGAGCTTTTCCGGGCCACGACCGGCCGACAAGTCCTTGAGCCACACCACCTTGGCTGAATGCGTAGGCTCCTTGACTGGCGGGGTTGCCACCCAGGGAGGCGCACTGCGCCCATTGCGTTCCAGATAAGCATTGATCAGTTCCAGCTCCGCGCGGCTAAGCCCACGCAGTTCCAACTCAACAGGCCGTTCATCACGCAATCGGCCCGCTGTCCTCGCTGCATCCAATGCACGACCCAATCGGTCGATCAGTCCTTCGTAGATATCCGGTTTCGTTACGATTCGCTGCGATTCAACCATCCCCTCACCTCATTGAAGATATGACTCACTCCCCAATAAACAGCGTAGCCCCCATGGCTGCACCTGCCTGGCGCCGCGACAGACGGCCCTGCCGGCGCAATCAGGGTTTCCCTCGATAGAGTGGGGTCATGTATGCTACGGCGCTTCCTGTAACTCCACTTCCCGCAGGGTTTGGGCACGGACGCGCCGCTTTTTGGTGTCGATCAACCTGAATGTTGCACCGAAGAGGATTAGGCCACCCCTATTCAGTTCAAAAGTAGCCATGCACGAACAATATCAGCCCCGTGAAATAGAAAATGCCGCCCAAACCTTCTGGGACGAGCAAAAGTCCTTTGAAGTCAGTGAACAGCCAGGCAAGGAGACTTACTACTGCCTATCGATGTTCCCTTACCCCAGCGGCAAGCTACACATGGGGCACGTGCGTAACTACACCATCGGCGACGTGATTTCCCGTTACCAGCGCATGCAAGGCAAGAACGTCCTGCAACCCATGGGTTGGGACGCCTTCGGCATGCCGGCGGAAAACGCCGCGATGAAAAACAACGTGGCCCCCGCCAAGTGGACCTACGAAAACATCGCCTACATGAAGAGCCAGCTGCGCAGCCTGGGCCTGGCGGTGGACTGGTCCCGCGAAGTGACCACCTGCAAGCCGGACTACTACCGCTGGGAACAATGGCTGTTCACGCGCCTGTTCGAAAAAGGTGTGATCTACAAGAAAAGCGGCACCGTGAACTGGGACCCGATCGACCAGACCGTACTGGCCAACGAACAAGTGATCGACGGTCGCGGCTGGCGTTCCGGCGCGCTGATCGAAAAGCGCGAAATCCCGATGTATTACTTCAAGATCACCGCCTACGCGGATGAGCTCTTGTCGAGCCTCGACGACCTGCCGGGCTGGCCTGAACAGGTCAAGACCATGCAGCGCAACTGGATCGGCAAGTCCAAGGGCATGGAAGTGCAGTTCCCGTACAACGTTGACTCGATCGGCGAAGCGGGCGCACTCAAAGTCTTCACCACCCGCCCAGATACCCTGATGGGCGCGACCTACGTCGCTGTGGCCGCCGAACACCCGCTGGCCACCCAGGCTGCACAGAACAACCCTGAGCTGCAGGCTTTCATCACCGAATGCAAAGGCGGCAGCGTGGCCGAGGCCGACGTCGCCACCCAGGAGAAAAAAGGCCTGCCGACCGGCCTGTTCGTCGAGCACCCGCTCACCGGTGAAAAGCTGCCGGTATGGGTCGCCAACTACGTGTTGATGCACTACGGCGATGGCGCCGTCATGGCTGTGCCGGCTCACGACGAGCGCGATTTCGAATTCGCCACCAAGTACAGCCTGCCGATCAAATCCGTGGTGCGCACCAGTTCGGGCGACACCAACCCGCCCCCGTGGCAAGACGCCTACGGCGAGCACGGTGAGCTGATCAATTCCGGCGAGTTTGATGGCCTGGACTTCCAAGGCGCCTTCGACGCCATTGAAGTCGCCTTGATCAAGAAAAACCTCGGTGCCTCGCGCACCCAGTTCCGCCTGCGCGACTGGGGTATCAGCCGCCAGCGCTACTGGGGCTGCCCGATCCCGATCATCCACTGCGAAAGCTGTGGCGACGTGCCAGTACCGGAAGACCAACTGCCAGTCGTCCTGCCGGAAGACGTGGTGCCGGACGGCGCCGGTTCGCCATTGGCGCGCATGCCCGAGTTCTACGAGTGCAACTGCCCGAAATGCGGCCAGCCTGCCAAGCGTGAAACCGACACCATGGACACCTTCGTCGAGTCCTCGTGGTACTACGCCCGCTACGCCTCGCCGCACTATGAGGGCGGCCTGGTAGAAAAATCCGCGGCTGACCACTGGCTGCCGGTGGACCAGTACATCGGCGGTATCGAACACGCCATCCTTCACCTGTTGTACGCGCGCTTCTTCCACAAGCTGATGCGTGACGAAGGCCTGGTGAGCTCCGATGAGCCGTTCAAGAACCTGCTGACCCAGGGCATGGTGGTCGCCGAGACTTACTATCGCCGCGAAGCCAATGGCGCCTACACCTGGTTCAACCCGGCGGACGTCGAGCTTGAGCGCGACAGCAAAGCCAAGGTCATCAGCGCCAAGCTGATCGCCGACGGCCTGCCGGTGGAAATCGGCGGCACCGAGAAGATGGCCAAGTCGAAGAACAACGGCGTTGACCCGCAGTCGATGATCGATCAGTTCGGCGCCGACACCTGCCGCCTGTTCATGATGTTCGCCTCGCCGCCTGACATGAGCGCCGAATGGTCCGACTCCGGCGTTGAAGGCTCGCACCGTTTCCTCAAGCGCGTCTGGCGCCTGGCGCACGCCCACATCAGCCAGGGCCTGCCGGGCAAACTGGACGTGGCAGCCTTGAGCGACGAGCAGAAGCTCATTCGCCGCAGTACCCACCTGGCCATTAAGCAAGCCAGCCAGGACGTGGGCCAGAACCACAAATTCAACACCGCCATCGCCCAGGTGATGACGCTGATGAACGTGCTGGAAAAAGCGCCACAGGTCACTGAGCAGGACCGTGCGCTGGTACAGGAAGGCCTGGAAACGGTCACCCTGCTACTGGCCCCGATCACGCCGCACATCAGCCACGACCTGTGGAACCGCCTGGGCCACAGCGACGCCGTCATCGATGCGCGCTGGCCGGTACAGGATGACAGCGCCCTGGTACAGGACACCCTGCAACTGGTGATCCAGGTCAACGGTAAACTGCGTGGCCAGATCGACATGCCGGCCACCGCCAGCCGCGAAGACGTCGAGGCGGCTGCCCGCGTCAACGAGAACGTGCTGCGCTTTACCGAAGGCCTGACGATCCGCAAAGTGATCGTGGTGCCTGGCAAACTGGTCAATATCGTCGCTAGCTAATCGGATCGGGCGCAGGGCTTGAGCCCTGCGCCGAACAAAGCCTTCAGGGCCTCGATAAGGCCCACATGGTTTCAAGGGGAGCAACAAAATGATCAAACGCAATTTGCTGGTTATGGGCCTTGCCGTGCTGCTGAGCGCTTGCGGCTTCCAGCTGCGCGGTACCGGCACCAACGAACTGGCGATCAAGGAACTGGACGTCAGTGCCCGTGACGCCTACAGCGAGACAGTGACCCAGCTGCGTCAGGTCCTGGAAAACAGCGGCGTTCACGTCTACACCGGCGCGACCTACAAGCTGTTCCTGGCCAATGAAAAGCAAACCCAGCGCAACCTGAGCTACGCCAGCGCTGGCCGTGCATCCGACATCGAACTGAGCACCGTGCTCAGCTTTGAAGTCCAGGGCCGCGACCACCTGCCATTGATGAGTGACGACGTCCAGATCCAGAAAATCGTCAGCCACGACGGCAACAACCTGGTGGGTTCGGATTCCGAAATCATCCAGGTGCGCAAGGAAATGCGTCGCGAGCTGGTGCAGCGCATGGTTCTGCGCCTGTCGATGATCACTCCGGAACAACTTGAAACCTTGCAGCAACGCGCTGACGACAAGGCCAAGGCTGATGCCGACGCGCTGAAAGCTGCCAAAGAGTACGAAGACAACACGCCGAAACAGTCGCCTGTTGAAGTCCCTGTCGAGTAAGCCAAACGGGGCGCCCCAAGCGCCCCGTTTACCCTGCCTATGAAACTCGCCCCCGCTCAACTCGCCAAACACCTGCAAGGTGGCCTTGCGCCTGTCTACATTGTCAGCGGTGATGACCCGCTGCTGTGCCAGGAAGCCGCCGACGCCATTCGCACCGCTGCACGCCAGCAAGGTTTCGACGAACGCCAGGTCTTCAGCGCCGACGCCAGTTTCGATTGGGGCACGTTGCTGCAAGCCGGCGCGAGCATGTCGCTGTTCGCCGAAAAACGCCTGCTGGAACTGCGCCTGCCGTCGGGCAAGCCTGGCGACAAAGGCGCCGCCGCCCTGATGGAATACTGCTCGCGACCGGCCGAAGACACGGTGCTGTTGATCAGCCTGCCCAAGCTCGACGGCAGCGCGCAGAAAACCAAATGGGGCAAGGCCTTGGTGGAAGGGGCGCAGACCCAGTTCATCCAGATCTGGCCGGTGGACAGCAGCCAGCTGCCGCAATGGATTCGCCAACGCCTGTCCCAATCCGGGCTGTCGGCGACCCAGGATGCAGTGGAGCTGATCGCGGCTCGGGTCGAAGGCAACTTGCTGGCCGCCGCCCAGGAGATCGAAAAGCTCAAGCTGATGGCCGAAGACGGGCAGATAACCGTCGAGACCGTCCAGGGCGCTGTGGCGGATAGCGCACGCTTTGATGTATTCGGGCTGGTGGACGCGATCCTCAATGGCGAACCCGCCCACGCGCTGCGCATGCTGGAAGGCCTGCGCGGCGAAGGCGTGGAGCCGCCGGTGATTCTTTGGGCCCTGGCCCGGGAACTGCGGGTACTGGCCAATATTGCCCTGCAATACAGCCAGGGCACGCCATTGGACAAAGCCTTCAGCCAAGCCCGGCCACCGGTATGGGACAAGCGCAAGCCGCTGATGAGCAAAGCGCTGCAACGGCACTCGGCGCAACGCTGGGCGCAATTGCTGCTGGAAGCGCAGCGAATCGATGCGCAGATCAAAGGCCAGGCGGCGGGTTCGCCGTGGATGAGCCTGAGCCGTTTGTCGCTGTTGATGGCCGGCCAGCGCCTGACCCTCCCCGCCGAATAACCAACGCCCTCTGTAGGCGCCGGCTTGCTGGGCATGGGGCCGTTGACGGTAACGGTGATCCTAAGACCGCCATCGCCGGCAAGCCGGCTCCTACAGGTGATGCGTGACTTTCCTACCTATCGCCGGGCTTTACAGCAGCCCAACTTCGGCAGATGATTCGCACCGCTTCATCCCACCTGTCGAGAGTACCGATCATGAGCAAAAAGCCATCCAAGCATGGCCCCAACAAGGCCAAATCCATCATCGCCCAGCCACTGTTCCGCAGCCGTCAGGAACGCGCCGGCAAGGGCAAAGGCAGCTACCGCCGCGAAGCCTTCCAGTCTAATAGCTGGGAGGCTTCTTACTTTCTGGCTGCCTGAAGGCAAGCGCCCCTCTGGCATGATAAGGTCTGCACCTGATTTGTAATCCCTGGACCTGTGCATGCCCTCTAGTCTTTCCCGTCGCTGGCACCTTCGCCAATTGATCGCTGCCTCCAGCCTCATTCTGCTTGTCGCCTGCGCGGAGAAACCCACCGCCGCCGACGCTCAACCGCTGCCCAAGCTCCAGACCGCACCAGTGGTAGCGCCCGCTGTCGTGGCCCCGCTGGCTGTGGATAATCTTGATATCCAACCGACCCAGACCTTCGCCGAATGGCAGGCAGCCTTTCGTGTGCAGGCCCTGCAGGCCGGTATCACCCCCGCCGTGTTCGATACCGCCTTCGCCGACGTCACCCCCGATATGGCGGTGATCCGCGCCGACCGCAGCCAGCCGGAATTTTCCCGGCCGGTGTGGGAATACCTCGATGGCGCCCTCTCGCCCGTGCGCGTGCGTAACGGCCAGGCATTGCTGGTCAAGTACGCCGATATCCTGCAAAGCATCGAACAACGTTATGGCGTCGACCGCCAGGCGCTGGTATCGGTATGGGGCATGGAAAGCAACTTCGGCCAATTCCAGGGCAACAACTCGGTGATCCGCTCCTTGGCGACCCTGGCCTACGAAGGCCGTCGCCCGGCGTTCGCGCAGGCGCAGTTGCTGGCGGCGCTGCAGATCATCCAGCACGGCGATATCCAGGCCGACCAGATGAAAGGCTCCTGGGCCGGCGCCATGGGCCAGACCCAATTTATCCCGACCACCTACAACACCCACGCCGTGGACTTCGACGGCGACGGTCGCCGCGATATCTGGAACAGCCCGTCCGATGCCCTCGCCTCCACCGCACACTATCTGCAAAGCTCCGGCTGGCAGAAAGGCCAGCCGTGGGGCTTTGAGGTGAAACAACTGCCGGCGAACTTCGATTACGCCCTGGCCGACGGCGGTATCCGCAAGACGGTCGCTGAATGGCTGAAACTGGGCATCCAACTGCCACCGGGCGCAAGCATGCCGCCCAACGTCGACCAACTGTCCGCCGCCCTGCTGCTGCCGGCGGGTTATCGTGGCCCGGCGTTCCTGGTGCTGGATAACTTCCGCGCGATCCTCAAGTACAACAACTCGTCGTCCTATGCACTGGCGGTAGGCCTGTTGTCGGAACGCTTCGGTGGCGGTGGTGTGATTCGTGGCGATTGGCCAAAAGATGAGCTGCCGCTGAGCCGATCGCAGCGCATCGACCTGCAGACGGCCCTGAGTGCCAACGGCTATGACGCGGGCAACCCGGACGGGATTATCGGCGCCAACACGCGCAAGGCGATTCGTGCGGCGCAGCAGGCGCTGGGCTGGCCGGCGGATGGGTATCCGACGGTGAAACTGCTGGAATCGCTGCAGAACCGGTAAACCGTCGCACGGCAACTACCGTTATCGCAGGCAAGCCAGCTCCCACAGGGGAATATGTTCCAAGTGTGGGAGCTGGCTTGCCTGCGAAGACGGCCTGACAGGCAACCTCAAACTCAAGGCTTAAGCACTACATCCTGCTCCAACACCACCCGCTGCTCCCCCGCATCCAGCCTCACCAACGCGCCCATCGGCAAGGTCAGGTTCGGATCACAATGCCCACTGCGCCAGCCGGCCAATACCGGAACGCCCAGCGGCGCAAAGGTCTGCTTCAACAGCCGCTCCAACGCCACGTTATCCACGCCCGCCACATCCCCCACCAGCACGCCGGCAACCTGCGCCAGCTTGCCCGCCAGACGCAGGTGCGTGAGCAGGCGGTCGATGCGATAGATCGGCTCGTTGACGTCTTCGATCAACAGGATGATGCCGTCGGCGTCGATTTCGTAAGGCGTGCCCATCACCGCGGCGATCATAGACAGGTTGCCGCCCAGCAAGCGCCCGCAGGCGATGCCAGGCTCGGTGGTGGTCAACGGGTAGGCCACCGGGTGCACCAACTCGCTGCCGGCGCCCAGTTGGCCGCGCAGCAGGCTGAACAGGGAGGACTCGGTGGGTTGTTGCTTGCCGCCGAGCAGGTCGGCATTCAGCATCGGGCCGTGAAAGGTCACAAAACCTGCGTAGCGGCTGATTGCCAGGTGCAGCGCGGTGATGTCGCTGTAACCCACGAAGGGTTTGGGGTTGGCCCGCAGCAGGTTGAAGTCCAGGCTGTCGAGCAAGCGTGGCGTGCCGTAGCCGCCGCGCAAGCAGAAGATCGCATCGATTTCAGGGTCGGCAAAGGCTTTGTGAAGGTCGGCGAGGCGGGTTTTATCGCTACCGGCGAGGTAGCCGTCGCGCTCATAGACGCCGGGGAAGATGCGCAGGTCGTAGCCGCGGGCGCGCATCCATTGGCCGGCTTTTTCGACGTCCAGGGTGGCGGGGCCGGCGGGGGCGATCAGGGCGATGGTGCCTTCGGGTCGCAAGGCAGGTACGGCGACAGTCATCCACAATTCTCCTTACCCAACGCAGAACCAAATGTGGGAGCGGGCTTGTGTGGGAGCTGGCTTGCCTGCGATGGCATCACCTCGGTGCATCTGTTGTACCGAGGCGTCTGCATCGCGGGCAAGCCCGGCTCCCACACAAGCCCACTCCCACATTGGATCAGCGGTGTTGCCCGAATCTGTATTACGAAACCAGACTAGCCTTGACCAGCTTGGCCTGCTCGTCCGCATGGTACGAGGAGCGCACCAACGGGCCCGAGGCCACGTTCTTGAAGCCCATCTTGTAGCCTTCTTCGGCGAACCAGGCGAAGGTGTCCGGGTGCACGAAACGCTGCACTGGCAAGTGGCTGCGGGACGGTTGCAGGTACTGTCCCAGGGTCAGCATGTCGATGTCGTGTTCGCGCATGCGCTTCATGACTTCGATCACTTCTTCGTCGGTCTCGCCCAGGCCCAGCATCAAGCCGGACTTGGTCGGAATGTGCGGCATCATCTGCTTGAATTTCTGCAGCAGGGTCAGCGACCACTGGTAGTCCGAACCCGGGCGCGCGGCCTTGTACAGGCGCGGCACGGTTTCCAGGTTGTGGTTGAACACATCCGGCGGCTCGGCGGCGGTGATTTCCAGCGCCACGTCCATGCGGCCACGGTAGTCCGGCACCAGGGTTTCGAGCATCACGTTCGGCGAGAGCTTGCGGATTTCGCGGATACAGTCGGCAAAGTGCTGGGCACCGCCATCACGCAGGTCGTCACGGTCAACCGAGGTGATCACCACGTACTTGAGTTTCAGGTCGGCGATGGCGATGGCCAGGCTTTCCGGCTCGTTGACGTCCAATGGCTTCGGACGGCCGTGGCCGACGTCGCAGAACGGGCAACGACGGGTGCAGATGTCACCCATGATCATGAAGGTGGCGGTACCGCCGGAGAAGCACTCGCCCAGGTTCGGGCAGGACGCTTCTTCGCACACGCTGTGCAGCTTGTGTTTGCGCAGCAAGGCCTTGATACGGTCGACTTCCGGCGAAACCGGGATGCGCACGCGGATCCAGTCAGGTTTCTTCGGCAGTTCGGTGGTCGGAATGATCTTCACCGGGATGCGTGCAACCTTCTCGGCGCCGCGCAGCTTGACGCCGGCTTCCACCTTGGCACGCGGGGCCGGGGCCGGACGCTCGGTAACGTCCAGCGTCGGGATCATGGTTTGCACTGCATCAGTAGTCATAATCAGTCGATTCCGCCCGTAAGGGTCGTCTGCTCAGCATAGTCGAGGTGTTTGACGAGCTGCGCACGCAGCCGGGCACTTACCTCGGCAAATTTAATCGGTGTGGCGTGGTCGCTCAGTTGCGTCATCGCCAACCCGGCATAGCCACACGGGTTGATGCGCCGGAACGGTGCCAGGTCCATGTCCACATTCAGGGCCAGGCCATGAAAGGAACACCCGTGGCGAATGCGCAACCCCAGTGAGGCGATTTTCGCGCCGTCCACGTACACACCGGGTGCATCGGGCTTGGCCGCGGCGCTCACGCCGTAACTGGCCAACAGCTCGATCAGGCAAGCCTCCATACGGCTGACCAGGTCACGTACGCCAAACCCAAGCTTGCGCACGTCCAGCAGCAGATAAGCCACCAGTTGACCCGGCCCATGGTAAGTCACTTGCCCCCCACGGTCGACCTGCACCACCGGAATATCCCCCGGCAGCAACAGATGCTCGGCCTTGCCGGCCTGCCCCTGGGTGAAGACGGGCGGATGTTCCACCAGCCAGATCTCATCGGGGGCCGACGTGCCGCGCTCATTGGTGAAGCGCTGCATGGCGTGCCAGACGGGCTCGTAGTCCATCCGGCCGAGCTCGCGAAAGCCCAGGACGTGAGACATCACAGCACCATGTGCACGAAGCCAGTGGCCCGCAGTTCGCTGTTGATGTTGTAGAGCTGGTCTTGATCAGTCGCAACGATGTGCAACTGGATCGTCGTGTATTTGCCGGTAGAGCTGGATCGCTCATCCACGCGCTGATCGTTGATCGTCGCGTGTTTACGCACGATCTCGAGAATCAGGTCTTTACGGCCGACACCGGTATCGCTGATCACCTTGATGGGATAGTCCACCACCGGGAATTCGATCTTTGGCGCGTTTACTTCTTTATCGGTCATGGCGTAACGGCCTCGTAAGCGTAAGCCGTGGCGACGGGCAAAGCCCCGTGTCGGATCAACACGGGGCTTTGCAGGTGCACACAATCAGTTGAACAAGCTGTAGAAGAATAGACGGATGCTATCCCAGACGCGGCGGAAGATACCACCTTCGTCGACGGCGTCCAGCGCGATCAGGTCGGCACTGTGAACCACTTTGTCGTCCAACTTCACTTCGACCTTGCCGATCACGTCACCCTTGGCGATTGGGGCAACCAATTGCGGGTTCATGGTCATGCTGGCGGCGAGCTTTTTCAGCTGGCCTTTAGGCATGGTCAGGGTCAGGTCTTCAGCCAGGCCGGCTTTGACTTGGGAGGTAGCGCCTTTCCACACGGGCGCGGTCGCCAGTTCAGTACCCTTCTGATAGAAGGTCTGGGTTTCGAAGAAACGGAAACCGTAGGTCAGCAGTTTTTGCGTCTCGGCCGCACGGGCCTGCTCGCTGTTGGTGCCGAAGACCACGGCGATCAGGCGTTGGCCATCACGTACGGCGGACGACACCATGCAGTAGCCGGCTTCGTCGGTGTGGCCGGTTTTCAGGCCATCGACGGTCTTGTCGCGCCACAGCAACAGGTTGCGGTTAGGCTGCTTGATGTTGTTCCAGAAGAACTCCTTCTGGGAGTAGATCGCGTAGTGCACCGGGTCGACACGGATGATCGCGCGCGCCAGGATCGCCATGTCGTGAGCCGACGAGTAGTGCTCTGGGTTCGGCAGACCGGTCGGGTTCATGAAGTGGCTGTTGGTCATGCCCAGGTCGGCCACGGTTTTGTTCATCATGTCGGCGAATGCGTCTTCGCTGCCGGCGATGTGCTCGGCCAGGGCGACGCTGGCGTCGTTACCGGACTGGATGATGATGCCGTGCAGCAGGTCGCTCACGGTGACTTGCGAGCCGACCTTGATGAACATCCGCGAACCGCCGGTGCGCCAGGCGTTTTCGCTGACAGTAACCGGGTCGTTCTCGCCGATCTGGCCGCGACGGATTTCCAGGGTCGCGATGTAGGCGGTCATCAGCTTGGTCAGGCTGGCTGGCGGCAGGCGCTGGTCACCGTTGCTCTCGACCAGCACGTTGCCACTGGCGGCATCCATGAGGACCCAGGACTTGGCGGCCAGTTGAGGTGAAGCCGGCACCATTTCAACCGCCCAGGCGGCCGGGGTGATGATCAGCGAGATAAGCAGGCACGTGCGTTTGGCTAAGGTGGTGATGTTCATCCGTCTCTCGAAATTGCTTATGGAAACTTGCCCTCGCGGGCAAAACTTATTCAGACAGCCCGCTTCCAGACTGTCACGTGTTCGGTTGCCCGCTCACCCCTTGCCCCTGGGTTTTTATTGTTCAACGAGCCAACAACCAGGGTCCGAGCCCGCGCACGAGCTTGAACCATCAATGCTTACTTATTCTGCTGTGACCACGCTGGGCTGCCCCAGGTTGGCCAGGCGCACGCTGTTCTGCACTTGCGCGACCTCGCTCGGCGAGCCGATCGGGCCCATGCGTACACGGTGCAACGTCTGCTGGTTACGCACGATGGAGCTGATAAATACCGGCGCGTTGACCATGCTGCTCAGCTTGGACCTTAACAGTTCTGCCGCATCCGGGTTGGCGAAAGCGCCCACCTGCAAATATTGTCCGCCTGCCAGCGAAGCGCCCTGGGCGGCTTGCGGCACGGCCACGGTGTCCGGGGCGTGCTGCTGTGGCGGTGGTGTCCACTGCTCGACCTTGCCGGCCGACGCGGTGATTTGCGGTTGCGGAGTCTGCGGCTCATTGAGCATCAACGGCGCCGGCTTGCCACGCTGGGCCCAATACTGCGCCGGGTCGATGCCTTCGACCTTGACCCGCGCGGTACCGGTTTCGGCGTAACCGAGTTTCTTCGCGGCGGCGTAGGACAAGTCGATGATGCGGTCCGAATAGAACGGCCCACGGTCGTTGACCCGCAGGATGACCGTGCGGTTGTTATCCAGGTTGGTCACCCGTACGTAGCTGGGCAGCGGCAACGTCTTGTGCGCCGCGCTCATGCCGTACAGGTCATACACTTCGCCGTTGGCGGTGTTCTGGCCATGGAACTTGGTGCCGTACCAGGACGCTGTGCCCGATTGCACGTAGGTCTTGGATTCCTGCAGCGGGAAATAGGTCTTGCCCAGCACGGTGTACGGGTTGGCCTTGTAGGCGCCGGTGTGCAGGGTTGGCGTGGCATCCGGGATCTTCGACACGTCGACGTCCCACCACGGCGCGCCGTCTTTGTGCGCGCGGTTGATGTCCAGGCCCGGCTGGGAACGGACGGCCGTGCCCCCCGACTTCTGCACCGGACCACGGCTGGTGGAACAACTGACGACCAGCAGGGACAACGCGGCGAACGCCACCAGCTTGAGCGGTTGATTGAACGGCGATGCCCGCATTACTTGTTGCCCCGTGCTTGGACCAGCATGTCTGACAGTTGATGCACGGCCATGGCGTACATCACACTGCGGTTATAACGCGTGATTGCGTAGAAATTCTTCAGGCCCATCCAGTATTCCGGGCCGTTTTCGCCTTCGAGGCGGAATGCCGTGACCGGCATATCATCCGGCAGCGCATTCTGACTCGACCAGCCCAGCGCCCGCAACTCCCCGACCGTCTTGGCCGGCTCGATGCCCTGGGTCAGGCCTTCGTCGGCGCGGTCCCCGGCGACATCGGCGCGGATCACCACCGGCTCGCCGGCGACCCAGCCATGACGCTTGAAGTAGCTGGCTACACTGCCGATCGCGTCGTCAGGGTTGCTCCAGATATTGATATGCCCGTCGCCGTCAAAATCCACCGCATAGGCGCGAAAGCTGCTTGGCATGAACTGCGGCAAGCCCATCGCACCGGCGTAGGAACCCTTGAGGGTCAGCGGGTCGACCTGTTCTTCACGGGCCAGCAGCAGGAACTCGCGCAGCTCCTTGCGAAAGAAGTCAGCGCGCGGCGGGTAATCGAAGCCCAGGGTCGACAAGGCGTCGATCACCCGGTAACTGCCCGTATTGCGCCCGTAAAAGGTTTCAATGCCAATGATCGAGACAATCACCTGGGCCGGCACGCCGTATTCCTGCTCGGCGCGGGCCAGTACCGCCTCGTGTTGGCGCCAGAAGTCCACACCTCGTGCCACGCGGGCGTCGGTGAGGAACATCGGGCGGTATTCCTTCCACTGTTTCACGCGTTCGGCTGGGCGTGAGATGGCGTCGAGGATCGCCTGCTTCTTCTGGGCTTCGCGGAACACGCCCATCAGCTGTTCACCGGCGAAACCATAGTCGCGGGTCATTTCACCGACAAACTCGGCGACCTGGGGTGAACCATCGTAGTCACCGGCCTGCGCCTCTTGCGTTGCGCCCAGCAGCCCAATCAGGCCCATCCAGGACGCGTGCCGAGTCGCCCAGCCGCGCATTACTTGCATTGACATCTTCACCTTATTCAAACCTGTGCGATCCATTTGCGATGCGTATGAATCGACATCAAAACCCCAAACGCTGACAGCAATGTCACCAGCGAAGTTCCGCCGTAGCTAATGAACGGCAACGGCACCCCAACGACCGGCAACAGGCCACTGACCATACCGATGTTGACGAAAACATAAACAAAAAAAGTCATGGTCAGGGCGCCAGCCAGCAATTTGCCGAACAGCGTCTGCGCCTGTGCGGTGATCACCAGGCCGCGACCGATCAACAGTAAATAGATCAGCAACAGCGCGCAAATGCCCACCAGGCCGAACTCTTCGCCCATCACCGCAATAATGAAGTCGGTGTGGCTCTCGGGCAAAAAGTCCAAGTGCGACTGGGTGCCCAGTAACCAACCCTTACCAAATACGCCACCGGAGCCGATAGCGGCCTTTGATTGGATGATGTTCCAGCCGGTGCCCAGCGGATCGCTTTCGGGATCGAGGAAGGTCAGGATCCGCTGCTTCTGGTAGTCGTGCATAAAGAAGAACCACATGGCCACGGCCACGGGCACGGCGGCGGCCAGCACGCTGAGGATCCAGCGCCAGCGCAGACCGCCCATGAACAGCACGAATGCACCGCCCGCCAGGATCAGCAGCGAGGTGCCGAGGTCGGGCTGGCGCACGATCAGGATAAACGGCACGCCAATCAGGATCAGGCTGATCCCTACGTGCTTGAGCTGCGGCGGCAAGGTGCGCTTGGACAGGTACCAGGCGATGGTCGCCGGCATCAGAATCTTCATGAATTCCGACGGCTGGAAGCGAATCACCCCCGGAATGTTGATCCAGCGGGTCGCGCCCATGGCGTTGTGGCCCATCACGTCCACCACCACCAGCAGTAACACGCCGGCCACGTAACCGAGCGGCACCCAGCGCGCCATGAAGCGCGGCTCAAGCTGGGCGATCACCACCATCGACAACAACCCAAGGCCGAACGACGAAGCCTGCTTGATCAGCAAGTCCCAGTTCTTGCCGCTGGCCGAATACAGCACGAACAGGCTGCCGGCCGCCAGGGTCAGCAGCAGGATCAGCAATGGGCCATCAATGTGCATGCGCTGCAGCAACGTCGCACGGCGACGCATCACATCCTCACTGGAGAGGATGCGGTCAAAATTACTCTTCACGGGCCGTAACCTCGGTGCTTGAAGGGGGGCCGCCATATTCGGGCTTGAGCCTGCCGTCGTCGGCCAACAGCCAGGCGTCCATCACTTGACGCACCACGGGCGCCGCGACGCCGGAGCCGGACTCACCGTTCTCGACCATCACCGCCACCACGATTTTCGGGTCGTCCGCCGGGGCGAAGCCGACAAACAAGGCGTGGTCACGGTGGCGCTCCTGGACCTTGGTGCGGTCGTATTTCTCGCCCTGCTTGATCGCCACGACCTGGGCGGTACCGCTCTTGCCTGCGATGCGGTATTGGGCGCCAATCGCGGCCTTGCGCGCAGTACCACGGGCGCCGTGCATCACTTGCTGCATGCCATGGTTGACCTTGGTCCAGTCGGACGGGTCGCGCAGCACGATGTCCGGGATCGGGTTTTCGTCCAAAGGCTTCTCGCCTTCGATGGTCTTGGCCAGGTGTGGACGGTTCCAGATGCCTTTGTTGGCCACCAGCGCGGTCGCCTGGGCCAGTTGCAGCGGCGTGGCCTGCATATAGCCCTGGCCAATACCCAGAATCAGGGTTTCGCCCGGGAACCACGCCTGGCGGCGGGTCGCACGCTTCCATTCCCGCGACGGCATCAGGCCGGGGGATTCTTCGAACATGTCCAGGGAGACCTTTTGGCCGAGGCCGAACTTGCCCATGTAGGCGGACAAACGATCGATACCCAGCTTGTGCGCCAGGTCGTAAAAATAGGTGTCGTTGGAGCGCATGATCGCGGTGTCCAAGTCGACATAGCCGTCACCGGTGCGGTTCCAGTTACGATATTTGTGATCGTAGTTGGGCAGCATGTAGTAGCCGGGGTCATAGACTCGACTGGAGGCCGTCACCACACCCGCGTCCAACCCCGCAATCGCCACCGCCGGCTTGATCGTCGATCCCGGCGGATACAGGCCGCGCAGTACGCGGTTGAACAGCGGCCGGTCGATGGAATCGCGCAACTCGGCGTAGGCCTTGAAGCTGATGCCGGTCACGAACAGGTTGGGGTCGAAGCTTGGCTGGCTGACCATCGCCAGCACTTCGCCCGTCTTCGGGTCCAGCGCCACCACCGCGCCGCGACGACCGCCCAGGGCCATTTCCGCCGCTTCCTGCAGCTTGATGTCCAGGCTCAGTACGATGTCCTTGCCCGGCACCGGGTCGGTGCGTTTGAGCACCCGCAGCACGCGGCCTCGGGCGTTGGTCTCGACTTCTTCGTAACCCACCTGGCCGTGCAGCTCGGGCTCGTAGAAGCGCTCGATGCCGGTCTTGCCGATATGGTGGGTGCCGCTGTAATTGACCGGATCGAGGGTTTTCAGCTCTTTCTCGTTGATCCGCCCCATGTAGCCGACAGAGTGGGCAAAGTGCGGCCCTTGCGGGTAATGCCGCACCAACTGCGCCACCACTTCCACACCCGGCAAACGGAACTGGTTCACCGCGATCCGCGCGATCTGCTCTTCGGTCAGCTCGAACAGGATCGGCACCGGCTCGAAAGGCCGGCGCCCCTGCTTCATGCGTTTCTCGAAGATCACCCGGTCTTCCGGCGTCAGCTGCAGCACCTCGACGATCACATCGAGGATCTGCTGCCAGTCGCCGGAACGCTCGCGGGTCATGCTCAGGCTGAAGCTGGGCCGGTTATCCGCGACCACCACGCCATTACGGTCGAAAATCAGCCCACGGGTCGGAGGGATCGGCTGCACATGCACCCGGTTGTTTTCCGACAGCGTGGAGTGATAGTCGTACTGGATCACCTGCAGGAAATACAGGCGGGCAATCAGCACCCCCAACAACGCCACCACCATGATCGCGCCAAACACCACACGCGCGCGTACAAGACGTGCGTCTTTCTCGTGGTCCTTGATGCGGATCGGTTGGGTCATCGGGAGGGGCGCAGATTATTTGTGGTAAGGGTGCCCGGACAGAACTGTCCAGGCGCGATACAGCTGTTCACCGATCAGGATTCTTACCAGCGGGTGCGGCAGCGTCAGCGCCGACAGCGACCAACGCTGGTCCGCTCGCGCGCAGACTTCCGGTGCCAGCCCTTCGGGGCCGCCAACCATGAAGTTGACCGTACGCGAGTCCAGGCGCCAGCGATCCAGTTCCACCGCCAGCTGCTCGGTGCTCCAGGGTTTGCCGTGCACTTCAAGGGTGACGATGCGCTCGTTGGGGCCGACCTTGGCCAACATGGCTTCGCCTTCCTGACGGATAAAGCGCGCCACATCGGCATTCTTGCCCCGGGTATTGAGCGGTATCTCTACCAGTTCCAGCGACAGCTCAGCGGGCAGACGCTTGGCATACTCGTGCCAGCCTTCTTCCACCCACTTGGGCATGCGTGAACCGACAGCAATCAGACGCAGGCGCACAGCCGTTCCTTATTCCTGGTCTTTGTTCAGCTTGTCGAAGTGCGCATGGCCCACTTCCGGGCTGTGGTGCTTGCCATCGGCGGCACGGCTCTGCTCGGCGCCTTTCCACAGACGCTCCAGGTCGTAGAACTGACGGGCGTTGGAGGTCATCATGTGAACGATCACGTCGTCCATGTCCAGCAGCACCCAGTCGCTGTCGCCCTTGCCTTCTTCACCCAGCGGCTTCACGCCCTGGGCTTTGACGGCTTCGCGGACCTTGTCCAGCATCGCGCCGATTTGGCGGTTCGAGGTACCGGTGGCGATGATCATGTAGTCGGTGATGCTCTGCTTGTCGCGCACGTCCAGCACTTGGATGTCCTGGGCCTTGACGTCTTCCAGGGCCGCCACGGCAACTTTTACCAGCTCTTCGCCAGCCAGCTCAGGGCCGGTGTGGGCTTCTACTGGCAGCGGGGCGCTTTTGAACGTGCCTTTGCGCTTAACTTTGCTTACGTCTTTGTTCGTCATATAAAACTCGTTTTGCTCGTATGTTCGGGCGCTCGTTCTACGACTGTGCGTAGGTTCAAGCACGCCTTTTCAGTTCGACGCACGGTAAAGCCCGTGCGCATCGATGTAGGCCAGGACCGCGTCAGGCACCAGGAAACGTACCGACTTCCCGCTGGCCAGCAGTTGACGGATCTGGGTGGCGGACACCGCAAGCGGGGTCTGCCAGACGAATGCAATATTCCCGTTCGGCCCGGTCAGGGCCAAGGGGTCACTTACCGACCGCGCGGCCAGCAGGTTGCGCAAGGCATCCGGCGGTTCGCTGTCGGCATCCGGGCGTTGCAAAACCAGGATGTGGCAATGCTGGAGGAGTTCCTCCCAGCGGTGCCAAGAGGGCAGGCCGCAAAATGCGTCCCAGCCCAAAAGCAGAAACAACTGGTCATCCGCGGCCAACTCGGCGCGCATCAGTTCCAGGGTGTCAACAGTGTAGGACGGTTTATCGCGCTTGAGCTCGCGGTCGTCCACCACCAGCGGCGCTATGCCGTCCACCGCCAGGCGCACCATTTCCAGGCGCTGCTGCGGTGACACCTGCGGCGTATCGCGATGGGGCGGCCGTGCGTTGGGCATCATGCGCAACTCATCGAGCGCGAGGGCATCCGCGACTTCCAGGGCACTGCGCAAATGGCCGATGTGCACGGGGTCGAAAGTACCGCCGAGCAGCCCGATGCGTTTACCCATCAAGTGCGCACATGACCGTCGCCGAACACCACGTACTTCTCGCTGGTCAGGCCTTCCAGGCCAACCGGGCCACGGGCGTGGAGCTTGTCGGTGGAAATACCGATCTCCGCCCCCAGGCCGTATTCGAAGCCGTCGGCAAAGCGTGTCGAAGCGTTGATCATCACCGAGGCGGAATCCACTTCGTTGAGGAAGCGTCGCGCATCGCTGAAATGCTCGGAAACGATAGCGTCAGTGTGCTTGGAGCCGTAGGTGTTGATGTGTTCGATGGCTTCGTCGAGGTCGTCGACAATCTTGATCGACAGGATCGGCGCGGTGTATTCGGTGTACCAGTCCAGCTCGGTCGCCTCGATCACGTCCACGCCCAGCAGCGCACGGGTACGCCCGCAACCGCGCAGCTCGACGCCCTTGTCGCGGTAGATGGCAGCCAGCGGCGGCAGCACGCGATCGGCAATGCCGACGTGCACCAGCAGGGTTTCCATGGTGTTGCACGGGGCGTAGCGGTGGGTCTTGGCGTTGTCGGCGATGCGGATCGCCTTGTCGATGTCGGCGGCCACGTCGATAAACACGTGGCACACGCCGTCCAGGTGCTTGATGACCGGCACCTTGGCATCGCGGCTGACGCGTTCGATCAGGCTCTTGCCACCGCGCGGCACGATCACGTCGACGAATTCCGGCATGGTGATCAGCGCGCCCACGGCGGCGCGGTCGGTGGTTTCCACCACTTGCACCACTTCGGCAGGCAATTCGGCCACGGCCAGGCCCTGCTGGATGCAGGACGCGATGGCGCGGTTGGAATTGATCGCCTCGGAACCGCCGCGCAGGATGGTGGCATTGCCAGACTTGAGGCACAGGCTCGCGGCGTCGATGGTCACGTTTGGACGCGACTCGTAAATGATGCCGATCACGCCCAGGGGCACGCGCATCTTGCCGACCTGGATGCCGGACGGCAGGTAGCGCATATCGCGGATTTCACCGATGGGGTCAGGCAGCTTGGCCACCTGACGCAGGCCTTCGATCATGTCGTCGATACGTGCCGGGGTCAGCGCCAGGCGGTCCAGCAGGGCCGGCTCCAGGCCATTGGCGCGGCCGTTGGCCAGGTCCAGTTCGTTGGCGGCGGTGAGCTCGGAGCGCGAAGCATCCAGAGCGTCGGCGGCAGCCAGCAGGGCACGGTTCTTCTGCGCGGTGCTCGCACGGGCGATCAACCGCGAGGCCTGACGGGCAGCGCGACCCAGGCGGGTCATGTAGTCAAGAACGGACTCAGTCATGGTCAGGGAGTCTTGGCAGGGAGGAAAGCGGCAGATTATAGCTGTGACGCCGCCCGACTGACAGCGGTGAGGGGCGGATGGTCGAAATGAACTGTAAAAACCTGGGGTTCAGCGGTAATTAAGGTGGGAGTTGTTATGATTCCGTCACATTTAGCCGTATTTACCCTGACCGCCATGCCCAGTTCATCGCCGCAACTCCCCGCCAGCGCCCTGCCCGACAGCTTCTTCGACCGTGACGCACAAACGCTCGCGCGCGATTTGCTCGGAAAAGTCATACGCCATCGCGTGGGAGAAATCTGGCTTTCGGCGCGAATTATTGAAACCGAAGCGTATTACGTGGCCGAAAAAGGCAGTCACGCGTCATTGGGCTACACAGAAAAGCGTAAGGCTTTGTTTCTGGATGGTGGCCATATCTACATGTACTACGCCCGTGGCGGCGACTCCCTTAACTTCAGCGCCCATGGGCCAGGCAATGCCGTGTTGATCAAATCGGCCTATCCATGGGTCGATGAATTATCCGGCCCGGCCAGCCTGGCGCAGATGCTGCTGAACAACCCGAATGCCGACGGCAGCCCGCGCGCCTCGCAAAAGCTGTGCGCCGGCCAGACCCTGCTGTGCAAGGCCTTGGGTCTGAAGGTGCCGATGTGGGACGCCAAGCGCTTCGATCAGGAATTGCTCTACGTTGAAGACGTGGGCCAGGCACCGAGCCAGATCATCCAGACCACCCGCCTGGGCATCCCCAGCGGGCGCGATGAGCACCTGATGTACCGCTTCGTCGATGCTGGCTATGCGCCTTATTGCACGCGGAACCCGCTGCGCCGGGGCCAGGTCGAAGGCCGCGACTATTTTTTGATTTGATGACACGACCTGTAAGCGCCCGGCTTGACGGTGAAGGCGGTCCCATGGGGGCCATCGCCGGCAAACCGGGCGCCTACACGGTGTACGAACTTGGATGGAGTGGATTGTATGGGCCAATGGCTCGATAGCATTACCGGCTGGTTGACCCTGAATCCCGAATGGCTGGCGGTCGCGGTGTTTATCGTCGCCTGCGTGGAATGCCTGGCCATCGCCGGGCTGATCGTGCCGGGCACGGTATTGTTGTTTGCCATTGCCGCACTCGCCGGCAGCGGCGCGCTGTCCCTGAGCGAAACCCTGCTGCTGGGCTTCCTGGGCGGGCTCTTGGGTGACGGGGTTTCCTACTACCTGGGACGACATTTCCACCAGAATATCCGGCGTTTACCTGGCTTGCGTCACCACCCCGAATGGATGAACAGCGCCGAAACCTACTTCCACAAATACGGCATCGCCAGCCTGCTGGTGGGGCGTTTCATCGGCCCGCTGCGGCCCATGCTGCCGATGGTGGCCGGGATGTGCGACATGCCCTTCCCGCGCTTCGCGGCGGTGAGCATCGTTGCCGCGGCCGGCTGGTCGGTGGCCTACCTGTTGCCGGGCTGGGCGGCCGGCGCGGCCTTCCGCCTGCCGCTGCCCGAGGGCTTCTGGCCTGAGGCTGGTGTTGTGGCGGCCTGTATCGCGGTGGTGGTGGGCCTAAGCCTGAACAGCAGCCTGCGCGGCCATCGTCGCGCCACCTTGTGGATCGGCTGCGCCAGCCTGACGGTATTGATCGCCCTGTTTATCGGCTACCCCCACCTTAATGACTTCGACCAGGGCCTGAGCGCCCTGGTGCAGGAACACCGCAGCCCCTGGCTGGACGAAGTGATGGTGCGCATCACCCAGTTGGGCGAGTTCAAGAAGATGTTCGTGGCCAGCGCTATCTTTACCGGCCTGCTGCTACTGGCGCGGCAATGGCGTCATGCGATTTTTGTTGGCGTGACCCTCGCCGGTGCGGCGGTAATCAACACCGGGACCAAGCTGTTCTTCGCCCGTGGCCGCCCGGAAATTCTCACCGACCCGCTGACCAGCTTCAGCATGCCCAGCGGCCACGCGTCCGGCGCGTTCGCGTTTTTCCTGGCGCTGGCGATCCTGGCCGGTCGCGGGCAACCGATCCGGCTGCGCCTGACGTGGATGCTGCTGGGCTGCATCCCGGCAGCCTTCATTGCGCTGTCGCGGGTCTACCTCGGCGCCCACTGGCCCACGGACATCCTCGCCGGCACGCTGCTGGCAATGACGGTGTGCGCGTTCAGCCTGGGCATCAGCCAATACCGAAGCCCGCTGCCGGCGATGTCGCAAAAGACCTGGTGGCTGTTGCTGCCGGCATTGGTCGCGGTGCTGAGCTTCATCGCGTTGACCGGTACACCCCATGCTCTGCTGCGCTACGCCTATTAGGTGAACAGTTCGCCCTGCAACTCGTCGAGCAACATCTGGATCGCATCCAACCGCTGCTGCGGGTCGTCGAGTTGCAGCAGGTCGATCTTGTCGGCCTCAGTGAAAGGCAGCAGATACGCCAACTGATTGCCCAAGGCTTGCTGTCCCTCGGCGTGGGCGTCCATGTCCAGCGAAGCCACCATCGGGTGCTCGGCCAATGCCTGCAGCAGCGCCAGCAAGTCGGCGTCCTCTTCCTCCAGCGGCTGGTCCGGCAGTTCTTCGAGCCACTGCACGTCGGCCACCAGCAATTGGTCCTTCTGCACGCCGGCGTCCCGTACCCGGAACCTACGACCGCCTTCGACACGAATGCCCAGCAGGCCGTTGTCCTGCTGCTTGAAGTCGCGAATCAGCGCTTCACAGCCGATCAGCGCGTAGCCGTCCGGGGCCATGCCCACTTCCTTGCCGTCGAGGATGCACACCACGCCAAAGCCTTCGCCCTTTTTCATGCAGCGACTGATCATGTCCAGGTAGCGCGCCTCGAATATCTGCAGGTCGAGGGTGCAACCAGGGAACAGCACGGTATTGAGCGGGAACAGCGCCAGACTCATAAAGGTTTCCTTAAACCCGGTTTAAACGATCACGGACACGGCTAACGGCAGGAACACTGCCGTGGCCACACCCATCAGACTCATGGCCAGCGCTGCAAAGGCGCCGCACTCTTCGCTTTCCTGCAGCGCCACCGACGTGCCGACGGCGTGGGCGGTCATGCCCAGCGCCATGCCGCGCGCCTCGGGGCTGTGCACGCCCAGGCGTGACAGGTACGCCGGGCCGATCATCGCACCGATCACGCCGGTGATCAGCACAAACACCGCCGCCAGCGCGGCCACGCCACCGATCTGCTCGGCCACCAGCATGGCGATCGGCGAAGTCACCGACTTGGGCGCCATGGTCATCAGCATCATGTGTTCGGCGCCGAACCACCAGCCCAGCAGCACACACAGGCCGGTGGCCAACACCCCGCCTATCACCAGCGTAGTAAAAATCGGCCAGAACAATTGGCGAATGCGCCGCAGGTTCAGGTAAAGCGGCACCGCCAGCGCCACTGTCGCCGGGCCGAGCAGGATGCCCATGATCTCGGTGCTCTTGCGGTACTCGGCGTAGCTCAGGCCACAGCTGATCAGCACACCGATCACCAGCAACATCGAGACCAGCACCGGTTGCAGGAAGATCCAGCGGGTTTTCTCGAAGCCAGCCAGCACCAACTGGTACGCACCAAGGGTGATACCGATGCCAAACAAGGGATGGTGAATCACCGCCGTCCACGCGCCGTGCCAGTCGAAGGTCATTGGTCCTTCTCCTTGCGCTTGACCATCTGCTGCATCAGCACGCCGACAAAGCCCATGGCAATCACCAGCGACAGCACCAGCGCGCCGACAATGGCCCAGAAGTCAGCGGCGATGTCCTTGGCATACACCATCACCCCCACCGCGGGCGGCACCAGCAGCAACGGCAAGTAACGCAACAAGCTGCTGGCCGCCAGGCTCAGCGGCTCGCCAACTTCGCCTCGCCACACCAGAAAGCCGAGCATCAGCAGCAGCCCGATGATCGGCCCCGGCAGCACCGGCAACAGCAAATGGTTGATCGCGGTGCCGATCAGTTGAAACAGCACCAGCCAGGTCAGGCCACGTAACAGCATCCGTTCTTCCCCCCCTCAGGACTCGCCCGCATTATAAGCACGCCAGCCCTATGCACCGGCATTCGCCAAAAGCATGGTGGGTTGACCGGGCTGATTGGCCATGATGATCTACATTGGTTCTCTGTAACCCATAAAAACAGCACCGATGAACCAAGGAGAGACGCAATGCCCTATGTACCCGTAGCGCAGCTCAAAGATTATGTCGGCAAGGAACTGGGACGTTCCGAATGGCTCACCATCGACCAGGCGCGTATCAACCTGTTCGCCGAAGCCACTGGCGATCATCAGTTCATCCACGTCGACCCGGTCAAGGCCGCACAAACCCCGTTTGGCAGCACCATCGCCCACGGTTTCCTGTCGCTGTCGCTGATGCCCAAGCTGATGGAAGACCTGCTGATCGTGCCCGAAGGCCTGAAGATGGCCGTCAACTATGGCCTGGACAGCGTGCGCTTCATCCAGCCGGTGAAGGTCAACTCCAAGGTGCGCCTGAACGTGACCCTCAATGACGTCACCGAGAAAAAGCCCGGCCAATGGCTGCTCAAGGCCACTGCCACCCTGGAAATCGAAGGGCAGGAAAAACCGGCCTACATTGCGGAGTCGTTGTCACTCTACTTCGTGTAAGGCCGGTGGCACAAAACCTCACTTGTGGTGAGCGGCCTGGCCCCGCGCTGGGCTGCGAAGCAGCTCCAGAACCTGCAACCTGATGCTTCCTGAAGGAACGAGTTGCCTGTATTTGGGGCGGCTACGCCACCCAACGCGGGGCAAGCTCGCTCACCACAAATTCATGTATGAAACTCGCAGCTGCGGCATACTCGGCGCTCAATTATCCGGATCCCGCTATGCGCCCACTCGCTCCCCTCGCCCTTGCCCTGTTGCTCACCGCTTGCGGAGACGGCGAATCGCTGTTGCCGCCCGATGCGCGCCTGCCCGACGGCGGCCGTTACCGGGGCGATGTGGTCGATGGCTTGCTGCAAGGCCAGGGCCGCGTGGACTACCCCAACGGCAGTTGGTACGCCGGCCAGTTCGACAAAGGCCAGTGGCACGGCCAGGGCGAGTGGCATGGCAGCAATGGCGAAGTCTATAAAGGCCAGTTCCAGCAGGGCCTGTTCGATGGCCAGGGCAGCCTGACCACCGCAGGCAGCCACTATGTGGGCGGTTTCAAGAACGGTCGACGCAACGGCGAAGGTACCCTCAAAGAGGGCCAGATGACCTATCGCGGCGAATTCAAGGACGACCAGTATTCCGGCCTCGGTCGCCTGGAGCTGGCGGACGGCAGCCAGTACCAGGGCCAGTTCGCCCACGGCAAACCGAATGGCGAAGGCCAGCGCAACGACGACAGCGGCAACCAGTTCAGCGGCCATTTCGTCGATGGCCAACTGGAAGGCAACGGCACCTTCAACAGCGCCGATGGCGATATTTATGTCGGCCAGTTCAAGCAGAACCAGCTCAATGGCAAGGGCCGCTACGAGAACGCTGATGGCGACGTGTGGATCGGCCAGTTCAAGGAAGGTGCGCTCAGCGGCAAGGGCGAGTTGATCGGTGTCGACGGCAGCCACTATGTCGGCCAGTTCAGCGATTGGCGCTTTACCGGTGAAGGCCGCCTGAACCTTACTGACGGCAGCTTCTATATCGGCGGTTTCGACAGCGACAGCTACCAAGGCAAAGGCACCCTGGTGCTTACCGACGGCAGCGTGCAGGCCGGCACCTGGGTGAACGGCCTGCGCGTGCGTGACGCCGATGGAAAACTGCTGCCCGACCCACTGGAGATCGGCGTGCTGGCCCAGGGCCGCCTGCTCGACACCGCCCTCGCCGCCGTACCCGCCTCTACCCCCGCCGTCGAGCTGTACACCCTGGCCGTGGCCGGCGATGGCAAGCAGAGCGTGTTCCTGCGCGAAGCCGATTACGTCAGTAACATGCTCGCTACCCGCTTCGGCGCGCGGGGGCAGATTCGCCTGGTCAATCACCGCGACCACATCGCCGACCGCCCCCTGGCCACCCGCGAAAGCCTGCGTCGCGCCGTGCTGACCCTGGCCGAACGCACCGGCCCGGAAGACCTGGTGTTTATCTACATGACCAGCCACGGCACCCACGAACACGAATTGGTGCTGGACCAACCGCGCATGGAGCTGGCCGACCTGCCCGCCGATGAGCTG
The DNA here is from genome assembly GCF_018587885.1 of Pseudomonas sp. VS40. Taxonomy (NCBI): domain Bacteria; kingdom Pseudomonadati; phylum Pseudomonadota; class Gammaproteobacteria; order Pseudomonadales; family Pseudomonadaceae; genus Pseudomonas; species Pseudomonas sp. VS40. The sequence continues at coordinate 90,795 of NZ_JAGYWD010000013.1, read as the reverse complement.
GCCGCAGTGCTGGCGCCGCTGAAGAACCGCGACAAGATCGTGGTGATTTCCGCCTGTTACTCCGGTGGTTTCATCCCGGCCTTGAAAGATGAGCGCACCCTGATCATGACCGCCTCCCGGGCCGACCGTGTGTCCTTCGGCTGTTCCGAGGAAGCCGACTTCACCTACTTCGGCGACGCCCTCTTCGCCCAAGCCTTCAACCAGACCGACGACTTGCAGCAAGCCTTCAAGCTGGCGCAACTGCATGTGGCCGAACGCGAACAGGCGGACAACTTCGAAGCCTCCGAGCCGCAGATCTGGGCCCCCAAGGGTGTGATCGCCCATTGGCAATTATTACGCAAACAGCAGGCACGAAAGGCGCTCGAAAGCGTCTCAATGAATAGCAAGGAAGCCATAGGCAACTAAGCTGAACTGTGTAACAAGGGGGAAACACCATGTACCTGACGCCTCAGCATATCTTGCTCGCCGGAGCCTCCGGCCTTACCGGCGAACACCTGCTCGATCGCCTGCTCAACGAACCCACCGTGACCCGCGTGCTCGCACCCAGCCGCAGGCCATTGGCCGAACACCCCCACCTGGAAAACCCGGTCGGCGACCCGGCGGTGTTCCTGCCGCAACTGAGCGGCCCGGTGGACCTCGCCTTCTGCTGCCTGGGCACCACCATCAAACAAGCCGGCTCCGAAGCCGCCTTCCGCGCCGTCGACCTGGACATGGTCGTGGCGTTCGCCAAGCGTGCGCGGGAAATGGGCGCGCGGCACCTGATCGTGATCAGCGCGATCGGCGCAGACCCGAAGTCTTCGATCTTCTACAACCGCGTCAAAGGGGAAATGGAAGAGGCACTCAAAGCTCAGGACTGGCCACAACTGACCATCGTGCGGCCATCGTTGCTGTTGGGGGAACGCTTGGAACCACGCCTGGCAGAACAACTTGCCGGCCCGTTGTCGCGACTGATTCCCGGCAAATACCACGGCATCGAAGTGTGCGAACTGGCCCGGGCCATGTGGCGCCTGGCGCTGGAAGAACAGGATGGGGTGCGGGTGGTGGAGTCGGATGAGTTGCGTAAGCTCGGTAAATAATCCGGTTTAACGACCTGACAGACATCCAAGTGTGAGCGCGGGCTGGCTCGCGAAGGGGGCGTGTCAGTCGATGCATGAGCTGCCTGACCCACCGCATTCGCGGGCAAGCCCGCTCCCACATTTGATGGGGTTCACACCGCTCTAATGTGGGAGCTCCACATTGGATGGGATTCACACAGTTCCAAATGGTGGAGCTCTACATTGGATGGGGTTCACACGGTGCCAATGTGGGAGCCGGGCTTGCCCGCGATGAGGCCAGCCCAGGCACTACAACTCTAAAGGCCACCTGTGGCGTTAAACCCAACGCCCAACACCGTCAACACCGACAGCGGTAACAACAGGGTATCGAGCAACGCACTCGCCGGCAGGTCCACTCCCGGATAAGCCGGCGCCTCGGCACCAAATCTGTCCATGGCGCAACAGCCGCCATTCATGGCATACAAGTCCAACCGCGTGCCGGCATACACCACCGGCGCGTTTGGTTTAGCTGCGTCCAGGGTGCGCGCGGTGGCGCAGCCCGTGAGGTGCAACGCCAACACCATCAGCAGCGCCTTATTCATCACTGCTCAAATGGTGTTCGCCCCAACGTGGCAGCATGTCCTGTGGGATGTTCAGCAAGTTGAGAATGCGCGCCACCACAAAGTCCACCAGGTCATCGATGGTCTGTGGCTGGTGATAGAAACCGGGCGAGGCCGGCAAAATCGTCACGCCCATGTTCGACAGCTTGAGCATGTGCTCCAGGTGAATGCTCGAATACGGCGCCTCACGTGGCACCAGGATCAACTGCCGGCGCTCCTTCAAGGTCACGTCCGCCGCGCGTTCGATCAAGTTGTTGCAGGCCCCCGTGGCAATCGCCGACAAGGTGCCCGTGGAACACGGCACCACCACCATCGCCGCCGGCGCGCCTGAGCCGGACGCCACGGGCGACATCCAGTCTTCTTTACCGTAGACCTTGATCTGCCCCGCCGCCGCACCGGTGTATTCGGTGAGAAAGGCCTGCATTGTCTGCACCTTGGGCGGCAACGCGACGTCAGTCTCGGTGGCCATCACCAACTGCGCGGCCTTGGAGATCAGGAAGTGCACCTCACGGTCTTCACGCACCAGGCAATCGAGCAGGCGCAAACCATAGGGCGCGCCCGAGGCGCCGGTCATGGCCAGCGTGACGCGCTCCGGGCCGCTCATTTCAGCGCCTCGGCCAGTTTGCCGTGCAGGCCACCAAAGCCGCCGTTGCTCATCACCACCACGTGGGTGCCCGGTTTAGCTTGCTGCTTGACGTGTTCGATGATGCCTTCAATGGAGTCACACACGGTGGACGGCACCGTGCACAGCGCGGCAATCCCCGGCAGGTCCCAGCCAAGGTTGGCCGGTGCGTACCAGACCACCTGGTCGGCGTCGTTGACGCTTTCCGGCAGGCCGTCGCGGTGGGCGCCGAGCTTCATGGAGTTGGAACGCGGCTCGACAATCGCAATGATCGGCGCGTCGCCAACCCGCTTGCGCAGGCCATCCAGGGTGGTGGCAATGGCCGTCGGGTGGTGGGCAAAGTCGTCGTAGATGGTAATCCCATTCACATCGGCGACTTTTTCCATGCGCCGCTTCACGCTCTTGAACGCGCTGAGCGCGGCGATGCCCATGGACGGCACCACGCCCACATGCCGCGCAGCCGCCAGGGTGACCAAGGCGTTGGCGACGTTGTGCTGGCCAGTCATGTCCCACTCGACAATGCCTTGGGCCTCGCCTTCGAACAGCACTTCAAAACGGGAACCGTCTTCGCTGAGCAGCTTGACCTGCCACTGCCCGCCCGCGCCGGTGGTTTGCACCGGGGTCCAGCAGCCCATCTCGATCACACGCTGCAGGGCAGGCTCGGTGGTCGGGTGGATCACCAGGCCTTCGCTTGGAATGGTGCGCACCAAGTGGTGGAACTGCCGCTCGATGGCCGGCAGGTCGGGGAAGATGTCGGCGTGATCGAACTCAAGGTTGTTCAGGATCGCTGTACGCGGGCGGTAGTGAACGAACTTGGAGCGCTTGTCGAAGAAGGCGCTGTCGTATTCATCCGCTTCGATCACAAAAAACGGTGTGTCGCCCAAGCGCGCCGACACCGAGAAATTCTGCGGCACGCCGCCAATCAGGAAGCCCGGGCTCATGCCCGCATGCTCAAGCACCCAGGCCAGCATGCTGCTGGTGGTGGTCTTGCCGTGAGTGCCGGCGACAGCAAGTACCCAGCGGCCTTGCAGCACGTGGTCGGCCAGCCACTGCGGGCCAGACACATAAGGCAAACCTTTGTTGAGCACATATTCGACCGCTGGGTTGCCCCGCGACATGGCATTGCCGATCACCACTAGGTCCGGTACCGGGTCGAACTGCGACGGGTCGTAGCCTTGGGTCAACTCAATGCCCTGAGCCTGCAACTGCGTGCTCATGGGCGGGTAGACGTTGGCATCGGAGCCGGTGACGTGATGACCCAGTTCTTTGGCCAGAACCGCCATCGAGCCCATGAACGTGCCGCAAATACCGAGAATATGAATGTGCATAGTCGACCTCGTAAAACATCGAGGCAGGTTAGCGCAGGGCGGGGGAAATCGCACTCTTTAGGTGAGCCGCCCACGCTATGCGACGGCTTGTTTATGCGGTGCTGGCACCTTCGTCAGCGCGTCACGTATGGCAGCTATTTTTTTCTCAATTGTATTCAGTCGATCCGCAACGCCGCCGTTGCCCTGACTGACGGAGGCTTCGTGTTTGTACGGTTTGAAAAAAACCTCATAAGCCTGTGCAAGATCAATGGTGAGCTCCTCGAGCAACGCCAGGAAAGCCTCCAACTGGTCGACGACCTGCAGCGGTTCGCTGGACCATTTCGGGATGTCTACCACAACACCCGGCGCCAATTGCAACGACAACGTACCCAACTCACTGGCGCCCCGCGTTGCAGCGTCGAGACGAGCTCGAAGGGCGGGGTCAACGGGTGCAACTATCGGCCCCAGGTCCACTACTTCTACGTCGCCGGGGTTAACACCGCCGTCAGGTGCGGCAGGACGCTCGTAGTGTTTTTGGAAAGCAATTTGCATCTCAATGATAGCAGCGTCTAAGCCAGCATCGGTCACCGCCTCAGTTACCCGGCGCTCGAACGGACCGACAGAAGCGGAAGGAGAGTGCCGGGCAAAGCCCTTCAATGGCGCGCCGTATGGCGTTTGAGTCACAGGGTCGAAGGCATACCATTTTCCGTTGCGCTCCACGGCGATGACGTTAACCGCATCGCCATTAGCGCCCAACGGCCTGTAGAGGCCTTCGGCAATCCCGTGATTGTTGCCTACTTGGGGAAGATCAAAACTGCCGCCGCGCCCGCCAAGACGGCTGACTTTTTTAAAGCCTGCCTTACCCAATTTAAATACACCACGGCCCACGTCATAAATATCTGCTAGAGGGTTAAGCGCCTTCACGCCGGCCTTGCCAAACCCCTTGATGAAGTTCAGCGTTGTACCCAATCCGGCTCTAACACCGTACTTGACGCCTTGGAGCCCGCCTTTTAGCCCCGGAATAAAAAAGCCAAACAAATCCAGCACTAAATTGAAAAAACCTTCAGCGGGCCTGCCATTTATAAAACTTTCAACCGCATTGTAGAAAGGAATCAATCCTAAAAAGAACGCCTTGACGGCCTCTGAACGCGCGCTTTCCCGCTCTTGCTCTGTGCTGCCATTGGCTGTTGTTTTCGCCTCATCCAAGCCTCGCGTGAAATAAGCACCGACAGCGGCTGACAATTCATCGGTTTTAGGCGAAAAAAAAGTCGCCGGCGGGGCGGGATGCTTTCCGGGTATACCGGCCTCCAACGATTTGGAGGGGTAGATACGATAGGCGGAAAAGTCTACCGGGTCGTTTTTCGGCGATGTACTACCGACTGTGCTCCACAGGATAGTGACCGACGGTTCTTTACCGCCCGGCGAATCAGGCAGCGACATCGAGAAGTACAAACGAGAGCCTGGAAACTGCAGGCCAGGCCTGGAAGGGTCGGCATCCTTGATGATTCGGCCCATCGCCGGTGAATACAGATAATGACAAACCGTCCCATCACGTTCAGCCCTGATAAGTACCGCGCCGCTGCGTATATACGCTTGAATTTTATGATCAACGCTGACCGGGCCCTGATTGGCATTGGGCTTCTGGAGGGTGAATGTCGTGACCTTGCCGTACTCAATCAGCCGCCGGTCATCGAGCGGGAGCAATGAGAGCTGATATTTGAACTGCGCGGCAAAACCGTCTTTGAGCCCTTGGGTGTATTTGTCGAAGCTTTCATCAAACTGTTGTTTGATGTTTGGCAACTTCGGAAAGCCTACATTCACTTTCACGGTATTGAAGTCAAGGTCGCTGGATATCCAGAAGTGCTTACCCAGGTCGCCTGACATGTAAATATCCAGCAGCGAATAGGCTTTTCGGCCAGGCGACCCCGGTGGGATATTCGCCAGCAGCTTCTGCTCAAAAAAAGCTTCATTTTCGACGCCATACACGCGCCGCAGCTCAACGAGGGCCAACTCTCGTCGGGTTGGCATCGGCGTGGACAGCGCATCAATGGAATCAGCCAAAGCCTTATGCTGTGCTTGCATGGCCTTCAATGCGCTTTCGACTTCCTGGGGGGGGTACGCATCATCACTTTTTTCAACAATGACGCCGTTGGCAATACCCCAGTCGATAACGGCCGTCATCTGAGCGAGTTGTTGCTGACGCTTTTCAAGCTCCGAAACAGGCGCTATCTCATCGTCTTTCATGATCTGCGCATAGGTTTTCGTAGACGTCGATCCCGGGTCACTCGCCTCTTGGCGAGCCACCGCTGCACTGAAGGTGGCCCATTGGTGGGAACCATACACCAGCGCCGAGGGCAGATCCTTTACCAGAAACTCGGGGGCGGACACCGACAACAGTTGAAAAGCGATGATTTTGGCATTGGCTTCGCCGAACCGGGTGGCCAGATGCGCCTCAAAACGCGTGACAATTTGCGCAGCGCTGTAACCCCAGTTGTCTGGCTGACGCAACGAGTACCCAGCCAGATTATTACGCTCCAGGCCTCCTGCCGAATCCACATCCAACAATAGCGCGCTAAGCAGTACTTCCTGCAGGCTGGTAGCCGTGGGTACTGCGTCGATGCTGTCCTGGAGTAACCTGGCCAACGCAAGACCTTCTGGAGAATCGAGAATGGCTTTAAGGGTTTTTTCAGGTTCATCCTTACCAGACCGTAAAGGTTCAGGAAGGGTAAGCCGCAAGCGTTCGATAAGGCTCGGCACACCGCTGGTGTCATCAGTGCTTACTTTCGGTTGAGCGGCTTTCCAAGTGGCAACTATCTGGCGTAATTTGGCCTGGGCGTCAGCCGCCAAAGGGACGTCTTTAGTTAGCAGCCCACCATAATCAGCCACGTGTGAAGATGAAGAAGACGCTGCACTGCGTCGATAGCGTGAAGGGGGGGAAGTTTTGGATATATCGGGAGGAGTTGCACCCTCAAACTTATTATCTATCGGCGATTCAGACTGAGGGTAGAGCGACATAAAACGTGATGAATCCAGATAATTGGAAATCATAGCGACACCTCCGAAAGCGATTGCGCGTTACCGGGCAATGTTTCAGAAAAGCCTGTCACAGATACTCCATTCAGCGTCAGGCTTATCACCAATGACCGTCGACTATACCTCCCCTATCGACGCTGAGAAATTAACATGCACTGCAAAAGCCAACAGCGAAATCCTGCACTGAGCCGTTCACTCTTTACTGGCAGGCTTGTCCATTTTTAGCAAGATATCAGCCTGTGCCTTATTCAGCTTGGCTATTCGTGCCTCGAGTGTGTCCATACGACTTTCCAGTCCGTCAAGCCCTTGGGCAGCGGGTTCAATAGCCAGATGAGGTTTGAAGAAAACTTCATATTGGTTGGCAACTTCCTTCGTATGCTGTTCAGCGAAGTCCAATAGGTTCTCAAGTTGGGTCATACGCTCAAGCGGATCTTTTGACCAGTTTTGATTCGGCACGAATCCCGTTTCGGTATCCCCAAACTTGAGCGCCATCGACTGATTGGACACCGTGAACGCCAGGACCTGAGCCTCATTCATTCTCGCATAGAGCTTATCGAGGTCAGGGGTCGCCGGCGCCTCTGGACGTTCGACCACTGACTTCCCGCTGGGCGTCGGCGGAATCATGGGTTGAGGCAGATACGAAGCCTTGATTTGTTCGGAAGCGGCCGTAGACCCAGCATATGCCCCAATGTTAATTGGCGCAGACACCACCCCTGTTATCCCAGCACTGATCGCTGCATCGCGCGCGACACGCGCCGCAGATGGCGACGATGGAATCACGCCCGACTTGACCATTTTTTCGGCATTCATCATCCGGGTCGTGGCTTCCGCAATCGTCATTTTAGGCGTAGCAGCGGGCGCTGGCACTTTGTTCTTCCAATCGAGGACCTTTTGGCTGATTGTGGGCGGAAGCAGATGTTCATGAGGTTCGTTATTGCCCTTGACGGCACTGGCCTTATCCCTTGCTACCTTGCCGTTCTTATCGAGCGGTCTTCCAGTGCTATCAATCAGAAAGCCTTCTCGATTGACGCGCTTTCCGTCCCTATCGACCAAGTGCCCCTCAGTATTGACCAAGCGGCCCGAGTGATCGACCAAGCGGCCTTGGGTATCGACGAGTTGATTTTTCTCATTGATAAGCTTGCCTTGGGTATTTATCAAATGCCCCTTTTCATTGATCAAACGGCCCTTATTATCGATCGCCTGACCACTGTTATTAACCCGCTGCCCCTGTGCATTGATCCGCTGGTTATTCGAATTAATCAGATGACCTTGTTTATTAACCGCCTGTCCTTTGTCATTGAGTAACTGACCTTGTTTATTGACCAGTTGCCCTTGCTTATTATAAGAACTGCCTGGAGGCGCGTAATGCGGAATCGCTTTAGGCGGCACCGGCGGAGGTTTGGGCAAGTGAGCGGGGGGTGGTTTGATTAGCGGCATATCGTCACCTCATAATAAACAGGTATTAAACCCAATAGCGAAGCCTTATGACTTCTGTTCATTACGTGGTCACCGGCAGCAAAACAGTTCCCTGCAGCCTGTACAAGCCACAGCCTATTAGATAAATCGCCACTACCCGAGTTAGACAGCGTTACTTCAGGGCACACTTACATTAACTGGATACCGCCACAGGCCGTTTGATTTTATACTTGCGCAATTTCCTATAAAGCGTATTACGACTTATACCCAGCGCTTGCGCCGTGTACGTCATATGCCAGTGCCGTTGCTCTAATGCCGTCAGCAACGTCTGTCGTTCGGCATCATCGAGGGGTGACTCGCTGGCGTGTTGAACAGGGGGGCATTGCACCATAGCGGGCAGATCCAACAACCCTATCCGTCCGTCATCGCTGAGTGCCACCAGTGTGCGCAATACCGTGCGCAACTGACGAACATTGCCCGGCCAGGCGAAGGCCAGCAATGCCTCGCGCGCTGCGGGCTCCACACTGACCGGTTGCTCACCGGCCTCCTCCCCCAGGAGGAAGTCCAGCAGTTGCGACTTGTCACTGCGCTCGCGTAACGCCGGCAAGCCGATTTCCAGGCCGTTAAGACGGTAATACAGGTCTTCGCGGAAGCTGCCGTCCCGCACGCGCTCATGCAAATTACGGTGCGTGGCGCTGATAACCCGGACATCCACGGCTTGAGGCTCGCCCCCGATGGGGACCACTAGGCGATCCTCCAGCACCCTTAATAGACGGGTCTGCAAAGCCAGTGGCATATCGCCGATTTCGTCAAGGAAGAGAGTGCCACCGTCGGCCTGTTGGAGCTTACCGCGCATGCCATCCTTGAGGGCACCAGTGAAACTGCCGCCACGATAGCCGAATAACTCGCTTTCAATCAGGCTTTCCGGAATGGCGGCGCAATTGAGCGCTACAAACGCTTTATCGGTGCGCTGACTGGCGCGGTGCACAGCCTTGGCGAAGGCTTCTTTACCGGAGCCGGTTTCGCCATTGATGAGCAGTGGCACATCACGCTCAAACACCCGCAGCGCTTTGCGAAAGTCATTTTGCAGCGCCGGATCGCTCAGGCAAATGCCGGACAACTGAGGCGGCACCGGCTTGGCCATGGGGGCAGGCACGCTGCGAGACTGACCGCGCAATGCGGCGAACAGTGGCCGTCCATCACGGGTGCGCAGCGGCCAACTGGCCGTGGCATTGGCGCTGGCTCGACCGAGCAGTTGGTCCAGGGAGCAATCGAAAAACGCTTCCACCGGTTGCCCCAGCAAACCGCCGCGCAGTTGCCCCAGCAGGTTCATCGCGCTCTGGTTGACCGCGCAGATCCGGCCTTCACCGTCGAACGCCAACAGCCCTTCGCTGAACAACCCCACCGACTCGGCCTGCAAATGAAAACGCAGCAACCAGTGGTTTTCAAAATGCCGCAGGAAGTAACAACTCTCGATCATCTTCGCCGACAGATTGACCAGCGCCATGGTGTGAAACTGGCTCTGACGCGACACCGCCTCCCGTGCGGATGACACATCCAGCACCGCCAGCAAATCACCATGGGGGTCGAACACCGGGCTGGCCGAACAGGTCAGCCCGGTGTGCCGGCCACGAAAATGCTCATCACGGTGAATCGTCAGGGACTGGCGCTCCACCAGGCAGGTGCCGATGCCGTTGGTGCCTTCGCACGCCTCGCTCCAATCGGCGCCCAGCCACAGCCCGGCGCGTTCGAAGATCTTGCGCTCGGACGGCGCGGTGACACAGTTGAGAATCACGCCCCGCGCATCGGTCAGCAACACCGCATGGCCGGCGCCCGAGAGCTGCTGGTGCAGGCTGTTCATCTCACTGCCGGCGATATGCAGCACCTGTTGCAGGCGCTCGCGGCTTTCCAGCAGGCGCCCGTGTTCCAGCACGGTGGGGGCAATGGTTTGCGCAGGGTCGAGGTGATAGTCCTCCAGACAACGCAGCCAGGAGCGGGCGATGGAGGGATCGCTGGATGGGTCGCGACCATGGGCCACGGTGAGGACTTGCTGGGCATGGCGACTAAAATGATCGTTGTGCATTTCTTATTATTCTCCCTGCGTGAGAACGCCCAGCATCCCCCAGGCCTCCAGCCATTGCAATCCCGGGCAGACTCACCGGTCACCGGCTGTATCAAAGGTGGCACAAACTGTCACACCGCCTGTACCACCCTTGGTACAGCAACGCCTTGCAACAAACCCTAAACCCTTGATTTACCTGGCCCGCAAAGCAGTGGCCCAACCTTTGCTCTACGCTTTATAACGCGCTCGTTGCGCTGCACTCCCAATAAACATAAGAGCCAGGAGATACCCACCATGCGTTACGCACACCCCGGTACTGAAGGCGCCATCGTTTCGTTCAAGGCCAAGTACGGCAACTACATCGGTGGCGAATTCGTTGCGCCGGTCGATGGCAACTATTTCACCAACACCTCTCCGGTCAACGGCAAGCCTATCGCCGAGTTCCCGCGTTCCACCGCCAAAGACATCGACAAAGCACTGGACGCCGCCCACGCCGCCGCTGACGCCTGGGGCAAAACCTCGGCCCAGGACCGCTCGCTGGTCCTGCTGAAGATCGCCGACCGCATCGAACAGAACCTCGAACTGCTGGCCATCACCGAAACCTGGGACAACGGCAAGGCCGTGCGTGAAACCCTCAACGCCGACATCCCGCTGGCAGCCGACCACTTCCGCTACTTCGCCGGCTGCATCCGCGCGCAGGAAGGCACCAGCGCCGAGATCAACGAACACACCGCCTCCTACCACTTCCACGAACCACTGGGCGTGGTTGGCCAGATCATCCCGTGGAACTTCCCGCTGCTGATGGCCGCATGGAAACTCGCCCCGGCCCTGGCCGCCGGTAACTGCGTGGTGCTCAAGCCTGCCGAGCAAACCCCGCTGGGCATCAACGTGCTGCTGGAAGTGATCGGCGACCTGCTGCCACCGGGCGTGCTGAACGTGGTGCACGGTTTCGGCAAGGAAGCCGGCGAAGCGCTGGCGACCAGCAAGCGCATTGCCAAGATTGCCTTCACCGGCTCCACGCCCGTGGGCTCGCACATCATGCATGCGGCGGCCGAGAACATCATTCCATCCACCGTGGAACTGGGCGGCAAGTCGCCGAACATCTTCTTCGCCGACATCATGAAAGCCGAACCTTCGTTCATCGAAAAGGCAGCCGAAGGCCTGGTGCTGGCGTTCTTCAACCAGGGCGAAGTGTGCACCTGCCCTTCCCGCGCGCTGGTGGAAGAGTCGATCTACGACGACTTCATGAAAGTCGTGATGAAGAAGATCGAGTCGATCAAACGTGGCGACCCGCTCGACACCGACACCATGGTCGGCGCCCAGGCGTCCGAGCAGCAGTTCGACAAGATCCTGTCCTACCTGGAAATCGCCAAGGGCGAAGGCGCGCAACTGCTCACCGGCGGCAAGGTCGAGAAGCTCACCGGTGATATGGCTGGCGGCTATTACATCCAGCCGACCCTGCTCAAGGGCACCAACGAAATGCGCGTGTTCCAGGAAGAAATCTTCGGCCCGGTGGTGAGCATCACCACCTTCAAGGACGAAGCCGAGGCCCTGGCCATTGCCAACGACACCGAGTTCGGCCTGGGCGCCGGGGTGTGGACCCGCGACATCAACCGCGCCTACCGCATGGGCCGGGCGATCAAGGCGGGCCGCGTGTGGACCAACTGCTACCACCTGTACCCGGCGCACGCCGCGTTCGGCGGTTACAAGAAGTCCGGCGTGGGGCGTGAAACGCACAAGATGATGTTGGATCACTACCAGCAGACCAAGAACTTGCTGGTGAGCTACGACATTAATCCGCTGGGCTTCTTCTAACTTAGCCTCCTAGCAGGCGACCCGCTCTCCACCTGAAATGAGATCAAGTGTGGGAGCTGGCTTGCCTGCGAAAGCGGTGTATCAGCCAAGTAGGTGTTGGCTGACCAAACGCTTTCGCAGGCAAGCCAGCTCCCACATTTGAACTTCGCAAGTAGCTGCTACCTCATTCGGCACACAGAGGCCGAGTTAAAAACAATAAGAATGGAAGGTACTTTCCAATGCCTAGCGAACCCACTGGATCCTCCGTCGACTTCGAAAAAGTCGGCACCGACTACTTCCAACAACGCGAATTGAAAAAAGGTGCTGCCGGCTGGGTGCTGCTGGTCGGCCTTGGCGTCGCCTACGTGATCTCCGGCGACTACGCCGGTTGGAACTTCGGCCTGGCCCAAGGCGGCTGGGGCGGGATGTTCCTCGCCACTTTGCTGATGGCCACCATGTACCTGTGCATGTGTTTTTCCCTGGCCGAACTGTCTTCCATGATCCCCACCGCCGGCGGTGGCTACGGCTTTGCCCGCAGCGCCTTCGGGCCCTGGGGCGGGTTCCTCACCGGCACCGCGATCCTGATCGAATACGCCATCGCGCCCGCCGCCATCGCGGTGTTCATCGGCGCGTATTGCGAGTCGCTGTTCGGCATCGGCGGCTGGATGATCTACCTGGCGTTCTACATCATCTTTATCGGCATCCACATCTTCGGCGTCGGCGAAGCCTTGAAGTTGATGTTTGTGATTACTGCCGTGGCCGCGATTGCCCTGGGCGTGTTCCTGGTGTCGATGGTGCCGCACTTTAATGTCGCCAACCTGCTGGACATCCCGGTGACCGAAGCCAAGGGCGCCAGCACCTTCCTGCCGTTTGGCTACGTGGGTGTGTGGGCGGCGATTCCCTATGCCATCTGGTTCTTCCTCGCCGTAGAAGGCGTGCCCCTGGCCGCCGAAGAAACCAAGAACCCCAAGCGCGACCTGCCGCGCGGCCTGATCGGCGCCATTGTGGTGCTGACCAGTTTTGCCTTGCTGATCCTGGTGATCGCACCGGGCGGCGCCGGCACTTATGCGCTGATCAAGTCCGGCAACCCGCTGGTGGAGGCGCTGGCCTTGTCCTATGGCGGCTCGACCTGGATGGGCGGCTTCGTCAACCTGGTTGGCCTGGCCGGGCTGATCGCGAGCTTTTTCTCGATTATCTACGCTTATTCGCGGCAGATCTTCGCACTGTCCCGCGCCGGTTACCTGCCGCGCAAACTGTCCCAGACCAACAAGAGCAAGGCGCCCGTGCTGGCCTTGGTGATCCCCGGCATCATCGGCTTTGGCCTGTCGCTGACCGGCCAGGGTGACTTGCTGATCCTGGTGGCGGTGTTCGGTGCGACTATTTCCTACGTGCTGATGATGGCCGCGCACATCACCCTGCGCATCCGTCGCCCCAAAATGGACCGTCCGTACCGCACGCCGGGCGGCATCTTCACCTCCGGCATTGCCCTGGTACTGGCCTGCGTGGCCGTGGTGGCGGGCTTTCTGGTGGATCCACGGGTGGTGATTGGCGCCGCGATCATCTATGGAGTATTAATTGCTTACTTTGCTTTCTACAGCCGGCATCACTTGGTAGCGGGCACGCCCGAAGAGGAATTCGCGGCGATCCAGGCCGCAGAGGCCGCCTTGCACTGATAGCCGTAAACCTCGACGCAGGCGCGTGCCTGCGTCGCCAAGGAGACACTGTATGGCAAGTTTTTCTCACGCGGTGGGTGCTCAAACCTACCGCTTCGACAGCCTCAAGGACGTGATGGCCAAGGCCAGCCCCGCCCGCTCCGGGGACTTTCTCGCCGGCGTCGCCGCACAGAACGACGGTGAACGCGTGGCGGCGCAGATGGCGTTGGCAAATATCCCGCTCAAACACTTCCTGGAAGAAGTGCTGATCCCCTATGAAAGCGATGAAGTCACCCGACTGATCATCGACACCCACGATAAACAGGCGTTTAGCGTGGTCAGCCACCTGACCGTCGGCGGCTTGCGCGACTGGCTGCTCAGCGACGCGGCCGATGAACATTCCCTACGCGCCTTGGCGCCTGGGCTGACACCGGAGATGGCCGCCGCCGTGTCCAAGATCATGCGCGTGCAGGACCTGGTGCTGGTGGCGCAGAAGATCCGCGTGGTCACGCAGTTTCGCGGCACCATGGGCCTGCGCGGGCGCTTATCCACACGGCTGCAGCCCAACCACCCGACGGACGAACCGGCGGGCATCGCCGCGAGCATTCTCGATGGCCTGTTGTACGGCAACGGCGACGCCATGATCGGCATCAACCCGGCCACCGACAGCATCGCCTCGATCTGCGCCATGCTGGAGATGCTCGACGCGATCATCCAGCGCTACGAGATCCCGACCCAGGCCTGCGTACTTACCCACGTCACCACCTCCATCGAGGCCATCAACCGTGGCGTGCCGCTGGACCTGGTGTTCCAGTCGATCGCCGGCACCGAGGCCGCCAATGCCAGTTTCGGCATCAGCCTGAGCGTGCTGCAGGAAGGTTACGAAGCGGGGCTGAGCCTCAATCGCGGCACCCTGGGCCAGAACCTGATGTACTTCGAAACCGGCCAGGGCAGCGCCTTGTCGGCCAACGCGCACTTCGGTGTCGACCAGCAAACCTGCGAAACCCGCGCTTATGCGGTGGCCCGGCACTTCAAACCGTTCCTGGTAAATACAGTCGTAGGATTTATCGGCCCCGAGTACCTGTACAACGGCAAGCAGATCATCCGCGCCGGCCTCGAAGACCACTTCTGCGGCAAACTGCTCGGCGTGCCCATGGGCTGCGACATCTGCTACACCAACCACGCCGAAGCCGACCAGGATGACATGGACACCCTGCTGACCCTGCTGGGCGTGGCCGGGATCAACTTCATCATGGGCATCCCCGGCTCCGACGACATCATGCTCAACTACCAGACCACTTCGTTCCACGACGCCCTGTACGCCCGCCAAACATTGGGTTTAAAGCCGGCACCGGAGTTTGAACAGTGGCTGGCCAAGATGGGCATCTTCACGCAAGCCGACGGCAAGGTGCGCTTCGGCAACAGCTTGCCACCGGCGTTTCGCCAAGCCTTGGCGCAATTGGGATGAAGGAGCCGCCTGTGCAACTCGACCTGCCTGACAACCCTTGGCTGGAACTGCGCCGCCTGACGCCAGCCCGTATTGCCCTGGGCCGCACCGGCACCAGCATCCCCACCAGCGCGCAGCTGGATTTCCAGTTCGCCCACGCCCAGGCGCGGGACGCGGTGCATTTGCCCTTCGACCACGCAGGCCTCAGTAGCCAGTTGGCCGAGCGTGGGCGTGACAGCCTGTTGCTGCACAGTGCCGCCACCGACCGTCACATGTACCTGCAACGCCCGGACCTGGGGCGGCGCTTGAGCGATGAGTCGGCCCAGTTGCTGCGCGATCATGCATCGGCCAACCCCGGCGGCTTGGACTTGGCGGTCGTGGTCGCTGATGGCCTGTCGGCACTGGCGGTGCATAAACACACCTTGCCGTTTCTGACACGCCTGGAGGAACAGAGCAGCGCTGACGGTTGGTCCTTGTCGCCGGTCATCCTGGTGGAACAGGGCCGCGTGGCGGTGGCGGATGAAGTGGGCCAGTTACTGGGGGCCAAGATGACCGTCATTCTGATCGGCGAACGGCCCGGCCTCAGTTCGCCGGACAGCCTGGGCCTGTATTTCACCTACAACCCCAAGGTGGGTCTCACCGACGCCTACCGCAACTGCATCTCCAATGTGCGCCTGGAAGGCTTGAGCTACGGCATGGCCGCCCACCGCCTGCTTTACTTGATGCGAGAGGCGTGTCGTCGGCAGCTGTCGGGGGTCAATCTCAAGGACGAGGCGCAGGTTCAGACCATCGAATCGGATGATCCGGACCTGATGAAAGGCAATTTCCTGCTCAGTTCACCGGATGACTGAACGCTGCACGATTGCGCTTTTTCGCGCCATTAGGCAGCATCGAGTCACGGCCGCTTGTGTGGTCATCCCCCATTTGGAAGTTGAGGCCTGGCATGCGGATTACTCAAGCGACCCTGGAACACCTGGACCTGTTGACCCCGCTGTTCGTCAAATACCGTGAGTTCTACGGCGCCCTGCCCTTTCCGGACTCATCGCGGGCCTTCCTGGAAAAGCGCCTGCGCCGCAAGGAATCGGTGATTTACCTGGCCCTGGCGGATGACGATGACAAGAAATTGCTGGGGTTTTGCCAGCTCTACCCGAGCTTTTCGTCGCTGTCGCTCAAGCGCGTGTGGATCCTCAATGACATCTACGTGGCCGAAGACGCCCGCCGGCAACTGGTGGCGGACAACCTGATGCGCACGGCGAAGAAAATGGCCAAGGAGACCCACGCGGTACGGCTGCGCGTGTCGACCAGCAGCGACAACGAAGTGGCGCAGAAGACCTATGAGTCGATCGGGTTCCGCGAAGACACCGAGTTCAAGAACTACACGCTGCCGATCAGCGAAGATTGATCCAACACCCCATCTAATGTCGACGCAGGCTTCTGTAGGAGCCGGCTTGCCGGCGATAGGATCATCTCGGTCTCAGCTGATACACCGAGGTGCCTGCTATCACCGGCAAGCCAGCGCCTACAGATAATGTTGAGCCTGCGAATGCCTTTGCACGACATCCCCCGCTACAAAACCAACACGCTTTTCACCTCCCAATCCGTATAATGCGGACCTTTCAGGGTTGTAAGAAATGCGGCATACACTTGTAGCCTTATTAACCCGAGCTTCCGCACAGGCCTGCTGAGCCGGGCCATTCACACAGGTGCCATCCATGGATTTCAACCCGCTCGACCTTATCCTGCATCTCGACGTTTACCTCGACCTGCTGGTAACCAATTACGGTCCGTGGATCTACGCCATTCTGTTTCTGGTCATCTTTTGCGAAACCGGCCTGGTGGTCATGCCGTTCCTGCCAGGTGATTCGTTGCTGTTCATCGCCGGCGCCGTGGCGGCAGGTGGTGGCATGGACCCGGTATTGCTGGGCGGCCTGCTGATGCTGGCGGCCATCCTGGGTGACAGCACCAACTACGTGATTGGGCGAACGGTGGGCGAACGCTTGTTCAACAACCCGAACTCGAAAATCTTCCGTCGCGACTACCTGCAAAAAACCCACGACTTCTACGACAAGCACGGCGGCAAAACCGTGACGCTGGCGCGCTTCCTGCCGATCCTGCGCACCTTTGCACCGTTCGTGGCCGGCATCGCGAAAATGCCATACGCGCGCTTCTTCGGTTTCAGCGTGCTGGGCACCATCCTCTGGGTCGGCGGCCTGGTGACCCTGGGCTACTTCTTCGGTAACGTGCCGTTCATCAAGAAAAACCTGTCGCTGCTGGTGGTGTTCATCATCCTGCTGTCGCTGGTGCCGATGATCATTGGCGTGTTCCGCAGCCGTTTTGGTCGCGCGTCGTCCCAAGCCAAGTCGCAGTAAGCGCCCATGTGGTCTCTCAGCGCCTGGCGTCGCCAGCGCTTACTGGCCAAGCACCCAATTGCCGATGACACCTGGCAGCGGGTGCGCCACCACCTGACCTTCCTCGACGGCCTCACCGCCGAGCAGGACCAGTGGCTGCGCGAAGCCTGTGTGGTGTTCCTCGCCGAGAAACACCTCACTGCCTTGCCCGGCGTCGAACTGCACCAGGAACAACGCCTGCTGCTCGCCGCCCAGGCGCAACTGCCGCTGATGAACCTCGGCGACCTCGACTGGTACCAGGGTTTCCACGAAATCGTGCTGTACCCCGACGACTTCGTCAGCCCCCAGCGTCATCGCGACAGCAGCGGCATCGAACACGAATGGGACGGCGAGCACAGCGGCGAAGCCTGGCAACAAGGCCCGGTCATCCTCGCCTGGCCCGGCGTGCTCGCCAGCGGCAATTGGGAAGGCTACAACCTGGTCATCCACGAACTGGCACACAAACTCGACATGCTCAACGGCGACGCCAATGGCCTGCCGCCGCTGCACAACGACATGCGCGTGCAGGAATGGGCCAGCGTGATGCAGAGCGCCTACGACGACCTCAACCGACAGTTGGACGCCAACCCGGACGCCGACACCGAGATCGACCCCTACGCCGCCGAAAACCCCGCGGAATTCTTTGCCGTCACCAGCGAATATTTTTTCAGCGCCCCGGATTTACTGGTCAGCCATTATCCCCAGGTGTACGCCCAACTCAGCCGCTTTTATCGCCAGGATCCCCTGGCCCGCCTCACCCACCTGCAAGCCAGCGACCCGCGTTATCAGCCGCAAGGCGAATGACCGTACGACGTCTGGCGCATGGCATCGGCGGCGGAATGTGCCTATAATCGCCGCCACTTTTAGGCCAATCCGGCCAAGTTTCTTGGCCAATTAACGGGGGCAACGCCCAATGAGCTACAGCAAGATTCCGGCTGGCAAAGACCTGCCGAACGACATCTACGTCGCCATCGAGATTCCGGCCAACCACGCGCCGATCAAATACGAAATCGACAAAGACAGCGACTGCCTGTTCGTTGACCGTTTCATGGCCACCCCGATGTTCTACCCGGCCAACTACGGTTTTATCCCCAACACCCTGGCTGACGACGGTGACCCCCTCGACGTGCTGGTCGTGACCCCTTACCCGGTTACCCCAGGCTCGGTTATCCGCGCACGCCCGGTCGGTATCCTGAACATGACCGACGACGGCGGCGGCGACGCCAAAGTGATCGCGGTTCCACACGACAAGCTGTCCCAGCTGTACGTGGACGTGAAGGAATACACCGACCTGCCGCCACTGCTGCTGGAACAGATCAAGCACTTCTTCGAGAACTACAAAGACCTCGAAAAAGGCAAATGGGTGAAGATCGACGGTTGGGGCAACGCAGACGCCGCCCGCGCCGAGATCCTGAAGTCGGTCGCTGCCTACAAAGGCTGATACCCGCTCCTCATTGCTTCGGCAATTGAAAAAGCCCCGATCATTCGGGGCTTTTTTGTGGGAAAAATTAAACGACAAGTTCAACATTTTATAAACAACGTTTAACTGACTCTTTAATACGACGTATTAGGCTACAACTAAGCAAAGGCCTACACGCGCAACTCAACGCATGGTTTATTTGATCTGTAATTCCGGCCAGTAAACTCTGCGTTTATGAATACATCAGGTGATCGTTTAAAAGCGCTACTACGGGAAGTTCATCTTTCCGCCTCCGACTTCGCCAAGAACCGTGGTGTCACGCCTCAACACGTGAACAACTGGTTCAAGCGCGGTGTACCCATGGGCCGACTCAACGAGATCGCAGAACTGCTGTGCATCTCCAGCCGTTGGCTGCGCACCGGCGAAGGCCCCAAGCACCCACCGGCCAACTTCCTGCTGGAAGGCCCGGACACCCGAAAAGGACTGCCCGCACCCACCCGCGAAGGACGCGGTAACTACCTCGCAGACCCCGCCTGCCCCCCAGGAAAAATCGACGTGGAGATCGACCTCCACCCCTCATTCACCTCCACCGAATGCGTCCGCATCACCCTGCACACCCTCCAGGCTCTCAACGTAAAACCCGACCGCGCCCTGGGCGCCTACATGGTCGACAACAGCATGATCGACATCATCCAACAAGGCGCCACCCTCGCCATCGACCGAGGCCGCACCCAAATCATCGACGGCGAAATCTACGCGGTAGAACACGACGGCATGCTGCGCATCAAATACCTCTACAACCGACCGGGAGGCGGTTTGCGCATGCGCAGCCACAATGCCAGCGAACATCCCGACGAGTACCTGACGTACGAACAGCGCTTCGAACAGAACTTCCAGATCGTGGGCTGGGTGTTCTGGTGGTCCACGTTGAATAACCGCAGGCCGCCCGTGCCGCTGGATGAGCATTTATTGGGCTGGGAAGGCTCTAAATCAGATCCTGAGGTGGGCATTTGAAGTGAATATGGGTATCATGCCGCCCACATTTGGCAGGGGTTGGCTTCGCGCTATCCACCTTGCCTGGCGAAGCGGAGGAGTTCCCGCGGATGCCCTACTATTCAGCCCGACGCAACGTGGGCTGAGCGATTTGAAGGCTGGTGAGGTTTGTCAAAAACAAGCTGAAGCAGTCCCCGAGAAGCCGGCCACAAGCCGGCTTTTTAATGCGTGCTCTACCGTGCTTTTTGGGTTCTGCAGCATCGCTACAACATACTCGCAACCACCTGATCAAAATCAGCAAACCTTTCCTTCAACCGCTCAATCGTCAACCGCCACTTCTGCGTCCTAGGCCTGCAAATAGTATTCTGATTCCCAAACATCCCAGTCTCCCGCACTGCCTGGCCCGCAGGCACGGTCTCCAACCACTCAACCGACACAAAGTAATCACACCGCTCCGGATCATCCACAAACTCAGCGTGATAGTTCGCACGCTTGGCAACCTCAAGCACCGGACGCTCCTCACCGTTAACAGTCACTGTGAATTCGTTCGCCGGGGTCGACTTTCCGCGTACCCTTCCAACGCCAACATAACCCTGCTGCGGAATGTTCACCCACACACGATCACCTGGCGAAAGCAGCTGCAACGTTCTGCTATACCAAGCGCCGCCACCACCTGAAATAAAGCCAAACTCTCTGGCGTCCTCCCATGAGCGCGAAGTTGAATCCCCAAACGAGCAATAGAACTCACCGTTCCAAGGCTCGCTATGTCCCTCGCTCGCCGATACCGCATTCACTTGCGTCTGAACGGGATCAAGCAGCCAGGACCGGCTCAACAGTTGCTGGTCACCCATTTGGAAAATCTGAAAGCACAGCACGTTGATCGGAATATCTCGCTGGCTGAGGTATTCAACAATCCGCTCACTGCTAGCGTCTAGCTCCGTAGCGACAATGACCAGTTGATGGCTTTGATTTAGCTCGTCATCGTCCAGGACACGCCCAAAACGAGCTAAAAAATCAGCGTATAGGGTATTCCCTGGCCTGAATCGCTCGTAAATCGCGCCGATCTCATTAGGCTGCAAACCTTGAACCCACGCAGCGTAATCGAGCGTCTGGGCAACGACGTCCCGAGGTGTGCGGTCGCGTTTGAGCTCAACCAACACGAGGTTTCCATCGGGGGCTATCGCCAGTAGATCAATGCGACCACCGGAACTGGTTTTTTCTTGCTTGCCTATCAGCATCCACTCGTCTGAGAGAATGCCTGGCGAGTTGAGGATCATGTCTTCAAGCAACTGCTCGCTGACCAATCGGCTCAGAGGGAGCTTGCTCGGCGCAATACCGACGGTCCAAACATCCGTTTTTATGGGCAAGTGGCACATCCTTGGCGAGGTAGAATTTCGCGACTTTACCACCGTCGCACGCCATTCTGGCGAGTGGCGCAATTGGGCAGCAGGCTGCTGCACAATTTGGATGGGATGATTGATATGTCGCCAATAGCGACATGAAAGCCGCAACTCAGCCACACGAATGAGTACGCTTAACTACTAGGTACGCGCCTCAACCTACTCGCTCAGAAGGCATCACCCGCGCGAGGTCGAAAATCGCCTTCGCAAAAGTCTCTCCCACACCATTTCGCGAAATTTGTACAACCTCATTCATGCCCGTCACGCTAGAAAATTTCAACTCATCATAAAGACAAACAGGAAGCTCACGATTGTTTTTGAACCTACGATCGGGGCCGCCCTTTTTGTTAACGAATTGCCACGTCCTATCAACTACCTTGGCGTCTCTAGGAAGCGGACCACTTTCGATAAATTGCTTCGCATTGACCTGTAACCGCAGCTCTCCATAGCTAACCGCTCCCACGCCTTTCTCGTCATAAATCAGCACACGGTCAGGGAAGAAATGCAGTGTTTGGCGCCCCACAACCATGGAGATGGTTTCTATATTGGTTTTTACATAAGGAGGTGAAGACCGAGAAATAGTCGTTTTTTTACGACGAACAAGGTTGCTCGCACCAGCGTGATACTTACGATCATGAACGGCACCTTCGGCCTCGATATGCCAGGCTGCAAAAGCTGCTGAAACCTGCTGACCGCTGCTATGCAATGCTTCATAAGCCTCTTCCATCTCGTCGTCAAAATCGTAAAACAGTACAACCGTCTTAGCCATCGCATCGCGTACCGCAAAGGCAATGGTTAGGCTTGAACCAATGATGAGTGCTCCCCATAAAGCGCCATTGGACCAACCGCTACGCAGGCCAAGAAATACTGTGAGCAATCCCAGGACGCCAACCCATGGCCAAATCCGCCATCGTGCCTGCTTCATATTCATCTCATTGAGCAAATCACGTGAGGATGAATCTACGATTTTCGAAGCAGCCGCGGATTCGATCTCGACTAAAGGAGCGTGGGTACCCTCAGATTTCACAGTAGTGTCAATGTGAGGTATAAAAGGCTGGTTACCGTTTGCCCTTGGTAGGGTAACCCGGTAATACAGGCCTCCCCGACCGATATGCACGTAATTACTCCGAGGTCCCGTCCCAATGCGTAAGCCTTTCAACCCAACCGAAACGCCCACGCCCTGTTGGGACAGGTTGAAACGAAACAGCCCTACTCTGATGCTCTTACGAATATAGAAACTCATTACCCTTCCTTGATGCCGCCTGAACATCCACTGTTATTAGCTGACTCACTGCTCGCCAATCACAAGCAGTACATCATCGATATATCGCCCTTCCATACCGTGGGTGCCGTTACGCAAATATCCAGGAATCATCTGCTGAAACTCAATACGGTCTGCTGGGAGAAACTCAAGCAATGCTTCCAGCATCGCAGGCCTCAATAGCCGCTGGTTAATAGGAACCTCTGGCAAATTCGGCCGGATCACATTTTCTTCAAGCCAGAGCAACTTCTCGCGCAGGCTGTAGTTACCCTCAAGGGTAATACGCTCAGCGTGCTCGCTCTGCTCATCTGCCACGTGCTGGATTGAAACCTCTTCAGACTCCTCGCCTATCGCCGCTACCTCTGCAGTTGGCTCGGTTCGCAACCGTGCAAGCTCCTGGAGAATAGGTTCGATTTGCACACGGGCATTGCGGAACCAATCCACCGACCAAATACGGCGAATACTCCAGCCCAATTGCTCCAACACGCTTTGACGCAGACGGTCACGGTCACGCGCGGACTTGGCCGAATGGTATGCGGCTCCATCACACTCAATACCCATCAGATAGCGGCCAGGCTGCCCAGGATCACGGACAGCCAAATCAATGAAGAATCCCGCTACGCCAACCTGGGGTTCGCATTGATAGCCATGGCGCGACAACATGTCCATGACCGCTACCTCGAAATCACTGTCAGGGGCGCGCTCATTTTCTTTGATGTGTGGCATACGACCAGATTCGGCGAAGTGCAGAAAGTCACGCAGTGCCTGAACGCCTCTGCTAGAGGTTCCGGTCACTAAGACATCGGTCGATCCAAACGAGGAGAAGACCTGCATACGTTTCTTGGAGCGGGTATACAGCACGTTCAAACGTCGCCATCCGCTAGCACCGTTAATTGGGCCGAAGCGCTGAGGAACGGTGCCACCTACTTCCATAGGACCGTAAGTGCCGGAGATGTAAATAACATCTCGCTCGTCACCCTGAACGTTTTCCAAGTTCTTGATGAACAGTGGCTCATCCTGACTTTGATTACGGTCCAATGCGACTTGCAGCTGCGGGCTTTGTTTGGCCAGATGCTCAAGCATTCGCTCAATTTGATCAGCCTGCTTAACGTTCATGGCCACCACACCTAACGACTCATCAGGGCGGTGAGTAAGGTGGTGTTCAATTGCCTTGGCGACAACCTCAGCCTCTTCGATATTGCGCTGCTCAACAAAACGCCCACGAGGTACTCTGACAAACTTGACGCCAAATTCGGTTGATTCGCGGTGCGGTGATGGGTAGACCACTAGGTTGCTTTCATAGAAGGCTTTGTTAGAGAAGGCAATCAAACTCTCGTGACGGGACCGGTAGTGCCAACGTAGACGTCGCAGTTTGAACAACGGCATGGCGGCTTCCAAAATGCTTTCTGAGTCCTCTGCCAAGGAAGCATCGGCTTCATCGGCGTCTGTATCGCCACCGTTGCGGGAGAAAAAATTTGTCGGCGGCAATTGTTTCGGGTCACCCACAACCACTAACTGTTTGCCTCGAGCAATGCTACCCAATGCCTCTTCCGGACGCATTTGAGAGGCTTCGTCCATAACGACCAAATCGAACTCGACATGACCTGCTGGCAGATATTGAGCGACAGCCATTGGTGACATCATGAAGCAAGGTTTGAGGCCCTGTAGCGCTTCAGATGCACGGCTCATCAAGCTACGGATCGGCACATGCCGTGTCTTTTTCTCAGCCTCACGTTGCAGTAAGGCCAGTTGCGTAAAGTCTCGGACCGCTCCATGACTATTGCCAGCGGGAATATTGTTCTGACTGATACGTGAGGAAACCTGCTCACGTTGTAGATGCTTGAGCTGCTCGTCTATATCAGCAAACCGGGCGCGGATGGCTTCTTGTTCTTTGCCCGAGAACTGACCCAATGCGGGGTCGAGCTCAAGAATCTTCAACGCCCAGCTGTCGAGAAGGCCGAGCAAACAAGCTTCAATGCAGTGCTCCGACGCCAGTTTTTGCGTTTCGATTGTTTCGACGACGGTCTCGAACCCTAAGTCGACCAGGTGCAAACGTAGGCGACGGTACTCGAACCAATGATCGAGGAGATCCGAATTCTGGGCAGCCCATGCCAAGCGATTAGCAATGGGTTCGAAGTCTGCTTTCTGAATGGACTGCCACCACTGACTGGAAATGACTGCAGCGCTTTGGAAAAAGTCCTCCAATGCTTGCTCCCAAGTATCCACAGCTTGCGCGAGCGTTGCACCTTGTTGACGCCAGTGAAGTATCAGTTCCTCAGCTTCTTTTGGTGTGCACGCCGTCAGCTGCGGAACGAGAATGTCGCGAATTGGCAACGCCAAAATGGGCTGAACGAACGCAACCGTATGCCGCCATGTAGTCAAGCGAGATCGAGCTGCAGAAAGGTTGTCTATTCGAGGGAGCTCCTCACCTAACAAGCAGGTTTTTAGCACTGCGTCGCTTTGCAAGGCTGCCGAACGGGCCTGCCAGCTCTCCACGGATTGAATCAGTTCCAGCAGTTGCCCCATAGTCGGCTTTTCTTCGCTGACTACGGGTAACAAGGATCGTAGGGGAGTTCCGACGTCTCTGATAAGGCGAACATACAGCCCATGCGGGCCAAGCAAATCTTCCGAGCGTAAATCATGACAGTCAAAAGGCAGCAGTTCTTCCAGGTCCAGTCGATGGTCCAGAACATCCATCAGGTAGGATTCGAGCTCCACGGTGTCGCCCAATACACCAGCTAATGAATGCTCATCGACCTGAAGTAGGTACTCCGCAATCCATACCTTCGCACCGAACCCACGTCCACATTCTGTTCTCAAAAGTTTGTACCAAAACCGCAAACGCTTGAGCGCGTCGATCTCGGTATCAAGCCCTTGGAAATGCTCACCCAGTTTTTCGGTTAGCCCTTTGTTTTCCTTTAACTGGCTGTGTTGCTTCAAATAGGCAATGACATCAGGCAAGACCACTAGCAGTTGGTTCAACTTGAGCCCAGGGCGCGCCATGGCCAAAACTTCGGCTTTAGCAGAGCGCCATTGTCCCTTGAACCAGCGGAATAGTGATTTATCTGCAAGTACTCGATTCAAATCCTCAAGTCGCGTATGGTCTGGCAATCGATCCAGCGTGAAATGACTCGCCGCCTGCTCCTGCAACTGTTTAACAGCTGCGAGGTCACTGTCCAGCTCTACGAGCAATCCGTCCAAGCTCTCGTCTTCAAAGCGTTTATGGCGAAGACGAGCCAAATCCTCAGGCATCGCCGAAAGCATTTGTAGAAAGAGCAGCACTTGCTCAATGCCGATAAAATCGCTTCGTAAGCCTTGAACCGCCGCCCCTTCCGTTAACAACTGAATCAGACTTTGAATACGGGGAGCCAACTCCAGTAAATCTTCAGCCTCTTCAATCACATCCAGTAAGACATTAAGTGAAAGGGTCTCATCGCCATTATGCAGACGTATGGCGGCACAGGCTTTTTTGATTGAGGAAATTGCGTCTTCTGAGCCAATGACATCAGCGCGTAACGACCGAGCTAGAACACCTTGCTCGTTCAACAAGGAGTCCATACCCTGCAGCCAAAGCTTCAATGCCTCACAGGACTCTATATCCAAGCGTCCTAACAGATCCCAGTCTTCATCCCCTTTAGGCAGTGCAAGTACCGGAATAGAAGCAGCTAAATCTCGCATCTGTTCTGGGTTGTAAGTTTCCAGTACAGGTACCTGAAGCTGTTGTGCTAATTGAAGACGAGCAGTTGCTAGACGACCCAGCGCCTGCTGAGCCCTTGAGAGGTTTTCCAGAAGTGCAGCGCGCTCAGCACCCGTCACCCGAGTTTTTGTGCTACCAAACCACGGATGCGTTTCAAGCCTGCCTACTTGGCCAGCTTCCTCAGCCGTCTTACGATAAATATGTGCGTAAAAGCCGGCCTGCTCTTGCAAATGCATTCTATCGATTCGCGCCTCGGACTGCGGGTGCAAGTCGGAAGGTTTAATCGACAATGCCTCACGCAAACGCGTTGCCTGCATGAGCACCTCATGAACACTCATTCCCGATTCTTCGAATTGAGTATGTAGATGATGTACGTGCTTGTTGAGCTGCTGCTTCAATCGTTCATAGTTGGAAATCAGATCTGTAAGTTGTTTGGGCGAACGGTAGCCGCCGCTTTTCTGAATCCGTTGCCGAACACTCTCGATAACAGCACTCTTTTGGCTCTTATGACTATGCAATTCCAGACAAAAATCGCCTAACCCCGCCCTCGTCAGCCGAGTTTTGACCACCTCAAGCGCCGCCCTTTTTTCGGCAACAAATAACACTTTTTTGCCTTGGGCCAATGCCGCAGCAATCATGTTGGTGATGGTCTGAGACTTCCCTGTACCAGGAGGCCCCTCGATCACAAGATCATCCCCGCGAATCACGTCTATCAATGCACTGTGCTGAGAGCTGTCAGCGTCATCAATTAGAGGAAACTGCAGATGAATCTGCTCAATATCGTCTATTGAGTGCTCGACGCAAAATGCGCCTTGCTTTCCTGTCGAGTCCGGCGGTAAACCGTCCATCCCTGTTAGTCGCTTAACCAAACCGTGATCAAGCAGTGCTTGATCTTTCCACCGGCCGGGATCAAGGTCGAGGTACATCATCAACTTGCCAAACTCAAATAGGCCAAGCGATGCATAACGATGAACTTTCCAGTCAGGTTTGACTTTCAGTACGGTCTCTACAATCCGCTCAAAGTACTCTTCAGGCGTACTGTCGTCGGTAATACGCGGTAACGCGATACCAAAATCGACGCGAAGCTTTTCTCGCAGCGAAAGGTTGGTAAGAATATCTTCACCGGTAGGGTGTACGCGGTATTCGAAAGTCGCGGTTTGAGGGTTGAGCTTGCCTTTTTCCAAGTTCACTGGCAATAACATCAACGGTGCCAGGCGGGTGCTTTCTTTACCTGCTACCGAGTCATTCCACTCCAGAAAACCCAGCGCAAGATAAAGGATGTTTGCACCCGTCTCCTCAAGAGCTGATCGCGACTGAGCGTGCAATATCTGTAGCCGAGACTCCATCTCTACGGGGTAATAAAGCGTCTGGATCGCATCATCAGAGTGCTTACCAGATTCCCCGCTTTCAGGAGGCGAAGGTAGCTCATAGTTAGTCGACATACCCAGAATTTGTGCCCACACCTCTGCCGTGGGTTGTTTCTTGAGCTCAATGACCGCACCTGTTTTCTCGTCCAGCTTTAAAAACCCGTGAGTAAGCAGTTGCCTTTCCGTTGGCTCAGGCACAGCAGCAAAACGCATAGATTTTTCGTCTGCCAAGGAGTCGAACAAATGATCCGGCAGCTCATCAATGATCCGTACAAAACGCTTGGAGCGCGCGTGTGAGAAATTGAGCAACCGATTGCGAGCACTAAGATCAAGAAGCCTACTTCTCAGTTTCTCCAGACTTTCCGGTATCTCGCTTGGAGGCGTATCGAGGTCGTCCCAGTCGGTAAGTGGCTCTGGATCGATAGGTTTTGATTGCCCCTTGACCTCTGTATCGAACCGATAAACCGATCCCCCGCGACCACTTCCCTTGTTGAGCAACCCCTTGGTAATAAGCTCGTCACGAAGACGCCAGTACTCCTCCTCAGAAACGGAAAAATTCTGAAGTTCAGCTCGCCGATCAATCCGCTCCCTGAGTGACTTGTTACCAACAGCAGTCCCGTCTGCAGGGACTAGTTCCAAAATCCATTGCAGAACAAGTTCATCTCGTTGGATATCCAATGATTCAGGGCCTGAGTTCACGTCGATCACCGCTAATTTTTCGGGTAACTGCCTAATGATTTATCCGGGCAAGGCAAGCCGATGCTCAGCTTCAGCTGGCCGCAATAACAAGAGAGGCTTTTTAGGGGCGCGACAGATTTTTCAGTGCGCTCGAGATGCCATCCTTGGGAAACAGCGGCCTGCCTGGAATTTGATGGATGTCACAATATCCAGCACGCGCTGCAAGGTAAAGGCAAAATGCCTTGACGCGTGCAAGTCTCTGCTTACACAAGGGTTGGAAGAACCACCAAATGCTGCCTGTCTTATGCCAGTGAGAACGGCAGCGGCGGACTGGCTGCTGCCTTGCCCGCCTTTGAAGTGGAGTTATTAAGGCTGCATACACTCCACAGCCCGATCCGCAACCATCTTCGCCATCTCCACCCAATGCATGACCGCCCTCTGCGGAGCAGCCAGCGGCTCCCCAATTACCTGCGACGTAGCCACCGCACACTGCAGCAACTCAGCCACACGCACCCAGGCATCCTCAAAGCTCAGCTCTTCATTAACCGTGAATGGGTAAGTCGCATCCGATGACGGCGAATCCGTGACAATGTTGTCCATAGCAAAACCCCTAGCAGTAAGTGAATACCACCGTCCTTTTGCGACTAAACAATCAGAGGTGGCGGCTGTACGCAGGTTAGTCGACCGGCTGCTAGGCTCCGGCGCACCCGAGGGTGCCCTGCGCACAGCCACCATAAAGTGCAGGCGAGAAGACACCTGTCTTTGAGATGGCGCATGCGCCTAGCGAGGTCCGGGCGACTAAACCCGTTCACTGAATAAGCAGTGACAGCTCGCAGACTAGCCACCCCTTTCCACTGGCGCAATGCGGTTTGAATTCTCTCGGAATCGTCCTGCAAATGAAAGCGATCAGCCCTGCTGGCCCTTCAAACTCGGGCCTCAACCCAATATCAAATGCGGCAAAAACCGGCTCGAATCCTTGGTAATCAAACTATTGTCCTCCCGCACTCCAATCCCCGCCGCCTGATCCCCAATCACCCAAGACCCGATCAACGTATAGCTGTCCCCAAACCGTGGCAGCGGTGCAAATTCCTGAAGAATAAACGGCGCATCCGTATACGGCCCGTCCTCTTTCACAATCAGCCCATCAGCGGTTTGCAATTCAATGTTGGCCCCTTCCCGTGAGAAGAACGGCTTGCGCACCCAACCCTTAGGCACGGCTTTACCCGGTTCATTGTCCAGGTGCGACGCAAGCAAATTCGGGTGCCCTTTGTTGAATTCCCATAGCAGCGGCAGGATGCCTTTGTTGGAGAGGATGGCTTTCCACGCGGGCTCGAAGAACTGTGTGTCGCACTGGGCAATCGCAGCGCCGAAGGGTTCGTGGAAGATGAATTCCCAGGCGTGCAGCTTGAACAGGTGGGGGATCCAGCGATCTTCGAGGTCGACGAAGCGGCCTTCGGCGGTCAGGCCGATGTCTTCGATGTCGATATGGCGGGATTCGATGCCGACTTTTTCTGCGACAAGCCGCAGGTAGTCGGTGGTGCCTTTGTCTTCGACCGAGTCTTTCATGGAGGCGAAGTAGAAGGGCTGGTTGACCTGCAGTTGGGCGAAGGCCTGGTGCAGTTTGGTGTCGATGCTGTTGAATTGGTCGGCGTGTTTGGGCAGCAGGCCGCGTTCAATGCATTGTTCCAGCCAGCCCCATTGGAACGCCGCGGCTTCGTAGAGGCTGGTGGGGGTGTCGTAGTTGAGTTCGAGCAACTTGGCGGGGCCGGTGCCGTTGTAGGAGAAGTCCATGCGCCCGTACAGGTGCGGGTGGCCTTCCAGCCATGAGGTGCGGATCATGTCGTAGAAGGACGCGGGGATGCTCAGGCGGTCGAGCAGTTCTTCGCTGTGGACCACGCGCGCGACGAGGTCCATGCACATGTCATGGATCTCGGTGGTCGGGTCTTCGAGGTCGTGCTCGATTTGCTTGAGCGTGAACTGGTAGTACGCGCTTTCGTCCCAGTAGGGTTCGTTGTCGATGGTGTGGAACAGAAAGCCGAGGCTGTCGGCGGTCTGTTTCCAGTCATGACGTTCTGCGCAGTGGATCTTCTTCATGGCCCGCCTTCCTTAACTGCTCGACCCGCCGCCACCCCAGCCGCTGCGTGCGCTGGCCTTGCTGCCGAAGCCGCCACGGGAGGTGGCCGAAGCGACGGAGCTCGACTTGGCGGAGGTGCGCAGCGTGTTGGTGTAGTTGCTGCTGCCGTAGCGGGCCTGGTTCGAGCGGCCAAAGGTGGCGCCATTGGAGACGCGCTGGTTGAGCGTCGAGGAGCCGTAATTGCCGCGATCGTCGCGGTAGCGATACACCGGCTCGGAGCGGTAGCTGTTGCGATTGTTGCTCAGCATGTTGCCGATCAGCAGGCCGGTCAGCAGGCTGGTGGTGGAGAAGCCTGAGCCGCCACTGTTCGCTTGGGAGTTGGCTTGAGCATTGGCCGCATCGACCTGGGACTGTGTCACCTGGCCTTCGGCGGTCAGTTCGAAACCGCCCAGGCGGGGGATGAACTTGCCGGTGGAGTCCTGCTGGCACCAGTCGGCGACGAAATCGGCATCGCAATCGGCCTGGCTGTCGTACACCGGCGCAATGCGGCGATGCTCGGCCATGGCGGTCATGTAGGCATCCGAGCAGACGTCTACCGGAAGTTTTTCATCGGCGCACTGCTGGACCGACTGGAAGTTGTACTTCTTCTGCAGGTCGTAGGTTTTTTCCGTCGGGCCACAGCCGGATATCGCCATGGCGACCGACGCTGCCAGCGACAGCTGGACGTACTTGCTTCGTTTCATCGGGAGCTCCGGGCGCGATCAGTTCTGGGTAGGCGTCATGCACGCGGCATTCAACATGCCAACGCTGATGGCCACGGCGGCGACGTAGATGCCGGCCGCGAGTTCACCGTTCTTGATGCGCTCGGACGTGCCTTTGAGCACCAGGCTGGTCAGCAGGAACGCCAACAGTTGGACGACGGCGGCGATCACTGCCCAGACCACGAAGTCGAGGAGGTTGATGGAGTAGGCAATCACGTTGCTGGCCGGAATGGCGAAGCCGACGATAGCACCGCCCAGGGCGACCGCCGCAGAGACGTTGCCCGCACGGATCAGCTCGAACTCCTTGTGCGGGGTGATACGGGTGTAGATGAACTGGAACACCGCGAACAACACCGCAGCCCCGAGGATGTAGATGACAAACCCGAACACAGCCGCTTTGTTCAGGGAGATGGAGAGAGCTTCTAGCATGTGTTTCGTCCTTTTTTAGAGCGCGTTCAAGTCGGTTGTGTACAGCGAAATGCCCAGCGACGTGCTCAGGCTGATGGTGCCTTCCGCGTCTTCTTCGACGGAAAACAACAGGAACTCCCGTCGATCGGTCAGGCCTGTGTCACGGGCATATAGCATTGAGCGGTGCTCGACGCTGTAGGAATCCTCGGGGTTTATCACGTGCTCGCTCATTGCCACCAGTTCAGTCTGGCCCTCCTCGCTGCCCCATACGCGCGTGTATTCGACGCCATTGTGGGTGTAGGTCGGCAACCCGATCAGGCTCTGAGGCCCCGCCAGCCGGCGCAGTTCAGCTTCGCTGCTGAGGGTGACGTAACTGAGGTAGTTGAACAGGATGACGGACTCGACCTGCCCGGCGATGTCGCCGGTGGTGTGCACCTGCAACCAGTAATCTTCGTCGTTCATGTAGTAGCGCGACAGCCAGGTCGACTGCCCGAGGTCGACGGTGCCGTTACTCCAGATTTCCTGGGAACCGGGGATCACCACCGAGGTATGCCCGTCGAGCAACAACTTCAGGGTGGTGTCGAACATCACGCCTTTGCCTGGAGCCAGGCCCAGCGGACCGGTGGTCGGCAGGGCTTCAGCGGCGGGCCGGTTCGACTGAGAGTTCGCGTTCGGGGCCTCAAGCCCCATCAACTGTTTAAACCATCCCATTGGAGATTTCCTTGAGGCGGGTGGAGGCGATGTAGAAGAGTTCGCCACCTTCAACACGCGTGGCGCTGGGCGGGTTGATCGACGGTTGCTGGGCGCCTTTGGCGCGATAGCCGATGAGGGTGGCGTTGTGGTGTTCTTTCAACCGGGTGTACAGGTCGCCGAAGGTGGCTTCAAAGGCCTCGGGCAATTTCATCAGGTATTGGGTGGCGCCCTGCCCCACGCACAGTAGCTCATTAATGACCACCGACGAGCCCGGGTCTTGAGAGGCGCGCACCAGCATTTCGATGGCCATGCTGGAAGTGCATTCCAAACGCGGCGCGTAGGAGCTGGCCAGTGCGGCAATTTCACTTTCATTGAAGTGCGCGACCACATGCCCGACAGGATTCAACTGATTCACTGCCAGCACGGTGGCCAGTGTCAGGTCGTCCGACGGGGTGCGCACCAGCACACGCTCGGCGCCGGGTACACCGGCACGCAGCAATAACGCCGTGGAGGACAGGCTGTCACCGCGAATGAACGCCGCTTTGCCCGGCATCGGGTTTTCGTCGAGGGTGCAGTCGCAGATGACGATCAGGTTGTCGTTCGAGGTTTCGTCTTGCAGCAACAACTCAATGACCCGCTCACTGGACGCGCCTTCCCAGCCAATAAGCACCGTATGGCCGACCTTGCCGGTGAAATCGCCTTTGCCCTTCATGCCTTTTCTCCATGCATCGATGACACTGCTGGTGGTTTTGCCGATGGCGGCGGTCAGCAGCGCAATGCCGCCGAGCATGACCCAGGCCGCCACAAACACCCGGCCTGCCGAGGTCTGCGGCGCAAGATCGCCATAGCCGACGGTCAGTGTGGTGGTGAGATAGAAGTAAACAAACGTGGCGGCCGCAGTGAGGTGTTGCTCGCCCAGAAGCACCAGGCCCAGGTAAGCCGTGCTCAGGTGTACACCCAAGGCAATGACCAGGCCTGCCCAGCCGAAGCGGTGAAAGAGGGAGGACGCGTAGAGGCGCAACAGAAGAAAAATCGACATTTCGTCCCTGACTCCCTGGGTACTTGATTCCTGATGACGTCTTCGCCTCGACATCTGGATGCTCAAGTGCGCTCAGCCGGCATTAAACCTGCTGCGTGGTTTGGAGAGAAGTACCTTGGCTGCAATAAATCCGGCGAATGCACCAAACAGATGCCCTTCGAAGGAAACGCCCTGGCGAGGAAGGAAGCCAAAGACCAATCCGCCATACAGTACCGCCACGACACCGGCCGTTATCAGGTTGCTCCAGCTCCGGTGGAACCAGGCGCGCGATAACAGGTAGGCCCACAACCCGAAGACCCAACCGCTGGCCCCCACGTGCACGCCCGCAAAGCCGAACAGCCAGACCAAAGAGCCGCCCAGCAGGATGATGATCGCGCTGACGGTCACGAATCGATTGAGCCCCTCGACAATCACCAGGGTGCCCAGGATCAAGAAGGCAATCAGGTTGGCGCTGAGGTGTGCAAAAGAGCCGTGCAGAAACGGTGAGGCGAGGATGCCGAACAGCCCCTGCAGCGTCCGTGGGACCAGGCCGAAGACCAAGAGGCTGTAACCGGTCGCCACATTGAGCACTTGCAGCGCGACCATGAACAGCGCCAGGCCTGCGATTGTCTTGAAACCCTTCAGGGCGTCCATCCTCACCTCGAGGTCACAATAAATACCATCCGGGCGACCGGTAACCTGTGGCGAGGAGCTTGCGCCCTCGCCACAGGTGCAGTGTTACTCGGCCGACTTTTGCTTCAGGCGCTCCAGAATCGCATTGGCGCTGCCTTCGTTCGGCGTGATGCCGGCTTCGCGCAGCTTGCGTTCCAGGTCGGTACCGGTCGACGCCTCGGCCAGTTCATCCTGGGCTTGCAGTTCCGCAGCACGTTGCTGCTGCTTGGCCTGCAGGCGATTCAGCGTACCGACGGCAGTTTCCAGCTTGCCGTTGGCACCACCGCTGGCGATGGAGGCGCTGACCTGGGCCTTCTGTACGCTTTCGCGCGCCTTGGCCATGTCCACTTGCTGGCGCAGGCTTTTGATCCGGCTTTCGGCCTTGGTGATATCCTTGCGCATGCTGTCGGCGTAGGCGCCGAACTCAGTCGCCTGCTTGTGCTCGGCGTCGCGCTCGCTGGTCAGGGTCGAAATGGCTTCGGCCACTTCCAGGGCCAGGTCTTCGCGATTGGCCTGCAGGGCAGCCATTGCCTTGGACTCCAGGTCCTTGATCTTGGCGTCGTACTCGCTGACGCGATCAGTGGCCAGTTTGTGCTTGGCCATGATGCTGACCAGCTCACGCTTGGCGTTGGCCAGCGCGGTGTCCGCATCACGAATTTCCTGATCGAGAATGCGCAGGGCTTGTTGGTCGACGATTGATTCGCCGACTTCGCTGGCACCGCCGCGCAGCGCGGTGAACAGTTTGCTCCAGATGGATTGAGTCATTGGATACTCCCGAATGCTTAATTGAAGAAACGTTCAAAGGCTTCGCTGGCGCGTTGCACGTTGTCGACCAGGGTTTTCACCTCGGTCACGATGTTGGTCAGGCTGGAGTCGGAGCTCAACGCGCCGAACATGTTGTAGACCACCTGCCCGTTAGGCATGGACTCGATACCGATGGAAGACAGCGGGAACATTTCCCGGCTGCGCAGTACCGCGTCATTGAATTTCGCGACATCGTTGATGGACTCGACATCGACCAGCACGGTGTCGACGATGATCTGCTCGCCCACCACGGCGATGTAAATCGGCAAGCCACCGAAGTCGTTCATCTCCAGCTTGATGCTCGACTCGGAGCCTTGAACCAGAGAAAGCGTAATGTCGTTGGAGACCACCTCGTCCAGGGCCTGAAGCGCCGTGAAGAGGCGATCGATATTCCAGTTGTTACCTGCGCTCATGAAATTCTCCGACATGAATGAGCCAGCCAGGATCGGCTGGCGAAGCTGTTTCTCCATCTGCTTGAGCAAGCTTCGGTTTTCGGGAAGCACCCAAGTCTCGTGTTTCACATAGCCGGCGGCCGCCAGGCCCGCGCGCATCTGCTTCATGTAAAAGCTCGATGGCTTTTTCGCGGACGGCTTCGAGCGCTCTCCCGGAAGGCTGGCTGAATCGGTATCGGGCCCTGCTGGCGGGCTCGATGGAGAGCTGCTTTTCATGGTACTGACCTCGCTGTGAAAAACTCACGCGTGAGAAAATCTACAGGCTATTTTCGCCACACTCAATAGCTCACGCGTGAGATTTTTTTCCTTACATTTTCCTGTCACGAAACAGACCTCTCCTCTTGCCCGCGCAACAATTGTCTCGTCTGAGTTGACGGTATTACCTATCCAAGCCGATTTATCCCTCGCAGGCCACCCATTAATCTGTGCCCATGTTGAACGCAACGCCCAACCAACCTAAACAAAAAAGGATCCAACCATGAGCACTGCAACCTACAACCGCTTGAACAAAGACGACGCCGTAGTCCTGCTGGTCGACCACCAGACCGGCCTGATCTCCCTGGTACAGGACTTCTCGCCCAACGAGTTCAAGAACAACGTCCTGGCCCTCGCCGACCTGGCCAAGTTCTTCAACCTGCCGACCATCCTCACCACCAGCTTCGAGCAAGGCCCCAACGGCCCGCTGGTGCCAGAGCTGAAGGAGATGTTCCCGGACGCGCCCTACATCGCTCGCCCTGGTCAGATCAATGCCTGGGACAACGAAGACTTCGTCAAGGCGATCAAGGCCACCGGCCGTAAACAGATCATCATTGCCGGTGTGGTCACGGACGTTTGCGTAGCCTTCCCGACCTTGTCGGCGCTGGCGGAAGGGTTTGATGTGTTCGTGGTCACCGATGCGTCGGGCACGTTCAACACCACGGTGCAGCAGGCGGCGTGGAGCCGGATGACGCAAGCCGGGGCGCAGATGATGAACTGGTTCTCGGTGGCCTGTGAGCTGCACCGCGACTGGCGCAATGACATCGAAGGCCTGGGGAATCTGTTGTCCCAGCGCATTCCTAACTATCGCAATTTGATGAATGGTTACTCGGCGTTGACGGCGCGTAAGGACTAACTCAACTGCTGCACACACTAAGCCTGCCTTAAAACGCAGGCTTTTTTGGTTAACTAGCAAAGCGCCATTAGCACACTCGCCCTAATTGTGACGGCACCGCCTCACCAATAAAGTCCTTCGCTTATTTCGAGCCTCAAGGAAGGACGCTATTGAATACCTTAACCACAGTCGGGCGCTGCCTGGCACTGCTGCCCGTCTTGCTGATCAGCACAACGTCGGTAGTGGCCGATGAAGAAACACCGATCGGCGACTGGTCGATCATCTACGGCAGCGGCCGGGCCCATCAAAATGTCATGTATGTGGCCGACCGCACTTCGGTGGTTCCATCGAACCACAACAAGGGCGCGAAACTGGTGGCCGTCACGGTGGTTTATGAAGAACCGGGCAAGCCGATGATCGATGTGTACAACATCGAAGTACAGTGTTCCACGCGCAAGGTGCGCTTTCTCAATGGCCAGTCGGTTGCACCGTTTTCCTACACCCTTACGCACTTGAAAGTCTCCAACACGTGGCAGACGCCAAAGGAGTTCTGGCTCGACCGCACGCTCGCGTATATCTGCGAACCGGGCAAGAGCAAGGACACCATCGCCATGGGCAAGATGACCCACCTGCAGATGATCCAGACCACCAAGGCCATGTTCGACCAGTTGGGGCCGACTCAGGAGAAGAGCCAGATGATCGATGACCTCGACGACATGCTGGGCAACAAGCGCTGAGCAACACTCACCTATAAGAAGGATTCACGATGCCTACATGGACAAGGCTGTTGCTGGCTGGGCTTTTGTTGCCCGCCGTACTGTTTATCAACGGGTGTCACCTGATTGCACAGTCGCGCTGGGAAGGCCGTGACGTGCAAGAGGCGCTGGATTTATTCGGCAAGCCCGACTCGATGAAGAAGCAGAATGCGCCCAATGGCGACACGCAGGTAGTGATGACCTGGCACAAATCCTCTTCATGGACAACCACTGAAGCCGCCGGGACTTCAATGAATCACACCGGGAACGGGATGGTGTACACCGAGTATTACCAGCAAGTCGGGCACAGTTCGGATTGCAAGCTGGAAGCCACGGTGGATAAGGCGAAGAAGATCGTGCTGTTCAGGATTGAGGATGGCCGGATCCTGCATGGCAAGTGCCTGAATGTGCCATTTGTGCCGGGGTATATTCCGCCGGGGTTTTGAGGCTATCTGTCGGTTTAACCCGCCAGCTCCCGCTCGATCTGCTCGATGCTTGGCAGGCTGGTTCGCAGCTCTGCGGGCAACGACTCAACCAGTTGATATTCCGCTACACCAATCGGTCGATTGTTATCGCGCAACGCATATTCGGCGACGACTTCGTTCTTGCTCTTGCACAACAGCAGGCCGATGGTGGGCCCATCTTGTGGATGTTTAAGCTGGGCATCGACGGCAGCCAGATAAAAGCTCAGCTTCCCCAGATGCTCGGGCTTGAACTTGCCGGCTTTCAGTTCGATGACCACGTAGCAGCGTAGCTTCACGTGATAGAACAGCAGATCGACAAAGAACTCATCGCCTCCGACATCCAGCAGTACTTGCTGGCCGACAAAGGCGAAACCGGCGCCCAGTTCCAATAGAAAGTCGGTGACGTGTTTGATCAAGGCGTTTTCTATGTCGCGCTCCTGCGCGTCCAGGGCCAGGCTGAGGAAGTCAAAACGGTAAGGGTCTTTCAGCGACTCACGCGCCAGGTCGGATTGCGGTTTGGGCAGGCGGGTCTCGAAGTTGCTGACCGCCTTGCCACTGCGATCCAATAAGCGGTTTTCGATGTGCATCACCAGCGAGTTACGCGACCAGTTGTTCTCTATCGCCTGGGCTATGTACCAGCGGCGGGTTTCGGGGCCGGAGAGTTTGTCCAGTAATGCCAAATGGTGATACCAGGGCAATTGTGCAAGCACCTCTTGCACAAATTCAGCATCTGGCCACGCCTCGGCAAAAGCACGCATGTACTTGAGATTACGCGGCGAAAAACCCTTCATTCGGGGAAAGGCCGCACGCAAATCCTGGGCAAGTCGATCTATGACTTTGCTGCCCCAGCCCTGCTCCGCCTGGCGGGTCAAAATGTCGTGGCCGATCTGCCAATAGAGCAACACCAATTCCCGATTCACTGCCAGTGTTGAGCGTTGTTGCGCCGCATGAATACGGCCTTTCAGGTCCGTCAGCCAGTCACTATAGCCCGCTGGAGGTGTGGTCAAGCCGATACAGGGTTCGCTCATGCCATGTCACTCTGGAGTTTTGAGGCAGGCTAGTCAGGCGCATTGACGGTCACAAGGGGCGAAGATCGTTCCAGGAAGGCCCCTTCAATACCTACAGAAACGTCCTGCTGGCCATTGCAGACTACTGACTTGACTCTCCCCTATGCAGCAGCCTTTACCCTGGAACGCCCTGTTCAGGACCTCCCCATGACCCCGCGTACCCTGGTGATCCTCGGCCATCCTTCCGCCTCTAGCTTTTGTTCAGCCCTGGCTGATACCTACATCCAGGCGGCAAAAAACGCCGGCCATGAAGTACGTGTCGTACGCTTGGGCGACCTGGCTTTCGACCCCGTCCTTCATCACGGTTACACCCAGATTCAGCCGCTGGAGCCCGACCTGCTCAGCGCGCAATCCGACATCCTCTGGGCCACTCACCTGACATTTATTTTCCCGATCTGGTGGGGTGGCATCCCGGCGTTGATGAAGGGCTTTATCGACCGAATTTTCCTACCCGGTTTTGCCTTTAAATACCGAGCAGGCAAGGCTTTTCCTGACAAACTGCTCCACGGCCGAACGGCACATTTACTGGTGACCCTGGACACGCCACCATGGTATTACCGTTGGTTCTATCGCATGCCGGGCATTCACCAGATGCGCAAGACCACGCTGGGGCTTTGTGGTGTCAAGACTGCAAAGACGCTGCTGTTCGGGCCGGTGTTGGGCTCCACTGCGGCGCAGCGGGATACATGGCTGAAACAGGCCGGCGCTTTAACGGAAAAAAGGAGTTTTCATGTACATCGGCAAAGCCGCGCAGTTGTCGGGCACGACCATCAAGGCGATTCGTCACTATGAGGCAATTGGGCTGCTGCCTGCGGCACAGCGTCAGGGCCAATACCGGGTCTATTCGGCGCAGAACGTTGAGCTGTTGATGTTTATCAAGTGCGCGCAGCAATTGGGGTTCAAGCTCAAGGAGTTGCAGGAAATTCTTGCAGGCCACATAGGCGATGCATTGCCTTGGGAGCGGGCGGACCAGGCAATCGCAGACAAGAAGCAGGAACTGGCCCTGAAAATTGCCGCGCTACAGGCAATGCACGTGGGATTGCAGACATTTGAAGCACAGTTGAAAACATCACAAGAACAGTGCTCGTCAATGACGCAGAGATCCTGACCGGCGGTGAGCCGAATAAAATGGGTATTCGGCTCATTTGATGAGCCGAATAGGGCGCTTATTCGGCTCACCGCCTGAACACCCTCCCCCGCTTATTTGCCCAGAATCCCCATGTCTGCTAGTGTCCCGCCGGTTTACCGTCTACCGGAATAGCCGCCATGGCCCGCAAAAAAGTTGCACTCGATTTCGAACAATCCCTCGCCGACCTGCAAACCCTGGTCGAGCGGCTGGAGAACGGCGAGTTGTCGCTGGAAGACTCGTTGACGGCGTTTGAGCAAGGCATCGGCCTGACCCGCGACTGCCAGAGCGCCTTGGCGCAGGCGGAGCAGAAGGTGCAGGTGCTGCTGGAGCGTGACGGGGAGTTGGCCGAAGAGCCTTTCGATGCGGAACAGCCCGAATGATCGACGCGTATCAGGCCAGTAGCCAAGCCCGGGTCAATGCGGCGTTGGAACCGTTGTTTGTTGCGCCAAGCCCCGAACTCAAGCGTCTTTACGAAGCCATGCGCTATAGCGTGATGAATGGCGGCAAGCGCGTGCGCCCGCTGCTGGCGTATGCGGCGTGTGAAGCCTTGGGCGCCACCGCCGAGCAGGCCAATGGCGCGGCCTGTGCGGTGGAGTTGATCCACGCCTATTCCCTGGTGCATGACGATTTGCCGGCGATGGACGACGACGATTTGCGTCGCGGCCAGCCAACCACCCATAAAGCCTTTGATGAAGCCTGTGCGATCCTCGCCGGTGACGGCCTGCAAAGCCTGGCGTTCAGCGCACTGCTGGACCCGGCGCTGAGCAACGTCAACGCCGAGATCCGCTTGCGCATGGTCACCGCCCTGGCCGTGGCGGCAGGCCCGGCCGGCATGGTCGGCGGCCAGGCCATTGACCTCGGTTCGGTGGGCCAGAAGCTTGATCAACACGCGCTGGAATACATGCACCGCCACAAGACCGGCGCCTTGATTGAAGCCGCCGTGCACCTGGGTGCCCTGGCCAGCGGGCGCGCCGAAGCAGCGCAATTGGCGGCGCTGAAGACCTATGCGCTGGCCATCGGCCTGGCGTTCCAGGTGCAGGACGACATTCTCGACGTGGAAAGTGACACCGCGACCCTGGGCAAGCGCCAAGGCGCCGATATCGCGCGGGACAAGCCGACTTACCCTGCATTGTTGGGGCTGGAAGCCGCCAAGGCCTATGCCCTGGAACTGCGCGACCAGGCCTTGGACGCCCTGCGACCTTTCGACGCGGCGGCCGAGCCACTGCGTGACCTGGCGCGGTATATCGTCGAACGCCGGCACTGATAAGCGCGGCCTTTGCAGCCGCATATCAGCCAAGTTCGGCGCTCTGCGTGGGCAGTTTGCGATGCTTGAGGTAAACTGCCGCCTCTTCTATACCTATAACGATTCGCCTGATGCCCACGACGTTTCAAGAGATTCCCCGCAAGCGCCCGTCCACGCCCCTGCTTGACCGTGCTGTCACGCCGGCCGGCCTGCGTCGACTGGGTGAAGCCGAGCTGGAAACCCTGGCCGATGAGTTGCGCCTGGAATTGCTCTACACGGTCGGCCAGACCGGTGGGCATTTTGGTGCCGGCCTCGGCGTCATCGAGCTGACTATCGCCCTGCATTACGTGTTCGACACCCCGGACGACCGGCTGGTGTGGGACGTGGGCCATCAAGCGTATCCGCACAAGATCCTCACGGGTCGCCGTGAGCGCATGGGCAGCCTGCGCCAGAAGGACGGCATTGCCGCCTTCCCGCGCCGCGCCGAGAGTGAGTACGACACCTTTGGCGTCGGCCACTCCAGCACCTCCATCAGTGCAGCGCTGGGGATGGCGATTGCCGCCCGCCTGCAAGGCAGTGATCGCAAGGCGATCGCGGTGATTGGTGACGGCGCGTTGACCGCCGGCATGGCCTTCGAAGCGCTCAACCATGCGCCGGAAGTGGACGCCAACATGTTGGTGATCCTCAACGACAACGACATGTCGATCTCGCGTAACGTCGGTGGCCTGTCCAACTACCTGGCAAAAATCCTCTCCAGCCGCACCTACGCCAGCATGCGCGAAGGCAGCAAGAAGGTGCTCTCGCGCCTACCCGGCGCGTGGGAAATTGCCCGGCGCACCGAAGAATACGCCAAGGGCATGCTGGTGCCTGGCACACTGTTCGAAGAGCTGGGCTGGAACTACATCGGCCCGATCGACGGCCATGACTTGCCCACTCTGATCGCCACGCTGCGCAACATGCGTGACCTCAAGGGCCCGCAGTTCCTGCACATCGTCACCAAGAAAGGCAAAGGCTTCGCCCCGGCCGAGGTCGACCCGATTGGCTATCACGCCATCACCAAGCTGGAACCCCTGGACGCTCCTGCCGCCGCGCCGAAAAAGGCCAGCGGGCCGAAGTACTCCGGTGTGTTCGGCGAATGGCTGTGCGACATGGCCGCCGCTGACCCGCGCCTGGTGGGCATTACCCCGGCGATGAAGGAAGGCTCCGACCTAGTGGCGTTCAGCGAGCGTTTCCCGCTGCGTTACTTCGATGTGGCGATTGCCGAGCAGCACGCGGTGACCTTCGCCGCCGGCATGGCCTGTGAAGGCGCCAAGCCGGTGGTGGCGATCTACTCCACCTTCCTGCAGCGCGGTTACGACCAGTTGGTGCATGACGTGGCGGTGCAGAACCTCGACGTGCTGTTCGCCATCGACCGCGCCGGCCTGGTGGGCGAAGACGGCCCGACTCACGCGGGCAGCTTCGACCTGTCGTACTTGCGCTGCATCCCCGGCATGCTGGTGATGACGCCGAGCGACGAGAACGAACTGCGCAAGATGCTCAGCACCGGCCACCTGTACAACGGCCCGGCCGCCGTGCGCTACCCGCGCGGCAACGGCCCGAATGCGGTAATCGAAAAGGACCTGGTGCCTATCGAGATCGGCAAGGGTATCGTGCGTCGTCAAGGCAGCAAGACCGCGTTCCTGGTGTTCGGCGTGCAATTGGCCGAAGCACTGAAAGTCGCCGAGAAGATCGACGCCACCGTGGTCGACATGCGTTTCGTCAAACCCCTGGATGAAGCCCTGGTGCGCGAGATCGCCGGCAGCCATGAACTGCTGGTGACCGTCGAAGAAAACGCCATCATGGGCGGCGCCGGTGCGGCGGTCAGCGAGTTCCTGGCGCGGGAGAATATCCTCAAGTCGGTGCTGCACCTGGGCTTGCCGGATGTGTACGTCGAACACGCCAAGCCGGCGCAGATGCTGGCAGAGTGCGGCTTGGATGAGGCCGGGATTGAGGCTTCGGTGCGCGAGCGTATGGCACTATTGGGCCTCTAACCCAATCTCCAAGCTGAAACCGGAACTAGAATGTGGGAGCGGGCTTGCTCGCGAAAGCGGTGTATCAGTCACTAGATGTGTGGCTGTTCGACCGCTTTCGCGAGCAAGCCCGCTCCCACATTGGTTTTGTGTGAATTTTAAAAAAGCCATGGACAGCCCATGAAACGCCTTCGCCTCGCCCTCCCCTTACTGCTTCTAACCTCGCCAGACCTGCTCGCCGACACCCGCGACGACGCGCTGAAACTCCCCAACGTCGTCATCAGCGCCAACCGCCAGGTTCAGGCCCGCAACGACAGCAGCGCCGCCAACACAGTGTTCACCCGCGACGATATCGACCGCCTGCAACCCACCAGCCTTACCGACCTGCTCAGCCGCGTGCCCGGGGTGCAGATCGCGCCCACCGGTGGCCGTGGCAGCTTGCCCGGGGTCTATATCCGTGGCACCAAATCCGCGCAAAGCCTGGTGTTGGTGGACGGTCAGCGCATTGCCAATACCACTTCCGGCGACAGCGGCCTGCAATACCTCAACGTCGACCAGATCGAGCGGGTGGAAGTGCTGCGCGGCTCACGTTCGGTGATCTACGGCAGCGATGCGATTGGCGGGGTGATCCAGGTGTTTACCCGGCGCAATGCCGGGCAGGGCCTGCAACCGCGCCTGAAGCTCGGGTTTGGCAGCCA
The DNA here is from genome assembly GCF_018587885.1 of Pseudomonas sp. VS40. Taxonomy (NCBI): domain Bacteria; kingdom Pseudomonadati; phylum Pseudomonadota; class Gammaproteobacteria; order Pseudomonadales; family Pseudomonadaceae; genus Pseudomonas; species Pseudomonas sp. VS40. The sequence goes on along the minus strand of NZ_JAGYWD010000013.1, from coordinate 47,268 downwards.
CCAGACCTGGGAGCGCAGCCTCGGCCTCTCCGGTGGCGATGAACAGACCCGTTTCAACCTCGGTGCAAGCCTGGATGAAACCGCCGGCATCAACTCGACGCACACCTCATTCCCCAGCGATGGCGACCATGATGCCTACCGCAACCGCTCCCTCAGCCTGAACCTCAGCCACGCCTTCAGCGATGCGCTGGAGGTGGGTTTCAATCTGCTGGATAACCGCGGCAAATCCGAGTACGACAACAGCTTCGGCCGCTACGACGTCGCCACCGGGCAAACCGTCGGGCAAAAGCCCTACACCGATTACACCGTGAGCAGCGCCAGCGGCTATGTCGATGCCACGCTCAATGGGCACTGGCAATCGCGCCTGGAACTGGGCCACAGCGAGAACCGTGACACCAAGCGCGACACCCTCAGCGACGATTTCAGCGTGTTCAACACTTACCGCGATTCGGTCAACTGGCAGAACGACCTGACGCTGAATGAGCAGAACAGCCTGATCCTCGGCGGTGACTGGTACGAAGACCGCTTCCACGGCTCCACCACCTTCACCGAAAACAGCCGCTGGAACCGCGCGGCCTTTGTGCAGCATCGCTTCCATGGCGAGTGGTTTTCCACCGAGCTGGGCCTGCGGCGCGACCAGAACCAGCAATTCGGCGGGCAGAACAGCTGGAGCGGCACCCTCACCTTGCCGATCAACCCGGACAATGACGTGCTGCTCAGCTACAGCGAAGGTTTCCGTGCGCCGACCTTCAATGACTTGTATTACCCCGATACGAAGTACAGCAACCCCAACCTGCAGCCTGAAACCTCAAAGAGCTACGAGCTGCAATGGCGCAGCCAACTAAGCGATAGCACCCGCCTGGAAGCCTCGCTGTACCGCACTGACTTGAGCGATGCGATCATCCTGGACCGCTCCGGCAAGCCGCAGAACGTAGCGTCGGCGCGCATCAACGGCTTTGAGGCTGCGCTAAAGCAGGAGCTGTTTGGCTGGCAGGGCAACCTCGGGCTGTCACTCATCGACCCCCGCGACCGTGACAGCGGCCACACCCTGGCCCGGCGGGCGCGGCGAACGTTAAACCTGGACCTGGACCGGCAATTCGACAAACTGGGATTGGGCGCCAGCTGGCAGGCGATCAGCAGCAGCTATGACGATGAAGACAACACGCAGCGCCTGGGCGGCTATGCGTTGCTGGGGTTGCGCAGCAGTTGGGCGCTGAATCGGGAAGTGTCGTTGTCGCTGAAGGTCGATAACCTGCTGGACAAGACCTATGCGCGGGCGCGTTACAGCTATAACGACCCGGGGTTCTTGAACAATCAGGATTATCGCGAAGAGGGTCGGGTGTGGATGTTCGGGGTTACGTGGACGCCTGAGATCTGAATTGGCTGTGAATGCGTTCCCCTGTAGCTGGCTGACCAGCGATAGCGGTATCAGCGGTCCGGCGCAATCACCTGACACAACCGCCCCACCGCCTCCAGCATCTGCCCGCTAGGCCGTTCCAGGCCTTTGTCGGGCACCAACCGCACCCGTTCTGCCATCGCCGGCCAAACCTTCCAGGCCTCCTTCTGGGCTTGATCACCCACCAGGATCATCTCGGGATCACGCTGCAATACCGACTCGATACTCACCTGCGGCGCGGGCAACTTGAGGTCATCGAACACATTGCGCGCGCCGCACACGCTCAGCGCATCGCTGATGATCTGCCCACCGCCCAAGGTATACAGCGGCTGGTTCCACACTTGATAAAACACGCGTAACGGCTCGGTACGCCGGTAGCGCTGGCGCAATTCGGCCAGGCGTTGGCGCAAGTGCGCGGCCAACTGTCGGCCGGCTTCAGCGCGGCCCAATTGCTCGGCAATGGCCTGGACCTGGGTGGTGAGCTGTTCAAGGCTGTGGGGTTCGGCGACGTACACCGGAATATTCAGACGCTGCAGCTGCTCGCGCTGGGCTGGGCCGACACTGCCGGGCCACAGCAGGATCAGGTCGGGCCTGAGGCTGAGCAAGCGCTCCATGTCCAACTGGCCGTAGTGCCCCACTGACGGGACGTGCGCCAGCGCCGTCGGGCGGTCCCCGCCGTCGAGCACGCCCACCAACATGTCGGCGGCACCCAATTCAGCGACGATTTCAGACAGGGAAGGCGCCAGGCTCACGACACGCTCGGCCGCCAGCGCCTGGGCGCTCAATGCCAGCAGCAGCACCGCCAGCCAGTGACACCTCATCCCAGTTGACGGGGAATGCGGTAGAGGTAGAACAGCACCAGCGTCGACAGCGCCAACAGGAACAGCGGCACCGCCTCCAGGCCGACGAACACCGCCAGCGCACCGATCCAGGCCGGGACGGCAGCAACCAGCAGCGCCGTGCGCCGCCGGGCCGCCAGGGTGATCCAGGCAGCCGGTTCTTCGGGGGTATCGAGGGCTTTGGAGGTGGCGATCAACGCGTGTTTATAGCCGTTGAAGTAGCGCAGGCTGAGGAACATCGAGGCCACGCCGGCAATGAAGAACGGCATGGCCAGCACCGGCAGCAGGGATTCGGCTTGGCCGAACACCAGGTTGATCACGAACAGGGGCAGCAACGCCAGGGCCAGGTACTGCCACCAATTGAAGGACAGTCGCCGTTTCACCTGGCCTCGGGTCACGCGCGGTCGACCTCGCCCTGATGCTCGTTACCCATCATGTGGTCGAGCTTGCTGGCCTTGGTGGCCAGGTAGAGCTTGTTGTGCGGATTGTGCCCGGTGTGCAGCGGCACACGCTCGGCCACGGTGATGCCCATCTCGGTCAAGGCTTTGACCTTGCGCGGGTTGTTGGTCATCAAGCGCAAGGACTTGACGCCCAGGTGCTCCAACATCGGCAGGCAGATCGCGTAGTCACGCTGGTCGGCAGCAAAACCCAGGCGCTCGTTGGCTTCGACCGTATCGGCGCCGCCATCTTGCAGCTCGTAGGCGCGGATCTTGTTCATCAGGCCAATGCCCCGGCCTTCCTGACGCAAATACAGCAGCACGCCCCGGCCTTCACGGGCGATGGCCCGCATAGCCGCTTCCAGTTGCGAGCCGCAGTCGCAGCGCTGGCTGAACAACGCATCGCCAGTCAGGCACTCGGAGTGCACACGGCCAAGCACCGGCGCGCCGTCCGCGATATCACCGAGGCTGAGCACAACGTGCTCGCGCCCGGTGGCTTCTTCGAGAAAGCCGTTCATGGTGAACGTGGCAAAAGGGGTAGGCAGCTTGGAAGCGGCGACGAAAACGACGGGCACCGTGTGCTCCTGAATTCAGTTTTTACAGAGGCGGCCATTGTAACAGCACGTTCCTACAGACGCTTAAGCTGAATTATCGCTTATAAAGATCAATAGGTTCGATTGGCCTTCGACCTGGTTCTATGCGCGTCAGAACGGATAGGGTTGTTTCCAGCGCTCGAATATCGGCTTTAACTCGCCGCTTTTCACCAGGGCCGCCATGCGCTGGTCAAAGACAGCCATCAAGCCCCGGCCCCGCTCGTTGTCGGCAAAACCGATGTACAACGGCAGTTCGGCAATCGGCGTGAGTGCAAACTTCGACGGCTCATCGGCCTGGCTGAGCACGTACTTGGCCTCGGTCAACGCATCGATGTAGAAGTCGGCCCGGGCGTGTTCCAGCATCGGCAGAATGCCGTCGCGGCGCTCGATCTGGTTGAAGCGGTGCACGTTGGGCAAGTACTCCTCGTACTTGTAGCCGCGCACCCAGGCCAGGCGGTAATTGCCCAGCGTGGCCACTGTCGGCGCCGGCGTACTGGCCAGCCCGAGCGCGTAGATATGGTCGGAATCGAAGTTCCAGTGGGGGTACAACACACCCTCGGCTTCATCACGATAGGAGCCCACCCAGCCGTCCACCTCGCCGCGCTGGGCCAGGCCAACCGAGCGGGTATAGGGCACGGAGCGGATCTGCACCTTGATACCGGCGGGTTCGAAGACTTGGCGCATCACGTCCCAGGCCAGGCCGGTGCCGTCTTTGTTGGTGTAGTCGTTCCATTCCTCACTGGCCAGCATGATCTTGCCGGGCACGTCCTGCGCCTGGGCCACCGCCATAAAGGCACACAGCACTATCAGCAGCCAGCGGCGCACATCCATGGTGACGACCTCCTACAGGGCCTTGCATCCGTGATAACGCTATAGAGGGTAGCGCAGCTCGCCGATTCAGGGCGTCTCGCTAAAATGCTGGTAGCCACGGATGGCCGGCGTGATGTCCTGCCCAGTGGCGTCAAGCAGGGTCACGCCCTGCCCCGCCTCGACCCGGCCGATCACATGGATCGGCCAGCCGTCGGCCAGCAATGGCGCCAACTCGACAGGTGGCAGGGTGAAGGCCAGCACGTAGTCGTCGCCGCCGCTCAGGGCCGCCACGCGCGCTTCGTCATCGCCGACAAACGCCAGCAGCGCCTGGGACAATGGCACGCGCTGGCGTTCGATCAGCAGGCTGACCTTGGACGCCGTAGCGATATGCCCACAATCGGCCAGGAGCCCGTCGGAAATATCCATCGCAGACGTCGCCTTGCCGCGCAGTGCCAGCCCCAAGGCCAATTGCGGCTGCGGCGACCAGTAATGGGCCAGCAATGGATCGGCAACCGCCGCGTCGGCGCTGCGCAGGCCCAACACCAGCGGCAAGGCGCCGGCAGCATTGCCCAGTTCACCGCCAACGCACACCAGGTCGCCGGGTCGCGCACCGCTGCGAGTCAAGGCTTGCCCTGCCGGTACACGGCCAAACACTGTCAGGGTCAGGCTCAAGGGCCCACGGGTGGTGTCGCCACCCACCAGGCCCACGCCGCAGCGTTGCGCCATGAGGTTCAACCCTTGGGCATAGCGTTGCAACCAATCGGCATCGACGGTCGGTGTGGTCAAGGCAAGGGTAAACGCGAGAGGGTGGGCGCCCATGGCGGCCAGGTCGCTGACGGCCACGGCCAAAGAACGTTGGCCCAGCAGGAACGGGTCGCAGGGGTCGGAAAAATGCACCCCGGCCACCAATGTGTCGGTGGAGATCGCCAGCTGCTCCCCGGCAGGGAGCGCCAGCAAGGCGCAGTCATCGCCGATCCCCAGGGCAATGCCTTCGCCGCCTTGCGCACAGGGCGCGGCGGCGAAGTAGTTGCGGATCAGCTCAAACTCGCCCATTCAGGTTTCAAGCGCGATTCAGCGCTTGTACGCCTTCACTTCGGCTTCACGCAGGCGCGGGGCCAGCTTGTCGAGCACGCCGTTGACGAACTTGTGGCCGTCGGTCGAACCGTAGACTTTCGCCAGTTCGATACCTTCGTTGATCACCACGCGGTACGGCACGTCGACGCGATACAGCAGCTCCCAGGCCGACAGGCGCATCACGCACAGCTCAACCGGGTCCAGCTCTTCGATGGTCAGGTCCAGGCAAGGCGCCAGGGCTGTATCGATCTCGGTCAGGTGGGCATGCACACCGTGCAGGATGTCGTGGAAGTACGGCAGGTCGGCGAAGGTGAAATCGTTGTCGACGCGAAACTGTGCTTCGATTTCGTTCAACGATGCGCCCGCCAGGTGGCGCTGGTACAGCGCCTGGGTCGCCAACTGACGAGCAGCGCGACGCTTCTCGTTCTTGGAAGGCTTGCCAGCATCGGCTGGACGTGGCTCGCGCGGGTTGAAGTTGTCGCTCTCGTCGGAAATCACTTGGCCTCCAACTGCGACAGCAGGCTGACCATTTCCAGGGCGGACAGGGCAGCTTCAGCACCTTTGTTGCCGGCCTTGGTGCCGGAACGCTCGATGGCTTGCTCGATGGAATCCACGGTCAGCACGCCGAAAGCGACGGGCACGCCGAATTCCATGGACACCTGGGCCAGGCCCTTGGTGCATTCGCCTGCAACGTATTCGAAGTGCGGGGTACCGCCACGAATGACCGCGCCCAGGGCGATGATTGCCGCGTATTCACCCTGCTGAGCAACTTTCTGCGCAACCAGTGGAATTTCGAAGGCGCCAGGGGCACGGATAATGGTGATGTCGCTTTCGCTCACACCGTGGCGAACCAGGGCGTCCACGGCACCGCTTACCAGGCTTTCAACCACGAAGCTGTTGAAGCGGCCAACCACCAGGGCGTAGCGGCCTTTGGGGGCGATGAAGGTACCTTCGATGGTCTTCAGGGTCATTCGACAAATCTCTTAAAGAGCCGGGACGCGTGTATGACGCGTCCCTTAGTGATATTTGAACCGCGAACAAGGGGCGAAAATCGCCAGCCTTTATTCGGAGGGCACGTATTCTACTACTTCCAGGTCGAAACCGGATATCGCATTAAATTTCATCGGCGCACTCATCAAGCGCATTTTGCGCACGCCCAGGTCACGCAGGATCTGCGAACCGGCACCGACGATGCTGTAGGTGGTCGGTTTTTTCACCGGCGCGTGGTCAGCCGTTTCGCGGATATGCGCCAGCAATACGTCGCCATCCAACGGGTGACCGAGCAACAGCACCACACCGCTGCCGGCCTCGGAGACCGCAGCCATGGCGGCGCGCAGGCTCCAGCGGCCCGGTTGCTTGACCAGCAGCAGGTCACGCAGTGGGTCCATGTTGTGCACACGCACCAAGGTCGGTTCTTCGGCGCAAATGGTGCCCAGGGTCAGGGCCATGTGCACATCGCCTTCGACTGAATCACGGTAGGTCACCAAATTGAATTGGCCCAGTTCGCTGTCCAGTGGCTGCTCGGCAATCCGCTGAACGGTACGTTCGTGGATCATGCGGTAGTGAATCAGGTCGGCAATGGTGCCCACCTTGATGTTGTGTTCGGCGGCAAAGGCTTCGAGTTCGGCACGACGGGCCATGGTGCCGTCATCGTTCATCACTTCGCAGATCACGCCGCTTGGCTCGAACCCGGCCATGCGCGCCAGGTCGCAGGCGGCTTCGGTGTGGCCGGCGCGCGCCAGGGTGCCACCCGGCTGGGCCATCAGCGGGAAGATGTGGCCGGGGCTGACGATGTCTTCGGCCTTGGCGTCTTTTGCAGCGGCGGCTTGCACGGTGCGCGCGCGGTCAGCAGCGGAGATCCCGGTGGTGACACCCGTGGTGGCTTCGATGGACACGGTGAACTTGGTGCCAAAACCCGAGCCATTGCGCGGCGCCATCAACGGCAGCTTGAGCAATTCGCAGCGCTCACGGCTCATGGGCATGCAGATCAGCCCGCGGGCGTGCTTGGCCATGAAGTTGATGTGCTCGGCCTGGCAGGCCTCGGCGGCCATGATGATGTCGCCTTCGTTCTCGCGGTCTTCGTCATCCATCAGGATGACCATCTTGCCTTGGCGGATGTCTTCAACCAGTTCTTCGATGCTATTGAGCGCCACGCGGCACCCCCTTGGTCAGGATTTCAGGTAGCCGTTAGCGGCCAGAAAACTTTCGGTGATGTTACCGGATGCTGGCTCTGCGGCCTTTTCGCCCAGCAACAGGCGCTCCAGGTAACGGGCAAGCAAGTCCACTTCCAGGTTCACTCGGCGACCCGGCTGGTACGAGGCCATGATCGTTTCGCTGAGGGTGTGGGGAATGATGGTCAGTTCAAATTCGGCGCCGTTCACGGCGTTCACGGTCAGGCTGGTGCCGTCGACGGTGATCGAGCCTTTGTGGGCGATGTACTTGGCCAGCTCTTTAGGCGCGCGGATGCGAAATTCCACGGCACGCGCGTTTTCGCTGCGCGCGACCACTTCACCGACGCCGTCGACATGGCCGCTGACCAGGTGACCGCCAAGGCGGGTGGTCGGGGTCAGGGCTTTTTCCAGGTTCACCGGGCTGCCGGCCTTGAGGTCGTTCATCGCGGTGCAATCCAGGGTTTCCCGGCTGACATCGGCAGCAAAGCCATTGCCCGGCAACTCGATGACGGTAAGGCACACGCCGCTGACGGCGATGCTGTCGCCCAGCTTGACGTCGCCCAGATCGAGCTTGCCGGTTTCAACCAGCAGGCGCACGTCGCCGCCTTTGGGGGTCATGGCGCGGATGCTGCCGATGGATTCGATAATGCCGGTGAACATGGCCTTCTCCTGGAAAAACGGGACGGGCACTTGAGCGCCCGGTCAGAATTATACGCTCGCTGGTAGAAGCGGGATGGCAGTGACTCGCCAGTCGTCGCCCACAGCGCGCATTTCAGTGATCTTGAGTTGGGGGGCGTCGGCCAGTTTCTCAAGCGGCCAATCCAGCAAAGGCCGGGCGGCGGAACCGAGGAACTTGCCGGCGATGAATATCACGTACTCATCCACCAGGCCTTGCTGGGCAAATGCGCCCGCCAGGCTTGGGCCGGCTTCCACCAATACTTCGTTGACGCCACGGGCGGCCAGCGCCACCAGGGCAGCACGCAAGTCGACCTGGCCATCGACGCCCGGCACCACCAGGCACTCGGGGCCACGGGGGAATTGGTTTTCCGGCGTAACACAGGTAATGACCAACGCCGGGCCAGCCTTGAAGAAGGGCGCGTTGAGCGGCACACGCAGGCGGCCGTCGATCAGCACGCGCAACGGCGGACGCGACATGGCCAGGGCGGTGGTGGCTTCATCCAGGCCGAGTTCGGCGGCGCGCACGGTCAGGCGTGCGCCGTCGGCCAGCACCGTGTCGGCGCCGGTCAGCACCACGCTGGCCTCGGCGCGCAGGCGCTGCACGGCGGCGCGGGCGGCGGGGCCGGTGATCCATTGGCTTTCGCCGCTGGCCATCGCGGTGCGGCCGTCCAGGCTCATCGCCAATTTGACCCGCACGAAGGGCAACCCGTGCTCCATGCGTTTGAGGAACCCCGGGTTCAACGCGCGGGCTTCGGCTTCCAGCACGCCGCTGCGCACTTCGATACCGGCTTGTGCCAAACGCTGCATGCCACGCCCGGCCACTTCGGGGTTCGGGTCCTGCATGCCGGCCACAACGCGGGCGACTCCCGCCGTGACCAACGCATCCGCGCAGGGCGGCGTACGCCCGTGATGGCTGCACGGTTCGAGGGTCACGTACACCGTGGCGCCACGGGCCTTGGCACCGGCGGCGCGCAAGGCATTGGGCTCGGCATGGGGCTCGCCGGTGCGCTCGTGCCAGCCTTCGCCGACGATTTGCCCATCACGCACGATCACGCAGCCAACCCGGGGGTTGGGGTGAGTGGTGTACCGGCCCTTGCGCGCCAGTTCGAGGGCGCGGGCCATGTAATGGGCGTCGAGCACAGCTTGTTCGGCAGAAGGCGGGTTCATTCTTTGGCAGGCTCACGGGCCAGGCGGTCGATCTCTTCGCGGAACTCATTGAGGTCCTGGAAGCGTCGATACACCGAAGCGAAACGGATATAGGCGACTTCGTCGAGCTTTTGCAGCTCGCCCATCACCAACTCTCCCACCACCAGGCTCTTGACCTCGCGCTCACCGGTGGCACGCAGCTTGTGCTTGATATGCACCAGCGCCGCCTCCAGCCGCTCGACACTCACCGGGCGTTTTTCCAGGGCGCGCTGCATACCGGCGCGCAGTTTTTCTTCGTCGAAGGGTTGGCGGCTGCCGTCGGATTTGATCAGGCGCGGCAACACCAGTTCGGCAGTTTCGAAGGTGGTGAAACGTTCACCGCAGGCCAGGCATTCGCGCCGGCGACGCACTTGATCGCCCTCGGCGACCAGACGCGAGTCAATGACCTTGGTGTCGTTGGCACCGCAGAAGGGACAGTGCATGGTTGGCAGGCAACAAATAAAGGGAGGGCCATGGTAGCGCATCCCCGTGGCAAGACAAGCCATAGCCTTTACGGTATATAGGCTGACTATTATGTTTCATATTTTTTAAGCCACGGATTTTGTCCTTTCTGGAGCCGTACATGCAGTTACGACCACTTGTTTTGCTCACCCTGTTCAGTGTCCTGGTCGCCTGCAGCAGCGAAGCCCCCAAGCCAGCGGCACCTCAACCTACCCCGGCACAAGAGAAAAAAGTCCCCGGCATCGAAGACCTCGGCCCCCTGCCCGCCTTCCAGCGGGAAATCAGCGGCAGCCTGACCAACATTCCGGCCGGTGCCGAAGTCGAAATGGCCCTGCTGGTGATCGACGATCGTTCGCGCCCACAGCAATTGCTCGCCAGCAGCGTGCTGACCGGCAACGGCCAGCCCCTGGCTTTCCGCCTGCGCTTTAACCCAGAGGCCTTCCCGGCCGGTGCGCGGATTGAATTGCGCGGGCGCGCGAGCCAGTCCGGCCAGTTGATCCTGCACCTGCCCGCCGTGCGCATCACCCAAGCGATCACCCAGACCACCGGCCCCCTGCAACTCGTCAAGGCACCATGACGCCACCGCTGGACCTGCAGGCGGCCCTGAGCGAACTGATCGGCGACGCGCAGCTGGTGCCCTGCCCATTGCCGGGCACCGAGCTGTCGTTGTGGCTGCTGGATGCAGACAACATGGACCGCGCCTTCAGCCCCGAAGAAACCCGGCGCATCCTGCATGAACCGCCCTACTGGAGTTTTTGCTGGGCCAGCGGCCTGGCGCTGGCGCGGTACCTGGCGGCGAACCCCGAGTGGGTCGCCGGCAAGCGCGTGCTGGATTTTGGCGCCGGCTCCGGCGTGGCCGGGATTGCGGCGGTCAAAGCCGGCGCGTTGGAAGTAGTGGCCTGCGACCTCGACCCGCTGGCCTTGGCGGCCTGCCGGGCGAATGCCGCGCTCAACGACGTGGAGCTGGGCTACTGCGCCGATTTTTTCGCTGAAGCCGACCGCTTCGACCTGATCCTGGTCGCCGACGTGCTCTACGACCGCGCGAACCTGCCACTGCTCGACCAGTTCCTGACCCGAGGCCGCGAAGCGCTGGTGGCGGATTCGCGCGTGCGCGACTTTCAGCACCCGGATTACCAGCGGCTGGCGATTCTTGATGCGCTGACCTTGCCGGATCTGGCGGAGCCTTGGGAGTTTCGCAAGGTGAGTCTGTACCATTCGCGGCGCTCGTGAGACCTTCGCGAGCAAGCCCGCTCCCACATGTGACCGCATTCCCCCTGTGGGAGCGGGCTTGCTCGCGAAAGCGGTGCCGAATCCACCGCACTTTCAGCCAGGCTCGCCAGCCCTTATAGTTGCCCCATTCCCGCTTTATTCGAGACGCCCCATGAGTGAGCCCACGCCGTACATCTTCGATGTCACCACCGCCAACTTTGACCAGGCAGTGATCCAGAACTCCTTCGAAAAACCCGTGCTGGTGGATTTCTGGGCCGAGTGGTGCGCGCCGTGCAAGGCGTTGATGCCGCTGCTGGCGCAGATTGCCGAGAGTTATCAGGGCGAGTTGCTGCTGGCCAAGGTCGATTGCGAAGCCGAGCAGGATATCGTGGCCCGTTTTGGCATTCGCAGCCTGCCGACAGTGGTGTTGTTCAAGGATGGCCAGCCAGTGGACGGGTTTGCCGGGGCACAGCCGGAGTCGGCGGTGCGGGCAATGCTCGAACCGCATGTGCAGATGCCGCCACCGGCTGCGGCGGATCCGTTGGAGCAGGCCCAGGCGCTGTTTGCCGAAGGCCGCATCAGCGATGCCGAAGCTGTGCTGGTAACACTGCTGGGCGAAGACAACACCAACGCCGCCGCGTTGATCCTGTACGCCCGCTGCCTGGCCGAGCGCGGTGAATTGGGCGAAGCCCAGACCGTGCTGGACGCCGTAAAGAGCGACGATCACAGGGCCGCCCTCGCCGGGGCAAAGGCGCAGATCACCTTCCTGCGCCAGGCTGCCGACCTGCCGGACGCCGCCGACCTGAAAAGCCGCCTGGCGCAAGACCCGCAGGACGACGAAGCGGCCTATCAGCTGGCGATCCAGCAACTGGCGCGCCAGCAATACGACGCGGCGCTGGAAGGCTTGCTCAAGCTGTTCATCCGCAACCGCAGCTACAGCGAAGGCCTGCCACACAAGACCTTGCTGCAGGTGTTCGAACTGTTGGGCAACGACCACCCGCTGGTGACCGTGTACCGCCGCAAGTTGTTCGCCGCGTTGTACTAATCGCCAACCCAGCTGTACAGCGGCGTATCCCCGCCGCTGGCAACCTTCACGTGGGCACTGTGGCGCAGGCGCACCAACAGGCGCTTGCCCGCCGAGGCGTCGCCGGCCAAGCCTTCCAACTGGTCAAGCAGCTCCAGGCCACTGAGTTGTCCGGCCTTGCGCAACAGGTCTTGCGCGCCTTGCCACAGGTCATCATTGTGTTTGACCGGAGCCACGGGCGCGGTAGCCGCACTGGCGACAGGCGTCGCCTGCAATTGTGCACCCAGTCGCGCCCAATCGCCGTCGTCCAGCTCCAGGGTCAAGTCCACCGGCAGGTCGCCGACGGTTCCACGAATTCGCAACATCGTCCCTACTCCCGCAGTTTTCTGACAGGCATGCTCCCACGCGGCTTGCGCAACGCCAAGCGGGCGGTCAAACTCTCGGCATATTGTTATAAGATCACATAACAAAACTTTCATGTCCTGGAGCTTTCTCATGCGCCGTCTATTGCTTGCTTTGCCGTTTGCCCTGCTGCCCTTGGCGGTTGCCCATGCTCATGACGATCACGATCACGACCATGAACACGGCAGCCTCGGTGCCCATGAGCATGGCGTCGGCCGCCTTAACGCCGTACTCGACGGCCAAGCCCTGGAGCTGGAACTGGACAGCCCGGCAATGAACCTGGTGGGCTTTGAACACCTGGCAACCACCCCGGCGGATAAAGTCAAGGTCGCCGCTGCACGCAAACAGCTGGAGAACCCTGTCGCCCTGTTCAACCTGCCTAAAGCCGCCGGTTGTGTGGTCAGCAGCCAGGAACTCAACAGTCCGCTGTTCGGCGACAAACCCGAAGCCGACCATGACGACGATGATGATGACGCTAAAGACGGCGCCCACGAACACCATCACGACCACAGTGAAATCCACGCCCACTACCAGTTCACCTGCGCCACACCGACGGCCCTGGGCAATCTTGACCTGACCCAGGTGTTCAAGACCTTCCCCGCCACCCAGAAAATTCAGGTACAACTGATCGGCCCGAGCGGCCAGCAAGGTGTGGAAGCAACCGCACAAGCCGCTACCCTGAAGTTCTGATTGGAACCTGTAGGAGCCGGCAAGCCGGCTCCTACAGTGATTGGTGCCCTTTTCTAGCCGCAGGCGATATTGATTTCTCATGACTCAAGCGTTGATCGAACTGTCTGACCTGGGCTTCAACTGGCCCGGTCACCCACAGTTGCTGGACATCCCCGCGTTCCGTCTGGAAGCGGGGGAAACACTGTTCCTCAAGGGCCCGAGCGGCAGTGGCAAAACTACGCTGCTGGGCCTGCTCGGCGGTGTGCAGAAGCCCAGCCGGGGCAGCATCCGCCTGCTCGGCCAGGAGCTGACCGACCTCTCGGCCGGTGCGCGCGACCGTTTCCGGGTCGACCACACCGGCTATATCTTTCAGCAGTTCAACCTGCTGCCGTTCCTGTCGGTGCGTGAGAACGTCGAGTTGCCCTGCCATTTCTCCAAACTGCGTGCGCAACGCGCAAAGCAGCGCCACGGCAGTGTCGACCAGGCCGCTGCGGCGTTACTGGCGCACCTGGGCTTGAAGGACAAAGACCTGCTGGAACGCCGCGCCGACTCGCTGTCCATCGGCCAGCAGCAACGGGTGGCTGCTGCCCGTGCGTTGATCGGCCAACCGGAGCTGGTGATCGCCGACGAACCCACCTCGGCTTTGGACTACGACGCCCGCGAAGCCTTCCTGCAACTGCTGTTCGCCGAATGCCGCGAAGCCGGCGCCAGCCTGCTGTTTGTCAGCCATGACCAGAGCCTGGCTTCGCTGTTCGACCGCAACCTGTCGCTGGCCGAACTCAATCGCGCCGCCACGCCCGCAGAGGTTTGAGATGTATCTGTTCCGTCTAGCCATGGCCAGCCTGGCTAACCGCCGCTTTACCGCGATCCTCACCGCCTTCGCCATCGCGCTTTCAGTCTGCTTGTTGCTCGCCGTGGAGCGCGTGCGCGTTGAGGCGCGCAACAGTTTCGCCAGCACCATCAGCGGCACCGACCTGATCGTCGGCGCCCGCTCGGGTTCGGTGAACCTGCTGCTGTACTCGGTGTTCCGCATCGGCAACGCCACCAACAACATCCGCTGGGACAGCTTCGAACACTTCGCCGCCAGCCCCCAGGTGAAATGGGCGATCCCGATTTCCCTCGGCGACTCCCATCGCGGCTACCGTGTGATGGGCACCAACGAATCCTACTTCGAGCACTACCAATACGGCCGCAAGCAGAACCTCGAACTGGCCAGCGGCCGCGCCTTCGCCACTGACCCGTTCGAAGTGGTGCTCGGTGCAGAAGTCGCCGACGCATTGCATTACAAACTCGGCGACAAACTGGTGCTGGCCCATGGCGTGGCAGTGGTCAGCCTGGTGAAACACGATGACAAACCCTTCACCGTGGTCGGTATCCTCAAACGCACCGGCACGCCGGTGGACCGTACGCTGCACATCAGCCTCGGCGGCATGGAAGCGATCCATATCGACTGGCACAACGGCGTGCCGGCCCAGGGCAAAGGCCGCATCAGCGCCGACCAGGCTCGCAACATGGACCTCACCCCACAGGCCATCACCGCGTTCATGCTCGGCCTGAACAACAAGATTTCCACCTTCGCCCTGCAGCGGGAGATCAACGAATTCCGTGGCGAGCCGATGCTGGCGATCCTGCCCGGCGTGGCGCTGCAAGAGCTGTGGAGCATGATGGGCACCGCCGAAAAAGCGCTGTTCGTGATCTCACTGTTCGTGGTGCTCACCGGCTTGATCGGCATGCTCACAGCGATCCTCACCAGCCTCAACGAACGCCGTCGCGAGATGGCGATCCTGCGTTCGGTGGGCGCACGGCCGTGGCACATCGCGACGCTGCTGATCTTTGAAGCCTTCGCCCTGGCGCTGTCCGGGGTGATCGCCGGCGTGGGGTTGCTGTATGTGTGCATCGCCGCGTCGCGCGGGTACCTGCAGGCCAACTACGGCCTGGACCTGCCGATGTCGTGGCCGAGCGAATATGAATGGACGCTGCTCGCCGGTATCCTGGCGGCCGCGCTGTTGATGGGCAGCGTGCCCGCGTGGCGCGCCTATCGACAATCCCTGGCCGACGGCCTGTCCATACGTTTATGAGGAAGGCCTTGATGCGTCGCGCCCTGTTTGCACTGTTGCTGCTGCTTGCCCTGCCCGCCTGGGCTGCCGAGCCTAAAGAACTGACGTGGTCGGAACTGATACCGCCGGATGCCCCGCCAGAAGTGCCGAACATGCAACCACTGCACAATCTCTCCAGCATGGCGGATGCCCTGGAATCGGCGCCCGCGGCCAAGCAGGACCTGCCCAATGCGCCGGTGGTGCAGGGCCTCGATGGCCAGCACATACGTTTGCCGGGGTACATCGTGCCGCTGGAAGTCAGCGAAGAAGGCCGCACCACCGAGTTTCTACTGGTGCCGTATTTCGGCGCGTGCATCCACGTGCCGCCGCCACCGTCGAACCAGATCGTGCATGTCAAAAGCGAAATCGGCGTGAAGCTCGATGAGTTGTACCAGCCGTACTGGATCGAAGGCGCGATGCAGGTCAAACCGTCCACCAGCGAGTTGGCCGACGCCGGTTACCAGATGGAGGCCGAGAAAATTTACATGTACGAATTGCCGGAATGACGCTGATCGACCTTTCATTGAGCTGAGTCAAAAGACCGGGCGGAACGATCTTTACCATTGGACCTACAACTTTTAAACGTCCTTTGGAGCTCCCATGAACAAGTCTCTGCTCGGCGCGTCCCTCTTCGCGCTCGCCCTCGTCGCCCCCGTTGCACACGCTCACGAAGCGGGCGACATTCTGGTGCGCGCCGGTGCAATCACCGTGAACCCGAAGGCGGACAGCGGCCACGTCAAAGTTGACCAGGGCCCACTGGCCGGCACCAACCTGGGCGGCAAGGCGACCATGAGCAGCGACACCCAGCTGGGCTTGAACTTCGCCTACATGCTGACCAACCACGTCGGTATTGAACTGCTGGCCGCCACGCCCTTCGAACATGATGTGAAGATCAAGGGCACTGCACTGAGCCCGGCCAACGGCAAGCTCGGCACGCTGAAACACCTGCCGCCGACCCTGAGCGTCGTGTACTACCCGCTGGACAACAAGTCGGCCTTCCAACCGTACGTGGGCGCCGGTATCAACTACACCTGGATCTACGACGAACACGTCGGCAGCCGTGCCCAAGGTGCAGGCTTCAGCAACTTCAAGGCTGAAAACTCCTGGGGCTGGGCCGCGCAGATCGGCGCGGACTACATGATCAACGACAAATGGATGATCAACGCCCAGGCGCGCTACATCGACATCAGCACCAAGGCCACCGTGGAAAACAACGGCGTGGCACCGGGCACTCGCGCCAAGGTCAATGTGGACGTGGACCCGATGGTCTACATGGTGGGTATTGGCTACAAGTTCTAACTAGGCGCCAATAAACGCGGCCAACCAAACATGTGGGAGCCGGCTTGTGGGGGAGCTGGCTTGCCTGCGATAGCAACGCCTCGGTGCAATGGGTAGACCGAGGCGACTGCATCGCGGGCAAGCCCGGCGCCCACACAAGCCGGCTCCCACATTGGTTTTGTGCGCCCGATCAGCCGTGGCGGTAGAACCGATCCAGCAACGCCGGCAGCCCCGCCCGCCACGCCCGTGGCTTGATGCCGAAGGTGTGGAGGATTTTCTTGCAGGCGAGCACCGCGTGTTGCGGCTCTTCACTGGCATCCGGCCTTGCCGCGTGGGCCTGAGCGGTGGGGGATTCGATCGCTAGCGGGTGAAAGTTGCGCGCTTCGGTGAGGATCGCCTGGCCCAGCGCCAACGGCGTGGTCGCCTCGTGGCCGGCGTAGTGGTACGTGCCCCACAGCGGCGCGGCGCAATCAAGTTGCTTGAGCACCGAGATGATCACCCGCGCCGCATCGTCCACCGGTGTCGGGTTGCCGCGACGGTCGTCGGCCATCAGCAATTCATCCGGCTTCTCGGCCCGCGCCAAAAAGCGCCCGAGGGTGCCGTCGACACTGTCATCCAGCAGCCAGCCGAACCGCAGCAATACATGTTGCGGGCAGGTAGCGCGTACGCTCTGTTCGATTCGCCACAACGCCTGGCCGCGCAGGCCCAGGGGCACCGGCTCGTCCTTTTCGCTGTAGGCGGTGGCACGGGAGCCATCGAACACGCGGTAGCTGGACGGTTGCAGCAAGGTGATGTTGTGGTGCTGGCACAGTTCGGCCAGGCGTTCGATGGCAAACTCCTGGGCGGCCAGGCGGGTTTCGCTGACCACGTCCGCCTGGAACCAGTCGAAATAGTAGGCGAGGTTGATCAACGCATCGGGACGGGTGTCGTCGAGCAGTTGGGTAAGGCTCGCGGCATCCCAGCCGTCTTTGGGCGGTTTGGGGGCGAGGAAACCGATGTCTTCCTCTGCACCGAGGCGAATCAGCGCCTGCCCGAGGGCATTCCCGCCGCCCAGTAACATAAGGCGCATTCGCATAGATTGAGCAGGCCCGGTCTGTGTGGAACGAAGGTTATTAGGTATTTGTCAGAATCGTTGCATTTTGCGGGTTTGTAGCGCAACCGTCACGGATAAAGTGCGGGGTTGCAACTTGTTGTAGCCGGCCGCATAACGTAAGGCATGAACCTACCTGAATCCACGGACACGGTCCTGGACGGCTTCCACCCCGCTGTCAGCACCTGGTTCCGCAGCACGTTCCCTTCGGTGACAGGCGCCCAGGCACAGGCGTGGCCGCTGATCCGCCAGCGCCAATCGACCCTGATCGCCGCGCCCACTGGCTCTGGCAAGACCCTCACGGCGTTCCTGGCGGTACTGG
Source organism: Pseudomonas sp. VS40 (assembly GCF_018587885.1). Lineage (NCBI taxonomy): Bacteria > Pseudomonadati > Pseudomonadota > Gammaproteobacteria > Pseudomonadales > Pseudomonadaceae > Pseudomonas > Pseudomonas sp. VS40. The sequence continues at coordinate 29,533 of NZ_JAGYWD010000013.1, read as the reverse complement.
ATGACCTGGTCCACCAAGGCCTGGCCCACGGTGGTGAGTTGCCGGATGAAACCCTGGTGGTCTACGTGTCGCCGCTCAAGGCGCTGTCCAACGACATCCAGATCAACCTGCAAAACCCCCTCGCGGGGATTACTGAGCACCTGCAGAACCTCGGCCTGCCGCCGCTGGTCATCCGCACCGCCGTGCGCACCGGCGACACCCCGCAAAAAGACCGCGCGCAGATGCGCAAGCGCCCGCCGCATATCCTGGTGACCACCCCGGAATCGCTCTATGTGCTGCTGGGCTCGGACTCCGGTCGCCAGATGCTCGCCAGCACGCGCACGGTGATCGTCGATGAAATCCACGCCATCGCCGCCGGCAAACGGGGCAGCCACCTGGCCTTGAGCCTGGAACGCCTGCAAGGCCTGTGTGCCGGGCCGCTGATGCGCATCGGCTTGTCGGCCACGCAAAAGCCCATCGACGCGGTGTCGCGATTCCTGGTGGGCAGTGGCCGGGCATGCGCGATTGTGGATATTGGCCACGCCCGCCCACGCGATCTGGATATCGAAGTGCCCCCCGTGCCGCTCTCGGCGGTGATGGCCAACGATGTGTGGGAGCTGGTCTACGACCGCCTCGCCGAACTGGCGCGCGAGCACCGCACCACGCTGGTGTTCGTCAACACCCGGCGCCTGGCCGAACGCCTGGCCCGGCATTTGAGCGAGCGCCTGGGCAAAACCGCGGTAGCCGCCCACCACGGCAGCCTGGCCAAGGAAATGCGCCTGGACGCCGAGCAGCGCCTCAAGGGCGGCGAGCTGCAAGTGCTGATCGCCACAGCGTCCCTGGAATTGGGGATTGATATCGGCGATGTGGACCTAGTCTGCCAGATTGGCTCGCCCGGCTCCATCAACGGTTTTCTGCAAAGAGTCGGCCGCTCCGGGCACCAGGTGGGCGGCACGCCCAAGGGACGCCTGTTCGCCACCACCCGCGACGACCTGATCGAATGCGCCGCCCTGCTCGACTGCGTGCGCCGCGGCGAACTCGACACGCTGCACATTCCCGTGGCGCCCCTGGATGTACTGGCCCAACAAATCATCGCTGAGGTCAGCGCCCAGGAATGGTCCGAGCAGGCGTTGCTGGACCTCATCCACCGCGCCGCACCTTACGCCACGCTGGATGAACGCCACTACCAGGCGCTGCTGCAGATGCTCGCCGAGGGCTACAACGGGCGCCAGGGTATCCGCAGCGCCTACCTGCACCGCGACGCGCTGACGCGCACCCTACGCGGCCGGCGGGGCGCCAAGCTGACCGCCGTGACCAGTGGCGGCACCATCCCTGACAACGCTGACTACAGCGTATTGCTCGAACCCCAGAGCCTGAACATCGGCAGCGTCAACGAAGACTTCGCGGTGGAAAGCATCGCCGGGGATATCTTCCAGCTCGGTAACACGTCCTACAGAATTCTGCGGGTCGACGCCGGCAAAGTGCGGGTCGAGGACGCCCATGGCCAGCCGCCGACCATCCCCTTCTGGCTCGGTGAAGCGCCGGGGCGCAGCAACGAACTGTCGGCGGCGGTGGCGCGCCTCCAGGGCCAACTGGACGCGTTGCTCAGCGCTACGCCCGGCGAGCTGCACGCCGCACAGGACTGGCTCACCGGCCCCCTCGGCCTGAACCGCGCCAGCGCCGAGCAGATCCTCGATTACCTGGCGCGCACGCGCTTGGCCCTGGGTGCGTTGCCGTCCCAGGACACGTTGATCATGGAGCGGTTTTTCGACGCGTCCGGCGGCACTCAGTTGATCATCCACACGCCGTTCGGCAGTCGCGTCAACCGCGCCTGGGGCCTGGCCCTGCGCAAGCGATTCTGCCGTACGTTCAATTTCGAATTGCAGGCGGCCGCCAGCGAGAATGCAATCGTGCTGTCACTGTCCACCAGCCACAGTTTCGAGCTGGATGAGGTGTGGCGTTACCTCAATAGCCACAGCGCCGAACACATCCTGATCCAGGCTGTGCTGGATGCGCCGCTGTTCGGCGTGCGTTGGCGCTGGAATGCCGGTGTGGCGCTGGCGTTGCCGCGCTACACCGGTGGACGCAAGGTTGCGCCGCAGATCCAGCGCATGAAAAGCGAAGACCTGATCGCCAGCGTGTTCCCCGACCAGATCGCCTGCCTGGAAAACCTCGCTGGCGAGCGCGAAGTGCCCGAGCATCCATTGGTGGAGCAAACCCTCGATGACTGCCTGCACGAAGCCATGGACAGCGACGCCTGGCTGGCCCTGCTGCGGCGCATGGAGCGCGGCGACGTGCGCCTGATCAGCCGCGACCTGCCGGCGCCCTCCCCCATGGCTGCAGAAATTCTCAGCGCGCGGCCCTACACCTTTCTCGACGATGCGCCGCTGGAAGAACGGCGCACCCAGGCCGTGCTCAACCGGCGCTGGAGCGACCCGCAGAGCACCGACGACCTCGGCGCCCTGGATGCGGAGGCCATCGCTGGCGTGCGCGAGGAAGCATGGCCGGCGCCCAACGGGCTAGATGAAATGCATGAGGCGCTGATGAGCCTGGCGTGCATCGCCAGCAACGAAGTCACCCCGCAATGGGCGCAGTGGCTGCAGGCGTTGGCCAAGCGTGGTCGCGCCTATCAACTGCACACTCACTTGCACACCCGCCTGTGGGTCGCGGTTGAACGCCTGAGTTGTGTGCAGACAATCTACCCCGGCGATGTGCCGTTGCTGCCCGGTTTCGATGAGCCCTGGACCGTTGAGGAGGCCGTGACCGAAGTACTGCGCGCGCGCCTCGGTGGGTTCGGCCCGCTGAGCCTGATCGAGATCGCCGCGCCCCTGGCCTTGCCGGTGGCGGATGTGACCCAGGCGCTCGCCCGCCTGGAGCAGGAAGGCTACGTGCTGCGCGGGCATTTCAGCCCTGGCGCCACCCAGGAGCAATGGTGCGAACGCCACCTGCTGGCGCGCATCCATCGCTACACGGTCAAGCGCCTGCGCCGGGAAATCGAGCCGGTGGCGTTGCAGGACTTCATGCGTTTTCTATTCGATTGGCAGCACGTGTCCGACAGCACCCGTGGCCAGGGCAGCGCGATGTTGCCGCAGATCGTCGGACAGTTTGAAGGCTATGCCGCTGCCACGTCCGCCTGGGACAGCGACCTGCTCAGTGCGCGCCTCAAGGACTATTCCTCCATCTGGCTTGACGAGCTGTGCCGCAGCGGCAAGCTGGTGTGGACGCGCTTGAGCAACAAGACCAGCGCCATCGCGTTGCGCAGCACGCCGGTAGTGTTGCTGCCACGCAGCCAAGTGGGGCTGTGGAGCGGCCTCACCGAACTCACTGACGCCACCACGCTGTCGCCCAAGGCGCAAAAGGTGCACCAGGCACTGCGCGATCACGGCGCGCTGTTTTTTGATGAACTGGTGCACGAAACCCACTTGCTGCGCAGTGAACTGGAAACCGCCTTGCAGGAACTGGTAGGCGCCGGGTTGGTGAATGCCGACAGCTTCGCCGGCCTGCGCGCCCTGACCACCCCCGCCAGTAAACGCCAGGCACGCAGCAGCCGGCGTGGGCGCGGGGCGTTTGTGGGCGGTATGGACGATGCGGGTCGCTGGGCGCTGGTCCGGCGCCCGTCGACTGCCGCCGGCCCGCACTCGGCCGAAACCCTGGAGCATGTGGCGATGACCCTGCTGCGCCGCTATGGCGTGGTGTTCTGGCGCCTGCTGGAGCGCGAGGCCGAATGGCTGCCGAGTTGGCGCGAATTGCTGCGCACCTTTCACCGCCTGGAAGCGCGCGGGGAGATTCGTGGCGGACGGTTTGTGAGTGGCTTGGCGGGAGAGCAGTTTGCGTTGCCGGAGGCGATTCCATTGCTGCGTGAAGTGCGGCGTCGGCCCCATGATGGGAGTTTGATAGCGGTGTGTGGCGCGGATCCGTTGAACCTGGTGGGCACGCTGTTGCCAGGCAGCAAAGTGCCGGCAGTGAGTGGCAATCGAGTTGTGTACCGGGACGGGTTGCCGGCAGCGGTGATGGTCGCGGGTAAGCAGCAGGTGTTGCTGGAGGTGGATCAGCAGGTGATTCAGGAAAAATTGATCCGGCATTGAGCCTGTATTGACCCTGCTGCCCTCATCGCGGGCAGGCCCGGCTCCCACATGGGCGTGCATTCCAAGTGTGGGAGCTGGCTTGCCTGCGATGAGGGCTCAACCGTCAACATCACTTATTGAGGCCTGGGCTGCTCCGTCAACACCACCGACGTCGGTGCTTCCTCGTCCGGCTCATCCACCTGCGGCGTACGCTTGGGCAACAGCACCTGCTGTGGATAAGTCTGCGCGAAGTGCACCTCATCACAGTTATCCACAAGCTTTTTCAACCGCTGGTTAAACGCACGACTCACCGCATATTGCCCGCCCGACACGGTGCGGAACTGCGCAGTGAGTACCACGCCGTTAAGGTCCATTTTGTCGACGCCAAACACCTCCAGCGGCCCTTGCAGGTTGTACTTGAGGAACACGTCATCGCGGATCGACTGCCCTGCTTCGCGGATCAACTCCACGGCCTTGTCCACGTCCGTGTCGTAGGTGAACTGCACCGAGAAGAACGCGTAGGCGAATTGTCGCGACTGGTTGGTGACCGCCTTGATTTGCCCGAACGGCACCGAGTGCACAAAGCCCTTGCCGTCGCGCAGGCGCAAGGTGCGGATGGTCAGGCCTTCGACCGTGCCGGCGTGGCCGGAGTCGAGTACCACCCAGTCGCCAATGGACAGGGTGTCTTCGATGATGATGAACAGGCCGGTGATCACGTCCTGCACCAGTTGCTGCGAACCGAAACCGATGGCCAGGCCGACCACCCCGGCACCTGCCAGCAGCGGCGCAACGTTGATACCCAGGTTGGCCATGGTGGTGATCGCGCAAATCACCACCAGGATGATTTTCACCGCATTGCGCAGCAGCGGCAGGATGGTCTTGACCCGCGTGCTGGGCTGGCGGCTGGAGCGTTTGTTGACCGGTGGTTTCAATGCTTCCTGGATGGCCGTGTCGAGCACCACCCAGAACAGCCAGGTCATCAGCAGGATCAGGCCGATGCTGCTGAGCGAGTCGCTGATCGCGCGGCCAATCGAGTTGCGCTCGGCGAATTCAAACAACGACACGCCCCAGATGCGTCCGAGAACCTCGATAAATGCCACCGCCATTACGATGCGCAACAGCGCATGCAGCAGACTGAGGAAGCGCTCTTTGTAGGCACTGCTGCGCTGGATCGCTACTTGGCTGCGGGATTTGAACAGGTGTTGCAGTACCGTGCTGAGGAATACCGTGCCGATCAGCAAGATCGTCGTGAACAACGCACAGCGCAGCACCTTCTGGTTGTCGTCGCCGGCCCCGATCAGGTTGATCGCCGAGACCAGCACCATCAGCAGGATCGGCCAGTACCACAGCCCCGAAAAGATGCGCAGTGATTGCTGCAAGGCCGGGTGTTTGAGGCGCTGGGCCAATGGCCGGTTGCGGATCAAGTGGGCGACCGGGCGGCGCAGGCGAACCACCAGCACACCGAAGATCACCGTCGCAAACAGGCCGGTGAAGACCGCGATGCTGCTGGTGATATTGCCGCCCAATTGGCGTGCGATCTGCGGGCTGGTCAAGGCGTCGCTGAGGGCGGCGAGGAAGCCGATCAGGAACAGCGGCTTGGGGCAGTAGTCGCGAATGATCTGCACCGCCGGGCGCTTGTGGCCGACATTGAACATGACGATCACGCACAGCAGCATCGAGGTGGAAAAGATACCGCTGCTGGTGGCGTAGGCAAAACACAGCGCCAGCGCGCGCCCCACGGAGGTGGGCAGAAAATGGCTGACATACAACGTGAGCGGCAGGCACACCAGCGCCGGCAGTGTGTAAGGCACTACGTAGCCCAGCACGGAGTGGAGGCGGTGGCGCCGTTCGAAAAACGTGCGATGCCCCAGGCGCCGCACAATCACACGCCCCAGTAACGTCAACAGCGTAAAGGCACCGATCCACACACCGGACAGCAACAAAAAGTCCCCGGCGACGCTCCACGGCGAGCGCTCAGTGGTTTGGTTGACCAGCCGCCCGACTTCGTTGGCGGCCCGGTCTGCACGCAGGCGCCATTCGTCAATGAAGTTCTGGTTGAGGTCCAGCTTCTGCTGCACGTCATCGATGCTGGAACTGATCGCCCCGAGAAGCCCGCCCTCCACCAACAACTCCGGCTTGGCCGGCGCTTCGGGTTCAGGCGCGGTGGCCGCGGCTTGCAGTGCGCCGCTGCCGCAAAACAGCAGTGCGCCGAGCAGTAATGCAGTCTTTAGGTTCAGCAAAACACCGGGCTCCTTCAACAGGGTCTGTAAGGAACTGACGGGTTTGAGCCTTGATCGTTCCCCTTCTGCGGCATCTTTGACTTGCAGGCAAATATCAAATGCCAATCCCTGGCTTTTTCAGCAACAGCCGACCCCCGACACTGCGCTCCTGATTGAAACCCACCGGAGTTGCAGCCATGCCCATTGCCTTGCTCGCACTGACCCTCAGCGCTTTCGCCATCGGGACGACCGAGTTCGTCATCGTTGGCTTGCTACCCACCATTGGCGCCGACCTCGGCGTCGACCTGCCCTCCGCCGGCCTGCTGGTCAGCCTCTACGCCCTGGGCGTGGCCATCGGCGCGCCGGTGCTCACGGCCCTTTCCGGCAAGGTGCCGCGCAAATTCCTGCTGCTGTCGCTGATGGTGCTGTTCACCCTCGGCAACCTGCTGGCCTGGAAGGCGCCGAGCTATGAATCCCTGGTGCTGGCGCGGATCGTCACCGGCCTGGCCCACGGCGTGTTTTTCTCGATTGGTTCGACCATCGCCACCAGCCTGGTGCCCAAGGAAAAAGCCGCCAGTGCGATTGCGATCATGTTTACCGGCCTGACCGTCACGCTGGTCACCGGCGTGCCGCTGGGTACGTTTATCGGCCAGCATTTCGGCTGGCGTGAAACCTTCCTCGCCGTTTCGGCGCTGGGTGTGATCGCGTTTATCGGCAGCCTGATTTACGTGCCGAACAACATCGCCCACAGCAAACCCGCGTCCTTGCTGCAACAACTGCAGGTGCTCAAGCAACCGCGCTTGCTGCTGGTATACGCCATGACGGCCATCGGCTACGGCGGCTCGTTTATCGCGTTCACTTTCCTGGCGCCGATCCTTCAGGATATTTCCGGGTTCAGCGCCAGCACCGTGGGCCTGGTGCTGCTGGTGTACGGCGTATCGGTGGCCGCCGGCAACATCTGGGGCGGCAAGCTGGCGGATAAACGCGGCCCGATCAGCGCGCTGAAAATCATCTTTGCCCTGCTCGCCGCCGTATTGTTCGTGCTGACCTTCACCGCCGGCAACCCCTGGCTGGCCCTGGCCACCGTGCTGGTGTGGGGTGCGGTCGCTTTCGGTAACGTGCCGGGCCTGCAGGTGTATGTGGTGCGCCAGGCCGAGCATCACACGCCGCAAGCGGTGGATGTGGCCTCGGGGCTGAATATCGCCGCGTTCAACCTGGGGATCGCCGGAGGCGCCTGGGGCGGCGGCTTGATCGTGGCGCATATGGGCCTGATTCACACCGCCTGGATCGGTGGGCTGGTGGTGCTGGTGGCATTGGCACTGACCGCCTGGAGTGGCCGACTTGATCGGTTGGGGCCGGTGTATGCCGAGTCGTCGCCCCGGGTCGTGGCCGGGCACTGACTCGCTCCCACCATTGAACCAATGTGGGAGCGGGCTTGCCCGCGAATGCGGTGGGTCAGTCAATCATTCAGCGACTGACACACCGTAATCGCGGGCAAGCCCGCTCCACAGTTGGTTAATGCCGTCTGTAGAAAGGTGGAAACTTTCGGCCAAAAATCGTAGTCAGCCATAAACGGGGGCCTGGCCCCCCTTCTTTCACAGGAGCAACCATGGCTGCGATACCCGACTGGGTGCCCATCACCCCCAGCGTCGCCATCACACGCTTCACGGTGCTGACGGTCAATATCCACAAGGGCTTCACCGCCCTGAATCGACGTTTCATCCTGCCCGAGCTACGGGAAGCGGTGCGCAGCGTGGGCGCCGACATGGTGTTCCTGCAGGAAATCCACGGCACCCACGAGCGTCACCCCCAGCGCTTCAGCGACTGGCCAAACATGCCGCAATACGAGTTCCTGGCCGACAGCATCTGGCCGCAGTTCGCTTATGGCCGCAATGCGGTCTACCCCCACGGCGACCACGGCAATGCGCTGCTGTCGAAATTCCAGATCGTGCGCCACGACAACCTGGATATTTCCCAAAGCGGCCATGAAAACCGTGGCCTGTTGCACTGCGTGCTGCGCCTGCCGGGCACCGGCCAGGAGGTGCATGCGATCTGTATTCACCTGGGCTTGCGCGAGGTGCATCGCCAACAGCAATTGCGTCTGATCGAGCAGCGTATCAGCGAGATCCCGGCCGACGCGCCGCTGATTGTCGCTGGCGATTTCAATGACTGGCGCCAGAAGGCCGACTTGAGCCAGAGCGGCCTGAAGGAAGTATTCGTGCAAACCCTGGGCAAACCCGCGCGCACCTTCCCAGCGCGCCTGCCGTTGCTGCCGCTGGACCGCATCTACGTACGAAACTTGAAGGTGCATAACCCCCGTGTGCTGACGACGCGGCCCTGGTCCCATCTGTCCGACCATGTGCCGCTGTCGGTGGAGATCGAGCTATGAACGTGGCCATTGAGCATATTTCCACCGATCAGCCGCCCGACGAGGCCAAGGCCCGCGACCTGGATTACGGCTGGCAGAGCGGCAACCAGGTCGAGTTGCTGGAGAACGGCGAGGCGTACTTTCCCAAGGTTTTCGAAGCCCTGCGCGAGGCCCGGCGCGAGATTCTGCTGGAGACCTTCATCCTCTTCGAGGACAAGGTGGGCCATGAACTGCAGGGCATTCTGATCGAGGCCGCGCAGCGCGGCGTGAAAGTGGTGGTGAGCCTGGATGGCTTTGGTTGCGGCGAGCTGAGCCCGGCATTTCTCGGCGAGCTGGCCGAGGCTGGGGTGGCCGTGCAGATGTTCGACCCGGCCTCCAAGACGCTGGGCATTCGCACCAATTGGTTTCGCCGCTTGCACCGCAAGATCGTGGTGGTGGACGCCGAGGTCGCCTTCATCGGCGGGATCAATTTTTCCGCCGACCACCTGGGTGATTACGGCCCCGAAGCCAAGCAGGATTACGCGGTACGCGTGATTGGCCCGGCGGTGGCGGACTTGCATCATTTCGCCCTGGCACAAAGTGGCCGCCAGCCACGTACGCGTCGGGGCTGGCGGCGGCGCCAGCAACGGCCTGCGCTGTGGTCCACCGACAAAGGCGACGGCCAGGTGCGCCTGATTTATCGCGACAATGTGCAGCACCGCGATGACATCGAAGAAGCCTATATCCATGCACTGAGCCAAGCGCAAAAACGCGCGGTGATCGCCAACGCGTATTTCTTCCCCGGCTACCGCCTGCTGCGGGAAATCCGCAATGCCGCGCGCCGTGGCGTGCAGGTGCAACTGATCATGCAGGGTCAGCCCGACGTGCTGTTGGCCAAACTGGCGGCACGCATGCTCTACGACTACCTGCTCAAGGATGGCGTGGTGATTCACGAATATTGCCAGCGCCCGCTGCACGGCAAGGTGGCGCTGGTGGATGACGACTGGAGCACCGTGGGCTCAAGCAACCTCGACCCGCTGAGCCTGGCATTGAACCTGGAAGCCAACGTATTGATTCGTGACCGGGCGTTCAATCAGCAGCTGTATGAACGCCTGGAAACCCTGGCCAAGAACCACTGCCAGACCATGCCCGAGAACCGCAAGCCGCGCCTGTGGCTGTGGCGCTTGACCGTGGGTTTCCTGGTGTTCCATGTGATGCGCCACTTCCCTGCGCTGACGGGCTGGCTGCCGGCGCACAAACCGCGACTCAAGCCGTTTGAGGCCCAGCACCATGACGTCTGAAACCCAAGGTTCGCGATTCAAGCGTTGGAAAAAACCGCTGACCATCGCCTTCTTCCTGGTGCTGATCGTCCTGTTCACCCTGCTCGCACGCCGCATCGACTGGAGCGAGGTGGTGCAGACCCTGGGCGACTTCAAGGTGCGCACCTTGGTGATCGCCAGCGCGCTGACGCTGTGCAGTTTCCTGGTCTACGCCAGCTTCGACCTGATCGGTCGCACCTACATTCGCCAAAACCTGGTGTGGAAGCAGATCCTGCCCGTGGGCATCATCAGCTACGCGTTCAACCTCAACCTGAGCGCGTGGGTCGGCGGTATCGCCATGCGTTACCGGCTGTATTCGCGGCTGGGGGTGAGCACCGGCAATATCGCCAAGATCCTCGGACTGAGCCTGGCCACCAATTGGTTCGGCTATATGGCAATCGCCGGAGTGGTATTCAGCAGCGGGCTGGTCACCATGCCGCCGGGGTGGAAAGTCAGCACCACGGCTCTGCAAGGCATCGGCGCGCTGTTGGTGCTGGCCAGCCTGGGTTACCTGGTGGCCTGCCAGTTTTCTAAGAAACGCGCGTGGACCATTCGCGGCATGGAGATCAACCTGCCGTCGGTGCGCATGGCGTGCCTGCAGTTGCTGTTGGGCGCGTTGAACTGGTCGCTGATGGCGGCGGTGATCTTCACCCTGCTGCCGGCGAAACTCGACTATCCATTGGTACTGGGTGTGCTGTTGATCAGCGCGATTGCCGGGGTGCTCACCCATATACCGGCCGGGTTGGGCGTGCTGGAGGCGGTGTTTATTGCACTGCTGCAGCATGAGGCGTCACGGGGCAGTTTGCTCGCCGGGTTGATTGCGTACCGGGCGATCTATTTTATTGTGCCGCTGCTGATTGCGCTGGTGATGTACCTGGGGGTGGAGGCGAAGGCCAAGGCGTTGCGGGTGAAGAAGACACCGGCTTGATCGCTATCGCTGGCACGCCAGCGCCTACAGTTTGAATGCGTCCCCCTGTAGGAGCCAGTTCAGCTTGCCGGCGATAGCAATCTAAAGAACACCCCCTACTGAGACTGAATGATGCTCAACCGTTCACCCACCACCATCTCGGTGATCCAACCCACTAGGATCGAGGTATAGGCCTGCTGCGACACCGGATCGCTGAGAGAATGGTCGGCGCCATCGATGATGCGATGGGTCAGGGAGTGTGTCTGCTGGCACGCCGCGCGGTAACTCATGATGGTGGCATGGGGCACATGATCATCGGTTTCAGACTCGACGATCAGCACATCTCCGGTAAACGCCGAGCACGCGTGCAAGGCGCGGTTGGTTTCGGCATGCACCAGCGTGCTGCGGTAATCCATCAGATCGGCCTTATCCAGATCACGCTTGGGCTTGAGCCATTCCTGGTCGCGGTACAGCGCCGGCACGCGCAGCGCCAGCCAGCGCACCGGGCGCAGTGAGGTGAGGATGGCGGCCAGGTACCCGCCGTAGCTGGTGCCCACCACCGCCACCGCCGAGGTGTCGATGGCCGGGTGGGACAACAACCGGTCGTAGGCCGCCAGCAGGTCACGCAGGTTGTCCTCACGGGTGACGCGGGACAATGGAATGCCCGTGCCGGCGTGGCCACGCAGGTCGAAGGTCAGGCACACGCACCCAAGGCCGGCGATGCCTTTGGCGCGTTCGAGGTCGCGCTCCTGGCTGCCGCCCCAGCCGTGCACAAACAGCACCCCCGGTACTTTGGATTTGGGACTCAGGAAGGTGCCGCTCATCTGTTCGTCGTCGATATCGATCGCAATGCTTTCGCTTCTAGCCGTCATAAGATTTAACCGTCACGTACTTGAGAAGAAACTCGCTGTTTTCCGCCGGCCCGCGATACACCTCGATAGCATCGGCCGGCAGGGGTTGGTCCACGTAGGTTTCCACCGAGGACACGTGGATCGCGCGCAAGCCGGGATGATTGATAAAACTCTGCAACGCCGCGACTTCCGCGCTGCTCGCCCCGCCCATGCGCCAGGATTGTTCGAGCACGCCACTGCGCCGCTGGCCGTTACTGTCCAGGCCTTGGGCGATGTCGTAATTGCGCCGAGAGGCATAAAAACCCGGGTAGGCCTCATCGGCGGCACCGTCGAAAACCTGGGCTTGTTCGATGGCTTCGCGTACGTCACCGGGCAAGTCGAGCGTTAACAGGTTTTCGTAGCCACCGGGCACCACCAGCAGGTTGGAGCCGCCATAGACGTCTTCGCCCTGCCCGTCTTTCGTCAGGTATTGCTCGCCGCAGTAGCTGAACACGTGCTCGCCGATAAAGCTCTGGCCGACACTGTGGGTGATCACGTCGTGCAGGTCTTGCTCCAGCACCACGCCTTGGTTGAACAGTTCTGCGGCGTCGGGTCGCGCCAGCACGGCGTCGAATTCATCAAGGCTGTGGATAACTTCCTGCCCACGGCCCGCGCAGGCGTGCACGGGTTTCAAACGCAGGGGCCCACTGTAGAGCAGGCGGGTGGCGGCGGGCCGTGCGTCCTCCAAGGCGAACACGCTCAAGCCATCCAGCACCACCGGTCGCACACGCTCGCAAAACAATGCCGACCAGCCTTCCGGCGCCTTGGCCTCAGGGCCGAGCAAGCCATGGCTGATCGCTTTGGTGCAGATGAAGTCGTGGTCGACGTACCCGCCCCACAGATCCTCCGGGCCATTGATGTTGAGCGCCCGCGCCTGCGCTGGGCCGACCAGGGTTTGCGTGGGCAGCAGGTACAGCGCGCGCCCCGCATGCAGATCGGGGTCGTAGCTGCCGCCGAATTTGAGCCCGAGTATCTGTGCCAGCCAGCGCGCCAGGGCGCGGTTGGTTTCGACCTCGTGCAGCGGCGCGCCCTCGCGTGTGGAGTGAGCCACTACCAGCTTCTTGCGTTGAGTTGGGGTCATGCGTCCCCCTTGGCTATCGCGCCCTGTGTGTGCCGAGAAGGTTGCAGGGATCAGGCCAAGGCTATTTCGCAGAAGATGGTTTTCGAATCAAGCAGTTGCCCGAACACCGATGGCAGTTGGCCTGCCTCATTCTGCACGACGTTGCGTTGGTGTCGCGGCGTTCTGCACGATTCAGACGCCAAAACGGCTGCGGTAATCGCTGGGCGCCAGGCCGGTGATTTTCTTGAAGGTGGCGCGGAAGGCGCTGGGGTCCTGATAACCCACGGTCCAGGCGATATGGTCAATGGTGCCATTGGTGAACTCAAGCATCTGCCGCGCCTTGCCCACACGCAGGTGCTGGCAGTACTCGGTGGGTTTCAAACCGGTGGCATTGCGAAAACGCCGCAGGAACGTACGCTCTTCCAGGCCTGCCTCTTGGGCCATCGCCGCCACGCAAACCTCCACTGCACCGCTGGCCTGCAACCAGTGCTGAACTTTGAGGATGGCTGCATCACCGTGGCCGAGAATCGGCGCAAAGTTGCTGCCGCACTGGCTGGCACTGTCACTGTGCTCGATCACCAGGAAACGCGCCGTATCGGCCGCGATGCTGGGGCCCATCAGGCGGTCGACCAGGCGCAGGCCAAGTTCGGACCAGGCCATCAAGCCGGCGGTGGTGATCAGGTCGCCGTCATCGACGATCGGCTTATCCGCCTCCAAGCGTACGGCCGGGAAGCGGGCTGCGAAGGATTTGGCGGAGGACCAGTGGGTGGTGGCGCTGCGGCCATCAAGCAATCCACTGCGCGCCAGCATGATCGAGCCAATACACACGCCACCCAGCACAGTGCCCGCCGCGTGTTGCTGGCGAAGCCATTCCAGTAACGCAGGGGGCGCCTGGTCTTCGGTAAACTCCCCAATCGAGGGCGGCACCAGCACGGCCATCATCGGTTGATCCGGGCCGGGGTGGCTGCTGAATGCGCGCACCGGTGTGCCGGTCGCGTCCACCTGCCAATGGCTGACCCGCAGCAGCGGCAACTGCGCGGATTGATGCTCGGCGGCAATGCGGTTGGCTACGCCGAACAGGTCGGTCAGGCCATGCACGGCCGCCAGTTGCGCACCTTGGTAGATCAACACGCCCAGCTCAACAACGACCATTGTCAGTTTTCCCCCTGTTATTGTCGGTGCAGCCAATCCCAGGTGCAGGCGCCAGCTAAGATACTGAGCCCATCAACCCATCACGAGGCAACACACATGGCCAAGCAAGCGCTCATCCTAATCGATATCCAGAACGACTACTTCCCCCAGGGCAAGTGGCCACTCGCCGGCGTGGACGCCGCGGCAGATAAGGCCGCGCAGGTGTTGCAGGCATTCCGGCAGGCGGGCGATGCGGTGATTCACGTGCGTCATGAGTTCACCTCCGAGGATGCGCCGTTCTTCACACCGGGTTCCGAGGGTGCGCACCTGCATAGCAAGGTGTCGAACGAGGGCAGTGAGCCGGTGGTGCTCAAGCACTTCGTGAATGCGTTTCGCGAGACCAACCTGCGCGCCCTGCTGGAACAACGCAGCATCACGGAACTGGTGGTGGTCGGCAGCATGAGTCACATGTGCATCGACGCGGTGGTACGGGCGGCAGCGGACTTGGGCTACAAAGTCACGCTGATCCATGACGCCTGCGCCACGCGAGACCTGGAGTTCAATGGCAAGGTGATCCCGGCGGCGCAGGTGCATGACGCTTATATGGCATCACTGGCGTTCGGCTATGCAACCGTCGTGTCGACCGATGAATTCCTCGCCCCCGTGTAGAAGGCTGCCGGCAATAGCGTCGTTACGGCCTACGCAGTGGCGATGATGAACAGGCGCGGAAAGGGCAACAGCACGGTGCCATCGGCCAGTGCTGGGTAAGCCTGAGTAATCCGCGCCTGGTATTCCTGTAGGAAGGCAGCTTTTTCGCTGTCATCCAAAGGCGCGAGGAATGGCCTCAGTGCCGAAGCCTTGAACCACTCCACCACCGCCGCGTGATCCGCCAACGGATGCAAATACGTGGTACGCCACACATCGACACTGCTGCAATGCTGACTCAGCAGCTCGTAGTAGTAACCCGCCGCATGGCGTTCATTGTGTTTGACCGCGCCGATCTTGGTAGACCAAGGCCCATCAGCGGCGACTTCGCGGGCCAGCCGGTGGGCGGGCTCGTCGAGGTTGTCCGGCGTTTGCACCGCCAGCGTACCGCCCGGTGTCAATTGGCGGACCAGGTGCGGATACAACGCTGCGTGGTCGGGCAGCCATTGCAGCGACGCATTGGCCAGGATCACATCGAAGGCTTGCGTCGGGTGCCACGCCCCGATATCCGCCAGTTCAAAATTCAGCGCCGGCAGCCGTTTGCGAGCGTCGACCAGCATGTCGTCGGAGCTGTCCATGCCGGTGACGTGGGCCTGTGGATAGCGCTCGGCCAGTACTTCGGTGGAGTTGCCGGGGCCGCAGCCCAGGTCGACGGCAGTATGCACCTCAGTATTCGGAATAGCCGCGACCAGATCACGGACGGGACGGGTGCGCTGCTGTTCGAACATCGTGTATTGCTTGGCTGACCAGGTCATCACGGCTTTCCTTCTTTTTGAGGTTGGCTACAGCCTAATTCTTGAGAGCCATGAGAACAAATGCCAGGATTGGAGCCCTCCCATACCTGAAAAGTATCCCTATGCTGGAGCTTCGCCAACTCAAGGCCTTCGTCGCCATCGCCGAAGAAGGCTACATCACCCGTGCCGCCGAACGCCTGGGCATGCAGCAGCCACCGTTGACCCGAATGCTGCAAAGCCTCGAAGCCGAGTTGGGCGTGGTGTTGATGGAGCGCTTGCCCCGTGGCGTGCGCGCTACGAATGCCGGGCTCGCCTTGCTGGACGAAGCGCGGGAGATGCTCGCCCAAGCCGAAGGGATTGCAGAGGTAGTACGCCGCGCGGCACGCGGTGAACGCGGGCGGTTGGCGATCGGCTTCACCAGTTCGGCGGCACTGCATCCCTTCGTGCCGAGCGTGCTGCGGCTGTTTCGTGAAACCTTTGTCGGCGTCACCGTGGTGTTGGAGGAAGCCGGTACCGGCGAACTGCTGGACGCGCTGGCGCACGAGAAACTCGACGCGGCGTTTATCCGTTCTCCGCTCAGCGGGACGCAGTCGCTTCAGGACGAACCGATCCTGGTGGAGCCTATGCTGCTGGCATTGCCGACGGACCACCCGCTGGCAAGCGACTCCGCATCCCCCCTGCCCTTGGCGGCCTTGGCGACCGAGTCCTTCGTGCTGTATCGCCGTCGCGTGGGCCTGGGGTTGTATGACGCGATCCTGGTGGCCTGTCGCGAAGCCGGGTTCAGCCCGCAGGTGGTTCAGGAAGCGCCGCGCATGACCGCGACACTGAGCCTGGTAGCGGCTGGGCTTGGGGTCTCCATCGTGCCGGCATCGATGCAGCGGTTGCGCGGTGACGGCATTGTTTATCGGGAGTTGACGGAGTGCCGGAGCCTGGTGGCGCCGTTGCATTTGGCGACGCGGATTGGGGATGGCTCGGCGGTGTTACAACGGTTCAAGGACATGGTCGTCACCGCCGCGTCGACTGAAGCGGATCACGGGTAATAAAAAACCCCCGTGGCCTGAGCCAACGGGGGTTTTGTGCGTTCCGGGTGTTAAACCTTAAAATGGTTATGCCTACCTCAAAACAGCAAGCATCGCGATTTATCTTTGGAAATCAAGCAGTAGGCTGTGTAGACAGCACTTCTGTTCAGTTTTTTGTCAATAAATCGGATCTTTTACGCGTATTTGTTTACATCTCGTCTTGCGAATGAGATGTGGCGGTCATGGGAACAGGAGGAATAGATTAATGAAGCGACTGTCCTTGAAAAAGGGGAACCGCCGCATGGGACGGGTCCCGATGGGTAGTTAAGCGATGCGGTGATGCGAAGGTTGGGTGGCTGTTTATTTGAGTAGACCAGCTCTCTACCGTGTCAGCCGATCTCAAGACCGACTAGCAAGAATTTGTATTCTTAACAGAGGACGCAGGATCGTCAACAAAAAACTTAAAAAATGAAAATAGACACCCGCTTCGCGAGCCTACTCGCCATCCGAAACTAGTCAATTCGGACTCATGAGGTGACAGGCAGATCGGCCAACAGCAGCCTCTCATAAGCGTACGCATTTGTAGTGGTCAACTCATCACGGGCACGGTTTTGAGTTTTTCTTCAGCTTTCACCGGAGCCAGTCCATCGTTGAACTGATGAGGTCGGATCAAGTTGTAGTGGATCATCAGATATTGGCCAATGTCTCGTTGATCTTGCTGCCCGGTCAGGTAGCCCCTGGTCTGTATCCACTCTGATTTCAAGCTACGAAATACTCGATCCATCGGTGCATTATCCCAGCAGTTGCCTCGGCGACTCATGCTCTGGCGAATGCGGTAGCGCCACAGTCTCTGGCGGAACTGACGGCTGCCATATTGTGATCCGTGGTCGGAGTGGAACAGTAGTTCTTGAGGCTTTCCAAGTTGTTCGTACCAGTGGATAGCAGTAAGTAAAGAAATATTGTCTTAAAGACTATTTTAAGCTTTTAAAGGAAACATTTCTTTTCCTTGCTACCGGCATTTTTTGGGCAAGAGTAAAGCCCGTCACAGTAATCCGCATGCGGCTATAAACCCTCACCCTTTCACGCTTCGGGATATATTATGAGTTTTTGCACAATTGCGCATAAAGCTAAATTTGTAGATCTTTTATGCGCCCGGTAAATTCTTCTAGTATAAGTTTGCCGGCGAGGGAAAACTTCACTAACTCAGCCCCAGAGTGGCTTTAACTTCGAGGTAAACTTAGACACCTACAAACAGCGCTAATGTCAGCCAGGGTAGCGTAATCCAGAACTTTGCATAACGAGCTGCATTGCTGTTTCAAGTCATAACAGTTACCTCTGATTGTAGTAAATACAGGGGCGCACCCAGAATAGATATTTTTATTTATTTAATGAGCCGACAACGCAAACTCACCCAACAACATTTAAATGGATTTAAGAGACTATGAAACCTCAGACTTTTCTATATAAAAGCCTGGAGTTTGCAGTCGCCTTATCGACTAATTTAGAAGCACTTGCCCCTCCTCAACCAAGAACAGCTATGGCGAATTTCTTGCACTTTCAGGTATACTCAGCATCATCAAATCTGAACTGCTTTATCATGGAAGCATTGGCGACCGTTTTCCGGAGAACCTAGAAGTCAAAAAGTTATAGGACGTCCTTAAGATATCGTCAAGACTGCTCTCCTAATGGTAAACAATATTGACGGTTGCCGACGCTTTGAGCGGACCAATCGATACTTTGTTCGGTGCGAAAGGAAAGTAGAAAGCACCCATTGAGACGACAAAACGGTCATCTGTATAGTCAAAAGGGAATATGCTATGTATCGAAGTGCCCCGTCCACGTGCTATTGAAGACCTTGAGAATATCACTGGTATAGAGGGGTTTTTGGCAGTAACAAGCATGATGCCGACGCCTTGCGCTGCAACAGGTCGTTGATCAATCAGATAGTTGTCCTGGGTGCCCAGATCATTGCTGGAAAGAAAGATGTCGACCGCGCGGTCCGGCGTCTTCTTGCCCTGGAGGTTTGTGCAGCTAAAATTCAAATTAAATGGAGTATAGCCAGGTCGCGAACCAGCATTGACACTTGAAATGCTGACATCTGGAAGATTGACAGTGAGCCCCAGATTGTCCAGTTTGCAAGTGGTATAGACGGGCGTGTAGATCAATGCCAAGTGATTGGTGAACATACGTCGTTTCCACGCAGGCGCCCCGGCAATAGCATAATAAATACCGCTGAGCAAATTCTGAGCCCACTCGATCCAGCCCATGCCGGTATCGTCGACGACACTTATGACATCTTTGACCATCGCAATACTGCTCGCAAACTTTGCTTCATTAGAACCTGGCCCATCCACCAAGGTGAAGCGCAGTGTGAGAGCGGTATTCACTGCACTGCCAGTATGCGCACCGCCCTTCATGGTTATGGATGCCGGCTTATAGACGAATTCCACCCGAACCCAATAGGCGCCATTATGAAAACCCACCAACAGCCCGCCGGATTCTGGAATCGTCGATTGATACTTAAGATCTTCGCCCCCATGACAATTAAATGGTCGATTTGGGAAGCGAGTATAAACAGTCGTTGTCCACGTTCGGGTAGTATTCTTTCTCAAATGCTCCGAAAGATCTACCACAATATCAGGCCCTAAAGATGTGATATCGTCATAGCATGTTGCATTGGCTGTAGAGTTGAAAACAAGGCTCACCAGCAGAAGAGCAAGTACCATCTTGATTGTTGACCAAACAGACATCTGCACGTCTCCACTCATAGACACGAAACGGACGCGCGAGGGGCGAGTGCATCCGGTAGGTTCATAGCACAGGCACTGTCATGCATGCGCACCGTTAATTGCGAAGGGCGTTCTTCATAATTTATAAATACCGTGCTAGCTTGGCCAACATACCCGACGGAGTTCCCGGCTTGGTCCAGCACTTCGGCACCGAAGGGCAATGGCGAACCATTTCGATGTACAGCACGGAAATTCAGTGCCTGACGTAGGTCGGTCTTGAATGTGACCTTCGCCACTGCGTCAGCAAACGGCACGCTATGAGCAACGTTACCTATGACTCTTCCACCCGAGGCATTATCACCCTCGGACAACATGATTGAATTTGAACGGTATGGACTTGCGTAAGGTACGAGCGCGAAACCGTCTTCATCGGTGACGACAGTGGCATCACCATTGACAACCAATCCCTTCGCCTTCGGCGCCTCGATAACAATCATCGTATTGCCCATATCATTGGAGGCCAGGATCTTTCCTGGGATCATGACCACAGTGCCGCGTGCGTCCAGACCAAACTGCCGGTAATCGGATGCTTCACCGAGGGTCGCCCCGAGAGTGGCGTTGTTGGCGCGGTAGGAAGTACCAACACTGACCGCACGGTTCTCAGGATCATGACTCGCAGCGACGCTATAATTAAGTCGTTGAGATTGCAAAGCACTACCGCTGATGCTTGTATTGCTTTGTGAATAACGTGAGTCGGTAAATGAAACGCTACTGGCGAGAGTGGCACGACTGGAAAACATTTCGAATGGAATGGTAAGTCCAATATACGATCGTGTCTGGTCACGCCCATGTGAATCACGGATCTTGTTTACAGACAGGTTGACGGATACTTGGTTGAACGATTTTGAAAAACCAAATTGGTACTCCTGGCTCTTTTTATCGGAGCCCCAGTAGTCCCGTTGCACACCGGAAAAATATACAGACCCCCATTCACCTGGGAGGCGTTGACTGATGTTGAGGCTGAAGTTATTACGGGGCCGTGCACCTGTCAGCGAGTCCCATGTCTTCATGTCCATGACAGATGTTTCCTCGGTATTATGTATGTCAAAGCGCTTTTGGTATTTTTTGCGATCCTTACTGAAATTGTTTTCTCTTGCATAAATGGCATCATCAAACGTGTAGAAATCTGCACTTGAGTATCGAAAAGCGCCTAGCGTAAAATTGGTCGCGGTGGCATCAAGCAGCTTGCTGTAAGTGATTCGAATGCTCTGACCGTTGAAATCTTTCTCTTTCAGCTTCGTGTGCGCATGAGTGACGTCCAGCGATAGTGCACCCACTGGCAAGTTAAAAGCACCACCGACCAAGTAGGCTTGATATTCGGAGCTGACAGTGCTGCCGAGGTAGCCGGTTGCTCGATTGTCAAGGCCACGTTGCCAGGTTGCCTGGAAAAAATCAGGGGCATAGTCTGTATTCGGTTGTACCGCAGAACCCAAGGTCAACGCGTATTTACTGACACCGGCTTTCAGCATGCTAGGAACAGACGAGAAGGGTATCGTGAATGATGTGACCTCTCCGGTTGCTTCTTGAACAATTGCGGTAAGATCCCCAGCCGATCCGGTATGTGGCAACGCATCAATCTCGAAGGGGCCTGGTGGCACGTTCTCCTGATAGATAATGCTGCCATTCTGTTTCACTATCACCAGTGCATTAGTTCTGGCAGTACCTCGGACAACTGGAGAAAATGCCTGCATCGAGTTGGGCAACATATTGATATCTGAGGACAAGCCAACACCTTTGGTTTTGACAGAGTCAAATAAATCCCCACCTGAATAAAATTCGCCGATTCTTACCACGGACTTCAAAGGAGCAATATTTTTTTGCGCGTAGCGAAAATTGGACTGGTACTGCAACTGCTCGGCAGACCGTTTACGCATCGAGCCAAACTCTCTAAACTGCCACCCACCGATATTCACACCAAGATTCAGGCCTGAGTAAAGATCATTGGTGACGACCTTTGTACTTTGGGCTTCCAACCGGTTATAGACCGCATTGTAGCCAACAATCAATGCAGGCAATCCAGGGTCCCAGAACTTCGGATCAATGTAGCTTTCATCAGCACGTCGCACATAAGCCTGAGGGACACTAACGCGAAGACTCTGTGTACTGGTATCCAATACAAAGGTAGTGCCCTCTGAAATGTGGTTGACCCGGACCCAATCACTAAAATTAACGACGGGTGACACCCGGGAGGTATCCAGTCCCAATTCTGAAATGGCCGTAGAGGCAATTTTAACGTCTTCACGGGCGTTGCCCAGCAAGACCTTGAATCGCCCCTTCCATAGCTCATTAACATAAACGTCCAGTGTATGCTGGCCAGCAGGCATTTCAACATCGTTAAAGAACCTAGAAAGATCTAACTCTTTCGACCTGCCCGCCAGAAGTGAGGTGTCAAATAACTCTGCGTGTACATCATGCATCAATGTTGAGGAGCCTAGAAGCGTACTGAAAAAAATAGCAGCTTTTATTTTTTCTGTACGGAGCATTAAATTACTGCAACGTGACCACTTCATCTTGGTACGCACCGAGGTCATCGACATAAGTCAATATATATTGAGCACCAGGCACAAGTTTCTGCTCACCCGGTATATTTAACGAAGCATAAGGCGCGATCATACTTGCGCCCGCGACTTTGACACTTGTGTCTTTTGCTGTAATTTGCGCAATAGTCAAGTGATAGGCGTTATCGTTGAAAATCGAGATATCCGTGCCGTGTACCATTGCCCTAATATTTTTGCCACTAAAATCAGGAGGGGATTTCAGAGTATTAGGGCGATAGAAAAGCTTGACGCGCGTTTTCAGTGCAAGTTGCAATGTATTTTGCCCTTTCAGGTGCTCCGGAAATGCGGGTATCTCCAAAATATTCAGATAAAAAATACTCTCGCGATCGTCAGGTACCGGCGCGTCTGTTTTTTCAATCCTGAGTTGTTGGCCACCATGGCCGAGCACTTTGACGATGGGAGGAGATAATAGAAAAGGCACCTGCGCTGTTTCAGGCGTAGAGTTAATATCTCCGTCATCAATCCAGGCCTGAACCAAACTAGCGTCCGGTCCCGTGCTGGTCAACTGTACGGATACAAAGGCCTTACTTTCGTTGTAAATAATTCGTGTACCATTCAAGATTATGTTTGCCTGGGCATAGGCAGAGCACAGGGCAAAACACACTCCTATGAGCAACTTAAACATTATGTGCCTCAAACCAGGCCTGCAGTCGCGGCCTGGGTCTTCGAAAGGTCTATCAGAGATACGAGATTGTGTATATCAAACTGGAGCTTACGGTACCGATCTTCGCAGCCGCCGTGTTCGTTTTGTAGTAGTAAGCGTCGAACACCAAAGTGTCTGATTCGGGAGACTTCTTTGCGCCAATAATTCCGGTATTGAACGGTGTGTTCAATTGAACCGGCGTTTGTGTTCCAGACACGCCCAGAGAGAAACCAACGTTTTTCGCTACGGCCGCGTCGCTCTCGTTTACTGAGGTATTTACAAGGTATTTTCCATCAGTGGAGATATTATCCGCTGACGAAAAGTACATCAGCAGTGGCGTAGTCGGCGCCGTTGGGTTAGTTACGTTACTGCTGGCCGCATTGCACCCTGAGAAGGTCATCGAAAATGACTTCTTGTTCTTCAATATCGGACCTACGATCGCTCCAGCCTCTGCCACCGTGATGGGTGCGAGTGCAACAGTGAAGTCGGCACTCTTACCACCATTGATAGTGCAAGTTGTATCGGTGATCATACCGCTGAAAGAGATCACGCCACCTGATACGTTAGTGGCAGCTACGGAGTGAGCACAAGCAATAGCAGCCGATACGGACGCAAGCGTTTTGATATATTTTCTCATAAAGTCTCCAATCAAATTATAGATTCCAAGAGGTCACAACTTTTACGAATTCAATCTTGCTTTCTTCACACTTTATAAGTAGGCGACCAAGACACACTTCTTTCACACTCACTTAACAAGCGAGTTCCGCCTCTAGATGTGGCCCTACCGAATTTGCCGCAGTATTCAATAAAAATTTCTGAAGGCATTGGGCGGGCAAAGAAGTAGCCTTGTGCATATTGCACTCCGAGCTGAGTTAAACGCTGGTACTGAAGGGCAGTTTCGACTCCTTCTACAACCAGTGACATGCCCAGCTTTTCCGTGAGTGTAAGTGCGCAGGAAATGACCGCCTCAACCTGAAAGTCATCTTGAATTCTTTGGACAAATGTCCGATCGAGCTTCACCTCGGTAAACGGCAATACGATCAACCTCTCCAAAGCTGAGTATCCTGAGCCAAAATCGTCCAATGACAATCCACACCCTGCACGCCTTAAGTGCAATGCATTTTTGCAGGCGTCTGAGCTAACGGGAAGTGTCGCGGACTCCAAGATTTCAAAAGTTATGCTGTTGTGACTAACATTATTTTTTTCTATTTCGTTAACTAACCTCGCTACCAAATTATTGTTTGCTAACTGTTCCGGATGCATATTCAACGAAATAGGCACCAAGACATCCGTGCACTTCAAATTCTCCTGGAGTGTCAGTGCCTGCTCAAACAACGACCAGAGCAGCGAGTCAATTAGCCCGTGTCGTACCATCACCGGAATGAACTCCCCAGCTGGGAGAAATCCCTTCGTAGGATGATTCCAGCGAGCCAATAACTCACCACCCACTACCTGACGATCAGGCAGGTGGATCTTTGGTTGTATGAATGCTTTAAACTCCTGCGAGTCCAAGCCTCGTTCGATGTCAGCGACGAGAGGTAACTCGTGGTTCGCAGCGCCAACTGCCGAAGTCCAGACTCCAAGTTCACTTCTGCCGTATGTTGGGAATTGACTTCTCATGGCATTTCAAATCCCTGCTTATCGAGAGGAGTGGGTAAGTAGTGATGGCGGCACTGTAAGCAGGAAAGGCTGCCGTATCTGTAGGAAATTTCCCAAGTGACGAGCCGCCGAAAATGCGGCGATCAATTTCAATTCATGCCCGCATTGCTGTGGTAAGCAGGCAGGAACACAGTTACAGCCCGCTTAAGAGCTTGACCACACAGCAAAGAGGGCGCGCGCGAGCCGTAGGAAATTTCCTACATCTCACGACTTAGATCTAACCTATGCTTGAAGTGCTCATGGTGCAGACCTAGAGCTACCCAAAGCTTGCTGGTGCAGAGGTACAGATGTGAAGGCGATGATTGTGGACGATCACCCTATTATCCGTGCGGGCTTGCGGATGCTCTTGCAGGAAGAGAGGTTTGATATCGTCGCTGAATCCGGCGATGGCGCTGAGGCAGTACACATGGTACGTACGCATGTCCCTCAGTTATTGGTGCTGGATATTGCAATGCCTATGCTCGATGGCTTGGAGGTTCTGACGCGCATAGGCGCTTATGGGCTGACGACCAAGGTTTTGATCTTTACTTCGCAAGAGCCAAGCTTTTTCGCTCGACGTTGCATGCAGGCTGGTGCAGCAGGATATGTGTGCAAAACTGGCGATTTTGCGGAGTTACGCAGAGCAATCAGAGCTATCATGAATGGCTTCTCCTTCTTCCCGGAGCTGCCAACAAGCTCGGTGTGCCGTACGGACACCGAGAAATCCGAACAGTTGATGATCCAGAATCTTTCCAACCGTGAGCTTGCGATTTTGCAGCAGTTGGCTCGTGGCTTTAGTAATAAAGAAATCGGCGATGCCATGCTGTTGAGCAACAAGACAGTCAGTACGTATAAGACACGGCTCGCCGAAAAGCTCGAAGTACGTTCGGTTGTGTATCTGGCCGACTTCGCCAAACGAAATAATCTCATATAAATGAAGTACAGGACAGGATTATTCTGCGTCTTGGCAATGTGCAACTTTATATTGGGTTCACTTGCCGCAAACGCCGCGTTCGAATCACTGCCGCTGGACGGGCGTTCGCATATGGTGCCACTTAGCCAACTCGACAGCTTTGTCAATAAAGCGTGGTTGCAGCAAAAAAAGATTATTAAATTTGGAACGACCCTTGCGGGACCTCCACCTCTGGAAGTGAAAACATTAAAAGGTGAGTACAGCGGTATAACCGCCGATTACCTTGAGCTAATCGCCGACGGGCTGAGTGTGGAGGTTCGTGTCCAACAATATGCTGATGAAGCTGCGGCAGAAACTGCGCTGCTTAACGGCGAGATCGATATGTTGGGCCCCTTGGGACTGCAACTAGATGCTACAGAGTCCTTTATTGAGTCGTCTTCTTATTGGGTGGATCCCAGCGTAATCGTGACACGGCAGAATATCCTCCCTTCCCTAAACTCTTCGCAACGGTTGCTTCACTTGTCTGTTTCAACCTCTTCAACTGGACTGGTAGCACTGCACAAGGCATACCCCTATGCCACAATCACAAATTACCCCACCTCACTGGAAGCTATTGCGGCTGTCAAGTTCGAGTTGGTTGATGGCTTCGTAGGTGGCGCACTGGATGCGGCGCACGTGATAAATGCCAACTTTTTTTCCGGTCTGTATTTAAAACAGATCGAAGATGCCTCGAATACAATGCATTTCAGGTTTCGTCGATCCGATCAAAGTCTGCAGCGAGCCGTAAATTTGGTATTGTCGGCTGTTAACCACGAAAAACAAGCAGGCATCATACAGCGCTGGACCGGTGCTTCGATTATCAATTCCCCCATCTCTGAACCGAGTCTGACACCGGCTGAGCGGCGCTGGATCGCTGAAAATTCTCCGGTCAAAATTGGTCTTGTAACCGACTATCCGCCCATCTCCTTTCACGATCAGAACTACGCCTACCGAGGTATTGCTGCTGATATATTTGAGTATATAAGCGAAACTACGGGTTTACATTTTACAATTGTAGAGTGCTCCTCGGGAAAAGAGGTCAGAACGAAGCTCGCCAATGGTGAGGTCGATGTTATACTTAATCTGTCCGGCATCCGGTCCGATTCTGAAATCATATACACCCGTGCGTTTCTCTCAACTCCGAGAGTTCTGATCTCGCGGGCTTCAGACACATCGATCACACAAATTTCTGACCTAGCAGGACGTCGTGTCGCTTTCGACACTTCCAATCTCGAATTCGTGGATTACATGAGGCGAAATTATCCCGACATTATACAAGTGCCTTCGGATGGTATTTATACATCGCTCAACTTGCTCAACACAAACCAAGCGGATGCCAGCATCGGGAATTTTGCAACAGCCAAGTATGCGCTTGCGAAAGATCAAACGTTTGAGTTGCGGATCGTCAATGTCGTGGATGGCAAAATTTCTCATTTTGCATTGGGCACACGTCCTGAGAATAATATCTTATATTCCATTCTCGATAGTGCTGTAGCGTCGCTTAGTCCAGAACAGTTAAGGACATTGGCCGGTCGGTGGGGTGGCGATGTGGCTATTGATAAAACTGCGCTAGTCGCTGTGCGCAGCGTCTACTTCCGGTGGATAGTGTTGGCCGCTCTACTTCTCGCGGTCGCTATTGTCTGGATCCTGTACCTTCGGCGCCTCATAAACCAGCGAACCATCGCTGAAAAGGCGCTGCGGAATCAAATGAAGTTTATGGAGACCCTTATCAATAGCCTTCCGCACCCTATATATGTTAGGGATCAATCTGCGCGCCTGCTCACCTGCAATCAACGCTATCTGGCCGAAACAGGACAATCATCCGGCAATGTTGCTGGTACGTTGCTGACCGACTACTCATTCATACCGCCGGAGTACGCCAAAGTCTTTCAAAATCGCTACCTGCACGTGATGGCGACGGGCGAACAGTACTCGGAGGACATGAAGCTCTACCTCCCTGGCAGCCGTGCGATTACCGCCTTCCATTGGATTGTTCCCTTCCAGGATGATGATGGCGTGATCAAGGGTGTAATTGGTGGATGGATAGACGTCACAGAGCGTGAAGCGTTGCTTTTGAAACTCATTGAGGCGAAGCATGAAGCCGATAGCGCCAGTCAAGCCAAAACCAAATTTGTAGCGACCATAAGCCATGAGATCAGGACACCGATGAATGCCGTCGTCGGGATGTTGGAACTCGCCATGATTAAGGCGCGACAGGGGTTGCTTGATCGACTGGCAATCGAGGTCGCCTACGACTCTTCGAAAAACCTGGTGGGTATCATCGGGAACACATTGGACATCATACGCGTCGAGTCAGGACATCTGACACTAGCGCCTGAGCGCGTGATGTTAAAGGAATTGATTATTTCGACCGCGCGCGTTTTTCACGGTCTCGCTCGACAGAAAGGCCTCAGTATTGACGTTAATTTTGATACATCGGCCGAATGCGAGGTGCATATCGATCCATTGCGATTCAAACAGATCCTATCCAATTTGCTGAGTAATGCGATCAAGTTCACCGTACAGGGAGGTGTCACCGTCGATGTCATCGCGCAAAGGTGGAGCACCACCCATTCGGCGTTGAGCGTCTGTGTCCGAGATACCGGCGTAGGTATTAAAGCCGAAGATATACCAAAGCTCTTCACACCTTTTAGTCAGGTTGGTGTAGATAGCGCTTCGCTCTCGATGGGGTCAGGATTGGGATTGAATATCAGTAAGGCAATCTGTTCGATGATGGGCGGCAGCTTGAATCTTCGGAGTGTCTTTGGGCAAGGTACGGAAGTTGAAATAACGATGAATGTGGAAATTGCACCACCCGAAGTGCGTGATGCGGTCAGCATCCTAGAAATGCCCATGAGTCGCGAATTGAAGATCCTGGTAGTGGATGATCATTCGGCCAACCGCTTGTTGCTGACTCAGCAACTCATCTATCTTGGCCATCAGGTCGCGGATGAAGTTAATGGCGTCAGTGGTTTCCGTGCCTGGAGTGCAGGTAGGTTCGACGTCGTGTTCACCGACTGCAATATGCCCATTCTGAACGGCTATGACTTGGCCAAAAAAATCCGGCACGCGGAGAAAGCATCAGACAGGGCCCCGTGCCTGATCTTAGGCTTCACAGCAAATGCGCAAGCGCGCGAAGTGGAAATGTGCAAGGCAGCAGGAATGGATGACTGTTTGTTCAAACCTGTCAGCCTAGATGACTTGGCAAAACGCCTGCAGCACCTGGCACGCCCTGTCGATGCGCACAACCCAGCAAAAGATTATTCACACTATCATGCAAGTTTTGATATTACCAACCTTGCGCAACTCGCGAGTCAAGATGCTGGGCTCATGACTAAATTGCTGAATGACATAATCAGCGAGAGTGAGAAGGACCTACGGCATATTCTCAGATTGTTCGCTCTGGACGACCATATCGGTCTATATGACTTGGCCCATCGCGTAAAGGGGGCAGCAAAAATTATAATGGCCAAGCGCGTGATTACCGCCTGTGATCAATTGCAAGTTGTGTGTTCGAGGCCTGACAGTACCGAATTTGCGAAAGTCGTTGATGAACTTTATCAATCCGTCGAGAAACTTCTTAGCGATCTGAATGACTTTCTATTGGCCTCAGCGGATCCGTGAGCCCCTTACTTTCGAATGCGGACCACCCAATGCACCTGCCTCCTTTATTTATTTCACTCGGAGAGTGACATGCCCGTCGCGCGGATCATTGTATTCAATTTTTATCATCTTCACCGTTTATTGCTAGAACGCCTGCTTAACGGATTTGGGCACTTTTGCGTGTTGCCGGTAGGCTCATTTGAAGAGCTTTATTCGCTGGCGGGTAACGATAAAATGCAATTTGATCTGTTGATTATGAGCGAAATAGATTTTCAGCAATCAGGTATTCAGATGTCCGGTTTCGAGAACCTATTGCCGGGCGTACGACATGCCTTGATCTACGGCGTCGCAGACTCGATGTTAAAAATTACACAGTCCTGCGGAAATCTAGAGACTGCCTCCTTAGCATGCGTCCCACAGATCAGCACGGTCGAAATGCTTCTGAACGAATGTTTCCCGGCCCGTGACTAAAGTTGAGTTGCTGGATGGTATCGTTGCCTCGAAGCTCAATAGCGTTGCCGAGGACAAGGAACATTCTTCGCCCATATTAACTGGATATAGAGCCGTACGCATCTTGGCGAGATAATATCTTTACATACGCAAAATTATAGCACATCGACCATACATCACCTGTAGGTAGAAAACTTCCTACATAGACTCTCCTGCAAATCGAGCATGATAAAAGCTATCACATACAAAAACCCAATTACAAACCATGAAATGGCTATTAATTATATTTAATTGTTTAATACTCGCGAACTTAGCATTTGTATGTTTTGTCGTGCTTTGGCGTTATAGACCGTAAACTTGAGGATCCGTGGTATAGTACTTTGAGTAATATGCGACGTTTGAATCGCCCCGGATTCTCTAGACACCTTGCAAGCTCATTGCGTAACGCTTTTCAAACTCTACCGGTGACAGCTGATTGTTGAAACCATGGCGGCGTTTTACGTTGTAGAACATCTCGATGTAATCG
>NZ_JAGYWD010000012.1:0-163168 GCF_018587885.1 Pseudomonas sp. VS40 | reverse complement strand
CACTTGCGCTTCCGATCTCTCGTTAGCGGGAGGCGAATTCTACAGCGTTACACGCTGCTGTCAACACCTCTTTTTCTCCGCTTTCGACCGAGAAGATCGAAACGTTAATAGAGCCAAACAACACTGCTCTACCAACTCCTTCTGGGCTTCGATGATCTGAAGCAAATCGCTGTCGAATTCTGCGTAACTCTTTGTTTAACAAGGAGTTTTCCGTTTCGACTGCGCCGGAAGTGGGGCGAATTATAGACTTCCAGAATCTGCCGTCAACCCCTAATTACACTTTTGTTGCAGAAAGTGGTTTTTTCGCAATAAGCCTTGGGATTCGCCGCATCACAGCGGGTATCCGCAACACCAAGAGCAACGCACCTATAGAAGCATAGATAGCCCACTCCTTCAGATCAGCTCGCACGATCCACAGCATATGCAGCAAGCCAAGCCCAAGAATCGCATACACCAGGCGGTGAAGCTTCTTCCAACGACTTCCCATACGACGCTGACTGTAACGATTCGACGTCACCGCCAATACCAACAGCAACAGGAAAGCCAACGCGCCGACAATAATGTAGGGCCGCTTGCGCAACTCCACACCCAGTTGTGACCAGTCCAAGCCAAGCACAAACACGCAATATGCAGCCAGGTGCAGCACAACATAGGCAAAGCACCACAACCCCAGTTGCCGCCGCACCGCGATCCACCCCGCCCAACCACTGAGCTTCTGCAGCGGCGTCATTGCTAGGGTGATCAGCAAAAGAATAAGAGTACCGAGCCCCAGCCGATCGACCAGCACCTTGCCCGGATCCGGCCCCAGAGCAGAACTCCACGCCTCATAGAGCCAAAACAGTGGCCATACCGCCGCCGTTATAAAGACGCCAATGCGCCAGATCGGGTAACGCATCAGTAGTTTTTCCGCAGATCGAGATCGGTATAAAGAGAGGCCACCTCATCCGAGTAACCATTGAACATCTGCGTCTCACGCACATTGGGACTGAACAAGCCGCTCGGCAGGCGACGCTCCCGGGCCTGGGTCCAGCGTGGGTGATCGACCGTCGGGTTCACATTTGCATAGAACCCATACTCATTGGCAGCAATGCTTTGCCAGGTGGTTTTCGGCTGCTCGCTCACGAGGCTGATGCGCACAATGGACTTCACACTCTTGAAGCCATACTTCCACGGCACCACCAAGCGCAGCGGTGCGCCATTCTGGTTAGGCAATTCGCGCCCATACATACCTACCGCCAGGATCGCCAAAGGGTTCATCGCCTCATCCAGACGCAAGCCCTCTACATAAGGCCAGTCGATCAAACCAAAACTCGAACGCTGCCCTGGCATGCTCTTCGGGTCCTGAAGGGTTTCAAAACGGATGTATTTGGCTTTGGAGGTCGGCTCGACCTGCTTGAGCAACGCTGAGATCGGGAAACCTATCCAGGGGATCACCATGGACCACGCCTCAACACAGCGTAGACGGTAGATGCGCTCTTCCAACTGATAAGGCTTCATGAAGTCTTCCAGGGCATAACGGCCTGGCTTCGCAACCTCGCCATCAATGACCACACTCCAAGGCTCGGTCTTGAGTGAGCCCGCATTGGCTGCCGGGTCGCCCTTGTCGGTACCGAACTCATAGAAATTGTTGTAGTGCGTTGCGTCCTTGAAGGGCGTGATGGCCTCGTCCTTAACGGTGACGGCCTGCCATTTGGTGCCTGGCAGCTTCTCGGCAAACCAGCCCGGCGCCCTGCCCGACTCAACATCGGCATAACGCGAGGCCTCGTCAGCACCGGCCCAACGCGGCAAGCTGCTGGCTGCAATACCGGCAAGCGCACCACCGAGCAGGCTGCGGCGAGAGAGGTAGAAGGATTCAGGCGTGACATCCGATTCGTGGCAATCGGACGCTTTAGGCAATTTGATTAACATGGCAACTCCGCAGCATTGGAGAACTGATGCACCAATAGACTGCGGAGTATGGGGGAAATTACATTAAGGCAATGTTTTGTCGCGGCGCAGATGCAGCAAGTACTGAACCGGCCCCGACGCGGCGTAAACCAGGAACGCCAGCAACAGGATTCGCGGCGGATCACTGAACACCACGGCGAATACCAGCACCACCGCCAGAATCGCCACGAAAGGCACACGCCCTTTCAGGTCCAGCTCCTTGAAGCTGTTGTACTTAATGTTGCTGACCATCAGCATGCCGGCGGCAGCCACCATCAAGGCAACCAGGAACGACATCTTCGAGCCCTGGATGCCGTAATCACTGAACGCCCAGACGATACCCGCCACCACACCTGCAGCAGCAGGGCTGGCCAAACCGATGAAGTAACGCTTGTCGGCGGTCCCCACCTGGGTGTTGAAGCGCGCTAGACGCAAAGCAGCGCCCGCGACATAGATGAAGGCAACCATCCAGCCGACCTTGCCCATATCACCCAGCGCCCAGGCAAATGCCAGCAACGCGGGGGCGACGCCAAACGCAACCATGTCGGACAACGAGTCGTACTCGGCACCGAAGGCACTTTGCGTATTGGTCATGCGTGCAACTCGACCATCCAGGCCATCGAGCACCATGGCGACGAAGATGGCGATTGCAGCAAAGCCAAAATACTTGCTGGCGTTCGCCGCATCGCCTGCCGCCAGCGCACTTTGGGCGCTCATGGAGTTGATGATGGAGTAGAACCCGGCAAACAGGTTCGCCGTGGTGAACAGGTTGGGCAGCAGATAGATGCCACGATGCCGGACCTTGCGGCCTTCAGCGTCATGCCCTTCTTCGACATGCTCATCGATCGGTAGCAGGCTTTCGGCGTCAGGAGCCTGGTTTGGCTCTTCGGGACGTTCGCTCATGGACTTTACCTTGCAACGGTGTGAAAAAATTCGACAAATACTTGCGGCGAGTGTTCGCCCGCAAACGATGCAGCTTTATACCAGAACCCGCCTCCCAAACGAAAAAACGCGGCCTAAGCCGCGTTTTTTCTTGATACGTACGACTTAGTTCTTGGCTTTGTCGACGATCTTGTTGGCACCGATCCACGGCATCATGGAGCGCAGTTGCTCGCCGATGACTTCGATACCGTGAGCGGCGTTGTTACGACGCTTGGCGGTCATCGAAGGGTAGCCGGTAGCGCCTTCGCTGATGAACATTTTGGCGTATTCGCCGTCCTGAATACGTTTCAGGGCGTTGCGCATGGCCTGACGGGACTCGGCGTTGATCACTTCCGGGCCAGTCACGTACTCGCCGTATTCGGCGTTGTTGGAGATCGAGTAGTTCATGTTGGCGATACCGCCTTCGTACATGAGGTCAACGATCAGCTTCAGTTCGTGCAGGCATTCGAAGTAGGCCATTTCTGGCGCGTAGCCCGCTTCAACCAGGGTTTCGAAACCGGCTTTAACCAGTTCGACGGTACCGCCGCACAGTACGGCTTGTTCGCCGAACAGGTCGGTTTCAGTCTCGTCCTTGAAGGTGGTTTCGATGATGCCGGTACGACCGCCACCGACGCCAGCAGCGTAGGACAGTGCCACGTTCTTGGCGTTGCCCGATGCGTCCTGGTAGATCGCGATCAAGTCAGGGATACCGCCGCCTTTGACGAACTCGGAACGTACAGTGTGACCCGGCGCTTTTGGCGCGATCATGATCACGTCCAGGTCAGCGCGTGGCACTACCTGGTTGTAGTGAATCGCGAAGCCGTGGGAGAAGGCCAGGGTGGCGCCCTTCTTGATGTTCGGCTCGATTTCGTTCTTGTACAGCGCGGACTGGAACTCGTCCGGGGTCAAGATCATGACCAGGTCGGCAGCAGCAACGGCGGAAGCAACGTCAGTCACTTTCAAGCCGTGGGCTTCAGCCTTGGCAACAGTGGCCGAGCCTTTACGCAGGCCAACGGTCACGTCAACGCCGGAATCTTTCAGGTTGCACGCTTGAGCGTGGCCCTGGGAACCGTAGCCAATGATGGCGACTTTCTTGCCCTGGATGATCGACAGGTCACAATCTTTATCGTAATAAACTTTCATGAGGTTCCTCTATATATCCAGGCCGTAAGGCCATTCGCTAATTTGGGTTAGATGCTGAGTACTTTGTCGCCACGGGCAATCCCGGTGACACCACTGCGTACGGTTTCCAGAATCGAGGCCGTCCCGATCGACTGGATGAAGCTGTCCAGCTTGTCGCTTGTACCGGTCAGTTGAACGGTATAAACGCTGGCGCTCACATCGACGATCTGCCCGCGATAAATGTCGGTAGTGCGTTTGATCTCGGCACGTTGGGCGCCCGTGGCCTTGACCTTCACCAACATCAGCTCGCGCTCGATGTGGGCACTTTCCGACAGGTCGACCAGCTTGACCACTTCGATCAGCTTGTTGAGGTTCTTGGTGATCTGCTCGATCACCTCATCGTGGCCAACAGTCGTCAACGTCAGGCGCGACAGTGTCGGGTCTTCGGTCGGAGCCACGGTCAGGCTTTCGATGTTGTAGTTACGTTGCGAAAACAGGCCGACAACACGAGACAGAGCGCCGGGTTCGTTCTCCAGAAGCAGGGAGATAATGTGCCGCATGATTAAGTACGCTCCGTCTTGTTCAGCCACATGTCGCGCATAGAGCCGTCTTTGATCTGCATCGGGTAGACGTGCTCGCTGGTATCCACCTGAATATCGATGAACACCAGGCGGTCCTTCATGGCGAACGCCTCTTCCATCTTCGGCTTCAGATCTTTCAAATCGGTGATGCGAATGCCGACGTGGCCATAGGCTTCAACCAATTTTACGAAATCCGGCAGCGACTCCATGTAGGAATGGGAGTGACGGCTGTTGTAGCTCATGTCCTGCCATTGACGCACCATGCCCAGCACGCCGTTGTTCAGGCAGACAATCTTCACCGGAAGGCCGTACTGCAGGCATGTCGACAGTTCCTGGATGTTCATCTGGATGCTGCCCTCACCGGTGACGCACGCGACGTCGGTGTCCGGGAAGCTCAGCTTCACGCCCATGGCCGCAGGGAAACCAAAGCCCATCGTGCCCAGGCCACCGGAGTTGATCCAGCGGTTAGGCTTGTCGAACTTGTAGTACTGCGCGGCGAACATCTGGTGCTGGCCCACGTCGGAGGTCACAAAGGCGTCGCCCTTGGTCACTTCGCACAGGGTCTCGATCACGGTTTGTGGCTTGATGATGCTGCCGTCACCCTTGTCGTAAGGGAACAGGCCGCGATCACCGCGCCATTCGTCGATCTGCTTCCACCAGCTGGCCACGGAATCCTTGTTTGGCGTCTCGCCGATGTCCTTGAGTGCAGCGACCATTTCGGTCAATACGCTTTCAACAGGACCTACAATCGGCACGTCGGCCTTGATGGTCTTGGAGATGGACGCCGGGTCAATGTCGATATGGATGATCTTGGCATTCGGGCAGAATTTGCTCGCGCCGTTGATCACGCGGTCATCGAAACGCGCGCCCACTGCCAGGATCACATCGGCGTGGTGCATCGCCAGGTTGGCGGTGTAGCTGCCGTGCATGCCGAGCATACCGACGAACTGACGGTCCGAACCCGGGAAGGCACCGAGGCCCATCAAGGTATTGGTCACCGGCAGGTTGAGCAGCTTGGCGAGCTCGGTCAACGGTGCAGAACCACCGCCCAGAATCACGCCACCACCCGAGTACAGCACTGGACGCTTGGCCGCCAGGAGCATTTCTGCGGCCTTGCGGATTTGCCCCGAGTGCCCACGGACGGCTGGGCTGTAGGAACGCAGCTTGGCTTTCTTCGGGAAGACGTATTCGAATTTTTCCGCCGGGTTGGTCATGTCTTTCGGGATATCGACCACCACAGGACCCGGGCGACCGGACTGTGCGAGGTAGAAAGCCTTTTTCATGACTTCCGGGATTTCCGACGCATGCTTGATCATGAAGCTGTGTTTCACGATCGGCCGGGAGATACCGATCATGTCGGTTTCCTGGAATGCATCGGTACCAACCATGGTGCTAGCCACCTGGCCGGAAATGATCACCATCGGGATGGAGTCCATATACGCAGTCGCGATGCCGGTAATGGCATTGGTTGCGCCTGGGCCGGACGTTACCAGTACTACACCGGCTTTACCGGTGGCACGGGCATAACCGTCAGCCATATGGGTCGCGGCCTGTTCGTGGCGAACCAGGATGTGGGTAACAGCCGGTTCCTTGAACAGTGCGTCGTAGACATGCAGCAGAGCACCACCTGGGTACCCATAGATATAGTCGACGCCTTCGTCACGCAAAAAGCGGACGAGCATCTCACCGCCAGATAAAAGCTCCACGTTGTTCACCTCTAAAACGCCAGAATACCGTCCGTTGAAAACCGACGGGTCTTAATAGGTTTACTTCTCAACAGAGCATGAGCGACGGTGGTCGCCGACTACGTCAGCACTGACTGAGCAAGTATTGGGATCGTCCCAAGTGTTGCGGGCTTTTCCCACCCAGCGCGAGGTAACGCGTTGCGGGTGTTACAGGTCGGCGCGGATGTGCGCCTCATGATCTGCTGAGCGGGCCTGCTTCTGGCAGTCCCGATACAGCGGACTTTGGATTCTTCTGTTTCAGGCCCTTCAAGTCAAGCAATAATTGCGCTTTTTTCCAACTAAGCGCATGAGAACGTAGAAGAAAGGGCTCTGAGGAGGGATAAAACTCGCCTGAATGTCGTCAAGCGGTAGAAATGTGCGCAAGACTGCCGGAAAAACCGGCAGTCAGGCAATTAACGAGCGTCGACGATCAATTGGTCGAACTTTTTCAGCGCATTACGCAAGCCAAGGCTTTCCAACGGGCGGTCGGCGTAGACCATCTCGGCCATTTCCAGGATGCCCGACGCATTGGGCAGCGGCAGGTCCTGTTCGAGGATCTGCTTCATGCGCACCAGGAATATCCATTGCAGCCACTGGTGAAAATCCAGGGTATCCACCGAAAACGGCTCGACACTGCTGAGCGCCTCGACGCTGGGGGACACATCGTCCCACCAGCCCTGCACGCGCAACTCTCGCTCAATCAGCAATAACTGTTCGGCAATGGCGGGAAAACGTGCATCCATCAGAGGCTGACCTTGGCTTTCTGGCGTGCCTGGGCAGCACCGGCAGCATCACCTTGTGCGGCACGCGCGTCGCCAATCAGCGCCCACAAGCTGGCTTGCAGGTCGGGACGACCGCTGGCCAGGGTCAAGCCACGACGAGCGAACTGCTCGGCCTGGGGCGCATCACCCTGGGCCATGCGTACCTGGGCCAGGCGATACAACACTTGCGGCTCACGCGGAGCAACACGCTGGGCACGTTCGAGACTCGACGATGCACCGTTCAGATCACCACCCGCCTGCTGTTGCTGGGCAGTGGTCAACAGGGCCAGCACCGGCCCGTCCAATTGCTCGTCAGCCGACAGGCCGCCGCCGCTGGAGGACGAGGGAATGCCACTCGGCGTCGATGGCATGTTGTAGGTTCCCTGGGTGACCGGTGCCGTCTGAATCGGCGTGGTATCGATCGGGGCGGAGTTGCTCGGCCCAGGGGTCCACGGCTCGGCGCTGATTGGCGCCGATGTGGCCGCACCACCGCCAGGCACCATCACCACTACGCCCGAATCCTGCGGCATGGCTTGTGGCTTGGCTTGGGCGGGACGATTGGTCACGGTCTGGC
Source organism: Pseudomonas sp. VS40 (assembly GCF_018587885.1). Taxonomy (NCBI): domain Bacteria; kingdom Pseudomonadati; phylum Pseudomonadota; class Gammaproteobacteria; order Pseudomonadales; family Pseudomonadaceae; genus Pseudomonas; species Pseudomonas sp. VS40. The sequence goes on along the minus strand of NZ_JAGYWD010000012.1, from coordinate 155,559 downwards.
GGAAACCGCCATTGGCCGAGATCCGGTCGTTATTGGACACGGCCGTGCTCGAGTCCACCACGGGAATGGAGCCGCGCTGCACACTGGCGCAACCATTGAGCAAAGCCAGAGCTGTAATAGCTGGAATCCACCACTTGTTCACTTGAAACCCTCTTTGCTTAATTCATCCAGCCCTTGACCCAATCCATCACCGATTCCGCGTCAGCAGGGGCACTGCCACCGCATGCGGCGCCGGGTGGCGGTTCGCTGCCGCGAATATACGGCATCTGCACCGCGCCCGGACAGTTGGCATCAGAGCCCTGCCCGGTGTGCGGATCAATCCACGCCTGCACGATGTTATCCGGCTGCGGCATGTTCAACGGCAGCGGGTCGGCCTTGCGCATGAAGCTGGTCCAGACCTGCAGCGCACCGGTGGCACCGGTGAACGGCGTCTTGCCGTTATCGTCGCGCCCCAGCCACACCACCGCCAGCACATCCTGGCCGAAACCTGCAAACCAGCTGTCACGCGAATCGTTACTGGTACCGGTCTTGCCCGCCAATGTCAGGTTCGCCGGCAGCACGCTGTAGACCGAACGCCCGGTACCTTCACGCATCACGCGTTGCATGGCGTTCTGGATCAGGTAGATGGAGCCGGCGTCAAAACGCTGCTGAATCTGGAACGGATAGCGCTTGAGCGGCTCGCCCTCGGCGGTCAACACACTGCGGATCCCGCGCATGGGGGTGTTGAAACCACCGTTGGCGAGGGTCTGGTACATGGTCGCGACTTCCATCGGCGTCATCGCGCCAGCGCCCAGCAGGATCGACGGGAAAGCTGGGAACTCACGATTGACACCCAGCCGCGCTATCGTCTTGAGGACGTTCGGCACGCCCACTTCAAGGCCCAGTCGCGACGTAGAGATATTGTAGGAATGCGCAATCCCCTGATACAGGAACACCGTACCGTGGGAGCGACGATCGAAATTCTGCGGCGTCCACACCTGGCCATCGGCACCTTTGACTGACAGAGGGTCATCCGACAACCAACTGGTGAGCGTGTACTTGCTAGGCTTTTCCAGTGCGGTCAGGTAAACCGCAGGCTTGACCAGCGAACCAATCGGCCGCACCGCATCCAGCGCACGGTTGAACCCGGCAAAACTGGCTTGGCGACTGCCAATCATGGCCTGCACTTCACCGGTCTCCGGGTTGGTCACGACCATGGCCGCTTCCACTTCATCAGAACCTTTGCGGCCCGTCAGGCGCTTGAAGGTGTCATTGACCGACGCTTCGGCTTTCATCTGCAGGATCGGGTCGAAACTGGTGAAGATCCGCAGGCCTTCTTCGGTCAAGTCTTCATCGCGGTAATCTTCACGCAATTGGCGTTTGACCAGATCGATGAAGCCTGGGAACGAGCTGTCCGCCAGCTTGCCGCGCGTGGTAACCCCCAACGGCATCTTCTTCGCCGCAGCCACTTGCTCGGCCGTGGCAACACCCTGCTGTTCAAGCACATCGAGCACCAGGTTGCGGCGCTCCAGCGCACGCTCTGGATTGCGGCGGGGGTTGTAGTAGGAAGGCCCCTTGACCATGCCCACCAGCAACGCAACCTGGTGCAGCTTCAGTTCGGACAGCGGCTGACCAAAGAAGAACTGGCTGGCCAAGCCGAAACCATGCACCGCGCGCTGGCCATCCTGGCCAACGAAGACCTCGTTGAGGTAAGCCTCAAGGATTTCCTGCTTGCTGTAGTGCAGCTCCAGCAGCATCGCCATCATCGCTTCGGTGAGCTTGCGGGTCAGGCTGCGCTCGTTGGTCAGGTAGAAGTTCTTGACCAATTGTTGCGTCAGCGTACTGCCGCCCTGGGTCATCTTGCCACCGGAGGTGTTCACCCAGACCGCGCGGGCAATCGACTTCGGCGAGACGCCCCAGTGATGGTAGAAATCACGGTCTTCAACGGCAACCAGGGTTTCCAGCAGGTACGGTGGCACCTGATCGAGTTTGATCAGGATGCGATCTTCAAGGTTTTTCGGGTAAATTCCGCCGATCATCAGTGGCTCAAGGCGCACCACAGGCAGCTTCGAACCATTGAGGGAGGACAGCTCGGCGACGTAATCGCCAGAAAAGCGCACGCGCACCGGCTGGGCTTTTTCCAGGCCTTCATAGAACTGGAAGCCGCGGGTATTCAGGTCGACAGTGTTACCGCTGACGGCGGCCGCACCCGGGCCGTTGCTCACGGGTTCGCGGCGATAGCCCAAGGCGTCGAGCTCGGTAAGGAAGTCATCCTTGCTGAGCTTCTGCCCGGTGAACAATTCAAGCGGGCGCGCGTACACCTTGGCCGGAATGGTCCAGCGCTTGCCGGAGAACTTCTCCTGCACCACGGCGTCGAGGTACACCGCAAAGCCGGCGAGCACCACGAGGCCTACCAGGCCTAGCTTGAGCGCCCAGCCCAGCCAGGGACGCAGGCCACGGGAAGGAGGTTTTTTACGGGAACGGGGAGATCGGGTTCGAGTCATGGCGCCGGATTATACGCACTTTATTGATGATCAACATGAGCCGGACAGCGGTTTGCACGACCGGCTGCAACCGCCATAATGCCCGCCATGTTTTCCCACCGACTCCGAAGGATCGCCCGTGAGCCAGTCTCTGATCGCCGCCCTGCAAAATCCGGCTTTATACCCCCACCCGGTTGAAGCGTTCCAAGTCATCGAAACCCATATTTCCTGGGTCGTGCTGACGGGCCCCTACGCTTATAAATTGAAGAAACCGATGAACTTCGGTTTTCTGGATTTCACCGACCTGGAAAAACGCGGCCACTTCTGCAATGAAGAGCTGCGCCTCAACCAACGCCTGACCGAAGACTTGTATCTTGAAGTGTTGCCAATCACTGGCACTGCCGAGGCCCCGCAGTTGGGTGGCGACGGCCCGGTCATCGAGTACGCACTGAAGATGCGTCAGTTCCCGCAGAGCCAACTGCTCAGCACGCTGCAAGCCAACGGCGAACTGACCAGCGCGCACATCGATGAAATGGCCAAGCAGATCGCGCAGTTCCACCTCGCTGCGCCGAAAGTGCCGCAGGAACACCCGGCCGGGACTCCAGACGAAGTGATGGCACCGGTTCGCCAGAACTTCGAGCAGATCCGTCCGTTCCTCAGCGACAAGGCCGACCTGGCACAACTGGAAGCACTGCAGGCCTGGGCCGAAAGCAGCTTCGAGCGCCTCAAGCCGTTGTTCTCGCAGCGCAAGCAGGAAGGCTTCACCCGTGAATGCCACGGTGATATTCACTTGGGTAATGCCACCTTGATCGATGGCCACGTGGTGATCTTCGACTGCATCGAATTCAACGAGCCTTTCCGCTTCACCGATGTGTACGCCGATACCGGCTTCCTGGCCATGGACCTTGAAGACCGTGGTCTCAAATCCCTGGCGCGCCGCTTTATCAGCCAGTACCTGGAATTGACGGGCGACTATCAAGGCCTGGAAGTACTGAACTTCTATAAAGCCTATCGCGCCCTGGTACGCGCCAAGATCGCACTGTTCAGCATGCCGAGCGAAGCCAGCCCGGTGCAACGCGCCACCACCCTGCGCCAGTACCGCAACTACGCCAACCTGGCGGAAAGCTACAGCACCATTCCGTCGCGCTTCCTGGCGATTACCCACGGGGTGTCGGCCGTGGGCAAAAGCCACGTGGCCATGCGCCTGGTAGAAGCCTTGGGCGCCGTGCGCCTGCGCTCGGACGTGGAGCGCAAGCGTCTGTTCGGTGAACAACATGTCGAGAACACGCCACAGGCCGGTATCTACGCTGCCGACGCCAGCGCAGCGACCTACGCGCGCCTGAATGAAATCGCCGACACGGTATTGCGCGCCGGTTACCCGGTTGTGCTGGATGCGACCTTCCTGAAACGCGAACAACGCGATGCAGCCGCCAAGGTTGCCGAAGCCACCGGCGCGCCGTTCCTGATCCTGGATTGCAACGCCCCACAAGCCGTTATTGCCAGCTGGCTGGCACAACGTCAGGCGGACAAAAACGATCCTTCCGACGCCACGCTGACTGTTATTGAACAACAGCAAGCCAATCGCGACGCGCTGACCGCCGAGGAACTGCTCCTCAGTAAGCGCGTCGAAACCAATGAAAGCGGAACCCTCGATGCATTGGTGGCGCATATTCGCCAGCGCTTGCCAGGACTGTAAGAAAAATTTCTTGGTCGTGTCGCCTACTTAGGGCGCACGACCGAGCAATAGTGGCACTATAATGGCGTCATAAATCCAACAGGAGTCGCCGTCATGAGTCAGCCCAAGCTTCTTGATACTCCGCTCTACTCGCTCCTGCATAAAGACGATATTCGAGGCTTTAATCAGGAACGCCCTAAAGACGGCGTCATCGACATGCGCGGTGGCGACTTCCGTGGGTTGGACCTGCGTGAGCTGAACGCCAGCGGCGTGGATTTTACCGACGCCTATTTTCGCTCCGCCGATTTGCGCGGCCTGGATTTGCGTGACTGCCCGCTGGAAGGTGCAAGCCTGGCCCATGCACAGATCTCCGGGACCTACTTCCCGCCAGAACTGACCGCCGATGAAATCCTCATGTCGGTCAATTTCGGCACTCGCCTGCGCTACCGCACTCGCTAAATCCCTCTGCAACAGCCCCGGTTTCGCGAAAGCGTGCCGGGGACATCCCGCCTGCCTGATCTCCCCATCCTTATATGTCTTTAGGCCGATTCCGACTAAAGAACTACGCTTTTCCTACTGAGCGCTACACTCCTGTTCAGGCTTGCCTGGTCACGATACCCACCGCACCATTCGGCCGTCGCAAGGAGGCTTGATGAACGATGAGCTGCAACACCTGAAAAACCTTGGCAAGACGTCAGCACAGTGGCTGCATGCGGTGGGCATTCACAGTGCGTCCGACTTGCGTCGCCTGGGTGCCGTCGATGCGTACAGAGCTGTGCGCACTCGCGGGTTTCGCGCCTCTAAAGTGCTGCTATATGCCATCGAAGGGGCGTTGATGGATGTGCACTGGAACGATATCCCGGCCGAGCGCAAGGAGGCGCTGAACCGACAATTGGACGCGATATCGACGCGTCAGAAAAATTAGATCGCCCACAAAACCCAGCATTCACAGGCATTACGAACACCCGTTTGAGAAAACGCGGAGATCATGCAAAAACAAATGTTGACTCTCAAATGAGAATCGTTATGATTATCACAACTGGTCGCGAGATCAGCCGATAACTGAAAGACCATTGGTTCGGACTCTCAGATTATCTCCTCATCAGGCTAATCACGGTTATTTGACCCGGCTCTTGCCGGGTCTTTTTTTGCCTATGGAAAAGCCGTCTAGAGAAAAGCCGATTTCAGCGCGCAATGATCAGCGGATGCCCGCGCTCCGGGTGGGGTTGTACTAGCACATCCAGGCCAAATACAGCCTTCAGCGGCTCAGGCTGCATGACTTGCGCCGGCGTATCCAGCGCGTGGGGACGACCCGCCTCCAGCAGCAGGATACGATCACAGTAACGCGCAGCCAGGTTCAGGTCGTGAAGGATCACCAGCACCGCTGCGCCGCGATCGGCAAAGGTACGAATGGCCTGCAAGGTCGTGTGCTGATGCAACGGGTCCAGCATCGAAGTGGGCTCATCCAGCAACAATGTTTGCCCCGCTTCGCCCGGCCATAACTGCGCAAGTACCCGCGCCAGGTGCACTCGCTGTCGCTCGCCACCGGACAAGGCCAGGTAGCTGCGACCGCTCAGGTGGCTGACATCTGCCGCCTGCAGGGCCGCCTCGATAATCTCGTCATCACGCACGCGCCCGGTCTGGTGAGGCAAGCGCCCCATGCCAACAACCTCTTCTACACGGAAAGCGAAGTCCAGCGTCGAGCTCTGCGGCAATACCGCCAGGCGCTGCGCCCGCTGCGCGCCACTCCACTCGCTCAACGGGCGCTGATCCAGCCACACATTGCCGTGGTCGGGTGGCAACTCACCGCACAATGCCCCCAGCAACGTACTCTTGCCCGCACCATTGGGACCCAGCACACCGAGCACTTGGCCTGGCAGTAGATCAAGCGTGACCGCTGCCAACACCGTCTTTCGGCCGCGACAGATCTGCAAGTCTTCCACACGCAGCATCAGGCACGCCCCCGCAACAACAGGTAAAGAAAAAACGGCGCGCCGATAAACGCTGTGACGATACCGATTGGCAATTCGGCCGGTGCCAAGGCGAGGCGCGCAACCAGATCGGCAAACAACAGCAGGCTCGCACCCGCCAGGACCGACGCCGGTAACAGCACGCGATGATCAGGCCCCGCCAGCAAACGCACCAGGTGTGGTACCACCAGCCCGACGAAACCGATCATGCCCGCGGCGGCCACTGCGGCGCCTACACCGAGTGCTGTGCAGAGGACCAACTCGCGCTTGAGCCCTTCCACGTCGATACCGAGGTGATTGGCCTCTGACTCGCCGAGCAGCAACGCATTCAGCGCTTTGGCCCGGCGCGGCAACCACAGCGCCACGCCCGCACTCACGAGCAGCAGGGGCCATAACCGCGAATAGCTGGCGCCGTTGAGGCTGCCTAGGTTCCAAAATGTCAGGGTACGCAAGGTGGCGTCGTCGGCGAGGTAGGTAAACAAGCCCACTGCCGAACTGGCGAGGGCTGTCAGGGCGATGCCGGCGAGCAACATGGTCGCGACGTTGGTCTGGCCGTTGCGTCGGCCCAGTCGATAGACCAGCGCAGTAACCCCCAGGCCACCGAGGAATGCGCACAGTGACAAAAGATATGGCCCGAACGCGTCCGGCAAACCACCGAAAATCGAACCCCCGACAATCGCCACCGCCGCCCCTAGCGCGGCACCACTGGACACCCCGACCAACCCGGGGTCCGCCAAAGGGTTGCGGAACAACCCCTGCATTGCCACGCCCGACAGAGCCAACACACCACCGACGGCCAACCCCAGCAACGTACGGGGCAAACGGATCTGCCCCAGGATCAACTCGGCTTGCTCCAGCCCTTGGGCTTCGATCGGCATGCCCAGCAACCGCAACGCCGCCTTGAGCGTATCCAGCAAAGGCAAGCTGACCGGCCCCAACGCCAGCGAAAGCCAAATAGCCAATACACACAGCAGCGCCAACCCAACAAACAGCGTCTTCGGTTTAACCAGAGTGGTCATGGGGCAGGCTTGGCTTGGGACGGATAAAAGCCGGCAGACAGGTCCGCGAGACTTTGCGGCAGGCGCGGCCCAAGCCCGCCGACCAGCAGGGTGGGATCGACCTCAAACACTCGTCCGCTCTTGGCCGCCGGCGTGGACGCCAAAATCGGGTTTTCCTTGAACAGTGCGGCCCGCGCCGCATCACCGGTCAGGGCACGATCGGCAAACACCAGCACATCCGGGCTCAACCCTGCCAACGACTCCACCGAAAACGGCTTGTAGCCAGTGTGGGTCGCCAGGTTGCGCCCGCCAGCCTGTTGCAACATCCAATCAGCCGCCGTGTCTTTGCCCGCGATCAGTGGCTTGCCGCCTGCATGGCCGAGCAAAAGCAACACGCCTGGCGCCTTTTGCGTGGACTGGGCCTTGGCCACCCAGCGTTTCTGCTGGTCCAGCGCCTGCTCATATCCAGTAAACAATTCGTTGGCCTTGGCTTCATTACCCAGCAACTTGCCCAAATGCTGAAGGTTGCCTTTCAACGTCGGCAGGTCCGGCTGCGCCGAGAACATTTCCACCTGCACACCCGCGTTGCGAATCTGCGCCAGCACCGGCGGCGGGCCCATTTCCTCAGTGCCAACCAGTACCTGCGGGCTCAGACTCAGAATGCCCTCCGCCGATAATTGCCGCTGATAGCCAATGCTCGGCAACGCCTTGAGTGACGCCGGGTGTTGACTGGTGGTATCCACGCCCACCAACTTCGACTCACCGCCCAGGGACGTCACCCATTCCGACAGCGCCCCACCGGCACTCACCCAGCGTTGTGGCAGTTCAGAGGCTTGAGCCCCGTGGTTGACCAGCAGTCCGACAACAAGCGCGATAGCGCTGGCACTCAGGCGCATAACAGGGTTTCCTTCCAAGGGCAGGGCTGCTCAAGCACTCATCGATGTGACAGGAAACGCCCGCCTGGCATCGTATAAAGCGCCCGGTCAGCTAACGGGCGAAGCCGGCATTTGATAATTGTTTGCATTTGAACGTCAAGGCACTTAAAGGATTGAAATGAAGTTTCTCTGCCCCTCCGACGACCTCGCACCCAACTGCAGCCTCGGTTTTGATATCGACGGTTGCAAGCTGTTGGCCGTGCGCCGGGACGGCGTTGCCTACTTCTACATCAACCGCTGCCCCCATCGCGGCATCCCACTGGAATGGCAACCCGACCGATTTCTCGACGCCAGCGCCAGCCTGATCCAGTGCGCCACCCACGGCGCGCTGTTCCTGATCGAGAGCGGCGAGTGCATTGCCGGCCCCTGCGCCGGCCAAAGCCTCACCGCCCTGCCCGGCCGCGAAGACGCCCAAGGCCTGTGGGTCGACCTCTAGTCGATCAACACGTCCAACCGCCGGTCCACACAGATTTCTTCGGCTGTCACCCGCACACCATACGCCAGCACTTCTACCCCCGCCGCCTTGGCTTCGCGCAGGGCAGCAGCATAGCCGGCATCGATTTCAACCGCCGGGCGCACGGCGTCAATCCCGGAGAGATTGACGCAGTACAACTGCACCGCACGCACACCCTCCCGCGCCAGATGGGCCAATTCGCGCAAATGCTTGGCACCGCGCTGGGTGACTGCGTCGGGAAAAGCTGCAACCGCAGAGCCATCAAACCCCAGGGTCACACTTTTAACCTCGACGTAGGCCGCGCCGTCGGGATAGTCCAGGCGAAAGTCGATGCGGCTTTTCTCCTGACCGTATGGCACTTCACGCTTCAACGCGGTAAAGCCGTTGAGTTCAGTGATGACCCCAGCCAGCAGCGCCTCCTCGACCAGCTGATTGGCACGCGCCGTGTTCACGCACGCCAAGCGTCCCTGAGGCGTCTCGGCAATTTCCCAAGTGCCGGGCAACTTGCGCTTGGGGTCATTGGAGCGACTGAACCACACCTGCCCGCCTTCAACCATGCAATTGAGCATCGAGCCGGTGTTGGGGCAGTGAATGGTGAGGAATTCGCCGGTAACCGTTTCGATATCGGTAAGAAAACGCTTGTAGCGACGAATCAACCGCGCTTCTTCGAGGGGAGGATTAAAGCGCATCAGCCTTGCCAGCTCCGCAAGCCACGGGCGATTCGCTCTACCGCCTCCTGTAGCCGATCGAGGTTTTGCGTGTAGGCAAAGCGCACATGATGGCCCGCTTGATAGCGACCGAAATCCAGGCCAGGGGTAAAGGCTACATGCTCGGTTTCGAGGAAATGCCGGCAGAATGCGAAGGCATCACCGCCAAACGCGCTGATATCAGCGTACAAATAGAACGCCCCTTCCGGCTCGACGGCAATGCCAAACCCCAGCTCGCGCAAGGCAGGCAGCAAGAAGTCGCGACGACGGCCGAATTCGGCGCGGCGCTCTTCCAGAATGCTCAGTGTCTGCGGGGTAAAACAAGCCAGGGCCGCGTGCTGGGCCATGCTTGGCGCACTGATGTAGAGGTTTTGCGCCAATTTCTCCAACTCCCCCACTGCGGCCGGGGGCGCGACCAGCCAACCCAGGCGCCAGCCCGTCATGCCGAAATACTTCGAAAAACTATTCAGCACAAACGCCTCGTCGTCGACTTCCAGCACGCTGGCCGCGTCCGTGCCGTAGGTGAGGCCGTGGTAAATCTCGTCCACCACCAGGTGGCCATTGCGTGCCTTGATGGCGGCAGAGAGCCCAGCCAATTCGTCACGGGTGAGGATCGTCCCGGTCGGGTTGGCCGGGGAGGCCACCAACGCGCCGACGCTGTCCTGATCCCAGTGCTTGGCCACCAGGTCGGCAGTCAACTGGTAACGCACCTCTGGGCCGACCGGCACCAGCTGGGCTGCGCCCTCCACCAAGCGCAGGAAGTGACGATTGCACGGGTAGCCGGGGTCGGCGAGCAGCCAATGCTTGCCCGGGTCCACCAACAAGCTGCTGGCCAGCAGCAATGCGCCAGAACCACCCGGTGTGATCAAAATGCGCTCGGGGTCGACGTTGAGACCGTAGCGCTGCTGATAGAAACCGCTGATAGCTTCGCGCAGTTCCGGCAGGCCACGGGCCGCGGTGTAGCGCGTCTTGCCGTTGGCTAACGCTGCCTGGCCGGCCTGGATGATCGGCTCGGCGGTGGTGAAGTCCGGCTCGCCGATTTCCAGGTGGATCACATCATGGCCGGCGGCCTGCAGCTCATTGGCCCGCGCCAGCAATGCCATGACATGAAAAGGTTCGATAGCGCGACTGCGCGCACTGTAGGGCTGAGCCATTAGCCTTCCTTAACGGTGAGGACAAAATCTGGATTCTACCGAACCCGCGCCGTAAAACATGCTCTATTGCCTGCCCGGCGGCATGTGCCGGCCGGGCAAGCGCCGGCAAAACGACTAAAATCAACGTTCGAGGCAACACATACCCAGCAACGACGGGCTGATGCAGTTTGCAACCCCATTGCCGTGGGCCTCGACAACCGGGAGTGGCGCACCCCGAATCTATCTGGTAAGTTCGCCCGCTTGCAGCCGCAGGGCCGGCAGGTGTCGGTGACGTTGCAATCCTGCGCAATGGATTAGAAGAGTGAGAGGCGGTCTATTCATGTCCACCCAAGCAAAGCAACAGCAGACTCAAGGCCTCAACGGCTTCGAACCTTACGTAGAAAAGAAAGGTGAGGAGTACATGGGCGAGCCCATGCGCGAGCACTTCACCAAAATCCTGAACAAGTGGAAACAGGATTTGATGCAGGAGGTCGACCGTACGGTTGACCATATGAAGGACGAAGCAGCCAACTTCCCTGACCCGGCCGACCGTGCGAGCCAGGAAGAAGAATTCGCCCTTGAACTGCGCGCCCGTGATCGCGAGCGCAAGTTGATCAAGAAGATCGACAAGACGCTGCAGCTGATCAAGGACGAAGAATACGGCTGGTGCGAATCCTGCGGCGTCGAGATTGGTATTCGTCGCCTGGAAGCCCGCCCAACCGCGGACCTCTGCGTAGACTGCAAGACCTTGGCCGAAATCAAGGAAAAACAGGTCGGCAAGTAATCCAGCCGAGCTGAACGAATGGGGCGTGCAAACGCCCCATTTTTGTTTCTGGCGTTTACCGAATTTCCAGTAGTATCCGGCCCATGACAGCCTCTACCTATATTGGGCGTTTCGCCCCCACACCCAGCGGCCATTTGCATTTTGGCTCCCTGGTCGCCGCCCTCGCCTCCTACCTCGACGCCCGCGCCAACCAAGGCCGCTGGCTGATGCGCATGGAAGACCTCGACCCGCCGCGCGAAGAGCCCGGTGCCCAGGCGGCAATCCTGCATGCCCTGGAAAGCTATGGCTTCGAGTGGGACGGTGAATTGGTCCGACAAAGCGAGCGGCATGAAGCCTACGCCAAAGTGCTTAATGACCTGTTCAACCACGGCCTGGCCTACGCCTGCACCTGCTCGCGCAAACAACTGGAACCCTACAACGGCATCTACCCGGGCCTATGCCGCAATGCTGGCCACGACCAACAAGATGCCGCCATCCGTTTACGCGTGCCTGAGCTTGAGTACCACTTTACCGACCGTGTACAGGGCGAATTCCGACAGCACCTGGGCCGCGATGTAGGCGATTTCGTTATCCGTCGCCGCGACGGCCTCTACGCCTATCAACTGGCCGTCGTGCTCGACGATGCGTGGCAAGGTGTGACCGATATCGTGCGCGGTGCCGACCTGCTGGACTCGACGCCACGCCAGCTCTACCTGCAAGAACTGCTCGGCCTGCGCCAACCGCGCTACCTGCACGTGCCGCTGATCATCCAGCCGGACGGCAATAAACTGGGCAAATCCTACCGTTCCCCGCCGTTGACACCCGACCAGGCCACGCCTTTGCTATTGAGAGCCCTGCGCGCCCTCGGCCAGCAACCCGGTGACGAACTGTTGCACGCCAGCCCACGGGAACTGCTGGATTGGGGCATCCGGCACTGGGATGCCACGCAGATCCCGCGCACACTCACGCTGGCCGAAGCGCAATTGAGCTGAAGGCGCTTGCAGCTTGCCAAGCATCCGTTACCATCGCCGCACGTTTTTAGACAGAGGCCAACATGTACATCTATCGATTGGTCCTGCTGCTGGTCGTCGGGATCTACCTGTTCTCCCCCGCCATCATGGATTGGTGGATCGACGCCACGGGCGCCTGGTATCGCCCTTATCTGCTGTGGCTGATCCTGATCGTCGTGACTTTCATCCTGCAGAGCCAAAAAGATGCCGATGAGCTTTAGCCTCACCCAGATGCTGTTGATCAGCGCCGCCTACCTGGCCGCGTTGTTCGGAGTCGCCTGGATCAGTGAGCGCGGAATGATTCCGCGGGCGATCATTCGCCATCCGTTGACCTACACCTTGTCCCTGGGCGTATACGCCAGTGCCTGGGCGTTCTATGGCACCGTGGGCTTGGCCTATCAGTACGGTTATGGCTTTCTGTCGAGCTACCTCGGCGTGTCCGGCGCGTTTCTGCTGGCGCCGGTGCTGCTGTATCCGATCCTGAAAATCACCCGTACCTACCAACTGTCTTCCCTCGCCGACCTGTTTGCCTTCCGCTTTCGCAGCACGTGGGCCGGCGCGCTGACGACTGTCTTCATGTTGATCGGCGTGTTGCCGTTGCTGGCCCTGCAAATCCAGGCCGTGGCCGACTCCATCAGCATCCTGACCCGCGAGCCGGTACAGCATCGGGTCGCCCTGGCCTTCTGCGCACTGATCACGTTGTTCACGATTTTCTTTGGCTCACGCCACATCGCCACCCGCGAAAAACACGAAGGCCTGGTGTTTGCGATTGCCTTTGAGTCGGTGATCAAGCTGATCGCCATCGGTGGCGTCGGCCTTTATGCGCTGTACGGCGTGTTCGACGGCCCGCAACAGCTGGAACTGTGGCTGCTGCAGAACCAGACCGCCCTCGCCGCCCTGCACACCCCATTGCAGGAAGGCCCATGGCGCACGCTGCTGCTGGTGTTCTTCGCCTCGGCGATTGTGATGCCGCACATGTACCACATGACCTTCACCGAGAACCTCAACCCGCGCTCGCTGGTCAGTGCGAGCTGGGGCTTGCCGTTGTTCCTGTTGCTGATGAGCCTGGCGGTACCGCTCATCCTGTGGGCAGGCTTGAAACTGGGCGCCACCACCAACCCCGAATACTTCACCCTCGGCATCGGTATTGCCGCGAATAGCCCGGCCTTGGCGCTGCTGGCGTACGTAGGCGGGTTGTCGGCGGCCAGCGGGCTGATCATCGTGACGACCCTGGCGCTGTCGGGCATGGCACTCAACCACCTGGTATTGCCGCTGTACCAGCCGCCGGCTGAAGGCAATATCTACCGGTGGCTGAAATGGACGCGCCGCGCGCTGATCGTCGCGATCATCATGGCCGGCTATGGGTTCTACCTGTTACTGGGCGCCGGGCAGGACTTGGCCAACCTGGGTATCGTCGCGTTTGTCGCCACCTTGCAGTTCTTGCCGGGCGTGTTGTCGGTGCTGTACTGGCCGACCGCCAATCGCCGCGGCTTCATCGCCGGGTTGCTGGCGGGGATCCTGGTGTGGATCGTAACCATGCTGTTGCCGCTGGTCGGCAATCTGCAGGGCTTCTACATCCCGCTGCTGAACATGATCTACGTGCTGGATGACACCAGTTGGCACATGGCGGCGATTGCGTCGTTGGCCGCCAACGTCTTGATGTTCACGCTGATCTCCCTGTTCACCAACGCCAGCCCCGAAGAAACCAGCGCCGCCGAAGCGTGCGCGGTGGATAACGTACGCCGCCCGCAACGCCGCGAACTGCATGCGGCCTCCCCCCAGGAGTTCGCCACGCAACTGGCCAAGCCCTTGGGCGCAAAGGCCGCGCAAAAGGAAGTCGAACAGGCGCTGCGCGACCTCTACCTGCCATTTGACGAGCGCCGCCCCTACGCGTTGCGGCGCCTGCGTGACCGTATCGAGGCCAACTTGTCCGGCTTGATGGGGCCAAGCGTGTCCCAGGACATGGTGGAAACCTTCCTGCCCTATAAGGCCGGCGGCGAAAACTATGTGACCGAAGACATCCATTTCATCGAAAGCCGGCTGGAGGATTACCACTCACGCCTTACCGGTCTCGCCGCCGAACTCGATGCCTTGCGCCGCTACCACCGCCAGACCCTGCAGGAATTACCCATGGGCGTGTGCTCCCTGGCCAAGGACCAGGAGATCCTGATGTGGAACAAGGCCATGGAAGAACTCACCGGTATCGCGGCACAGCGGGTGGTCGGTTCACGCCTCAATACCCTGGGCGACCCGTGGAAAGAATTGCTGCAAGGCTTCATCAACCTGCCCGACGAGCACTTGCACAAGCAGCACCTGGCCCTCGACGGCCAGACCCGTTGGCTCAACCTGCACAAAGCCGCCATCGACGAACCCCTGGCGCCCGGTAACAGCGGCCTGGTGTTGCTGGTGGAAGACCTGACCGAAACCCAGATGCTCGAAGACAAGCTGGTGCATTCCGAGCGGTTGGCCAGCATTGGCCGACTGGCGGCGGGTGTGGCCCATGAAATCGGCAACCCGATCACCGGTATCGCTTGCCTCGCGCAGAACCTGCGGGAAGAGCGCGAAGAAGACGGCGAGATCACCGAGATCAGCGGGCAGATCCTCGAACAGACCAAGCGTGTTTCACGCATCGTGCAGTCGCTGATGAGCTTTGCCCATGCCGGCGCCCATCAGAACCAGGACGAAGCCGTGTGCCTGGCCGAAGTAGCACAGGATGCCATTGGGCTGCTGGCCTTGAACCGGCGCAATTTCGAAGTACAGTTCTTCAACTTGTGCGACCCCGACCATTGGGTCGACGGCGACTCACAACGCCTGGCCCAAGTGCTGATCAACCTGTTGTCCAACGCCCGTGACGCAACCCCTGCCGGCGGTGCGGTACGCGTCAAGACCGAGGCTTTCGAACATACGGTCGATCTGATCGTCGAAGATGAAGGTAGCGGTATTCCACAGAACATCATGGACCGATTGTTCGAACCCTTCTTCACCACTAAGGACCCAGGTGAAGGTACCGGTCTGGGCCTTGCACTGGTCTATTCCATCGTTGAAGAGCATTATGGACAAATCACCATCGACAGCCCGGCTGACACCGAAAGCCAACGCGGCACCCGTATTCGGGTGACCTTGCCGCGTCATGTCGAAGCGACGTCCGCTGTGAACTGAGACCGTCGAGAGAACTGAATCAATGCCGCACATTTTGATCGTCGAAGACGAAACCATTATCCGCTCTGCCTTGCGTCGCCTGCTTGAACGTAATCAGTACCAAGTCAGCGAAGCCGGCTCGGTGCAGGAAGCCCAAGAGCGTTTCAGCATTCCCACGTTCGACCTGATTGTCAGTGACCTGCGCCTGCCTGGCGCGCCTGGTACCGAGTTGATCAAGCTTGGCCAGGGCACCCCTGTGCTGATCATGACCAGCTACGCCAGCCTGCGTTCGGCAGTGGACTCCATGAAGATGGGCGCGGTGGACTACATCGCCAAACCTTTCGACCATGACGAGATGCTCCAGGCCGTAGCGCGCATCCTGCGTGACCGCCAGTCGGCCAGCAGTGCGCCAGCCGAACAGCGCCCGGCCGGAAAAACGGCCGACAAGCCAGGCGTCGACAACAGCAACGGTGAGATCGGCATCATCGGCTCCTGCCCACCGATGCAGGACCTCTACAGCAAGATCCGCAAAGTCGCGCCCACCGACTCCAATGTGTTGATCCAAGGTGAGTCAGGCACCGGTAAAGAACTGGTGGCCCGCGCCCTGCATAACCTGTCCAAGCGTGCCAAGGCGCCGATGATCTCGGTGAACTGCGCGGCAATCCCTGAATCCCTGATCGAGTCCGAACTGTTTGGCCACGAGAAAGGCGCATTCACTGGCGCCAGTGCCGGGCGCGCGGGCCTGGTAGAAGCTGCGGACGGCGGCACGTTGTTCCTTGATGAAATCGGCGAGCTGCCACTGGAAGCCCAGGCGCGTTTGCTGCGCGTGCTCCAGGAAGGTGAGATTCGCCGCGTAGGCTCGGTGCAGTCGCAAAAGGTCGATGTGCGCCTGATCGCGGCCACTCACCGTGACCTCAAGAGCCTGGCCAAGATCGGCCAGTTCCGTGAAGACTTGTACTACCGTCTACACGTGATCGCGCTCAAGCTGCCGGCCCTGCGTGAGCGTGGCGCCGACGTCAACGAGATCGCCAGCGCGTTCCTGCTGCGCCAGAGCGCGCGCATCAACCGTACCGACCTGAAGTTCGCCCCGGACGCCGAGCAGGCCATTCGGCATTACTCGTGGCCGGGTAACGTGCGGGAGCTGGAAAATGCGGTCGAGCGTGCGGTGATTCTGTCCGAGAGCCCGGAAATTTCCGCCGAACTGCTGGGTATCGACATCGAGCTCAGTGACTTGGAGGATGACGACTTCATCGGCCTGGCGCCTCAACAGGGCGGCGGCAGCAATACCAGCCATGAGCCGACCGAAGACCTGTCGCTGGAAGACTACTTCCAGCATTTCGTCCTTGAGCATCAGGACCACATGACCGAGACCGAACTGGCGCGCAAGCTGGGCGTAAGCCGCAAATGCCTGTGGGAGCGCCGCCAACGCCTGGGTATTCCACGGCGCAAGACGGGTGTGGCCAGCGAGAGCTGAGGGCGCGCGCCCACAGGTAACACCCACCGATGTGAAAAAACTGTTACCGCGGATATTTCGCGTAACAAAAGCCGGGGCTTACGGTAACGAAGCCCCGGCTTTTTTTGGCCCGTCAAAAACCCGAAACCACCTCAACCCCCCGGTTTTGCTGGGTGGCGCAAAAGTTGGCACGCACCCTGCTATATGCTTAGTACAAAAACAATAACAAGCTTTGTACAAGACAATAAAAATAAGACGAATCGACTCACGCATAACAAAAACAACACGGCGGAGGCGCAGCTAACTGATTCTTTTGGAGAGGCGTTGCATTTGGGGCTTGCCCCGCAACCAGGCCGAGAACAACAAAAACTGCCCTAAGGCAGAGCCTGAACTGGTTGGATCGTAGATCAGCAACACAGCGACCAAAGCAATCCGTTTGCTCTTGACTCCCGATTGGGAGTGTCATGAAGGTGAAGCTTCATGGCGAGGGCGATCAACAAAAACAAGAAGCCCGAAATCAATAATAAAAATAGAGCACGCAACTACTTCTGGGGGAGCTTCGGCTCCCCTTGTAGTTTCCGCGATTTGACCTTCCAGCAATCTCTTGAAGCTTTTGGCTTGGGGCTTGCAGCTTGTTCCTACACCATCCCCTGACTAAATGCTAGAATCCCGGCCCATCATGCGGTCATTCTTCGTTATGGCCGAACATTCCTTCAAACAGTGCATCCCATGCTGAAGAAGTTGTTCCAGTCATTCCGTTCTCCCTTGCGTCGTACGCAACACAAACGCAGCACGCCTGAAGTGCTCAATAGCAGCCAGCATTCGCTGCAACGCGCTCAATTCAGCCGTTATGCAGTGAACATCGTCGAACGTTTGCAGAACGCCGGCTACCAGGCTTATCTGGTGGGTGGGTGCGTACGCGACATGTTGCTCAATATCACGCCCAAGGACTTCGACGTCGCCACCAGCGCCACACCCGAGCAGGTACGCGCTGAATTCCGCAACGCGCGAATCATCGGTCGGCGCTTCAAGTTGGTGCATATCCACTTCGGTCGCGAAATCATCGAAGTCGCGACGTTCCGCGCAGGCCACCCGCAAAACGATGAAGAGGAAGACACTAACCAGTCCTCCCGCAACGAAAGCGGGCGCATTTTGCGCGACAACGTCTACGGCACCCTGGAAGAAGACGCGCAGCGCCGCGACTTCACCATCAACGCCCTCTATTACGATCCGGTCAGCGAGCGCATCCTCGATTACGCCAATGGCGTACACGATATCCGCAATAACCTGATCCGCCTGATCGGCGACCCGGTCCAGCGCTACCAGGAAGACCCGGTGCGCATGCTGCGGGCCGTGCGTTTCGCCGCCAAGCTGAACTTCGGCATCGAGAAACACACCGCTGCGCCAATTCGCGACCTGGCACCGATGCTGCGGGAAATTCCCTCGGCACGCCTGTTCGAAGAAGTGCTCAAGCTGTTCCTCTCGGGCTACGCCGCCGACACCTTTGAAATGCTGGTGGACCTGCAGCTATTCGATCCACTGTTCCCGGCCAGCGCCGAGGCCTTGGAATACAACCCGACGTACACCCACACTTTGATCAGCGAAGCGTTGATCAACACCGACCTGCGCATCAAGCAGAACAAGCCGGTTACCCCGGCGTTCCTGTTTGCTGCCCTGTTGTGGCCAGCCCTGCCAAAACGTGTACTGCGCTTGCAGGAACGTGGCATGCCGCCGATCCCGGCCATGCAGGAAGCCGCGCATGAGCTGATCGCCGAACAGTGCCAGCGCATCGCTATTCCGAAACGCTTCACTATGCCGATCCGCGAGATCTGGGACATGCAGGAGCGTCTGCCACGCCGCAGCGGCAAACGCGCCGACCTGTTGCTGGACAACCCGCGTTTCCGCGCCGGCTATGACTTCCTGCTGCTGCGTGAGAGCGCCGGTGAGCAGACTGATGGCCTGGGCGAATGGTGGACCGACTACCAGGACGCCAACGACAGCGAGCGCCGCGATATGATCCGCGACCTCGGCAGCAAGGGCGATGGCGCCGGCGAAGGCCCGAAGAAGCGCCGTCGCAGCGGTGCCAAGCGCAAGCGCAGCGCCGCTGATGCCTCGGGCGCAGCAGGCGAATAAACGTGGAACGCATCTACGTCGGCATGGGCAGCAACCTCGCGGCCCCGGATCAGCAATTGCGCAGCGCTCTTGACGCGCTGGCGCATTTGCCAGGCACCACCGTCGCCGGTGTCTCGGCCTTCTATCAAAGCGACTCCCTGCTCCCGGGCCAGCCGCGCTACACCAACGCGGTGGCCGCCCTGGACAGCCGCCTTGCGCCCCTGGAACTGCTGGACGCGCTGCAAGCCATCGAGAATGACCAAGGCCGCGAACGCCTTGAACGCTGGGGCCCACGCACGCTCGACCTGGACATCCTGCTGTTTGGTGATCGCTTGATCGATGAACCGCGCCTCAAGGTCCCGCACTACCAGATGCACCTGCGCGCATTTGTGCTGTACCCGTTGGCCGAACTGGCACCCGCCAGCCTGACGTTACCCGATGGCCAAACCCTCGACGACTTGCTGGCAGCCTGCCCGTTTGTCGGCCTGGAACGCTTGCCCCAAAACTGACTCGATCAATGTGGGAGCTGGCTTGCCTGCGATAGCATCGCTCGGTTTCACTGAAAGACCGAGGCGCCTGCATCGCAGGCAAGCCAGCTCTCACATTTTGTTCACCTACGCCCTCAAAATCGCTTTCCCACTTGCTGAATCGCGTCAGTAACAGCGGTAACACCGCCATCGTAACAATGCGGTAACACATCCAATTGACTTCCCGTGTCCTCCTCACGACTATAGGCGTCCCGCTGCCGCCAACCCGGCGCTAAAGGGCGCAATCCAGGCCTTATAAGCACTGCTCTCAAGACAGTGCGCCTGTATAAACGAAGACTCACGCGCGTTACTCGCTGTTTCCAAGCGCCTGAACGAGGACCCTTTTCATGCCAGACATTACCCTGACCACCTTGCAGAGCCTCAAGCTCAAAGGTGAAAAAATCGCCATGCTGACCTGCTATGACGCCACCTTCGCCCACGCCAGTTGCCAGGCCGGGGTTGAAGTGCTGCTGGTAGGCGACTCCCTCGGCATGGTTCTTCAAGGGAATGACAGCACCCTGCCCGTCACCACTGATGAACTTGCGTACCACACCGCCAGCGTCAAGCGCGGTAACGATGGTGCCTTCATCATCGCCGACCTGCCATTCATGGGTTACGCGACGCTCGAACAAACCTTCCTGAATGCCGGCAAGCTGATGCAAGCCGGTGCGCACATGATCAAAGTCGAAGGCGCGGTGTGGCTTGCCGAGTCGATCCGCCTGCTGGCCGAACGCGGCGTGCCGGTCTGCGCGCACATGGGGCTGACGCCACAGTCGGTGAACATCCTCGGCGGCTACAAGGTTCAGGGCCGCAATGAGGCCCAGGCGCGCCAGATGCGTGCCGATGCCATTGCCCTGGAGCAGGCCGGCGCGGCGATGATCCTGCTTGAATGCGTGCCGAGCGAACTGGCGGCGGAGATCACCCAGGCCGTGAAAGTGCCGGTGATCGGTATCGGCGCAGGTTCCGCCACCGACGGCCAGGTGCTGGTGCTGCACGACATGCTCGGCCTGTCGATCAGCGGCCGCGTGCCGAAGTTCGTGAAAAACTTCATGGCCGGCCAAGCCAGCATCCACGACGCATTAAGCGCCTACGTCGCCGAAGTCAAAGGCGTGACCTTCCCTGGCGCCGAACACGGATTTTCTGCATGAACACCGTAAAAACCGTACGTGAACTGCGGGCCGCTGTTACCCACGCCCGCAACGCCGGCAAGCGCATTGGCTTTGTGCCGACCATGGGCAACCTGCACAGTGGCCATGCCACGCTGGTGACCAAGGCGGCCCAGCAGGCCGACTTCGTGGTGGCCAGCATCTTCGTCAACCCGCTGCAGTTTGGCGCCGGCGAAGACCTGGACAAATACCCGCGCACCCTCGCCGCCGACCAGGAAAAGCTGCTGCAAGCCGGCTGCAACCTGTTGTTCGCGCCCACCGTTGAGGAAATGTACCCCGGTGGCATGACCGGCCAGACCCGCGTCAGCGTGCCGCAATTGTCTGAAGGCCTGTGTGGCGCCAGCCGTCCGGGGCACTTCGAAGGCGTGGCGACCGTGGTCAGCAAGCTGTTCAACATGGTCCAGCCGGACATGGCGGTGTTTGGCCAGAAGGATTACCAGCAACTGGCCGTGATCCGCGCCATGGTCCATGACCTGAACATGCCGATCCAGATCATCGGCGAGCCCACTGTGCGCGCCGACGATGGCCTCGCGCTGTCGTCGCGCAATGGCTACCTCACCGATGAACAACGGGCCATTGCGCCGGTGCTGTACCGCAGCCTCAGCCACATTGGCGCAGCCATCAAAGCCGGTGACCACGACTTCGCCAAGCTGCGTGCCGAGCAGGTGCTGCAGATCGAAGCCGCCGGTCTGCGCCTGGACTACCTCGAAGTACGCCAAGGCGTGCATTTGCGCCCCGCCACACCCGAGGACCGCGATATCGTGATCCTGGTCGCCGCCTATCTGGGAGCCACCCGCCTCATCGATAACCTGCACCTGACCCTCGTCTGACCCCTCCCCGTTGCCCTCTTCGTTGCGTGAATAAAAGTGCCGGTATAAAAAAGTACCGGCCTTAGCGCAGACAAAGCCAAGACATATCGACACGCTAGGTTTAATGTAATCGCCCTGCGCTATGGTTAGCGCTGTCCGGAACCCATTGCTTGATAAAAGACTGGACGTTCCGGGCTTAGAAGTGTCCTAAAGGCAGTCCCCGTAATAAAAGGAAACCCGCAGCGATGGCGTACTACCGCACTCCTCATGACGTTACCGCTCTGCCCGCCTGGCAAGCGCTCAATCAACATCGCCAAGCCATGCAGGATTTCAGCATGCGCGAAGCGTTCAATGCCGATCCTCAGCGTTTCTCCCAGTTCACCTTGAGCAGCTGCGGACTTTTCCTCGATTACTCGAAAAACCTGATCACCAGCGAAACCCGTGACCTGCTCGTGGGCCTCGCCAAAGAAGTCGGCCTCAAAGACGCGATCGACTCGCTGTACGCCGGCGAGCCCGTCAACTCGTCCGAAGGTCGCCCGGCCCTGCACACCGCCCTGCGCCGCCCGGTGGGCGACAAGTTGTCGGTGAACGGCGTGAACATCATGCCGGACGTGCACAAAGTGCTGAACCAGATCACTGACTTGGTCGGGCGCATCCACGACGGCCTGTGGCGTGGCTACACCGAGAAGCCGATCACCGACGTGGTGAACATCGGTATCGGTGGCTCGTTCCTCGGCCCGGAGCTGGTCTCCGAAGCCCTGTTGTCCTACGCCCATAAAGGCGTGCGCTGCCATTACCTGGCGAACATCGACGGCAGCGAGTTCCACGAGCTGACCATGAAGCTGCGCGCCGAGACCACGCTGTTTATCGTCTCGTCGAAATCCTTCAACACCCTCGAAACCCTGAAAAACGCCCAGGCCGCCCGCGCCTGGTACCTGGCCCAGGGTGGCTCGGAAGCAGAGCTGTACCGTCACTTCATCGCTGTATCCAGCAACAACGCGGCAGCCGTAGCCTTCGGTATCCGCGAAGAAAACATCTTCCCGATGTGGGACTGGGTAGGCGGTCGTTACTCGCTGTGGTCGGCCATCGGCTTGCCAATCGCCCTGGCGATCGGCATGTCCAACTTCAAGGAGCTGCTGTCCGGTGCCTACACCATGGACCAGCATTTCCAGAACGCGCCATTCGAAGCCAACATGCCAGTACTGCTCGGCTTGCTGGGTGTGTGGTACGGCAACTTCTGGGGTGCGCAGAGCCATGCGATCCTGCCGTACGACCACTACCTGCGTAACATCACCAAACACTTGCAACAGTTGGACATGGAATCCAACGGCAAGAGCGTGCGCCAGGACGGCACCCCAGTGGCGACCGATACCGGCCCAGTGATCTGGGGTGGCGTAGGTTGCAACGGTCAGCACGCGTATCACCAGTTGCTGCACCAGGGGACCCAACTGATCCCGGCCGACTTCATCGTGCCGATCGTCAGCTTCAACCCGGTGTCCGACCACCATCAGTGGCTGTACGCCAACTGCCTGTCCCAAAGCCAGGCACTGATGCTCGGCAAGACCCGCGCCGAAGCCGAAGCCGAGCTGCGCGACAAAGGCATCCCGGAAGACGAAGTGCAGAAGCTGGCACCGCACAAGGTGATCCCGGGCAACCGTCCGAGCAACACCATCGTGGTCGAGCGCATCAGCCCGCGTCGCCTGGGCGCACTGGTCGCCATGTATGAGCACAAAGTATTCGTACAGAGCGTGATCTGGGGCATCAACGCCTTCGACCAATGGGGCGTGGAGCTGGGCAAGGAGCTGGGCAAGGGCGTCTACAACCGCCTGACCGGCGCCGAAGAAACCTCGGCCGAAGATGCGTCGACCCAGGGCCTGATCAACTACTTCCGCGGTCGTCACCGCGGCTGATCCAGGTATCGCAGGGCCAACGTCCGTTTGGACGTTGGCCTTGAACCCTCCCCTTGCAGGGTGCATCTTTATCACTTGTTGCCAAAACAAGAATAAGGATCGCTCATGTTCGATATCAGCACGTTCCCCACCGCCGATGCCGTCCGCCGGGCTGCGCAACTCAGTCAGGAGGACTACCAGCGCCTCTATCGCCAATCCATCGATCAGCCGGATACGTTCTGGGCTGAACAGGCCAAAGGCTTTCTCGACTGGACAACCCCGTGGCACACCGTTCAACGCTCAGACATCAAGACCGGCGCTGCGCAATGGTTTGCCGGCGGCCAACTGAATGTCAGCTACAACTGCATCGACCGTCACCTCGCCCTGCGCGCCGATCAGCCGGCCTTCATCTGGGAAGGCGATGATCCGACAAAATCTTCAAAAATCACCTACCGCCAACTGCACCAGAACGTCAGCCGCCTGGCCAATGTGCTGAAAAGCCGTGGCGTAAAGAAAGGCGACCGGGTGTGCATCTACATGCCGATGATCCCTGAAGCCGCCTACGCCATGCTCGCTTGCACGCGGATCGGCGCGGTACATTCCGTGGTGTTTGGCGGCTTCTCGCCGGATGCCTTGCGTGACCGTATTCTCGACGCCGACTGCCGCACCGTAATCACTGCGGACGAAGGCGTGCGCGGTGGTAAACCGGTAGCACTGAAACAGAATGTCGACAAAGCCCTGGCCAGTTGCCCGAATGTGAGCACGGTGCTGGTGGTAGAACGCACCGGAGCGACCGTTAACTGGAGCGAAGGCCGCGATCTCAAGTATCAACAAGCCTTGGATGCGGCCAGCAGTGACTGCCCGCCTGAGCCAATGGACGCCGAAGACCCGCTGTTCATCCTCTACACCTCCGGCAGCACCGGCAAACCCAAAGGTGTGCTGCACACCACCGGCGGCTACCTGCTGCAAGCCGCAATGACCTTCAAATACGTGCTCGACTACCGCGAGGGCGAAGTGTTTTGGTGCACCGCCGATGTGGGCTGGGTCACCGGCCACAGTTACATCGTGTACGGCCCGCTGGCCAACGGCGCGACTTCGCTGATGTTCGAAGGCGTGCCGAGCTACCCGGACAGCTCACGCTTCTGGCAGGTGATCGACAAGCACAAGGTCAATATTTTCTACACCGCCCCTACCGCGTTGCGTGCCTTGATGCGCGAGGGCCATGGTCCGCTGGAGAGCACCTCTCGCGCCAGCTTGCGTCTGCTGGGCAGCGTCGGCGAACCGATCAACCCGGAAGCCTGGGACTGGTACTTCAATGCGGTGGGCGAACAGCGCTGCCCGATTGTGGATACCTGGTGGCAGACCGAGACCGGCGGCATCATGCTCAGCCCACTGGTCAGCGCACAGCGCATCAAGCCCGGCTGCGCTACCCAGCCGATGTTTGGCGTACAGCCCGTGCTGCTCGACGAACAGGGCAAAGAATTCAGCGGGGCCGGCAGCGGCGTACTGGCGATCAAAGCGAGCTGGCCGGGGCAGATCCGCAGCGTGTACGGCGATCCGCAGCGCATGATCGACACTTATTTCAAACCCTACCCCGGCTACTATTTCACCGGTGACGGCGCACGGCGCGACGAGGACGGCGACTACTGGATCACCGGACGCATCGACGACGTGATCAACGTGTCCGGTCACCGTATCGGCACCGCCGAGGTGGAGAGCGCCCTGGTGCTGCACGACCAGGTCGCCGAGGCCGCCGTGGTGGGGTATCCCCATGATGTCAAAGGCCAGGGCATCTACGCCTTTGTCACGCCGATGAATGGCGTGGAACCCGACGACGCGCTGAAAAAACACCTGCTGGACCTGGTCAGCAAGGAAATTGGCAGCTTCGCCAAGCCGGAACTGATTCAATGGGCACCGGCCTTGCCGAAAACCCGCTCCGGCAAGATCATGCGCAGGATTTTGCGCAAGATCGCCTGCAACGAACTCGACAGCCTCGGTGATACCTCGACGCTGGCCGACCCGAGCGTCGTAGAAGGCCTGATCGACAAGCGCCTGAACCGATAGGAGCCCCCACGTCGCCATGGAATTTATCCGCAGCCGTATCGAAAGCCAGTTGATGAGCCTTACAGGCCTGTCGCTGGGCCAACTGGACCTGGAAAACCCCAAGGGCGACCCCGGCCTGTTCGGGCCCGATTCGGTGAGCTGGCAGGTGCATGGCGACTTCAGCAGCATGCTCATCGGCGGCATCAGCGCCTTGATGCTGCAAGCCTTGCACCCACTGGCCCTGGCGGGCGTGTGGGACCATTCGAACTTTCGTCAGGACATGCTCGGGCGGTTGCGGCGCACCTCGCAGTTCATCTCGGGCACGACGTTTGGTTCGCGCAAAGACGCCGAATGGCTGATCGAAAAAGTCCGCACCATTCACCTCCAGGTCGTCGGCCACGCTCCGGACGGGCGACCTTATGCGGCCAGCGACCCAGAGTTGCTGACCTGGGTGCATGTGGCGGAGGTCAGTAACTTCCTCGCCGCTCACCTGCGCTATCGCAACCCGCAGCTTTCAGGTCGAGACCAGGACCGTTACTACAGTGAAATTGCCCTGGTGGCGGAACAGCTGGGCGCGCGGCATGTTCCGCGCTCTCGGCAGGAAATTTCAGATTATCTGGCACGTATCCGCCCACACTTGCTGTGCGACGATCGCAGCCGCGAAGTGCTGCGCTTACTCCTCAATGCGCCCTCCCCCAGCCTGCTGGCCAAGCCATTTGGCGCGTTGATGATGCAAGCCGGGATCGACCTGCTGCCGGATTGGGCCAGCGCCATGCTCGACCAACACCAAAGCCCGCTGCAACGCCAGATGATCCGTGCCGGGGTCAAACGCAGTGCGCCTATGCTGCGCTGGGCGATGCGCAACGGTTCGGTGCAACGCGCCCATCGGCGGATGGGGTTGATGTAGGCCACGGCGCATAGCTGTTAAACTTCGCGCCCTTATTTCCCCAGCAAGGCGCGCTCCATGTCTTCCCTGAATCAGGCGCTGCGCGCCGCCCTCGATCATCGCCAAGACCTGATCAATGAGCTGCACGCCCAAGGCACTGACTGCTACCGACTGTTCCATGGCAGCCAGGAAGGCGCCGGCGGCCTGACCATCGACCGCTACGGCCCGCAATTGCTGGTGCAGAGCTTCCACCAATGCCTGGAAACCGCAGAGCTGCTGGACCTGCATCAACAGGTCAACCAGTACATGGGCCTGGAACTATTGCTGGTGTACAACGACCGTTCCCGTGGCAACTCGCGCATCGACCGCGAAGACACGGTTTATCGTGCCGAGTCCGCTGCGCTGGAAGACCTGATCGGCCACGAGTGGGGCCTCAATTACCGCGTGCGCGGGCGCCATGCCGGGCAGGACCCGCTGCTGTTCCTGGATTTGCGTAACACCCGTGGCTGGGTCAAGGCGCACAGCGCCGGCAAAAGCGTGCTGAATCTGTTTGCGTATACCTGCGGCGTTGGCCTGAGCGCGGCCGCCGGGGGCGCCCGTGAGGTGTGCAACCTGGACTTCGCCGAGGGCAACTTGGCGGTCGGCCGCGAAAATGGCCTGCTGAACCCGCAACTGCCGACTATGGAATTTGTGCAGTCGGATTACTTCCCGGCGATCCGCCAATTGGCGGGCCTGCCGATCACCCAACGGCGCGGGCAGAAGCTGCCGAGTTATCCACGCCTGGAGCAGCGTCAATACGATCTGGTACTGCTCGACCCGCCAGCCTGGGCCAAAAGCGCGTTTGGCACAGTCGACTTGCTGCGCGATTACCAGAGTCTGCTCAAGCCCGCGCTGCTAGCCACCGCCGACAATGGCGTGCTGATCTGCTGCAACAACCTGGCAAAAGTCAGCATGGATGATTGGCGCGAACAGGTCCTGCGCTGCGCGGAGAAAGCCGGACGCCCCGTACGTGACTGGACAATCATGACGCCAGGCGCGGACTTCCCCTCGCAGGATCAACAGCCACCACTGAAAACCCTGATACTCCAGCTGTAAGACGTTTCTCAAAGGGCCTTGCTCTTCGGAACCGAAAACCCGTGCCATACTCCAAGGCACTCCTGTTTGACATAGATGGCGTCACCCCATGCCCAAAGGATTGATTCGCGCCGCCGGCGCCTTGTTGACCGCTCTTGCCCTGTACAGCTTGCTGGGCTTTTTGATTCTCCCCGGTATCGCGCTTCGGATTGCCAACCAGCAACTGGCCAATTACGCCACGGTGCCGGCCCGGATCGAGCGGATCGAGCTCAACCCGTTCAGCCTGGAAGTGACGGCATGGGGGCTCCAAATCGGTGAGCCCGGCAAGGAACAGGTGGGTTTCGAACGCCTCTATGCCAATCTTCAGATCGACAGCCTCTGGACCCGCGCCCTGCACCTTGCCGATGTGCAACTGGACAAGCCGAAGACCGAGCTGCTGTTCGACAAATCCGGCCAGTTGAACCTCGCACAGTTGTTCAAGCTGCCCCCCAGCGAGCCAACGCCCGCCGATCCGGATGCCAAGCCCTTCCCGTTGCGCATCGACAGCATCAAGCTGGCGGGCGGCTATGTGCACTTTCAGGACCTGCGCCCCAGCGAACCGATCGAATTCCTCTACGATACGCTCGACTTCGAACTGAAAAACCTCAGCACCTTGCCTGAAGACAATGCCGACATGACATTGGTGGCGGCCGGGCCTGAAGGTGGGCGAATCGACTGGAAAGGTAATTTCAGCCTGGTGCCGATGCTCTCCGAAGGCACGTTGAAGGTCACCGATGGCAAGATGAAAGCCTGGTGGCCCTATGTACGTGATGCGCTGCCACTGGTACTTGAAGACGGCGTGCTCAACTTCAGTACCGAGTACAAGTTCAGCCTGGCCAAAGAGACCGAGCTGAACCTCACCAACACCGCCGCCAGCATCGCGCCATTTGCCATCAAGGCGCCCGACGGTCGCCCACTGGTGCGCCTGGAACGCCTGGACGTCAGCGAGACCACGGTAGACCTGGCGAAACAGCAAGTGGTGGTGGGCAAGATCCGCAGCAACAAACTCGAAACCTGGGCGGCCCTTGAGGCTGACGGGCAACTGGACTGGCAGAAACTGTTCGCCAGCCAACCGAGCAAACCGGCCAAGGCGCCGGAGCCTGCCACCGCACCGGCCACCGCCGACTCGCCAAAAGCCGAGCCCGCCGCGCCGAGCAAGCCTTGGCAAGTACTGCTCAAGGACGTGCAACTGCGCAACTATCAGGTGCACCTGGCCGACCGCCAGGCCAAACCGGCGGTCGCGCTGGAGGTAGGCCCGCTGAACGTCGACCTGCAGAACTTCGATAGCCTTAACCAGAGCCCGTTTACCCTGAAAGTCGACTCAGGCGTGGGCAAGCAAGGCAAAATCCAGGCGACCGGCGAGGTCAACCTCAACCCGGTCAGCGCCAAGCTCAAAGTGAACACCCAGGACATCGACCTTCGGGTTGCCCAGTCCTACATCAGCCCGTTCATCCGCCTGGAACTGCGCAGCGGCATGCTCGGCAGCAACCTCGATGTAAACCTGAAAAGCACTGACCCTCTGAAACTGCAGGTCACTGGCCGCGCCCAGGTCGACCAATTACACACGCTGGACACCCTCAAGACCCGCGACTTCCTCAAATGGCAGCGCCTGGTGCTCGAAGGCGTCAACTACCAGCACGGCGACAGCCTGTCGATCGACAAGGTCAACCTGCTGCAGCCGTATGCGCGCTTCATGATCAACGATGACCGTACCACCAACGTTGATGACCTCTTGATTCCGCAAGCCGCCGACAAAGGGCCCAAGCCCGCCAGCAAGGACAAGCCCTTGGGCATTCGCATCGGCCAGATTGCGATCAACGACGGTTCCGCCAACTTTGCCGACTTCAGCCTCACCCCCAACTTCGCCACGGCGATTCAGCAGCTCAACGGTCAGATCGGCACCATTGACAGCCGCCAGGCCAAACCAGCCAGCGTTGATATCAAGGGCAAGGTCGACCGCTACGCGCCGGTCACGATCAAAGGCAGCGTGAATCCGTTTGATCCGATGGCGGCGCTGGACATTGCCACCAGTTTCAAACGCGTCGAGCTGACCACCCTGACGCCCTATTCCGGCAAGTTCGCCGGGTTCCGTATCCGTAAGGGCCGTCTCAACCTCGACCTGCACTACGTGATCACCAAGGGCCAGTTGAAGGCCGAGAACAAGGTGGTGGTCGAGCAATTGCAACTGGGTGAGAAGGTCGACAGCGCCGATGCCGTGGACTTGCCGATTCGCCTGGCGATCGCGCTACTCAAGGACAGCGACGGCAAGATCTCCATCGAACTGCCGGTAACCGGCGACCTGAATAACCCGCAATTCAGTGTGATGCCCATCGTGTGGCAGACCCTGCGTAACCTGGTGGTGCGCGCAGCGACAGCGCCCTTCAAATTCATCGGCGGGTTGGTGACCGGCGGCGGTTCGGAAGACCTTGGGAATGTGTCGTTCGCCCCAGGTTCCAGCGAGTTGAACAAAGACGCCGAAGGCGCCTTGAACACCCTGGCTAAGGCACTGAAAGAGCGTCCTACCCTGCGTCTGGAAATCGAAGGCACTGCCGCTGCCAGCAGCGACGGGCCTTTCCTCGCTGCGCAGCGCCTGGAACGTGAATACCAATATAACTACTACAAAATGCTCCAGCGCCGGGGTGACAAGGTGCCCGCACAGGCGTCGCTGCTGGTCGTCCCGGAAGGTGAAAAGGCGCCTCTGCTTGAAGGCATTTACCGCACCCGTTTGAAACAGCAACCGCCGGCGGAATGGAAAGACCTGAGCCGCGATGACCGCACAGCGAAGCTCAAGGACGGCGTGATCAAGTTCTGGAGCACCAGTGATGTGTTGCTGCGTCAACTGGGCCAGGACCGTGCCAGTACCATCAAGGACTACTTGGTGGATAAGGGCCAGCTGGAAGACGACCGGGTGTACTTCATTGATGCCAACCTGGGTCAGGCTGAGAAGGACGGACGGGTCGTGACGCCCATGCACTTGGACGCCGAATAGACCCCGCACCTCTATAGGAGCTGGCTTGTATTGGCGTGAGATTGCATCCAGCGCGAAATAGAAAAGGCCCCGACACGAATGTCGGGGCCTTTAATGACCACATCCTTGTGGCCGGTCGCATGAACCTGTGTGGTGCGTTGAGTGGATAACTAGCTCACTCTCTGCCGCCTAGTTCAGACGAATTCCTCCAGCGTTACTCTGCTTTCAGGCCGTCGGCCGATACAGCTTTAACGCCTTTGATTTTCTTGGTGATATTCACCGCGGTAGTTTTCTGAGCTTCAGTGACCGCTACGGTCGAAGACAGGGAAACTACACCTTTGTTGGTTTCGACTTTGATGTCGGTACCAGGAATGCCTTTTTCGGTTACCAGATCAGCTTTGACTTTGGTGGTGATCCAAGTATCCGAGGTGGACTCTTTAGCGCTAGCAGCTGCGCCCTTGGTTTTATCGATACCATCAGCTTTGGTTGCGCCGCCAGCCAGTAGGCCATCAGCAGAAACAGCAGTCACACCTTTGATTTTCTTGGTGATGGCTACAGCGGTCGCTTTTTGCGAATCCGAAATAGCGACGTCGGAGGACAGGGAAACCACGCCTTTGTTGGTTTCAACCTTGATGTCCGAACCAGGAATACCTTTCTCGGTCAGCAGGTCAGCTTTCACTTTGGTGGTGATCCAGGTATCCGAGGTGGACTCTTTAGCCTTGGTCACTTCACCGGCCGCCAGCGTCATAGGGGCTTGGGAAGTCTGAGCAAAGGCTACGTTAGCACCCATGGCCAGGGTCAGAGCGGTAGCAGTAGCGAGAGCGAACTTCTTCATACGAGTAACTCCTGTTTTATTAAAAGTCTGCAGTACGTAAACCTTGATGCTGCAGCGTTAACAGGGATATTGCAGGCAGTGTGCCAAGTTTGATGAGCCAATAAAACTCATATAAAACAACAAGTTATAAAAACACGTAATTTTCGGAATCGTGCAAGTTGCATGAATACCATCGTGGCTGCATGCAAGTTGCGGCTTTTGGATTCAGCTAAACGGCTGATTTCCCGCTACTTTCCAGCGCCCATAAAAAAAGGACTCCGAAGAGTCCCTTTTTCAGCTGAAAGCTCGGGGGATTAAACGCCCGAAGCCTTGGCTGCTGCTACGTCCTTGATGGACAGCTTGATACGGCCGCGGTTGTCCACGTCCAGTACCAGCACTTCCACTTCCTGGCCTTCTTTCAGAATGTCGGTCACTTTCTCAACGCGAGCGTCGCTCAGCATAGAGATGTGAACCAGACCGTCTTTGCCCGGCAGGATGTTGACGAATGCGCCGAAGTCGACGATGCGCTCAACCTTACCGACGTAGATCTTGCCGATCTCGGCCTCAGCGGTAATGCCCAGAACGCGCTGACGTGCAGCTTCAGCCGCTTCCTTGGTTTCGCCGAAGATCTTGATGGAGCCGTCGTCTTCGATATCGATCGAAGCCTTGGTCTCTTCACAGATCGCACGGATGGTCGCGCCGCCTTTACCGATAACATCACGGATTTTGTCGGTGTCGATTTTCATCGCGATCATGGTCGGAGCATTTTCCGACAGCTCGGTACGGGACTGACCAATGATCTGGTTCATCTGGCCGAGGATGTTCAGGCGCGCTTCCAGGGCTTGGCCCAGGGCGATTTCCATGATCTCTTCGGTGATGCCCTTGATCTTGATGTCCATCTGCAGCGCGGTCACACCTTTGGCGGTACCGGCTACCTTGAAGTCCATGTCGCCCAGGTGGTCTTCGTCACCCAGGATGTCGGTCAGGATGGCGAACTTCTCGCCTTCTTTAACAAGGCCCATGGCGATACCGGCAACCGGCGCCTTCATTGGCACACCAGCGTCCATCAGCGCCAGGGAAGCGCCGCAAACGGAAGCCATGGAGCTGGAACCGTTGGACTCGGTGATTTCCGACACAACACGGATGGTGTACGGGAACACGTCAGCAGCCGGCAGCATGGCCTGGACCGAACGACGGGCCAGACGGCCGTGACCGATTTCGCGACGACCAGCACCGCCCATGCGACCACACTCGCCCACCGAGAACGGAGGGAAGTTGTAGTGCAGCATGAAGGGGTCTTTTTTCTCGCCTTCCAGGGTGTCCAGTAGCTGTGCGTCACGGGCAGTGCCCAGGGTCGCAACAACCAGTGCCTGGGTTTCACCACGGGTGAACAGGGCCGAACCGTGGGTCTTCGGCAGAACGCCGACTTCGATGTTCAGCGGGCGTACGGTGCGGGTGTCGCGACCGTCGATACGTGGCTTGCCGTTAACGATGTTTTCGCGAACGGTGCGGTATTCGATTTCACCGAATGCAGCTTTGACGTCGCTGGCGGAAGGCTGGCCTTCTTCACCGGACAGCTTGGCTACAACCTGGTCCTTCAACTCGCCCAGGCGAGCGTAACGGTCGGCCTTGACGGTGATGGTGTAGGCGTCGGAGATGGCAGCGCCGAACTCGGAGCGGATAGCGCCCAGCAGTTCGGTGGCTTCCGGGGCAGCAGCCCAGGTCCAGGTTGGCTTGGCAGCTTCGGCAGCCAGCTCGGTGACAGCCTTGATGACCGCCTGGAACTCGTCGTGGGCGAACAGTACAGCGCCCAGCATCTGGTCTTCGGTCAGCTCTTTGGCTTCCGATTCAACCATCAATACGGCTTCCGAGGTACCGGCAACGACCATGTCCAGGCTCGATGCTTTCAGTTGCTCGTAAGTCGGGTTCAGCAGGTAGCCGGTGCTTTCGTGGAAGGCAACGCGGGCTGCGCCGATCGGGCCATCGAAAGGAATACCGGAAATGGCCAGGGCAGCCGAGGTACCGATCATCGCAGCGATGTCCGGATCGGTCTTCTTGCTGGTGGAAACGACGGTGCAGACAACCTGCACTTCGTTCATGAAACCTTCTGGGAACAGCGGACGGATCGGACGATCGATCAGTCGGGAAGTCAGGGTTTCTTTCTCGGAAGGACGGCCTTCGCGCTTGAAGAAACCGCCAGGGATCTTACCGGCAGCGTAAGTCTTTTCCTGGTAGTGAACGGACAGAGGGAAGAAGCCTTTGCTCGGGTCAGCGGTCTTGGCGCCAACAACGGTTACCAGTACGGTAACGTCGTCATCAACGGTAACCAGCACTGCGCCGGAGGCTTGACGGGCAATACGGCCTGTCTCGAGGGTAACGGTCGACTGACCGAACTGGAATTTTTTGATAACCGGGTTCACGGTGTCCTACCTTCTTTGTGGCTCTTGGGGAACTTGTCTTCTTGCGAAATTCTTGGGCAATGCCGGGAATCGGCCCGACGCTAGTCCAGGGTAAAACGTGTATCCAGATAAAACTTGAGGCTGGGAGCCTGCCATGGGCCAGCGGGAATCCCACTGACACACGGCAGACAACCAACCTCTAGCGCAATCGCTTATTAGCGACGCAGACCCAGGCGACCGATCAGAGTCTGATAACGACCCAGATCCTTGCCTTTCAGGTAGTCCAGCAGCTTACGGCGCTGGTTTACCATGCGGATCAGACCACGACGGGAGTGGTGATCTTTACCGTTGGCCTTGAAGTGACCTTGCAGCTTGTTGATGTTGTGGGTCAGCAGTGCAACTTGCACTTCTGGCGAACCAGTGTCACCAACAGCTTGCTGATAGTCAGCAACGATTTGTGCTTTTTCTTGAACGTCGAGAGCCATGAGGCAATCCTTTTTTCAGGAAACCACCCAAAGGGCAGTTTCAACAGGCCAGGGACAAATCCCTGTATCTAAAAATGAGTGTTGACCGTGCCTGTTAACAGCCACACTCGTTCGGTCATTCTGACCGAATCAGTCGACGCGGCGCTATGCGCCCGTCTTCGCTCACTTCACCGATACCGATAAAGCGACCGTTATGATCCTGTACCCGCACCATGCCGAACTTCGGCGCATCCGGGGCACGCACCGGCTGGCCGTTTAGCCAGTAGAACGCGCTGTGTTCCGAGAAGTGCAGCAATGGCCAATCGAGCAAACCGCTGTCCGATGGCATCAGGAAGCGATCAACCGCTTCATTGCCGCCTTCGGCGTGTACCGCTTCCAACTCTTCCAACGTGACCGTCTGGGCCAGGCTGAAAGGACCGGCCTGGGTGCGTCGCAGTTCTGCAACGTACGCGCCGCAACCGAGCTTCTCACCGATATCTTCCACCAGGGTACGGATATAGGTGCCTTTGCTGCAGTCCACGGCCAACCGGGCGGTGTCGCCTTCACAGGCGAGCAATTCCAAGCGCGCAATAGTAACAGAACGCGGTTCGCGCTCCACTACTTCGCCCGCACGCGCCAGCTTGTAAAGAGGCTGGCCATCACGCTTTAGCGCCGAGTACATCGGCGGTATCTGACTGATTTCCCCACGAAAACCGGGTAAAGCAGCTTCAATATCAGCACGACCAACGGTCACGTCGCGAACCTGCAGAACATCACCTTCGGCATCGGCCGTGGTGGTGGTCTTGCCCAGTTGCATCAGGGTTTCGTAACCCTTGTCGGAATCGAGCAGGTATTGCGAAAACTTGGTGGCCTCGCCAAAGCACAACGGCAGTACACCGGTGGCGAGGGGGTCGAGACTACCGGTGTGCCCGGCCTTTTCGGCGTTGAGCAGCCAGCGGACCTTCTGCAATGCGGCATTGGAGGTAAAGCCAATGGGCTTGTCGAGCAGGATTATGCCACTGACGTTGCGACGGATACGTTTGACCTGAGCCACCGCTTACTCCTTGGCGTCTTCAGGTGTGGACGGGTGCTGGCTGTCTTCAGCCACGGCGCGCTCGATCAGTGCCGACAGGTGCGCACCCCGCACGACGCTTTCATCGTAGTGGAAGTGCAACTGAGGAACACTGCGCAGCTTCATTTCACGGGCCAATTGCATGCGCAGGAAACCTGCCGCCGAATTGAGCACCTTGATGCTTTGCGCGATTTCTTCGCTGCTGTCCTGCCCCATCACGGTGATGAAGATCTTCGCGTGACCCACGTCACGGCTCACTTCAACGGCGGTGATGGTGACCAGGCCAACGCGTGGGTCTTTGACTTCGCGACGGATCAGTTGGGCCAGCTCGCGCTGCATCTGATCGCCGATACGCTGGGTACGGCTGTATTCTTTTGCCATGTCTTGTTACCTGTTACTGCCACACGGTGAAACCCGTGGGGTCTGAAAGCGGCAAACGCCCGGCCTGACAAAAGCCAGACCGGGCGTTGCGTTTAGAGTCCGTACGCGGTGCGGGGCATCTGCATGCCCACACGCCGCGTGGCTCCGGAAGTGCGCGAGTTAGAGGCTGCGAGCAACCTGAACCTTCTCGAAGACTTCGATCTTGTCGCCAACCTTGACGTCGTTGTAGCTCTTGACGCCGATACCGCATTCCATGCCGGCACGTACTTCAGAAGCGTCATCCTTGAAGCGGCGCAGGGATTCCAGCTCGCCTTCGAAGATAACGATGTCTTCACGCAGTACACGGATTGGACGGTTACGGAACACGGTGCCTTCGACAACCATGCAGCCGGCGATCGCGCCGAATTTCGGCGAGCGGAACACGTCACGTACTTCGGCGATACCCAGGATGTTCTCCCGGACGTCGCTGCCAAGCATGCCGGTGAGGGCTTTCTTGACGTCTTCGATGATGTCGTAGATGACGTTGTAGTAACGCATGTCCAGGCCTTCCTGCTCGACGATCTTGCGAGCGCCAGCATCGGCACGCACGTTGAAGCCGAACAGTACAGCGTTGGAAGCCAATGCCAGGTTGGCGTCGGATTCGGTGATACCACCGACACCGCCACCGACAACGCGCACTTGCACTTCGTCGTTACCCAGGCCATTCAAGGCGCCGTTCAACGCTTCGAGGGAACCACGTACGTCAGATTTGAGGACGATGTTAAGCGTCTTCTTCTCTTCCTGGCCCATGTTCTCGAAGATGTTTTCCAGCTTGCCGGCGTGAGCACGGGCCAGCTTGACTTCACGGAACTTGCCTTGACGGAACAGAGCCACTTCACGGGCTTTCTTCTCGTCGGCAACTACGCTCATCTCGTCGCCAGCGTCCGGGGTACCGTCCAGGCCGAGGATCTCGACCGGGATAGCAGGACCTGCTTCCTTGATTGGCTTGCCGTTCTCGTCGAGCATGGCACGTACACGGCCGTAGTTCGAACCGACCAGTACCATGTCGCCTTGGCGCAGGGTGCCATCTTGAACCAGAACGGTCGCAACCGGGCCACGGCCCTTGTCGAGACGGGACTCAACCACCACACCACGGCCAGGAGCCGATGGAGTCGCGGTCAGTTCCAGAACCTCGGCTTGCAACAGAACGGCTTCGAGCAGTTCGTCAACGCCGGTACCCATCTTCGCGGAGACTGGTACGAATGGTGTGTCGCCACCCCACTCTTCGGATGTCACGCCGTGAACCGACAGTTCGCTACGGATGCGATCGAGATCAGCGCCCGGCTTGTCGATTTTGTTCACCGCAACCACCAACGGAACGCCAGCTGCCTTGGCATGCTGAACGGCTTCGATGGTTTGTGGCATCACGCCGTCGTCGGCTGCAACCACCAGGATCACGATGTCGGTCGCCTTGGCACCACGGGCACGCATTGCGGTAAACGCGGCGTGACCAGGGGTATCGAGGAACGTCACCATGCCACGGTCGGTTTCAACGTGGTACGCGCCGATGTGCTGGGTGATACCGCCGGCTTCGCCCGCAGCCACCTTGGCACGACGGATGTAGTCGAGCAGGGAAGTTTTACCGTGGTCAACGTGGCCCATTACGGTCACAACCGGTGCACGGGAAACAGCCTCACCTTCAAACTTCAGGGACTCGGCCAAGGAATCTTCCAGGGCGGTGTCGCTGACCAGGGTCACTTTGTGGCCCAATTCTTCAGCCACAAGCTGGGCAGTTTCCTGATCCAGTACCTGGTTGATGGTGGCTGGAGTACCCAGCTTGAACATGAACTTGATGATTTCAGCTGCCTTGACCGACATCTGCTGGGCCAGATCGCCCACAGTGATGGTCTCGCCGATCTTCACTTCACGCACGACAGGGCCGGTTGGGCTCTGGAAACCGTGGGCGTTGCGTTTCTTCAGCTTGGCCTTGCCGCGACCACCACGACGGAAGCCATCGCTTTCTTCGTCGGTAGTACGTGGGGCAACGCGTGGAGCAGGTGCTTTCTCTTTGACCGAAGCACGATGTGGAGCGTTTTTGCGCTCGCCATCGCCACCACCACCGCGACGATTGTTATCGTCAGCACGTGGCTTGTCCGGACGACGAGGTTCGTCGCGTTTACGGGCGTCAGCAGCAGGTGCTGGTGCAGCGGCAACCGGAGCGGCCTCACGCACAGCTTCTACCGGCGCGCTAGGCGCGGCGACCGCTTCAGTGGCAGCGGGTTGCGCAGCAGCAGGCTGGCGACGCGCTTCTTCTTCGGCGCGACGCTTGGCTTCTTCTTCAGCCTTCTGACGAGCAGCATTTTCTACTGCGCGACGTTCTTCCAGTTCGCGTTTGCGCTCGGCTTCGATTTCTTCCGGGCTGCGCTGTACGAAGACTTTCTTCTTGCGTACTTCAACGCTGATGCTCTTGCTACCAGCAACACGCAGGGTGCTGGTGGTTTTGCGCTGCAATGTAATCTTGCGCGGTTCTTCCACTTTCGCCTTGTGGCTGCTCTTCAAGTGAGTCAGCAAAGACTGCTTCTCACTATCGCTCACACCTTCATCGGCGGCGGTGTGCGGCAGACCTGCCTCACGCATCTGCTGCAACAGGCGCTCTACCGGTGTTTTGACCTCATCGGCCAGTTGTTTCACCGTGACTTGCGTCATGCACTTCTCTCCTCAGGCCGCGCCTAGTTACTCGAACCAATGGGCTCGGGCGGCCATGATCAACTTGCCGGCACGATCATCGTCAATGCCGTCGATGTCGAGCAGATCGTCAATAGACTGCTCGGCCAGGTCTTCGCGGGTAATTACGCCGCGCACCGCCAGTTCCATCGCCAAATCCTTGTCCATACCCTCAAGCGAGAGCAGGTCTTCGGCCGGATGGGCGTCTGCCAGCTTTTCCTCAGTAGCGATGGCTTTAGTCAACAAACGATCCTTGGCCCGAGCGCGAAGCTCGTTGACGGTGTCTTCGTCAAAGCCGTCGATGTTGAGCATTTCTTCCAACGGTACGTAGGCAATCTCTTCCAGGCTGGTGAAGCCTTCATCTACCAGCACCTGCGCCAGGTCTTCATCGACTTCCAACTCTTCGATGAAGTTGCGCAGGATGTCACCGGTTTCAGCTTGCTGCTTAGCCTGGATGTCCGATTCGGTCATCACGTTCAGGGTCCAACCGGTCAGTTGGCTGGCCAGACGCACGTTCTGACCACCACGACCAATGGCCTGAGCCAGATTGTCTGCGCCAACGGCGATGTCCATTGCATGGGCATCTTCGTCAACGATAATTGCCGCCACTTCAGCCGGCGACATGGCGTTGATCACGAACTGCGCCGGGTTATCGTCCCACAGGACGATGTCCACACGCTCACCGCCCAACTCACCCGACACTGCCTGGACGCGCGAACCGCGCATACCGATGCAAGCGCCTTGCGGGTCGATGCGTTTGTCCTTGGAGCGGACCGCGATCTTGGCACGCGAACCCGGGTCGCGGGACGCAGCCATGACTTCGATCAGACCTTCGGCGATCTCCGGCACTTCGATACGGAACAGCTCGATCAGCATTTCCGGCGCGGTACGCGACAGGATCAACTGAGGGCCGCGGTTCTCGGTGCGGATTTCCTTGAGCAACGCACGCAAGCGCACGCCGACACGGAAGGTTTCGCGAGAGATGATGTCTTCGCGGGCCAGCAACGCTTCGGCGTTGTTGCCCAGGTCGACGATCACGTTGTCGCGGGTGACTTTTTTCACGGTGCCGGAGATGATTTCACCCAGGCGCTCGCGATAGGCGTCAACGACTTGAGCGCGCTCGGCTTCGCGAACCTTCTGCACGATGACCTGCTTGGCAGTCTGTGCAGCGATACGGCCGAATTCGATCGATTCGATCTTTTCTTCGACGACATCACCGACCTTGGCGCCAGGATGCGTTTCGGCAACCTTGCTTGGCCAGGTTTCGATGGCCGGATCATCAAGATCGGCTTCTTCAACGACCGTCCAGCGACGGAAAGTCTCATAGGCACCGGTGTGGCGGTTGATTTCCACACGCAGATCAACTTCGTCTTCAAAACGCTTTTTGGTAGCAGTGGCCAGGGCCAGCTCCAGCGCTTCAAAAATCACGTTTGCCGGTACGCCCTTTTCATTGGATACCGACTCAACAACCAGCAGTACTTCTTTGCTCATCGTACGCCTCGCCTTTCGCAAGCCATTGGATCCGCGGGATCCGCGTCTCAGTCAAAACTGGGAATAATGTTGGCCTTGTCGATCATATCGATCGGCAACAGGAATTCATGGTCTTCTACCTGCACCACGACATCCTGTTCTTCTACACCGCGCAGAAGGCCCTGAAAGTTGCGTCGCCCTTCAAAGGGAGATCGCAGCTTGATCTTCACTTGTTCACCGGCAAATTTTGCAAACTGATCAATAGTGAACAGTGGGCGTTCCATGCCTGGCGAGGAAACTTCGAGGGTGTATTCAACGGAGATCGGATCTTCAACATCCAGCACACCGCTGATCTGACGGCTGACAATGGCACAATCGTCCACCAGCACGCCGCCCTCTTTATCGATATAAACGCGCAACATTGAGTGGCGACCTTGAGCCGAAAACTCAATACCCCAGCATTCATAGCCTAGGGCCACGACCACCGGGGCCAACAAGGCCTGCAACTCTTCTAGCTTGCTCGACACCTGAACCCCCTCGTGCATGTATGTGCATGCTGTGCAAAATAAAAAAATGGGCGAAACGCCCATCCTTGAAACGCCGTCGAACAGCGGCGTTGAAAGTGTCCAGCTAACAAAAAGCCCCTTAAAAGGGGCTCCGCTAAAACTGGTTGCGGGGGCCGGATTTGAACCGACGACCTTCGGGTTATGAGCCCGACGAGCTACCAGACTGCTCCACCCCGCGACAAAGCTGGGGCGGAAGTATACGACCGATCCCTTACAGGGTCAATGTAACCTTCCACCTACAAGAAAGCCCGCAACAGCGGGCTCTCCTGATAATTGGTACCGAGAAGGGGACTCGAACCCCTACACCCTATGGGCACAACCACCTCAAGGTTGCGTGTCTACCAATTCCACCACCTCGGCAATACAGCGCTTACAACCTTCTTACTTCTGCTCTTGAGCTGGAGGTACGTCAGTCGCTGGAGTAGCCGACTTTTGCTCTTGAAGCACCGGGACATCATCAGAAGCCGGTTTTGCTTTTGGTACTTCCAACACTGCTGGGTTTGGGAGACCTACTTGAGTCAGCACATGAGCTTTCTCTTTAGCAAAGTAACCTAACCCCAAGCTGGTTATGAAGAAACCGGCGGCAAGTATAGCAGTAAACTTACTAAGAAAGGTAGAGGAACCTTGGCTTCCGAACACAGTATTTGAAGCACCTGCACCGAAAGACGCACCAGCATCCGCACCTTTACCCTGTTGCAACAAAACCAGGGCAACTACGCCCAGGGCAGCCAACAGATGAAAAACGACTACGACTGTTTCCAGCATTTTTTCAGTTTCCCGCGGCGCGACAGATCGCACCGAACTCATCTGCATTCAGGGAAGCTCCACCAATGAGCCCCCCATCGATATCCGGCATGCCGAACAGTTCGACCGCATTGGCCGCCTTCACGCTGCCGCCGTATAGAAGACGCACACCTTGTGCGACTTCAGAATTCTCTGCCGCCAACTGCGCGCGGATGGCTGCGTGCACATCCTGCGCCTGTTGCGGTGTAGCAGTCAGCCCGGTACCAATGGCCCAGACCGGCTCGTAAGCAATAACTGCCTTTGCAAACGCACCAACACCCAGCTCCTCGATGATGCTGCCCAGCTGACGCGAGACAACTTCAAGAGTCTTGCCCGATTCACGCTGCTCCAGGGTCTCCCCTATGCACAGCACTGGAATCAAGCCACAAGCCTGTGCCGCTGCGAACTTGCGATTGAGTGTCCCATCACGCTCGCCCATCATCTGAC
This sequence comes from Pseudomonas sp. VS40, assembly GCF_018587885.1. Taxonomy (NCBI): domain Bacteria; kingdom Pseudomonadati; phylum Pseudomonadota; class Gammaproteobacteria; order Pseudomonadales; family Pseudomonadaceae; genus Pseudomonas; species Pseudomonas sp. VS40. Next base: position 114,249 of record NZ_JAGYWD010000012.1, on the reverse strand, counting down.
GGCGCTCGGAGTGCCCGACAAGCACATAGGAACAACCTGCATCGATCAACTGACTCGGCGAAATCTCGCCGGTCAACGCACCTTGCATCGGCTCCACCGCAGAGTTCTGCGCGCCGACCTGGATCGACTTGCCTTTCAAGCCATCAACCACTTGATTGATATGCAAGCAAGGCGGAAAAACCGCAACATCGACACCGCTAGGCAAGGCCAAGTGACGAAGGCCATTGATCAGCTCAGCGACACTGGCGCGGGTACCGTGCATCTTCCAGTTACCAGCTACCATAGTGCGACGCATGCTGTACCTCGTCGGTCAAAGTGGGCGCAGATGTTACCCAACCACATCATCACTGGCAAGCCGAATTCAGGCGCAAACTTCAGTTACCAGTTTTGCCAGGTCTTCGGCATGGCCGCGAACCTGTGTTTCGTCGTCACCTTCGACCATGACGCGCACCAGCGGCTCTGTGCCGGACTTGCGCAACAGCACGCGGCCACGCCCCGCCATTGCCAGGGTCACGCGCTCGCACGCCTCTTTGACAGCCGGGTGCTCGATCGGGTTTTCGCCGCCGGCAAACCGTACATTCAGCAGTACTTGCGGACATTTGCGCAGCGCCTGGCGCGCCTGGGCCAAGCTCTCTTCGCGACGGCGCAGCGACAACAGAACCTGCAGCGCAGCAATGATCGCATCGCCCGTAGTGGTGTGCTGGAAGCAGACAACGTGACCGGAATTCTCGCCACCCACCTGCCAGTTACGCTCGAGCAGCTCGGCGATCACATAGCGGTCACCGACATTGGCGCGCACAAACGGAATACCCAGGTCCGCCAAGGCCAATTCAAGCCCCAGGTTACTCATCAAGGTACCGACAACACCGCCTTGCAGCTTGTTACGCTCGTGCAGGTCGCGGGCAATGATGAACAAGAGGTCATCGCCATCAACGATGGCCCCGGTGTGATCCACCATCAGCACACGGTCACCGTCACCGTCAAAAGCAATGCCCAGGTCGGCATGTTCGGCAAGGACGGCGGCCTGCAATTGCTCCATGTGTGTGGAGCCGCAGTTGTCATTGATGTTCAGCCCGTTAGGCTGGGCCGACAGGACTGTAACGTCCGCGCCCAATTCCTTGAATACGCTTGGCGCCACTTTGTAGGTCGCGCCATGTGCGCAATCGACCACAATCTTCAGTCCGGCGAAATTGGTGCTGCTGGGCACACTGCTTTTGCAAAATTCGATATACCGGCCAGAGGCGTCATTGATTCGCGACACCTTGCCCAGCTTGCTGGACTCAACCACCGTCATCGGCGTATCCAGCAGCTCTTCGATCATCAACTCGATCTCGTCCGGCAGCTTGGTGCCCTGCCCCGAGAAGAATTTGATGCCGTTGTCATCATGAGGATTGTGCGAAGCACTGATCACAATACCGGCTTCAGCGTGAAAGGTACGCGTCAGGTAAGCGATCGCCGGTGTCGGCATGGGGCCTAGCAGCATGACATCTGCGCCCGCGGCGGACAGGCCAGCCTCGAGCGCGGATTCGAACATGTAACCGGAAATACGAGTGTCTTTACCCACCAGGATGCGGCAAGCGCCCATGCTCCGGAACGCCATGCCCGCAGCCCAACCTAGCTTGAGCATGAAATCAGGAGTAATCGGGTATTCGCCGACCCGACCACGGATACCGTCGGTGCCAAAGTATTTCTTAGTCATAAGTGCTCCATCATTCTTATTCGGCTGATTCTACTGCGGCAATCATGCGCACCACATCCACTGTTTCGGCAACATCATGCACACGCAAGATACGCGCGCCTTTGCTTACTGCAAGCGCTGCCAGTGCAAGACCACCGTACAGCCGCTCACCCACCGGGCGATTCAGGGCCAGCCCTATCATGCTTTTGCGCGAAACGCCGACCAGAAGGGGTCGACCAAGGGCATGCAGGGATTCCATATGTTTGAACAGACTTAGATTGTGCTGCAGGGTCTTGGCGAAGCCAAAGCCGGGATCAAGGATGATCTTTTCCGCAGCAATCCCCGCGACAGTACATTGAGCGACCCGCTCAGCGAGGAAACCGCTGACTTCGCCCACAAGATCATCATAGTGAGGATTGTCCTGCATATTGCCGGGTTCTCCGAGCATATGCATCAGGCACACCGGCAACCCGGTCGCGGCAGCAGCATCAAGGGCACCGTCGCGCTGGAGGGAGCGCACATCGTTGATCAACCCCGCGCCCAGCCGCGCAGTTTCGCGCATCACTGCTGGCGTCGAGGTGTCCACCGAGATGATCACATCCAGCTCACGCGCAATGCGCTCGACTATTGGCGCCACTCGCTCCAGCTCCTCCAAGGGAGAAACCACGCGAGCGCCAGGCCGAGTCGACTCACCACCGACATCAATCAGCGTCGCCCCTGCGGCGACCATCGCCTCTGCATGACGCAATGCAGCATCAAGCTGGCTGAAGCGGCCACCGTCGGAAAAGGAGTCAGGGGTTACATTAAGAATGCCCATGACATGTGTATGGGCCAAATCAAGAACCCGGTTGCCGCAAGGCAACCGGGTGGAGGACAACGCAGAAGTCATTTCAAACCTTAGTGGTCGGCTGCAGGGCCGCCGATCGGGGTTTCAGGGCGTTCATTCTGAACCACCGGCGGTGTGCCAGAGGTGCCCGAACCGCCTTCCCAATCGCGAGGCTCACGCGGCGTGCGGCCAGCCATGATGTCGTCGATCTGGTCGGCATCAATGGTCTCGTACTTCATCAGCGCGTCGGCCATCGCGTCCAGCTTGTCGCGGTTATCAGTCAGGATCTGCTTGGCCGTGCCGTAGCACTGGTCAATGATACTGCGCACTTCGGAGTCGATCAGCTTGGCTGTCTCACCGGAGAAGCTGGCGTTTTGACCGCCACCGCCACGACCTAGGAACACTTCGCCTTCTTCCTCGGCATACATCAGCGGGCCGAGTTTTTCCGACAAGCCCCACTTGGTCACCATGTTCCGTGCAATCTGGCTGGCACGCATGATGTCGTTGGAAGCGCCGGTAGTGACACCATCGAAGCCCAGGGTCATCTCCTCAGCAATCCGGCCACCGTACAGCGAGCAGATCTGGCTGATCAGTGCACGCTTGGAGAGGCTATAGCGATCCTCTTCCGGCAGGAACATCGTGACACCCAGCGCCCGACCACGAGGAATGATCGACACTTTGTAGACCGGGTCGTGCTCAGGCACAACGCGACCGACAATGGCGTGACCGGCTTCGTGATAAGCGGTGTTCTGCTTCTCTTTCTCGGACATGACCATGGATTTGCGCTCGGCGCCCATCATGATCTTGTCTTTCGCCAATTCGAACTCTTTCATCTCCACGATGCGCTTGCCGGTACGGGCAGCAAACAACGAAGCCTCGTTGACCAGGTTGGCCAGGTCGGCACCGGAGAAGCCTGGAGTACCACGGGCAATCACGGCCGGAGCCACGTCGTCACCCATTGGCACTTTGCGCATGTGTACTTTCAGGATCTGTTCGCGACCACGGATATCCGGCAAGCCAACCACAACCTGGCGGTCGAAACGGCCTGGACGCAGCAACGCAGGGTCCAGAACGTCCGGACGGTTGGTTGCAGCAATCACGATGATGCCGTCGTTCATTTCAAAGCCGTCCATCTCAACCAGCAACTGGTTAAGGGTCTGCTCACGCTCATCATGACCGCCGCCCATGCCGGCGCCACGGTGGCGACCAACGGCGTCGATTTCATCGATGAAAATGATGCAAGGCGCATGCTTTTTAGCCTGTTCGAACATATCGCGAACACGGCTGGCGCCCACGCCGACGAACATCTCGACGAAGTCAGAACCGGAAATGGTGAAGAAAGGCACCTTCGCCTCACCAGCAATCGCCTTGGCCAGCAAGGTTTTACCGGTACCCGGAGGACCAACCATCAACACACCGCGAGGAATGCGGCCGCCGAGGCGCTGGAATTTGCCCGGATCGCGCAGGAACTCGACCAACTCGCCCACTTCTTCTTTGGCTTCGTCGCAACCAGCAACGTCAGCCAGGGTGGTTTTCACCTGATCTTCGGAGAGCAGGCGTGCCTTGCTCTTGCCAAAGCTCATCGGCCCGCCCTTGCCGCCCGCACCGCCTTGCATCTGGCGCATGAAGAACATGAACACGGCAATGATCACCAGGATCGGGAAGCTGGCTACCAGCAACTGGGTCCAAATGCTCTGCTGCTCAGGCTGCTTGCCTTCGACAACCACGTGGTTGTCCACCAGGTCGCCGATCAGACCGTTGTCCTGGATTGCCGGACGAATGGTCTTGAAGCTGTCGCCATCGTTGCGTTTGCCGGTGATCACGTAGCCATCAACCGCTACGCGCTCGACCTTGCCATCCTTAACTTGCTGGATGAAGTCGGAATAGTTGAGGGTCTGCGGCTCGTTAGGGCTGGAGAAGTTGTTCATCACCGTCACCAGGACAGCCGCGATGATCAACCACAGGATCAGATTCTTTGCCATATCGTTCAATTAACTACCCTCTGAAGCAAGCTCCGCTACTGGCGCGCGCTTCGCATGATATTCACCGGCCTAACTTACTACATTACCTACAACACTGGCAGGCGCCGTCTGTAACCCTTTGTGAAACTTTGACTACACAATATTCGTAAAGCTTCGTGACGAAAGCGATATAAAAAAACCTATCGACTCCCTTCAAACCTTCAAAGACGCTCATCACTGGCGGCGCCTTCGATTCCGCGGAACCCCCGCGCCAACAGATACTGCTCGCGAGACCGGTCACGAGAAGAGTCCGGTTTGCGCATCTGTACCTTGTCGAACAGCTTGCGGATGTTCTTGTGGTACTCGTCGAAGCCTTCACCCTGGAAGACCTTGACCAGGAAATCACCACCCGGACGCAATACCCGACCCGCCAGATCCAGTGCCAACTCGCAGAGGAACATGGCGCGCGGCATATCAACAGCCGGTAATCCACTCATATTGGGGGCCATGTCGGAAATCACAAGGTCCACTTGCGAATTTCCTACAGCTTCCAGGATCTCGGCCAGGACAGCGTCCTGGGTAAAGTCACCGTGTACAAAGGTCACATCCGGGATACTGTCCATCTCCAGGATGTCGGAAGCGATCAAGCGGCCTTGCCCACCAATCAGACGACTGGCCACCTGGGACCAGCCACCCGGGGCGGCGCCCAGGTCGATCACGCTCATGCCGGGGCGAAACAATTTGTCCTTGTCCTGCAGCTCCAGCAGCTTGTAGCTGGCCCGGGAACGGTAGCCGTCCTTTTGCGCCTTTTTGACGTAAGGATCGTTGAAATGTTCTTGTAGCCACTTAAGGCTGGTTTTGGAACGGGCCACGGGCCACCTCGAAAAATAAAACGGGTCGTGATTAACTGGGCGGTCCCGGACTCGCTCGGGTAAACTGGCCGCCGCTTTTTACAAGATCAGACGCAGGGGTCAGATTATGCCGCTCACTCAAGAGCAGAAGAAACAGTACAAATCCATTGGCCACCATCTGAAACCAGTTCTGATTGTGGCAGATAACGGTTTGACTGAAGGTGTGTTAGCCGAATTCGAACGTGCACTGAACGATCATGAACTGATCAAGATCAAGGTCAACATCCTTGACCGCGAAGCGCGCCTGGCCGCCATTGCAGAACTGTGCAAGGTGGGCAAAGCGGACCTGGTCCAGGTCATCGGCAAGATGGCGCTGCTTTATCGCAAGAACTTCAGCGTCAACAAGCAACTGTCGAACGTACACCGCTTCAAGTAGCGTTTAAATTACAAAAGGGTCATGGGCGCGCTTCGCGTGCCCTGCCACTCCATCCCGGTGCCGGCTGCATGACCAGCACCAGGCCGGAGAACCCTAGCACAAGATAGCTGAACAGCTGCCAGCGCAACGCCTCCGGCAGCCAGACATGCACCACACAAAACATTGCGCACGCATACAGCGCCATCAACAGCAGTTGCCCGCGAATATCCCGCCATAGACTCCCCAAGCCCTCGGCCTTGACCAGCACCAACGCCTGGAGCGTCACGCACGCCGCCGCGAAACCCACCAGCAACGCGCTGAGTAATCCATCGATCTCATCGATCAGCAACGGTGCCAGGCCAATAAGGCCCAGCGCCGGCAGTACACCAATATGCAACAACCACAGGCCGCCGACCCAAAGCATCTGGGAAAGCTGCCAAAGCATGGCGCCCGCACGAAGCGGGCGCCGCCTTTCAGACGTGACGAACTTCAACGATCTCGTACTCGATTACGCCGCCTGGCGTCTTCACAGCCACCACATCGCCCTCTTCCTTAGCAATCAAGGCGCGGGCAAGTGGAGAACCGACGGAAATCTTGCCGAGTTTGAAGTCAGCCTCATCTTCGCCAACGATGTGATAGACCACACTTTCGTCAGTCTCGACGTTGGCGATTTCCACAGTCGTGCCGAAAATCACCTTGCCAGTCTTCGGAATGGTCGTCACATCGATGACCACCGAGTTCTGCAGGCGGCCTTCGATGTCACGGATCCGCGCCTCGACCATACCCTGCTGCTCGCGGGCAGCATGGTATTCGGCGTTTTCCTTCAGGTCACCCAGTTCGCGGGCCGTACCGATGTCCTGGCTCAGCTTTGGACGTACGACCTTGGTCAGATGGGCGTGCTCCTCTTCCAGGGCCTTAAAGCCCTGGACGGTCATTGGGTATTTGGTCATGCCTTCAATCCTGCGTGTAGATCCTGCAAGCGACGCACGGTCTTTTCCGGACCGAACTTGAGCGCTTCGCAGATGGCTTCGCCAGCAGCAATGGTGGTGGTGCAGTAGATCTTGTGCTGCAAGGCGTTACGACGAATGGAGTAGGAATCCGCGATCGATTGACGACCCTCGGTGGTGTTGATGATCAGCGTGACTTCGTCATTCTTGATCATGTCGACCACATGCGGACGGCCTTCCGTCACCTTGTTCACGCGACGCACTTTCAGGCCGGCAGCTTCGATCAGCTTGGCGGTCCCGGCGGTGGCCACGACTTCGAAGCCCAAGTTGATCAGATCACGGGCTACACCTGCAACCAGTGGCTTGTCGTCATCACGCACGCTGATGAAGGCAGTACCGCCGGTCGGCAGTACTTCGCTGGCGCCCATCTGGGCCTTGGCGAAAGCTTCACCGAAGGTATCGCCTACACCCATCACTTCACCGGTGGACTTCATCTCTGGGCCCAGGATCGGGTCCACACCCGGGAACTTGGCGAATGGGAACACCGCCTCTTTCACGCTGTAGAAGTTTGGAATGATTTCCTTGGTGAAGCCGATTTCCTTCAGGGTCTTACCTGCCATCACGCGGGCAGCGATCATGGCCAGGGAGACACCGATGCACTTGGAAACAAATGGCACGGTACGCGAAGCACGCGGGTTGACTTCAATGACGTAGATGTCTTCGCCTTGCAGCGCCAACTGTACGTTCATCAGGCCGACTACACCCAATTCCAAGGCCATTTTCTTGACCTGTTCGCGCATCTCATCTTGGATGTGCGCCGGCAGCGAGTAAGGCGGCAGCGAGCAAGCGGAGTCACCGGAGTGAACGCCAGCCTGTTCGATGTGCTGCATGATCGCGCCGATCACTACATCGGTACCGTCGCAGACCGCATCCACATCCATCTCGATGGCGCAGTTGAGGAAGTGGTCAAGCAGCACCGGGCTGTCGTTGGACACTTTCACCGCATCGCGCAGGTAACGCTTGAGCTCTTCTTCTTCGTAGACAATTTCCATCGCACGGCCGCCCAGTACATAGGACGGGCGCACCACCAGCGGGTAGCCGATCTTGCTGGCTGCACGGATGGCTTCGTCTTCGCTGCGCACAGTGGCGTTTGGCGGCTGACGCAGGTTCAGGCGCTCAACCATTTGCTGGAAGCGCTCGCGGTCTTCTGCACGGTCGATAGCGTCCGGGCTGGTGCCAATGATCGGAACGCCGGCGGCTTCCAAGGCACGCGCCAGTTTCAGCGGGGTTTGGCCGCCGTACTGGACGATCACGCCTTTCGGCTTCTCGACGCGTACGATTTCCAGCACGTCTTCCAGGGTCACTGGCTCGAAGTACAGGCGGTCGGAGGTGTCGTAGTCGGTGGAAACGGTTTCCGGGTTGCAGTTGACCATGATGGTCTCGTAGCCATCTTCGCGCAGCGCGAGGGCGGCGTGGACGCAGCAATAGTCAAACTCGATACCCTGGCCGATACGGTTTGGACCGCCACCCAGAATCATGATCTTGTCGCGACCCGACGGCGCGGCTTCGCACTCTTCCTCATAGGTGGAGTACAGGTAGGCGGTGTCGGTGGAGAACTCGGCCGCGCAGGTGTCAACGCGCTTGTAGACCGGGAAGATCTCCAGCTTGTGGCGATGTGTGCGCAGGTTCTTCTCGGTCACACCCAGCAATTTGGCCAGACGCTGGTCGGAGAAGCCTTTGCGCTTGAGGCGGAACATCATGTCGCGGTCGATGCTGGCCAGACCCAGGGTCTTGACCTTCTCTTCTTCCTTGATCAGATCTTCGATCTGTACCAGGAACCACGGATCGATCATGTTCATGCCGAAGATGTCTTCGACGGTCATGCCGGCGCGGAAGGCGTCAGCCACGTACCAGATACGCTCGGCGCCAGGCACGGTCAGCTCGCGTTTGAGCACGCTCATGCTTTCCGGGTTGCTCAGGTCGAGTTTCTCGTCCAGGCCGCAAACGCCCACTTCCAGGCCGCGCAGTGCTTTCTGCAGGGATTCCTGGAACGTGCGACCGATGGCCATGACTTCACCCACAGATTTCATCTGGGTGGTCAGGCGTGCATCAGCCTTGGCGAATTTCTCGAAGGCAAAACGTGGCAGCTTGGTGACCACGTAGTCGATGGATGGCTCGAAGGACGCCGGGGTCTTGCCGCCGGTGATGTCGTTCGACAATTCGTCCAGGGTGTAGCCCACGGCCAGCTTGGCAGCGACCTTGGCGATCGGGAAGCCGGTGGCTTTCGATGCCAGGGCCGACGAACGGGATACACGCGGGTTCATCTCGATCACGACCATACGGCCAGTGTTCGGGCAGATACCGAACTGAACGTTGGAACCGCCGGTTTCCACGCCGATCTCGCGCAATACCGCCAGGGAGGCGTTACGCAGGATCTGGTATTCCTTATCGGTCAGGGTTTGTGCCGGCGCCACGGTGATCGAGTCACCGGTGTGCACGCCCATCGGGTCGAAGTTTTCGATGGAGCAGACGATGATGCAGTTGTCCTTCTTATCGCGGACCACCTCCATCTCGTATTCTTTCCAGCCGATCAGGGATTCGTCGATCAGCAGCTCTTTGGTCGGCGACAGGTCCAGGCCGCGGGCGCAGATCTCTTCGAACTCTTCACGGTTGTATGCGATACCGCCACCAGTGCCGCCCATGGTGAAGGACGGACGGATGATGCACGGGAAGCCCAGGGTCTCGAGGACCGCATTGGCTTCTTCCATGCTGTGGGCGATACCGGAACGCGGGCAAGCCAGGCCGATGGACTTCATGGCCTTGTCGAAACGCGAACGGTCTTCAGCCTTGTCGATGGTGTCGGCATTGGCGCCGATCATCTCTACGCCGAATTTTTCCAGGACGCCTTCGCGCTCCAGGTCCAGGGCGCAGTTCAATGCAGTCTGGCCGCCCATGGTTGGCAGCAGCGCGTCTGGACGCTCTTTTTCGATGATCTTGGCAACGGTCTGCCACTTGATCGGCTCGATGTAGGTAGCGTCGGCCATGGCCGGGTCGGTCATGATGGTGGCTGGGTTGGAGTTCACCAGGATGACGCGGTAGCCCTCCTCGCGCAGGGCTTTACAGGCCTGGGCGCCAGAGTAGTCGAATTCGCAGGCCTGGCCGATCACGATCGGGCCAGCGCCGAGAATCAGGATGCTTTTTATGTCTGTACGTTTTGGCATGGGTTTGTCACTCAAATCCGCAGGTCAGTCGGCAAGCCGTCTTGAACAATCTTTGAAGAGCCTGCGGGGGCCACCGAAATCCGGGGCCGCCCGCAGGCCGCTCAGTCAGCGTCGCTTGGCCATCTCATTGATGAAACGATCGAACAGCGGCGCTACGTCGTTCGGGCCCGGGCTGGCTTCAGGGTGGCCCTGGAAGCTGAACGCGCTCTTGTCGGTGCGCTCGATACCCTGCAGGGAACCGTCGAACAGCGACTTGTGAGTGGCGCGCACGTTGCTCGGCAAGGTGGCTTCATCTACCGCAAAACCGTGGTTCTGGCTGGTGATCATCACAACGCCGGTGTCCAGGTCTTGCACAGGGTGGTTGGCACCGTGGTGGCCGTGCCCCATTTTCAGGGTCTTGGCGCCGGAGGCCAGGGCCAGCAACTGGTGGCCGAGGCAGATACCGAATACTGGAATCTCGGTTTCCAGCACGTCCTTGATCGCCTGGATAGCGTAGTCGCAAGGCTCAGGGTCACCCGGGCCGTTGGACAGGAACACGCCGTCCGGCTGCAGGGCGAGCACGTCGCTGGCCGGGGTTTGCGCCGGCACCACGGTCACGCGGCAACCGCGCTCGACCAGCATGCGCAGGATGTTGTACTTCACACCGTAGTCGTAGGCGACCACGTGGTAAGGCAACTCGGCAGCATCGATGGTCGCGTGGCTGTCCGTCTTCAAGTCCCAGACCGTGGAGCGCCACTCGTACTTCTCTTTGACGCTGACGACTTTCGCCAGGTCCATGCCCTTCAGGCCAGGGAAGCCTTGCGCTGCGGCAATCGCCGCCTCTTCGGAAATATTGTCACCGACCATGATGCAGCCGTTCTGCGAGCCTTTTTCACGCAGGATGCGTGTCAGGCGGCGCGTATCGATACCAGCGATCGCCACAACGTTGTTGGCTTTCAAGTAATCGGACAGCGACATCGTGTTACGCCAGTTGCTCGCAACCAGTGGCAGGTCGCGAATCACCAGACCAGCCGACCAGACACGATCAGACTCGACATCTTCCGGTGTAGTACCGGTGTTGCCGATGTGCGGATAGGTCAGGGTAACGATCTGTTGGGCGTAGGAAGGATCGGTAAGGATTTCCTGATAGCCGGTCATGGCAGTGTTAAACACCACCTCTCCAACGGTCTGACCGTCGGCTCCAATGGCTTCGCCGCGAAAAATGCTGCCATCAGCAAGGGCGAGTATGGCTGGCTTAGTCAAGAAGACCTCCCGTAAATAAAGCCTGAAAGGGCGATCGCAGGTTGTAAAAAAGCGGAGTGACGTATGGACACGTCACCCCGCTTCTTCACTGAATTATTCTGCGCGCTTTTAGTGGACACACTAAAGCTGTAGCTTACAGAAAAAGGCTTTTTTGGTCCACCGCTAATGAGCCTTAAAGGCAGGGGAATGCGACAGGGCGTCGCTTAGCGGGTAAAAACGGGGCCTAAGCATAAGCTTGAGACCCCTTTTTTGCTACTGATTAGTGCAGATCCAGCACATCGCGCATGTCGTAAAGGCCCGCCTCGCGACCTTCCAGCCAGAGCGCAGCACGTACCGCCCCCTTGGCAAACGTCATGCGACTGGACGCCTTGTGCGTGATTTCCAGGCGCTCACCCTCCGTGGCGAACAATACGGTGTGATCCCCCACCACATCACCACCGCGTACGGTTGCAAACCCGATGGTGTCACGCGCACGCGCACCGGTATGGCCTTCGCGCCCGTACACTGCCACTTTCGACAAGTCGCGACCGAGCGCATCGGCAATCGCCTCACCCATGCGCAGCGCGGTGCCCGAAGGTGCGTCGATCTTGTGGCGGTGATGGGTCTCGATGATTTCGATATCCGCTTCATCCCCGAGCACACGGGCCGCCAGATCAAGCAGCTTGAGCGACAGGTTCACACCCACGCTGAAGTTGGCTGCGAAGACGATAGGAATATCCTTGCCCGCCTCCACCAGCAACTGCTTCTGATCAAGCGTCAAACCGGTGGTGCCGATCACCATCGCCTTGCCCGCCTTGCGGCAAAAAGCCAGGTTCTTCAGCATCACATCCGGCAGAGTGAAATCGATCAGCACGTCGAACTCGTCGGCCACCTGCTCCAGGTTGCCGGACAACGAAACACCGATACGCCCCAACGAAGCCAACTCACCGGCATCCGCGCCAATCAACGTGCTGCCCGGACGAACGATCGCCGCGGTCAGCCCGGAGGCCGGCGAGCGCTGCTGCACCGCTTCGACCAGCGTCTTGCCCATGCGCCCGGCAGCGCCCATTACGGCTATACGTCGCATACTCAATTCCTTACAGGTCACCGAAGAAGCGCTTCACGCCATCGAAAAAGCCCGCGGTTTTCGGCGAGTGGGAGTCATCACCCTCCATCGAACTGCGGAACTCTTCCAGCAGTTCGCGCTGACGGCGATTCAGGTTGACCGGCGTTTCCACCGCCACACGACACATCAGGTCACCAGCGCCACCACCGCGCACCGGCGCAACGCCTTTGCCACGGATGCGGAACTGTTTGCCGGTCTGCGTGCCTTCAGGGATCTTGAGCTTGACGCGACCATCAAGGGTCGGAATCTCCAACTCGCCACCCAGCGCCGCATCAACAAAGCTGATTGGCACTTCACAGAACAGGTGCTTGCCGTCGCGCTGGAAGATCGAATGCTCGCGCACGTTGATCACCACGTACAGGTCGCCCGTAGGCCCACCCTGGGTACCCGCCTCGCCTTCGCCCGACAGGCGAATACGGTCACCGGTATCCACGCCAGCCGGCACTTTTACCGACAGCGTCTTGTACTCTTCGACACGACCTTCGCCGTGACAGGAGTCGCACGGATCGGAAATGATCTTGCCCTGGCCATGGCAGCGCGGGCAGGTCTGCTGCACCGAGAAGAAGCCCTGCTGCATGCGGACCTGACCAATACCACCGCACGTCGGGCAGGTGATGGGCGACGAGCCCTTCTTGGCGCCCGAGCCATCGCACGGCTTGCAGTTGACCAGCGTCGGCACACGGATATTGACACTGGTACCGCGCACGGCTTCTTCCAGGTTCAACTCCAGCGTGTAGCGCAAGTCGCTGCCACGCTGGGCACCACCACGCTGACCACCCCGACCACCGCCGAAGAAGTCGCTGAATACGTCGCCGAAAATGTCGGAGAAGTTCTGACCGCCAAAACCGGCACCGCCGCCGCCCATGCTTGGGTCGACACCGGCATGGCCATACTGGTCGTAGGCCGCACGCTTGTTGGGATCAGACAGGCATTCGTAGGCCTCATTGGCCTCTTTGAACATCTCTTCGGATTCTTTGCTGTCCGGATTACGGTCCGGGTGGTGCTTCATCGCCAAGCGACGGTAGGCCTTCTTCAGGTCCGTCTCGCTGGAGCCGCGCTCCACACCCAACACTTCGTAATAGTCACGCTTTGCCATAAGTCTTTGCACTCTTAAGGACGTTCAGCCAGACCCTCCTGAGCCCTGCCAAACTCGTTGAGCCCCAATACAGGCCCGGACCCAACTCACGTCAATTCAACGATCCTGGTCATTACTACTTTTAGCCAGGTACCCGGCCAAAATGCGGTATTTATTGCTCGGAAAGCAGGAGCATTCCCGATCACACCGCCAGCACCCGAACACTGTCGCATGCTGTAAAAATTCACATACCCCAGACACGCCAACGCGGGAGCAAGCTCCCGCGCGGCGACATCCTACCAGTCACCGCTTGATAGCGGTCAACCGGGCGACCAACTTACTTCTGGTCTTTGACTTCTTCGAACTCGGCATCGACAACGTCGTCATGCTTGGCTTCAGGCTCTGCCTGTTGCGCGGCACCGTCAGCTGGCTGACCTTGTTCGGCATACATTTTCTGCGCTACAGGTGCAGAGACTTTCGACAGCTCTTCGATCTTGGCTTCGATAGCGGCCTTGTCATCGCCTTTAACGGCGGCTTCCAGGGCAACTACGGCAGCTTCGATAGCAGCCTTCTCTTCAGCAGTCACTTTATCACCAGCGTCAGCGACCATTTTGCGGGTCGAGTGAACCAGTGCATCACCCTGGTTACGGGCGCCAGCCAGCTCGGCAAACTTGGCATCCGCATCAGCGTTGGCTTCAGCATCACGAATCATCTGTTGAATTTCTTCATCAGACAGACCGGAGTTGGCCTTGATGGTGATCTTCTGCTCTTTGCCAGTCGCCTTGTCTTTCGCGCCGACGTGCAGGATGCCGTTGGCGTCGATGTCGAAGGTGACTTCGATTTGCGGCACGCCACGTGGTGCTGGTGGAATCTCGGCCAGGTCGAACTTGCCCAGGGACTTGTTCTGAGCCGCTTGCTTACGCTCACCTTGCAGCACGTGAATGGTCACAGCGCCTTGGTTGTCATCGGCAGTCGAGAACACTTGGGATTTCTTGGTAGGAATCGTGGTGTTTTTCTCGATCAGCGCAGTCATCACGCCGCCCATGGTTTCGATACCCAGGGTCAGCGGGCTAACGTCCAGCAGCAACACGTCTTTTACGTCACCAGCCAATACCGCGCCCTGGATGGCAGCACCCATGGCAACTGCTTCGTCCGGGTTCACGTCTTTACGTGCTTCCTTGCCGAAGAACTCGGTCACTTTCTGCTGAACCAGTGGCATACGGGTCTGACCGCCCACTAGGATCACGTCGTTGATGGAACCCACGTCGATACCGGCGTCTTTCAGGGCGATGCGGCAAGGTTCGATGGTGCGCTGAACCAGGTCTTCAACCAGTGCTTCCAACTTGGCGCGAGAGATCTTCACGTTCAAGTGCTTAGGACCGGTGGCATCTGCAGTGATGTACGGCAGGTTCACGTCGGTCGACATGCTCGAGGACAGTTCGATCTTGGCCTTCTCGGCAGCTTCTTTCAGGCGCTGCATGGCCAGCGGGTCACCCTTGAGGTTCATGCCGCTTTCTTTCTTGAATTCGTCAACGAGGTAGTCGATCAGACGAATGTCAAAGTCTTCACCACCCAGGAAGGTGTCGCCGTTGGTGGCCAACACTTCGAATTGGTGCTCGCCGTCAACTTCAGCGATCTCGATAACCGAGACGTCGAAGGTACCGCCACCCAGGTCATAAACGATCACAGTGTGGTCGCCCTTGGCCTTGTCCATACCGTAAGCCAGAGCAGCTGCGGTTGGTTCGTTGATGATACGTTTTACGTCCAGGCCCGCGATGCGGCCGGCGTCTTTGGTCGCCTGGCGCTGGCTGTCGTTAAAGTAGGCCGGAACGGTGATCACCGCTTCGGTCACTGTTTCACCGAGGTAGTCTTCGGCAGTCTTCTTCATCTTTTTCAAGACTTCAGCCGAAATCTGCGGTGCAGACATCTTGTTGCCATTCACCTCAACCCAGGCGTCACCGTTGTCAGCCTTGGCGATTTTGTAAGGCACCATCTTGATGTCTTTCTGTACGACTTCTTCGTCGAACTTACGACCGATCAGACGTTTTACCGCATACAGGGTGTTGTGCGGGTTGGTGACAGCCTGGCGCTTGGCCGACTGGCCAACCAGGATCTCGCCATCATTTGCGTAAGCAATGATCGACGGCGTAGTACGCGCGCCTTCGGCGTTTTCGATAACTTTGGCTTTGCCGTTTTCCATGACGGAGACACAGGAGTTGGTGGTCCCCAGGTCGATACCGATAATTTTGCCCATGATTTACTCTCCCGAAACTTGAATTTGGATGCCGCAGCAGTGGTGGCTAACTGCGGTAGCACTTAAACGCTTGACTTATAGATGGGGGCCTTGCGGCGTATTTCAAGCCTGCTCATCAATAGAAGGCGAAACCGGTGCAGGCGCCTTGCTCACCACGACCATCGCCGGGCGCAACAGGCGACCGTTGAGCTGATAGCCCTTCTGGAACACTTTCAACACGCTGTTAGGCTCCAGGTCATGGCTTTCCTGCATGGCCATGGCTTGGTGATGCTCAGCGTTGAACGGCTCGCCGCCAGTTGGATCAATGGCTTCCAGCTGATAACGCTTCAGGGTGTCCTGGAACATTTTCAGGGTCAGCTCGATCCCCTCGCGCATCGGGCGGATGTTTTCGTCATCCGGGTTGGACAACTCGAGACCACGCTCCAGGCTGTCGATGATCGGCAGCAAGTCACTGGCGAATTTTTCCAGTGCGAACTTGTGAGCCTTCTCTACGTCCTGCTCAGCACGGCGGCGGACGTTCTGCAGATCGGCGGCAACACGCAAAGACTGGTCCTGCGCAGCGGCCAATTGCTCTTCGAGCACCTGCACACGAGTTGCCAGCTCATCGCCGACAGCCGAATTGGCGTCTGGAGTTTGCGTATCCTGCGTCTGTTCGTCAGCCATAGATTTCTCCTTTCAAAATCATGCGCGAACCCAACTCGCGCTTCTGTTCCGGTATATGGGGCCACAATTTCCAGGTTCAAGGGCGCAGGCGTTACCAAAAGTCTTTCCGGTGATCGGGATCAATTCCCGCCTCCACATTCCTGATTGCGCTAAAAAAGAAGCCCATTCAAGCAAATCGAGCTAAGCGCCAGGATTGTCAGCCCCAAACAAAACACTGTATAAATAACCAGACCTAAAGCCTGGGAGCGGCCGTCATGCTCGTGCACCTGTCCGTACATAACTACGCCATCGTTGAACACCTGGATCTCGAACTGGATCGCGGGATGAGCGTAATCACAGGCGAAACCGGCGCCGGCAAGTCGATCATGCTCGACGCCCTGGGCCTGACGCTCGGGGATCGCGCTGACAGCGGCGTGGTACGCCCCGGTGCGGACAAGGCCGATATCCTGGCCACCTTCGACCTCGCGGATATTCCCGAGGCAGAGGCCTGGCTGGCAGAGCGCGACCTTAATAATGACGGCCCGTGCATCCTGCGCCGAGTCATCACGGCAGAAGGTCGCTCGCGCGGCTACATCAACGGTACGCCCTGCCCACTGGGCGACCTGAAGGCCCTTGGCGAACTGCTGATAGATATCCACAGCCAGCATGAACACCAGTCCCTGCTGAAAACCGACACTCATCGCCGCCTGCTCGACGAATACGCGGGCGCGACAGACCTCGCCCGCCAGGTGCAACTTGCCGCTCAACGCTGGCGCCAGACGCGGCAGGAACTGGAACGACTCTCCAACTCCGGTGACGAGCAACGTGCTCGCCATCAACTGCTCAGCTATCAACTCGAGGAGCTGGAAAGCCTGGGCCTGGGCGAAACCGAACTGGAGCAACTCGAGCAGGAACACAAGAATCTCACCAACGCGGAAACCCTGCTGGGTATCTGCCGCCAAGTGGTAGAGCAATGCAGCGAGAGCGACTCCGGCAACGTACTCAATGCGCTGACGGCGAGCCTTAATCGCCTGTCCAGTGTGAACAACGCCTCCGGCTCCCTGAGCGAGGCCACCACCCTACTCACCAGTGCACAGATCCAAGTAGAAGAGGCCGTCGGCGAACTGAACCGCTTCCTGGATCACTTCGATGCAGACCCGGCACGCCTGCAGGAAATAGAAGAACGCCTGGACACCATCTATACCCTGGCGCGCAAACATCGAATCCAGCCCACCGAAGTGGCAACGATGCAGCAAAAACTGCTGGATGAAATCGAGACCCTTAACGCCAATGACGAATCCATCGAGCGCCTGGGTGAAGAACTTGCCTCCTTCGCCCGCCACTATAAGGAGAAGGCACGCGAACTCAGCGACCTGCGCCAGCAAGCTGCGACGAGCCTGGCCAGCGCGGTGGAGGTGGAAATCCAACGCCTGGGCATGCCTGGCGGGCGCTTCACCATTGAATTGCGCGCCAACGCCAGCAACGAACTGCAGCCCCACGGTTTGGAGCAGGTCGAACTACTGGTCAGCGCCAACCCCGGGCAGCCGCTCAAGGCCCTGGCCAAAGTGGCATCCGGCGGCGAGCTGTCGCGGATCAGCCTGGCGATCCAGGTGATAACGGCGCAAACCTCTCGGGTACCGACGCTGGTATTCGACGAAGTCGACGTAGGGATCGGCGGGCCAACGGCGGAGATTGTTGGCCAATTGTTGCGACGTCTCGGGGATCGGGGCCAGGTGCTGACGGTCACCCACTTGCCGCAAGTGGCAGCGCAGGGTCACCAACACCTGTTCGTGCACAAGGTACGCGGCAGCGATGCAACGCACACAGCCGTGTCCAAGCTGAATAAGTCGGAACGGGTGGAAGAAGTGGCACGCATGCTCGGCGGCATTGATCTGACCAAGGAGTCCTTGGCGCACGCGAAGAAAATGGTGGTGGCAGCGAGAGCTTGAGCTGACGATT
Organism: Pseudomonas sp. VS40; assembly: GCF_018587885.1. Classification (NCBI taxonomy): domain Bacteria; kingdom Pseudomonadati; phylum Pseudomonadota; class Gammaproteobacteria; order Pseudomonadales; family Pseudomonadaceae; genus Pseudomonas; species Pseudomonas sp. VS40. The sequence continues at coordinate 96,073 of NZ_JAGYWD010000012.1, read as the reverse complement.
TTCTCCTTATAAAAAGCACGAAGGCGACCCTAGGGTCGCCTTCAATCGTTTTGCAGAGCGAATCTGCTTCGATTTTTACTTTTTCTTACGGATGTACAACACAAGATTGTGATCAACCAAATCGAAGCCATGCTCCTCAGCAATCTTGTGCTGCAGCGCTTCGATCTCTGGGCTGGTGAACTCGATTACCTCATTGGTATCCAGGTCAACCATGTGATCGTGATGACCACCATCAGCCAATTCGAACACCGCATGACCGCCGTCGAAATTATGACGAACCACCAGCCCTGCGGCTTCAAACTGGGTCAGCACACGGTAAACCGTGGCCAGGCCAACGTCCTCGTTAGACTCCATCAGCGCCTTGTAGACATCCTCGGCACTCATGTGGCGCTGCTCAGCAGAATCGAGCATTTGTAGAATCTTGACTCGTGGCAGAGTCACTTTAAGACCGGCTTTGCGTAGTTCGCTATTTTCAACCATGGTTAGCTTTCTCGCGGATGCTGCTTCGCAGCTTCTCTTAATACGGGTATGATCGGCGTTTACGTTGTCCCAGCCAAGATAGTGGAAGTCGCCCACCGATGCAAAACACCAAGCTCTTGCTAACCAGTTTCACCTTTGTGGGACTGCTCGCACTCGCCGGTTGTTCATTCCCCGGGGTTTACAAAATCGACATCCAGCAGGGCAATGTCGTCACGCAGGACATGATAGACCAGTTACGCCCCGGAATGACCCGACGGCAAGTACGGTTTATCATGGGTAACCCCCTGCTGACCGACACTTTCCATGCCGATCGCTGGGATTATCTCTACAGCCTGCAACCTGGTGGCGGTGAACGCCAGCAGGAGCGCGTCAGTGTCGTCTTCAATGGCAATGACCAGCTTGTCAGCCTGTCCGGCGACTTCATGCCCGGCGTGAGCCGCGATGAAGCCCTGCTCGGCAAGGATAACGGCACCAACGTGACTGCCCCTGCGCAGGAAGGTGAAAAGCCGAAGTCCGAAGTACCGGCCAAGCCAGGCTCACTGCTCGACAAGATCCAGAAGGACGTCGACGGCGTGGAAACGGTTCCCGTCCCGACGCCACAACCTCTGGACACCAGCCCGCAGTAATATTGCGGCGCTCAGCAAAAAGCCCGGCATGCCGGGCTTTTTTGTTGCCTGCCATTTGGTGAGCCTAGGAATTCTGCTTGGCCAGGGCCGCCTTGGCCGCGCGCAGTCGGCGTACCTCTTTTGGGTCCGCCAGCAACGGCCGGTAGATCTCAATACGATCACCTGCCTGCACGGCACGCACCTCAGCATCCGCTACCACTTTGCCGAATATACCCAAAGGGCAATCAGCCAGATCCAGCTCGGGAAACTGCACTGCAATACCCGACGCCTGCACCGCAGCACGCAGATTCATGCCCGCCGGCACCGTCACCGCCAGCAACACCTGACGATCCACAGCGGCATACACCACCTCAATCTCAACCATGCAGTTGCTTGGCTCGCTGGCAAAACGCGTCCACCAACGTATTGGCGGCTTGGTTGAACAAAGGGCCCAAGGTTGCTCGCACGATAGGCCCGGCGTAATCGAAGGAAAGATCCAAGCTGATTTTGCAGGCCTTGTCTGTCAGCGCCTTGAATACCCACACGCCATGCAGCTGAGTAAACGGCCCTTCCTGCAAATTCATTTCAATGGATTTCCCAGGCACCAGCACATTGCGCGTAACAAAGTGCTGGCTAAGGCCGCCTTTCGCGACCCCAACACTGGCAACCATGTGCTCATCACCGCTTTCCAGCACCTCGGCCGTTGAGCACCACGGCAGGAATTCCGGGTAACGCGCCACGTCGTTGACCAGGTCATAGAGCGCCTGTGCCGGATAGGGCAACAGCGCTGAACGTTGAATATGCGTCGTCATGTGTGCGTTATTTCCACAGCTGAGCGGCAAACATCGCGAAAGAACAGCCCAATCCGCGAAAGAAAAAAACCAGAGAACTGCCCGCATTGTCCGGGATTCGTCCAACACGCTCAAGCACGCAGGTTGACCGTAGCCGACACGCTCGCAACTCCCTATAATGCCGCCCCTATGGCTAAACAAAAGAAACACCCCACAGGGACCATCGCGCAAAATAAAAAGGCGCGACACGATTACTTCATCGAACATCGGTTCGAGGCTGGTCTGGTCCTGGCCGGCTGGGAAGTAAAGAGTCTGCGTGCCAGCAAGCTGCAGCTGGTCGACAGCTATGTGCTGCTCAAGGATGGCGAGGCATGGCTGCTCGGCAGTCATATCACCCCGCTGACCACCGCGAGCACCCACGTGATTGCCGACCCGGTGCGCACGCGCAAGCTGTTGCTCAATGCGCGTGAAATCGACAAGCTCGCCGCTGCGGTACAGCAGAAAGGCTACGCCTGTGTGTGCCTGTCCTGGTACTGGAGCAAGCACCTGGTCAAGTGCGAGATCGCCTTGGGCAAGGGCAAGAAGGAATACGACAAGCGTGATACCGAGCGCGAGCGCGATTCCAACCGTGAGCTGCATCGCGCCGTGCGCAACAAGGGCAAGGAAGACTGATCCTTGCAGTGATGCAGCCGCGGGAGCTTCCCTCGGCTACATCCCCTTGCGCCGTTCCGCACGCGCCACACGCTGAACTTCCTGACGCACTTCTTCCAACACTTCCTGCACATACAGCAGGTGACGTGTTGAGACTTCCCGTGCCTGCTCGGCGCGCCCCTCGATAATCGCCAGGTACAGATCCCGGTGCTGATTGATCAGCATGTCGCGGGTTTCCGTGCGCTGCTGGTACATGCCACCAATGTTGGTGACCACGTTGCGTTTCAGCAGGTCGAACAGGCCGCGAATGGTGTGCAGCAGCACAGCATTGTGGCTGGCCTCGGCAATTGCCAAGTGAAACCGCGCGTCCGCCGCGCCCTCTTCCGCTCGACTCACTTCATCAGAGCGGGTGTAGCAATCCTGTAACGCTTCGAACGCTGTCGTAAGCCGCTCGCGATCGACTTCGGTGGCGCGCAATGCTGCGTAATAGGCACAAGAAGCTTCCAGGGTCTGACGAAATTCCAGCAGATCACGCTGAGCCTCGGGATTGTTCTCCAGCAGATGCAGCAGCGGATCACTGAAGGTGGAACCGAGAGACTCCGCCACGTAGTTACCACCACCCTGACGACTGACGAGCAAACCTTTGGCCGCCAATTTCTGGATCGCTTCACGCAAAGAAGGACGCGACACACCAAATTGCTCAGCCAAAGCGCGCTCAGCCGGCAAGCGCTCACCTGACTTCAGCGTGCCCTCAAGGATCATGCCCTCAAGCTGCTCGACGATATCGTCAGACAAACGGCGCTGACGCACCTGATCAAATGCCATAACTCACTCTCCACCATCCCGACCACCCGCCGGGCCCTCTATTCTCGCCTATCGCAGCCAATGCAGCACCTATCAGAACGCCCTCATTCCAACTGATCAGCCATTTCTCCCGCACACCTAAGACCAAAGTTTCTCGGGCGGCAAATTGACACACCCCTGCCAAGGCTTTTACTCTAGCCAACAGCAATTGTAAATTGGTATTACCAATTATCCAAGCTGACCAAACAACAACAATCAGGGGCCACCCCATATGCAAACCTGGCAACAGCTCTACAGCCCGCTCGGCAGCCTCGGCCTGTCCGCATTGGCGGCCGTCATTCCGATCGTATTCTTCTTCCTGGCCCTGGCCGTGTTTCGCCTCAAAGGCCACGTGGCGGGCAGCATCACCCTCGTGCTGTCGATCCTGGTGGCAATCTTTGCCTTCCAGATGCCAGTAGACATGGCACTGGCTGCCGCCGGCTATGGCTTTGCCTACGGTCTATGGCCGATCGCGTGGATCATTGTCGCTGCGGTGTTCCTCTACAAACTCACGGTCAAAAGCGGTCAGTTCGAGATCATCCGCAGCTCGGTGCTGTCGATCACCGACGACCAGCGCTTGCAAGTGCTGCTGATCGGCTTCTGCTTCGGCGCCTTCCTGGAGGGTGCGGCCGGTTTCGGTGCTCCCGTGGCGATCACCGCCGCGCTGTTGGTCGGCCTTGGCTTCAACCCGCTGTACGCTGCCGGCCTGTGCCTGATCGCCAACACCGCGCCTGTCGCATTCGGCGCCCTGGGCATCCCGATCATCGTTGCCGGGCAAGTCACCGGCATCGACGCATTCAAGATCGGCGCTATGACCGGTCGCCAACTGCCCCTGCTGTCGCTATTCGTTCCGTTCTGGCTGGTATTCATGATGGACGGCCTGCGCGGCGTGCGTGAAACCTGGCCGGCTGCGCTGGTCGCGGGCTTGAGCTTTGCCATCACCCAATACTTCACCTCCAACTTCATCGGCCCGGAACTGCCGGACATCACCTCGGCCCTGGCCAGCCTGATCTCCCTGACCCTGTTCCTGAAAGTCTGGCAACCCAAGCGCACCGCAGGCGCACAGATTGCCGGCGCCACTTCCAGCGCAGCTGTCACCGCCAGTGCCGGTGGTTTTGGCCTGCCACGCAACACAATTGTCTCGCCCTACAGCCTGGTGCAGATTTTCAAGGCCTGGTCGCCGTTCCTGATTCTCACCGTGCTGGTCACCCTCTGGACCCTCAAGCCGTTCAAGGCGATGTTCGCCGCGGGTGGCTCGATGTACAGCTGGGTGTTCAACTTCGCCATCCCGCACCTGGACCAACTGGTGATCAAGGTCGCACCGATCGTGACCAACCCCACGGCAATCCCGGCCGTGTTCAAACTGGACCCGATCTCAGCAACCGGCACCGCTATCTTTTTCTCTGCGCTGATCTCAATGCTGGTGCTGAAGATTGACATCAAAACTGGTCTTACCACTTTAAAAGAGACATTCTACGAGCTGCGCTGGCCGATCCTTTCCATCGGTATGGTGCTGGCCTTCGCGTTTGTCACCAATTACTCCGGCATGTCTTCGACCATGGCGTTGGTATTGGCCGGCACCGGTGCAGCCTTCCCATTCTTCTCGCCGTTCCTCGGTTGGCTGGGGGTTTTCCTGACAGGCTCTGATACATCGTCCAATGCCCTGTTCAGCTCGCTGCAAGCCACCACCGCGCACCAGATCGGCGTCAACGACACCTTACTGGTTGCGGCGAATACCAGCGGTGGCGTCACCGGCAAAATGATCTCGCCACAATCCATCGCCGTGGCCTGCGCCGCCACCGGCCTGGTAGGCAAGGAATCCGACCTGTTCCGCTTTACCCTCAAGCACAGCCTGTTCTTTGCCACGATCGTCGGGCTGATCACCCTCGCCCAGGCCTACTGGTTCACCGGTATGCTGGTGCACTAAGACCTGCACGCAATAGGGTAAGAATCGACGCCGGATACGATTCCGGCGTCAGCTATTTCTGGAGGACCGATGAGCCTGCCTGCTGCTTTCATAAGCGACATCGCACAACTGATCCCGAAAAATCGGCGTTTCGACGATCCGCTTTCCACCCTCGCTTTCGGCACCGACGCCAGCTTTTACCGGCTGATCCCACAGTTGGTGATCCGCGTGGAGTCGGAAGACGAAGTCGTTGCATTGCTGCAACTGGCTCAACGTGACCATGTACCGGTCACCTTTCGCGCCGCCGGCACCAGCCTGTCCGGGCAAGCCATCAGTGACTCGGTCCTGATCGTCCTGGGCGACAACTGGAATGGCCGCGAAATCCGTGGGCAGGGCACCCAAATCCGCCTGCAGCCCGGTGTCATTGGCGCTCAGGCGAATGCGTGGCTGGCGCCATTCGGGCGCAAGATCGGACCGGACCCGGCGTCGATCAATGCCTGCAAAATCGGTGGTATCGTCGCCAACAATGCCAGCGGCATGTGCTGCGGTACCGCGCAGAACACCTACCACACACTGGCCGGGATACGCCTGGTATTGGCTGACGGCAGCCGCCTGGATACCGAAGACGCAGCCAGTGTGACGGCGTTTCGTGAACAGCACGGGACGCTGCTTGAACGCCTGGCGACACTGGGTCGTGAGACCCGCGCCAACACTGAATTGGCGGCAAAAATTCGCCACAAATACCGTCTTAAAAATACCACCGGGCTATCACTCAATGCCCTGGTGGATTTCGATGAGCCGCTGGATATTCTCAGTCATCTGCTGGTGGGCTCCGAGGGCACCCTTGGGTTTATCAGCGCCGTCACCTACGACACCGTGATCGATCACCCGAACAAAGCGTCGGCATTGATTGTGTTTCCGGATGTCGAAACCTGCTGCAACGCAGTCACCGTCCTCAAAACCCAACCGGTCTCAGCCGTCGAACTGCTGGACCGGCGCAGCATGCGCTCGGTACAGGACAAGCCGGGCATGCCCGCTTTCGTACAGCAACTATCGGAAAATGCCTGCGCCCTGTTGATCGAATCCCGTGCGGCGTCGTCGTCCTTGCTGCACGAGCAACTGGTGCTGATCATGGCCTCACTGGCCCCATTTCCGGTAGAGAAGCAGGTCGACTTCACCGAAGACCCCACCGAGAACGCCAGACTGTGGGCAATCCGCAAAGACACCTTCCCAGCCGTCGGGGCCGTGCGCAAGACCGGCACCACCGTGATCATTGAGGACGTGACCTTCCCGGTTGAGCAACTGGCAATCGGCGTGAATCGCTTGATCGAACTGTTCGATAAACATCACTACGACGAAGCGATACTTTTCGGACACGCACTGGAAGGTAATCTGCACTTCGTGTTCACCCAAGGCTTCAACAGCGCGGAAGAAGTTACGCGCTACCAAGCGTTCATGGACGACGTGGCGCAATTGGTGGCAGTGGAGTTTGGTGGCTCGCTGAAAGCCGAACACGGCACCGGGCGCAATATGGCACCGTTTGTGGAACTGGAATGGGGCAGCGACGCCTATCAATTGATGTGGCAGCTCAAGCGCCTGCTGGACCCCAACGGTATTCTCAATCCGGACGTGGTGCTCAGCGAAGACCCGCAAATCCACCTCAAGCACCTCAAACCGTTGCCCGCCGCCGACGAGATTGTGGATAAGTGCATCGAATGCGGTTTCTGCGAGCCGGTGTGCCCCTCGAAAGGCCTTACCTTGAGCCCGCGCCAGCGCATCGTGATCTGGCGCGACATCCAGGCAAAGAAACGCGCCGGTGTCGACACCACTGAGCTGGAAGCCGCGTATCACTACCAGGGCATCGACACCTGCGCCGCCACCGGACTTTGCGCCCAGCGCTGCCCTGTAGGAATCAATACCGGCGACCTGGTGAAAAAGCTGCGTAGCCGCGATGCCGACCGTACGAAAACGGCCGAATGGCTTGCCACTCATTTCGCCACCGCACTACAAGGCGCGCGTTTTACGCTGCATGTGGCCAATGGCGCACGCATGCTGCTCGGCGCGCCTCGCCTGGCGAAGCTGTCGGCTAGCGTGACCAGGCTGTCCAAGGGGCAGATTCCACAGTGGACCAACGCCATGCCGCAGCCGGAAAAAGCCATTCGCTTCAGCCCGGCCGTGACGGACGAGCGCCCACGGGTGGTCTACCTGGCCGCCTGCGTCTCACGCGCCATGGGCCCGGCGGCAGGTGATAAAGAACAGATGTCGCTGTACGACAAGACCCGCAGCCTTTTGGAAAAAGCCGGTTACCAAGTCGTGTCTCCCGACAATCAGGATAGCCTGTGCTGTGGTCAGCCATTCGCCTCCAAAGGCTATGCCGAACAGGCCGAGCACAAACGCCAGGAGTTGATCGGCGCGCTGCTTCACGCCAGCCGTGGCGGGCTGGACCCGATCTACTGCGACACCAGCCCCTGCACCCTGCGCCTGGTGCAAGACCTGGGCGAAACGCGCCTGGATCTGTACGACCCCGTGCGTTTTATCCGTACACACCTGATGGACCGCCTCGACTTTACGCCCCAGGAGGCGCCGATCGCCGTGCACGTCACCTGCAGTACCCAGCACCTGGGCGAGAGCCAGGCGCTGATCGACCTGGCCCGACGCTGCTCCAAGAACGTAGTTATCCCGGAAGGCATTCATTGCTGTGGCTTTGCCGGCGACAAAGGCTTCACCACGCCGGAACTCAACGCCCACTCACTGCGCACCCTCAAGGATGCAGTGCAATATTGCAGCGAAGGCATCTCTACCAGTCGCACCTGCGAGATCGGCCTGAGCCAGCATGGCGGCATTGATTATCACGGGTTGGTGTACCTGGTGGACCGCGTCACCCAAGCCCGCGTCCATTAATGCTGCGAAAAAAAACAGAACCCTCGCGCGCCGGCGTAGTCATCTGCATAGGCCTCGACAATCGAGGCTCATCAGTGATGTCGCTGGCAGCCGTTGAACGCCAGCAGCGTCGAGCCCTTTTGCGCAAGGAGATACCCTATGAAGCGTTCCGCTCTTGCTGGCTTGTTCATTACCGCTGCGATGCTGGCTTCCCCCGTGTTCGCTGCGGGCGAACCCGATCTGTGCAAGATCAATCTGGACAAAATCAACAACGGTAAAGCGCTGCTCGCCACTGACACCAGCGGTAAAAGCGGCGAAATCGACACTGCCGTCTCCCAGGCCAAAGCGGCCCACGCCGCGGGCGATGACAAAAAGTGCATCGAGATCACCTCGAAGGCGCTGCAGGACCTGCAGAATAGCGAAAAAGGCGGCCAATAAGCTGCTCAGTCACGGAAGACCCCACCTTCGGGTTGGCCTTCCGTGACCGTTTGGCGTACACTGCACAGGCTTGTCACTCACCAAGAAACAACGAGTTACAAGCACGGGGCCGTTTAGGATTCGACGCCGGTCGCGAAACTTTAGGTGCATGCCGAGTTGGTAACAGAACTCGTAAATCCACTGTTGCAACTTCTTATAGTTGCCAATGACGATAACTACGGCCAGGAATTCGCTCTCGCTGCGTAAGCAGCCTTAGCCCTGAGCTTCTGGTACCTTCGGGTCCAGCAATCACCAGGGGATGTCTGTAAACCCAAAGTGATTGTCATATAGAACAGAATCGCCGTGCAGTACGTTGTGGACGAAGCGGCTAAAACTTACACAACTCGCCCAAAGCACCCTGCCCTTCGGGTCGCTGAGGGTTAACTTAATAGAAACGGCTACGCATGTAGTACCGACAGCGGAGTACTGGCGGACGGGGGTTCAAATCCCCCCGGCTCCACCATTTGATCAACTAAAGACGTCCACGGACGTCTTTTTTTGTGCCTGAAATCCAGTAAATACGGGGGTTTCAGGGCTATTGCGGGCTTTCGAGGTTTCTAGAGTTCCAGGCATTTTGGTATTCCCAATGGCATTCCCGGCTGCCCGGCACTAATCATTGGGAATACCAAAAGGTGTCATGGAGTACTTCTCATGTGCGCTCAACCCCCCCCGCCTCTCCGACCGCCAGCTCAAGGCGGTCAAACCGAAAGACAAGGATTACGTCCTCACGGATGGTGACGGGCTCCAACTGCGAGTAAGGGTCAATCGCTCGATGCAGTGGAATTTCAACTACCGGCATCCCGTCACCAAAAATCGAATCAACATGGCACTCGGCTCTTATCCCGAGGTTTCTCTTGCGCAAGCGAGGAAGAAAACCGTTGAGGCCAGAGAGCTGCTTGCACAGGACATCGACCCAAAAGCTCAGCGCAATGAGCTACAGGAAGCCAAACGAGCGGAAACGGAACACACCTTCGAGAACGTGGCCACCGCCTGGTTCGAGCTGAAGAAGGATTCCGTCACGCCGGCGTATGCCGAAGACATTTGGCGCTCCCTCACACTGCATGTTTTTCCGAGCATGAAATCAACGCCTCTCTCCGAAGTCAGCGCCCCAATAGTCATCAAGCTCCTTCGTCCGATTGAGGCCAAAGGCAGCCTCGAGACAGTTAAGCGAGTGAGCCAGCGCCTTAACGAGATCATGACCTACGGGGTCAATTCCGGAATGATCTTTGCCAACCCTCTCAGCGGCATTCGAGCGGTGTTCAAGAAACCCAAGAAAGAGAACATGGCAGCGCTACCACCAGATGAGCTTCCGGAACTCATGATGGAAATCGCGAACGCCAGCATCAAGCGGACGACCCGCTGCCTGATCGAATGGCAGCTACACACTATGACCCGCCCTGCCGAAGCGGCGACTACCCGATGGGCAGACATCGACTTCGAAAAACGCATCTGGACCATCCCTCCAGAGCGAATGAAAAAGCGTCGTCCGCACACAATCCCGCTGACCGAACATGCACTCTCGTTATTGGAGACGCTTAAGCCCCATAGCGGCCACAGGGTATGTGTTCCCGTCAGATAGAAATCCGCGCACCCACGCGAATAGCCAGACAGCCAACATGGCATTGAAACGAATGGGCTTTCAGGACCGCTTAGTCAGCCACGGCATGCGCTCCATGGCCAGCACAATCCTGAATGAGCATGGATGGGATCCGGAGCTAATCGAAGTCGCGCTGGCGCATGTCGATAAAGACGAAGTTCGAAGCGCCTACAACCTGGCGGATTACATCGAACGCCGGCGTCCGATGATGGCCTGGTGGAGTGAACATATCCAGAAGGCGGCCACCGGCAGCCTTTCGGCAACCGCGATCAATTACACCAGAGACTTCAACGTCGTACCGATACGCTGAGCATCCTAGAGCTGGCGGCACCGGCGAAAAACCGTGTAACCGTGTGGTGCAGTATGGGGACAGGCTTCACGACTATCGCAAAACCTTCCGCACGCCTGCGCTCCTAAGTCAAAGTCCCTGAGTGTGGGAAGGCTCTGCATTCCCACACTCAGGGACTCACGCTTGAATGATCTATCAGTCAACAACGACTTGCGATCTTCGCACGTGATCACCCACCGCTGAAATAGCTTGTCGATCACCATCAAGGGAGCCGCCGAGACGAGCTTTCCAGCGCCAACTGGCGTATTTAACCTCCGATAGTTTTATTTGGATCATATAAGGCTCTCGTATGGGAGCGGGGAGCAGCTGTTAGCATCGTGAAACTTTTTTCATATTCATCTAGAAAATACCTCCCCGTTCCACCAACGCTTTTTTGGCTATTTTTTCTTTCAGCTTTTTTCTCCTCGAAAAAACAGAAGCTTAAGAAAATATTGGCGTTCGAAATTAGAGCTTCATCCAATTATATTGAATAGCTCCCTATCATTTTTTCGATGCCATTTATTCCAAAAAGGTCTTTTGTCGAGAAAACGGGGGCGTGCTTTATTGCTAACAGATGTAACGAGTTGTTTCGAATTTATTGCCGCTTTTCGGTACCGACAAGGGCTTTCTGTCGGCGAACAGGTGAGTTCCGTTCGTTGTGACGCAGTGGGTTAAGCCTGGGACATTGATGATTTTGCTTGTGTCTGTTTGGCGCAATGCAAACAAGGGATTTGTACAATTATCGAGGCTTGAACCCATGAATCATGTGATCAACTCCATACTGGAAAACGCGTCAACTCGCCCCTCAATCGGCCATACCAACCCCGCGTTACTGCATGACGTTCTATGGCGAGCATTGGAGCACGCACTCAAGGCAAACATGGATGATGCTTCGCAAACCCCGCACACTCGCGCCTGCCTGAGGATCTACGCCGAAATCGATACGTTGTCGTATCTGGACAAGGCTGATTCGAAACTGGCGGCGGCTCTGGGCAAGGCGTTCTTCGAATCCCGCTCCAGCAAAGACGTCGAGGCTTTCTGGAAACTGTTGCTGATCAAGCAACTGCTGTTCGAATTGTCGGTTAGGAGTGTGGCCACCCAGATCGCTTCGCAAGCCAACCTGCCCCGTCAGTTGCTCACGCTCGACTCGCAGTTGATTGCAGCCCCATCGGGGGTAAATATCAGCCTGGGGCTGCTGTGCAAAGAGACCGACCAGCTCAAGCATTCCGTCATGCTGGTCTTGCAGAAACTGGCGCAGCACGTCGAAGACCGTGGCATGAAAAAGCCCCAGGCCACTGCGCAGCTCCTGCTGGAGTTGTACAACGCCGTGTGGTCGGGCAGTAATGGCACCGATATCGAGTCGCAGATTTTTTACGCCGACAGTGTGTATGACGCGTTACCCGACGTGCATCACGCCCTGGGCCTGGCGCCGCAGGAAAAATGGCTGACCTTGTTTACCTGGTTATACGGCGACAAAGATGGCCGCCCCTATGACACCAACCAGCACACCGAAACCCTGGTCGTGGCGCTGGAAACCGCGCTGCGCAATCGCTATATCGCTGATATAGACAGCCTGATCAAGGACGGCGGCGCACGGCATCGCCTGGAAGAGATTCGCGCACGCCTGGGCAAGGATCATCCAGAGCATTTCGAGCAGCCCGCCGAGCTGATCGAAGCACTGGGCAGCATCCGTTTTACCCAGCCGGCCGCCATTGACCGCTTGCTGCTGCGGGTGCATGCGTTTGGCTTTCACTACCTGGATATCGAGTTTCGTGAAAACGCTGAGATGTTCAGCAGCGTGGTCGATGAGATTCTTTCCAGCCAGTGGCTGGAAACCATCGGCCTGGGCCAGGGCCGGCACTATCATGAGCTGGATGAGCGTGCGCGCCAGGCCGCGCTTGAGGTCGCGCTGGAAGGCCACGAGTCCCAGGCTCCCGCTGCCCTGTGGCAAGGCTATCTGCAACGCACCGCGTCGATTTACACCAAGAAAGCCCAGCAATACGCCGGCCAGGATTACATCGCGCTGATGGAGCAGGACCCGAGCTACATCCGCATGCACGATGCGCGCAATGCGCTCGAGCGGTTTGAAATGATCGATCGGTATCGCGACCGCATGAAAATCCACGGGATCGCCGAATACACCTCGGCCCTCAGCGCGCTGGAGGTGTTGTTCCTGATGAAGGCGGCCCAGGTGCGGGACGGTATCGACATCGCCCTGCAACCCGAAGACCTGGCAGGTGCCGAGCGCACGCTGGCCACGGTGCATGAGGTGTACGAAAACCCGTTGTACCGCCAGCACCTGGCAACGCGGGGCAACCGCCAGTACATCACGTTTGGCCCCAGCGACACCGGCAAGCAAGGCGGCAAGGCCATGCACAAACTGAACATGGCGATTGCCAACCAGCACAAGCGGATCGCGGCCCGCTACGGTGTCGAGGTGGTTGTCCACGTAATCATGGGCGGGGAACACGCACGGTGTAACGGAGTGATCGCCGAGACCTTGCAGGAGTTCGGTGCGCTGGAGGGTCCGGAAACCCGCTTCATGCTGGCCGGGTGCGCGGAGATGCGCGCTAATCTGCTGACCCGCAACCAGTCCGTCAACTTCCTCAGCCAGTTGTACCGCATGCACGCCGAGCCCCAGCCGCAACCGTCCGAGGAGGTCGTTACGGGCAGGATTCAACGCTGGACTGAGGTGGTGCGCCGCTACCAGGCGACATTCTTCGAGCATCCAGCCCTGCCTTCCCTGCTGCGGGACTTGGCGCGATTCGATGTGGTCAGGGCCACCGCCAAGGGCACCAGGCCGCCTTCTCGCATCTTTAACATCAAGGTTTTCGAGTCCCGGCCAGATGCCATTCGTGCGATTCCCTGGACCCGTGCGCTGTTGGCCGGTGGGTTACACAGCGAACTGATCGGCGTCGGGCAGTTTTCGCGAGAGCCGGCAGCGCAATTGTCGACGGCGTTTAACGAGGATGAGAGTTTTCATACCTACGTCAAAGGTATGGCCTATGCCATCGCGCGGACCGACCTGAAATGCGCCTGGCTGACCTTGACCGGCAGCATCCCGGAGAAGACCAACATCCTGGCGCTGGCTGAAGCCTTGAAGACCGAAGCAGTCGGAACGGCCGAACAGCTGCTGGCCAGCCTGCACCTGGAAGTGATTGAAGGTAAGCGCTTCGTGTACAGAGCCATTACCGGCACCGAGTGGGTGGATCCATGGAAAATCAAGGAAAGCAGCTTGCTCAACCCGTGGCCTAGCCTCAAGGCAGAGGTCTACCGCAAGGAAAAGAACCTGAGAATCTATCGGTTGTTTCTTATCTACGCCAAAAGCAATCCCGAGTTCATCCAGTCTTCGTCGCTGAATGATTTCTACAGCGGGTTCCTCGCGGCCGCCAGTACCGATGCAGGTCTGGTCGATCCCACCAGCGCCCAACATTTCACTTGGTGATCAGTCCCGATACCCAGGGCAACCTGGGTATCGGCAGGCGCTACCCTCCAAGAGGATCAACTGTATGGCGTTTACTACCCTGATACTCGACGCCCCCGGGCCACCGTTGCTGTTTGAAGAAGTCGATCGCTTCCTTAACCTGGGCCTGGCCGTTACCCTCAATCTGCACTATTTCGCGGACAAGGACCGCATCCGGCAGCATTACACCACGCGCATTCAGTATGCCGAGATTAACTGCCACGACGAGCCTGACTTTATTGCTGCCGTGAATCAGGCCGGGGGTTATAGCGTATTCAAGACACGCCTGAATATCCCCTTCGGCGCTAGCCTGATTCGCGCAGCCACCTCACCCGCGCTGTCTACACCACTGCGCGCCATTGCCCAGGCAGGCACCGGGGTTAACCATATTGATCGACTAGAGTGCGAGCAGTGTGGCGTGGCGATACTCAACACGCCGGGCTCCAACGCGGCCGCTGTTGCCGAATACGTCGTGGCCCAGGCGCTGTTTCTGTCTCGCGATTTGGATTACTACAACGCCGAAACCCACAACGGCCATTGGGCAAAAGGCGCCTTGGCACCTACCTCCGAATACGCCGAACTCACGCTTGGGCTGGTGGGCACCGGCAGCATTGCCCGGCAGGTAGCACGCAAGGCTACGGTGTTGGGCATCAAGGTGATCGCCACCGGGTCGGAGCGTTTCACCGAACCGGTGGCGCGCAGCCTTGAGCTTGAACGACGAGCAAACCTGGCGCAGTTACTGGCCGAGGCGCACATCGTTTCGATCCACGTCCCGCTAACCACGCTGACCCGAGGTTTGTTCGGCACTGCCGAGTTCCGGCAGATGCGCCAAGGTTCAATCCTGATCAATACCGCACGCGGCGGGATCGTTGACGAACAGCAACTGGCAGCCTTCATGCGCCAGTTTCCCAAGCATATCAAGGCGGTCGCCATCGATACCTTTGCCCTGGAAAAGGACCGGTTCGACTCTCCACTGACCGGCATTCCCCGCGCGCAATTGACGCCGCATATTGCCGGCAATACCACCACGGCAATCAGGTCGGCATCGCGCCAGATCGTCGACAAGATCCATGCATTCAGTAACGCCGCCATCGTGCGTTAACCGACCGGACACAAGGAAGGCCATATCATGCAAACCTCTATTTTTACCCGTATCAACGCCCTGAGTTGCACCGACCTCAGCGACGCGATGGACCGCCTGAAAATCGTTTGCCAGTGCACCGACATCATGCCCCTGGATCGCACGTTCAATCTCACAGGCAAAGCCTGGACCCTGCGCTACGGTCCTATTGGCCTGGACGGCGGCTCGGTGGGGGATTACATCGACGACCTTGAGGCGGGCCAAGTGGTGGTGATCGACAACCAAGCGCGGCTCGACACCACAGTGTGGGGCGACTTGCTGACCTCTACCGCCGCCCGTAATCAGTTGGCCGGGACGGTGATTGACGGTATCTGCCGCGATGTCGACCGTGCGCTGGAGCTCAACTACCCGATCTTTTCCCGAGGTAACTGGATGCGCACCGGCAAGGATCGTGTGCGTGTCGAAGCGATCCAGGCGCCCGTGACGCTGGGCGGCGTGCGGGTACAGCCCGATGATTGGTTGCGCGGCGATGGCGATGGCCTGGTGGTGATTCCGGCCGGGTCGCTGAGCGAAGTGCTGACGGTCGCCGAAGAAATCCACCAGGCCGAAGAGCATATCCGTGCGGCTATCGAGGCGGGAGTGCCTTTGCGCCAGGCGCGGGCCGACTATGGTTACCACGCACTACAAACCCCACGTAGCTGACGATAGCGTTGACTGATGGCGAGTGTGTCTGATTGCTACCCGAAATCTATCAGCTATACGCCGGCACTTTGCGAGACATCGGTTAATGGCGACAATCTTCTGCAAAGCAAACAGCTTCAAGCACATCACGGCCGCAGAACGTCTGTAACAGGAATTGGAAAAGTCAGTATCGCTCCCCTCAGGCAACGCCGGTTTGCAAAGTTACGGATGGCGATGCGAATGAACTAGAGGAAAGCCGAGTAGTATCCTGTAGCGGACTGGATAGCGGTCGAAACTGCTTGGTTTGAGCTGAAAAAAGACTCCGCTACCAAGGCCTATGCCGAGGACATCTGGCGCTCCCTGCGCCCAAATGAACACCTCGATCATCCAGGGTGTGACAAAGGTAGGCGAGAGAGATGCAGCTATCAGACATCGCTGCACACCGCTAAAACGCTCAGCGAATCTGCTTGCCCATGTTAAATCGAAGCAACATCAACGCCGCATCGCAGGCATCGCCGGCAAAGTGGCTTTTGCTGAAGGCCTGGGCATTCACCGTGGCCCCGTCGAGCAACATCATGATGTAGGTCGCGAGGGTCTTCGCTGTATCGGGGGTGTGGTGGCGGGCTATCTCGTGTTCTACCAGCACATGCAGTTTGTGCTTGTAGTCGAGGGCGATCTCGCGGATGTCAGAGTGCTCCGGAAACTCGGCCACTGCGCGGCCGAACAGGCAACCGGCGAAGCTGGTGGAGCAGAACCACTGCCCGCGCCAATCGAAGATCGAAATGATCTTTTCTTCCAGGCTGGGCTTTTCATCCATGCGCGCTTTCAATTGCTCGATCAGATGCGCCGAGCGTTGCGTCAACACGGTTTTGACCAAGTCTTCCTTACCGTTGAAGTTACGGTACATCGTCATTCTGGCGACGCCCGACGCTTCGATGATCCAGTCAACACCTACGGGGTGGAAACCGTGCTGGGAAAACAGGCTGGTAGCAGTGTCGACGACATGCTGCTTCTTCGATACGGACAACTCGGAACTCCAGGTTCAAGTAGTTGGGATGGGCGAAAACCGTAACATTACAATATAGATCAGTCTATCTCAGTCTCCATTCGGTGTTTCGCCCATATGTCGCAAAAACTCAGGTAAAGCTCACGGTATCCCCGCCGTCTACGGCCGTATCCCGCCTTTTTGCTGGCCTTCACGCACCAGGATTTCGCGGAACCCTTCGTAGGTCATGACCGGGATGTTGGTGCGGGTGATGCGGCCGTTGCAGTGGCTGACGTGAAAGCCGTTTTCCTTCCAGAACAGCGATTTCTGGCACACCGAAATGATGTCCTCAAGCACGTGTTCCTGTGTCCTGAGGGGTTTGTCGAGCCTTTCCAAATAGTTCGCTTGCGCTTGGGCGCATTCAGCTTTGAAGGTCGGCACCCTGCGTTCCCAATGGCCGATCCAAGAGTCCATCTTGCCCATGCGTTCGTCCTCGATCACGTGAAAGGAAAGAGAGACTGGTATGTCTCTGTTGCGAGTGTTTAGTCCTCCGAAATTTATGTGTCAATATATTTCTAGTTATTGGATCCAATCATTTGGTTTATATGACGAGATTAATAAAGCGTCGTTTTTATCGAACAAGCATCTGTTATTCAAAGGTTTTTAGGACGGTTTCTGGATCGTTCTTTCGGCGTTTAGGCGAAAATTAAATTTTACTTATTGAAGTTTTGTGTTGACGGAGAACCGATTTTTTGAAAATTATGTAGAACGATCAGTATCACAAGGAGGGCGATTCCATGGTTTCCAAGATCACATTGGGTACTCAAGGGCTGCGTGTCGGCCGCATCGGCCTTGGCTGCATGGGCATGAGCCAGTGGTATGGCGCGACGGATGACAACGAATCGGTGGGTACCCTGCACCGTGCGCTGGAGCTGGGCGTGGACTTCTTCGATTCGGCCGAGGCGTATGGGCCGTTTACCAACGAGCGGCTGTTGCAGCGCGCGTTTGCCGGTCGGCGTGAAGAGGTGGTGATCGCCACCAAGTTTGGTTTTCGCATCGTCGACGGCCAGATCGTTGGCGTCGACAGCTCGCAGAGCAATTTGCAAAAGGTCGTCGAGTCCTCCCTCAAACGGCTGGGCACGGACCACATCGATGTGCTGTATCAGCACCGGCTCGACCCCACCATTCCCATCGAAGAGGTGGTAGGCGCGATGGGGCGCCTGGTTGAGCAGGGCAAGGTCAAGTACCTGGGCCTCTGTGAGGTGGGGACAAGCACGATCGAACGCGCCCATAAAACCCACCCGATATCTGTAGTCCAGGGCGAGTACTCGTTGTGGGAGCGCAATGTCGAGCAAGAGATCTTGCCGCTGCTGCACAACCTGGGGATCGGCTACGTCGCGTTCTGCCCCTTGGGCCGAGGTTTTTTGACCGGCAAGGCCGTCAGCGCCACGCACTACGACGCCAATGACTTCCGCCAGCAGGACCCGCGCTTTCGCGAGGAAAACTTCGCGGCCAATACCTTTCTGACCGAGTCGATTCTGGCGCTGGCCGCCTCCTGGTCGATGACGCCTGCGCAACTGGCGCTGGCCTGGCTGCTGACGCGCAGCCCGCACCTGGCGGTGATCCCCGGCACCAAACGAGTGGCCTACCTGGAAGAAAACGTCGCCGCCGACCACTGCGTACTCAGCGATGAGCAGCTTCAGGCGATCGAGGCCTTGCTGGGGCAGTGGGCGGTTGCCGGTGAGCGTTACGAGCAGCGAATGATGCAGTTCATCGACCGATAGGCACTGCCAGGGAGGCCAGCCATGCAACCGCACCGCTTGCTCGACGAAACGGAACAGCGCTTTCACCAGAATTTTTTGCAACATAACGGCAACACGCAGGTGACCTCGTTGCTGACAGTGCCTGGGTGTGTGGGCCCTGTGCAGGCCCGCAAAGCGTTCGCGCAATTGGTGGCGGAGTACCCGTTCCTGCACCAGAAGATTGTGCCTGTCGGTGATGACCGGTACGGGTTTGTGCCGGTCGACAATCACGTGCAGTCGTCGACCAGCACGACGCCACCGTCGCAGCGTACCGACGTGTTGCTCAAGCTTGAATTGAACCGCTTGCTGGGGGATCAAGAGGGCTGGCGCGCGTTAGTGGTTGCCGATGCCGAGATCAACCAGACCCACATTCTGCTGACGCGTAACCATGCGATCTCCGACGGCTACAGCACCGCCAGGCTGGTCAACAGCCTGGCCGGTTACCTCGGTGCGATGCCCGCGAGCCTCGATAGCCGGGTGTCGCAGGCGTTCCATATCCGCCTGAAGCATTGGCGCGGGTCACCCCTTGAGACAGGTAAAGCCAGCTACGCCGATTTTGTCCGGCTGCAGGTCAGCCACCAGGCCACAGAACGCCTGGATCAACTGCGCGCGGGGTCTGGCTTCACCACCAATGCCATTTGGGGTGGGGTGCTGGCGCACAGTTATCTGAGCTTCGCGGATGTGCCGGCGTTCGACTTGTTCACCGCGTATTCACTGCGTGAGCCCGCCAGCCATGGCCATCCGTTGACCAAGGCCTGCCTGATCGATGTGCGCAGAACCGCCTTTGCACGGCAAAACGCAGGCGTGATCGGCTGTATTGAGCGCTATGCGCAGGCGGTCGCCGAGGGCCGCGCGCAACTGGGCGCCCCCCCAGCCAGTGCGGCCAACGACGGCCCGCGACCCGCACTGGCTTTTACCAATACCGGGCCGCTCGACCGCTTCTTGACTCACCCCGCGCCGGCTGTGCTCGGTTTCTCAACCCTGGTTAACCGCTCCGGCGGCAACTACGACTTCGTCCTGCACCTGGGCAGGTTCAATGGCAACTGGCATGCGGCGCTGGCGTTCAGTTCGCTGAAAGTCGAGCGCGCTACGGCACTGGCGTTCAAGGCGCAGATCGAGGCGACCCTGGAGTCGCTGCCGGCTGCGCTCCACACCTCCTGAGGAATTGATAATGGATACTTCCAGTAATAAGAAGTTGACCCTGTTCGCCACCTGCCTTGGCTTTGTGGTGGTACTGCTCGATGTGAGCGTGGTCAACGTGGCCCTTGAAAGCTTCAAGGCCGAGTTCGCCACCGACGTGCTGCAACTGCAATGGATCGTCAACGCCTACACGCTGTTGTTTGCCTCGTTTTTGCTGACCGGTGGCGCGTTGGGTGACCGGTTTGGCCACAAGAAAATCTTCCTGTGGGGGTATGCGGTCTTTACCTTGGCCTCGCTCGGTTGCGGCCTGGCGGACACCTTGCCCGCGCTGATCGGCTTTCGCGCGCTGCAAGGCATCGGCGCGGCACTGTTGGTGCCCACTTCCCTGGCGCTGGTGCGAATTACCTTTGAGGTGCCCGCCGAACGCAGCAAGGCCATTGCCTTGTGGGCGGGCGTTGCCGGCATTGCGCTGGCCGCCGGCCCGGTGGTGGGCGGCTTGCTGATTGGTGTGTTCGGCTGGCGCAGCATCTTTTTCATCAACTTGCCCATTGGCCTGATCGGCATCGTGCTGTGCCTGATCAATGCGCCACGTATCCCGGCCAACCACAAAGGCGGTTTCGATTTGTGGGGGCAGTTGCTGGCGCTGTTTACCTTGGCCAACTTGACCTACGCGGTGATCGAGTTGGGCCGCCAGAACGGTGTCGACCTGCGCGTTGCGGTGCATGCCGTGTGCTTTGTCGGCGGCTTGCTCGGGTTTTTGTGGGTCGAGTCGCGCACGGCCCGGCCGATGGTGCCGCTTACGGTGTTCAACAACGCGGCGTTCAGCCTGGCCTCGATCCTGGGCGTGATCGTGAACTTCGTGTTCTACGGGCTGATTTTCGTGTTCAGCATCTTTTTACAGCAGGTCAATCACTACTCGGTGATCAATACCGGGCTGGCCTTTATTCCCATGACCGGGGTGCTGTTCTTCGGCAATCAGCTGGCTGCCCGCTGGCTGCCCAAGTTGGGTGAGCGGCGCCTGCTAGCGCTGGGCCTGGCCATCGCGTTGCTCGGCGTGGTGGCACTGACACCCTTCGTGGGTGGCGCGCCTTACGCCAACATCGCCGTGCAAATGTTTGTGATCGGCTTCGGTATCTCACTCACGGTGCCCACCCTGACCGCCACCGCCGTCAACCACGTCAGCAGCGATAAATCCGGCGTGGCCTCGGCCATCGTCAATGCCTCGCGCCAAGTGGGTGGCCTGATCGGAGTGGCCATCTTCAGCCTGTTGATCAACGTGACCGATGCAGCCCAGTTCGGCCACGGGTTCGCCCAAGTTATCGCCCTGTCCTCGCTGCTGTTGGCCGCGGGCTGGGCGTTGACGCTCGTGTTGTTGCGCAAGCAACCCCTGGCCGCGCAATCGGCCGCCTGAAGCAGTGCTCAATAAACCCTGGAAGCAATGGAGATTGAACATGCAAGCAGTCATGAAGACCGAGGCAAATTCCGGCTACGCGCCGCGCCAACTGGATGCCCAGCAAATCCTGGATTTTCGGGCCAATGGGTGGATGAAACTGGAAAATGTGATCAACGCCGAGACGGTGCAGATGTTGCTCCAGGAGGCCAAGACCCGCATGGGCGAGGTGGCGCGCACGGTCGATCGCAACGACCCGGGCAAGCAGATCGAGAATGCCTACCGCTGGTATGCGCGCTGGGATGAAGTCTCCAGCACCTGCCCGCAGATCAAGGCGCTCAGCCATTCGCCTCAGCTGGCCAGCATTGCGTCGCAACTGGTGGGCGAGGAAGTGCGGTTCTATTCCGACCACGTGTTCGCCAAGAACCCCGAGTCCGAGGCCGGTGGCGACACCCCTTGGCACCAGGACTTTCCTCACCATCCGCTGGATCGGCAGGGCGCGTTGAATATCTGGATCGCCTTGGTCGACCTGACGCCGGAAATGGGCACCATGCAGTTTCTCAGCCGCAGCCATCGAGCGGGCATGCTGGGGCGTTACTTCAACCGCCGCGACAACGTGACCTTGCTCGACGAGCACCCTTGGGTGCTGGACGAGTTCGAGATGTCGCCGCCCATTGCACTCAAGGCCGGCGATGCCACTGTGCACGACATGAACGTGATCCATGCGGCGCCTGCCAATAGCTCCAATGTGCCGCGCTGGGTGTATTCCACCCTGTGGCTGCCGGTGTCGGCGCGCTACACCGGCGCCTCGAACCATCGCACCGACCCGCTTGGGCTGACGCTCGACATGCCCATGGAGCACCCCAAGTTTCCCGTTATCCCGACCCGCTGACAGCCGTGTACTCCGACCGGCACTTGCCGGTCGGCGTTCTATTACATGAGGGGAAACCGAACATGCCACATGTCTATCTTGAGTACACCGCAGGGGTAGCTGACGAGGTTGATTTCAAAAGTGCCTGCCAGCGTTTGCATCGAACACTGGTCGAAGTGTCGGGGTTGCGACTGGACCTGGTCAAAACCCGCCTGGTCAGCTACGACCACGCGTTCGTTGGCGATTGTGACGAGCGCCAGCATTTCATCCACCTCAACGTCTCCACGGTGACCGGCAAGGCCGGCGACGATGAGCAGCGACGCGCGATCAGCACGGCGCTGCTTGAGGTGATGGCCGATATCTTTGCGCCTGCGCTGCTGCGGCATAAGGTGGATCTTTCTGTGCAAGTCACCGAGGTTCCGGCCAGCGGCTATGTGCGCAAGCGATCGGCGACTTTGCTGCCGTGAGTGCAACGTAACTAACGAGTGTGGTCATCCAGAGGATCGTTCAGGTGCAGGCAGTTCGCTCAAAAGTGTTTTTATAACCTTATGTCGTAAGAGTATTGGTCTTTGTAGTTTCGGGTGCGCCGGGTTCCTACACTTCCGGCCTGTCAACCCGCGTACAGCTGCCACCCATTCCTGTTTGACAGCAGGGGGCGGTAGCTCCTTAAACAGTGTGGGAGCTTCATCATGAAAAAGATCACCCCCAATCCCCCCTCCGCAACCCTCTTCACCATCGCTCCGGATATCCCCCCCCGAAACCCTGCTAATTCAAGCCAGCGAAACCCTCGCCTCACTCAACGCCATGACCACCGGCCTGGCTTTCGAACTCGAGGGCGCCCACCGTCACAAGGTGCTGGCCACCCAGCAACTGGTCGTGCTGGGCGAGTTGTTGGTTGAGCGCGTGCTGGTCCTCACCCAAGACACACAAACATTCCAGTAACAAAAAGGCCGAGACGCGTTCAGCGACTCGGCCTTTTGCTGTCAGTCTGGAATCCGCCCCCACTTGCGATTACCCTGCTCTCCTCTATCAGACAACCGGAAGTCCGATACCCGTGTTCAAGCCACTCGCCGCGCTCGCCCTCGCCTGCGCCCCTCTGCTCGCAACCGCCGCCGACCTGGCCGGTGTCTGGACGGGCACCTTGGGCAAGTCCGCGATCACCGTCTGTTTCAACGGCGCCCACGGTGCCAATGGCAGCTACTACTACCAGCGTATTCTCACGCCCATTCAGCTTACCCAAGCCAACGCCAGTGAGCCGTGGGTGGAGGACGGGCAAACCGGGTTCTGGCAGTTGGATGATCCGCAAGGCGATACGCTGACCGGCACCTGGAGCAAAGCCCTGGGCGGTAAAAGCCTGGCGTTGGTGCTCAAACGTGCAGACGCCGATGGCTGCGCCAGCGACACCTACAACAACCCGCTTGAAGCCGTGCCGCCTGCGGTAAAGGTCGAGAGGAAGACCTTCGCCGAGCACGCCTATCAAGTGAAGACCCAAGGTGGGCAGGTCATCCTGAAACTCGAAGGCGACGGGGCGGCCATCGACGAAATAAACCGCGACCTCGCGCGCATGGCCATCAACCCGGAAGGCCAGGCTGATTTCTACAGAGAGCGGCGCAATTCACTGGACCAGAGTGGCGGCACTACAACCAGCGAGATCACGGTGGAGCCGTACTACTGGTCATCGCACTGGATCACCGTGCGTTTCTATCGCTGGTCGGCAGGCTACGGGCGCGGGGGCATCAGTTGGGGCCTGCACAGTTGGAACCTGCAAACCGGTGAAAAGGTTGACCCTTGGACGTGGCTGGGAGGCCATGAGCAATGGGACAGCCCCTACTCGGGCCAGGTCAAACTGCCCGCTGCGTTCAGCGCCTGGCTTTCCAAGCAAACCACCGTCGACGAAGGGTGCCCGGCGGTGACCAGCT
This sequence comes from Pseudomonas sp. VS40, assembly GCF_018587885.1. Classification (NCBI taxonomy): domain Bacteria; kingdom Pseudomonadati; phylum Pseudomonadota; class Gammaproteobacteria; order Pseudomonadales; family Pseudomonadaceae; genus Pseudomonas; species Pseudomonas sp. VS40. The sequence goes on along the minus strand of NZ_JAGYWD010000012.1, from coordinate 72,183 downwards.
ACTCCACCTTCGACTTGAGCTTTAACACCCAGGGCCTGCAGCTCTCGACGCCCGCGCAGGGCGATGGCTGTGATAACGAGCTGAGCTTTACCTGGGAGCAATTGGAGCCGGTGCTGACGGCCCAAGGCAAAGCTGCCGTGCCCAGTTTGAAAACGCCATAACGGCAAAATCAGCCTTACAAAAATCCAACACTCGTTCACGAAATATTCAGAAACACCAACGGATACTAGCCCATTGCAATGACCGTTCCCCCCGGACGGTCCTCCTGCCTTGGTAGCCACATTCATGACGCGTCCCGCTCCCCTGCTGTTCCTGCTTGCTGGTCTGTTGTTCTTCTTTGCCCTGGGTAACCACGAGCTGCAAGGCTCCACCGAAGCCCGCGTGGCCGGGATCGCCATGGCCATGCACCTGGACAACAATTGGGTGGTGCCCCAGTTGTTTCGTGAGCCCTTCCTGGAAAAACCACCCCTGAGCCTGTGGATCGATGCCGGGGCGATTCGTCTGTTTGGCGGCACCACCTGGGCGGTGCGCCTGGCGTCGGCGTTTGCCGGGTTGTTCAGCGTGATGCTGCTGTATGGAATGCTGCGCAGGTTCGGGCGTCCGCAGACGCTGGCGTTCAGCGCCGCCTTGATTCTGGCGACCATGGCCAGCTACTGGAGCAATGTGCGCGGCGTCGGTGAGGATTCATTGCTGACCCTCGGCGTCACCACCGCGTTGCTGGCGTTCTACCAAGCCGTACGGCCCGACAGCCAAGGTTCCAGCACAGGCGCATGGGCACTGTTTACCGCGGGAATGGTGATCGCCACGCTCAGCAAGGGTGTGCTGGGCCTGGCGATGCCAGGCATTGTGATTTTTGTGTACCTGGCCAGCACGAGCTTGATGGACAAGCGCCTGCACCTTGGCGACTGGCTCAAGCCGGCACTGTTTACTGTATTGGCGTTGGTGCCGCTGATCATCTGGCTGGGCTTTCTGTACCAGCGCGGCGGGATGCAGGCGGTGACCGAGGTGCTGCTGACCAACAGCGTCGGCCGGTTCAGCGGTTCGTTTGTCGAAGCCGGGCACTACGAGCCGTTCTACTACTACATCGCCAAGCTGCCCGAGGCGTTCCTGCCGTGGAACATCCTGGTGTACTTGGGCTTATGGCACTTTCGTAAAAGCCTGGTGCGTAATCGTTACCGCCTGTTCTTCAGCGTGTGGCTGGTGGCGCAGTTCACCTTGCTGACCCTGGCGTCGAGCAAACGCACCGTGTACCTGATGGCACTCACACCCGCCGCCGCCGTACTGGCCGCGGAGTACGCGCGGGTACTGCTGGACTGGCTGAAAACCCACCAACCCGCGTTGCACAAGCATCACACAAGCGTGGTGGGTGGCGTGTTCACCCTGGCCGTGGGTTGCTACCTGATCGCGGCCTTCTGGTTTGCACCCAAAGCCGACGTGCGCCAGTCGTTCGTGCCGGCGATCAGCCAGGTCCAGGCGTTTAAAGACGAAGGCAGGGAAGTGGTGTTGTTCCAGCCCAACGAACGTATCGCCGGCGCCAGTGTGTTTTATCTGCGGGCCTACTTGCCGATCCTGCAGACCGAGGCCGAGCTGCACAACTACCTCGGCGCCAAGCCCGGCAACATTGCGTTGCTGGACCATACCAACGGCCTGGCCACCCCGGTAAGGGTGATCAAGCAGATCTCGATCAACCGCCAGCCTTACTACTTTGTAGAGCAGTAAGGCTGGCGCAGGGCATCAGTGCTTGGTGACCTTGTCCAGGTAACCCATGGCAAACGCCGAGACCACAAAGGTCATGTGGATGATCACGTACCACATCAGGTGCTGCGGATCGACGTTTTTGGCGTCCATGAAGATGCGCAGCAAATGGATGGAGGAAATCGCCACGATGGAGGCCGCCACTTTCATCTTCAGCGACGAAGAGTCCATGGTGCCCAGCCAGTTGAGCTTCTCTTTGTTGTCATCGATATCCAGCTGCGAGACGAAGTTCTCGTAGCCGGAGATCATCACCATCACCAGCAAGCCACCGACCAGGGCCATGTCGATCAACGACAGCAGCACCAGGATCAGCTCGGACTCGGCCATCGAGAACACGCTCGGCAGCAAGTGAATCACTTCCTGGAAGAATTTCAGCGCCAGCGCCAGCAACCCCAGGGACAGGCCGAAATAGATCGGCGCCAGCAGCCAGCGCGAGGCGTACATAGCATTTTCGATAAAGCGTTCCATTGGATCTCACACAGCTTGGCTAAAAATGGCGGCGAGTATACCAGCCACTACAAGACACCTGTAACCACGAGAAAACTGACCTGTGCGGCATCTGTAAGGGAATTTTTCTGCTAGTGTCGAGCCCAATAAATCGGCTCGATGACGTCGGACAGGAAAAACTCAGATGATGGATGTGCGATCCCCTTTGGCCAGTATCGGCCTGTGCGCGGCATTGCTGCTGGCCGGCGGCTGCTCCCCCAGCGACGAGCAGAAGCAAACCACCCTCGAAGAGAAAACCGCCAAGTTCGAACAATCCCTCGACAGCATCCAGGACCCCAAGCTGCGCGACGCCGTCGCCGACCTGGGCGGTTCGCTGCTGTTACTGGAACGAGCGCGGGTCAAGCTCGCCACCAAGCCCATCGAAGCCGAGTACGGCGAAGACACCCTGGCCCTGCTCAAGCACTACCCCACGCCCCAGGCGCTGGTCGACACTTACATCAATGGCCTGTTCGTGCTGCGCAAGACGTCCCATTCCGACTACCTGACCGACTTGCAGCCGGTGTTCCCCTTCAACTTCAACATCCCCGACCAGTTCCCCTTCCCCCACGGCCTGGAATGGCAGTCGGTGACCTTGAGCAACAACAAGGTCATCCCCTTTCAACCGGAATGGTCGGAAACCGACCCTGGCATCCAGCTGAGCCCCAGCAGTTCCAACCTGACCAACCCCGACGACCTGACGGTGACCTATCCCTTCATCGACGGCATCGAGACAGAAAACAAGAGCCAGCCGCAGCCCGTGAGCCTCAAGGGCACGGTAGAAGTGGTCGCGCCCGGCAAGGTGTTGACGTTTGACCTGTCGAAAAAGGACGTGGGCCACACGCGTACCGAAGGCAATATCAGCCTCAAGCTGCTGCTCCTGGAGAAAAACTACGCCGAGATCGAGCTGACCAACAGCCAACCGCTGGCGCCCGAGGTGGGCGACGAATCGCCCAACCCGCTGCTGGTACAGGCGCGGGACAGCACCGGGCAATTCCTCACGCGTTCGGGCTCGATCAACGAAAGCAGTGCGCAAGTGGCGTTCTACGAGAAACAACTGGCCGAAATGCAAAAGCAGAAAGCCTGGTCGGACGCCTTCGAAAAACAGCTCACCGATGAACAGAAAGCCTTCGAACACAAGCAGGGCAGCCACTACGCCAAGGTGTACTTCAATGGCGTGATCGACAACCTGCAGGTCAACGTACTGGACTTCTCCACCGCTACCCGCACCCGCAAAGACCTCGACCTGCCAGTGCTGCGCTTTGACAAGAACAGCCTGCAACCCACCGTGCAGGCCTTGCCGATGCCGGTCACCGTGTATGACGACGGCGCCGCCAGTTGGCTCAAAGACGCAAGCCTGACCGAGGACCAGCTGAAAAACAGCGTCACCATCAGCCAGTCGGTCGAAGATGCCAGCGCCGCGCACATCGAATTCGACCACCCGTTCACGTTCAATGACGACCTGGTCGGCAATGAGCGCAACAGCAGTGAATCGCCGGTGACTTTCTTCACCGCCGACGAAAAAGGCGAACGTGGCGAGCCGATCGAATTGCCCACCGAAGCGTTCGAACTGAACCCGGCGCGCGGCACCCTCACCTACGACCTGAACCTGTTCCCGGAAAACCCGGCGTATGTGGTGGGCTCGATCCCGCTGTTCCTGGCGACCATCGAGAAAGCCGAGATAGACGTGGCGAAGCTGCCCAAAGGGCTGACGCTCAAGGACAACGCGCTGGTGGTCGACCAGAAGGAATTCCCCGCCGACAGCTGGCGCTTCTACGCCAAGGACGCCAGCGGCAACTACCTCAAGGAAATCCTCGGCGTCAGCCACCGCGCCGAGGAATACGGCACGGCGACGTTTGATGTGCATTATTTCTACGGCCAGCCGACGACCCTGGAAAGCTACCAGCGCACCGACCTGAGCACCGTGCAATACGGTTTCGAGGTCAAGCTGGACAAACCCGAAAGCAAATAACCGGGTGGCTACAGGGCCAACCGGTCATGCCCGCCGTTGAGCTGGCGCAGATGGGCCTGCATGTGCAGGCACCAGATCTGCGGGTCGCCCGCCAGCTCGTAACCGTGCAGGGTCAGGCTGTCCACGATGGATTCCAGAATGTTTTCCGCCACGAATGGCCCTGGAAACGGGCCTTGGGACTTGATGGTGGACGGCTGCTCACCGGTCATTCCGGCGGCAAACAACAAGGTCCACATCCCGTTATCCCCCGCGAGAGGGCGAATGGAGCATTCGATACGGGTGACCAGGCCGAAGCACTGGCGAGTAAGGCAGAGGTTGCGCGGCATGGCGGCGACCCTCGGTAGATCGGTGTTCAACCTGCGCCTGGGGCGAGGCTGTTTCTATCCAGCGACTCCTGTGGATATCCCTTGAGCACAGAATAGAAGAAAACCAAAACAAACCAAGGTTGTAGGGACCAACGGGCATCGGCCCCCAACCCTAGTCAATTTAATGACGAACTTGCCAACTATTTCTAAACACACCGCAGGCCCAATGTGGGAGCGGGGTTGCTCGCGAATGCAGCATGTCAGTCAGCATAGTTTTCTCTGACACACCGCTTTCGCGAGCAAGCCCGCTCCCACACTTGACCGCGTCACGACAAAAAATCAGGTGGGCTTGGCTTCGGCCAGGGCCTGTTGTGCCAGCTCCTTTTCGGCCTCCTTCAGGTCTTCCTCGCTGATCATCTCGGCAATAGCACGCAACCGCTCCACCACGCGCGCGTTCACCGAGCCTTCCGGGAATTGCCCCTCGGCATCCGGCTCACCCGCCGGCTCGCCCACCAGCAGGCTCAACGCTTCATCCGCCTGACGCACGGCATAGATATGAAACTGCCCGGCACGCACGGCCTGCAACACCTTTTCATCAAGCATCAGCGTGGCCACGTTGGCCTGGGGAATGATCGCCCCCTGCTCACCCGTCAGCCCGCGCGCTTCACACAGGCGGAAGAAGCCTTCGATCTTCTCGTTGACCCCGCCCACGGCCTGCACCTCACCAAACTGGTTGATCGAACCGGTGATGGCAAAACACTGCTTGAGCGGCGTTTTCGACAGGGCCGAGATCAAGGTGCAGGCCTCGCCCAGGGACGCACTGTCGCCATCCACGTAGCCGTAGGACTGCTCCAGCGCGATGCTCGCGGAAATCGCCAACGGGAATTCCTGGGCATAGCGGCTGCCCAGGTAACCTGTGAGGATCATCACGCCCTTGGAGTGGATCGGCTGGCCGAGGTTAACCTCGCGCTCGATGTCGACAATACCGCTGCCACCTGGGTACACCGTGGCGGAAATCCGCGCCGGCACGCCGAAGGCCGAATCACCGACCTCCAGCACCGTCAGCCCGTTGCACTTGCCCACTGCCGCACCCGCGGTGTCGATCAGGATGACCCCGGCGAGCATGTCGTCGAGAATCCGCGCCGACACCCGCCCAGTGCGCGTGGCCTTGGCCTTGAGTGCGCGTTCGATATGGCCGGCGTCGGTCATCTCGTCACCCGCCAGGTGGCGAATGAAATCCGCCTCGCTGACCAGTTGGAACAAGTCACCAATACGCGCCGACAAACGCCCCTGGTGCTCGGCCAGGCGTGCGCTGTAGGTCGCCAGCCGCGCCACCGCGTCCGACGTCAGCGGCGCCATGCCTTCCTCCGACGTACGGGTTTTGAGCAACTGCGCAAACTGCTCCAGGCTTTCATCGACCATCGGGATGTCTTCGTCGAAGTCCACCAGCACCCGGAACATCTCCTGGAAGTCCGGGTCGGCGTCCTGCAACGCGTAGTACAGCTGGCGCGAACCGATGATGATCACCTTGACCTGCAACGGGATCATCTGCGGGTTGAGAGTCACGGTGGCCAGGCGGCCCAGCTCGCCCAGCGGCGATTCCATTTTCAGCTTGCGCGACTGCAGGGAACGCTTGAGGGCGTCCCAGACAAACGGCTCGCCGAGCATTTTCTCGGCTTCCAGGATCAGGAAACCGCCATTGGCACGGTGCAAGGCGCCAGGGCGCAGCTGCCGATAGGTGGTGTAGAGCGCGCCCTGGTCGGTGCTGTATTCGATACGGCCGAACAGGTTGTCGTAGGTCGGGTGCGGTTCAAACACCACCGGGGCGCCACCGTTGACCGGATGGCCGACCACCAGGCTGGGGCAGTATTGCTCTTCGAGCAGCTTGCGCGCCTGGGCGTCAGTCTTGGCGTCGTCGACCAGTTGCTCGACCACGGTTTTGAGCAGGTACACCTGCATAGCCTGCAGGTAACCGCAGACGGCGGCGTTTTCCGCGTACTTTTCCGACAGCGGCGCCAGCAACGGCTGCAGGGCCAGGGTGATGGTTTCTTCGTTGAACTGGCGCAGTTGGTTGTTGGACTCGCGTTTCCACTGCGGCAGGCTCGCCAGCTCTTCGTTGAGGCGTTCTTCGAGCTCGGAAATATCCGAGTGGAAGCGCTCGCGGTCGGCTTCCGGCAACTGCGAGAACTCGGCCTCGTCCAGCGCCTTGCCGTCGAGCATCGGCGTGAATGCGATGTTGGAGCTGTCGCGGTACAGCGCCACGTCTTTATCCAAGGCAAGGCGCTCGATCACATCCAGGGCCTTGTCGTAGCGCTGGTTGAACGCCCGGTCGATGGCGCTTTTGCGCTGTTGATACGTCGGGTGCTCGAAGACCGCCGGGAAGGTGGCCACCAGGTTGTCGACCAAACCGTTGATATCGGCAATGAACGCCGCTGCCGCGCCGCCCGGCAATTCCAGGGCACGAGGCTCGCGAGGCTCATCGAAATTATTCACATAGACCCAGTCCGCCGGGGTCTGCAGGCGCTTGCCTTCGGCCTTCAGGTAACGTTTGACGAACGAAAAGCGGCCGGTACCCGGCTCGCCCATGACAAATACGTTGTAACCGGGGCGTGGCATGGCCACACCGAACTGCAAGGCTTCAACCGCACGTTCCTGGCCAAGCACACCGCGAAAGGGCTCCAAATCATTGGTGGTCGAGAAGCTGAACTGTTCAGCGGAGAAAGGGCGAGTCAGCGCTTCGGGCGCTAGACGCAAGCTGGCAGCAACAGGATCAGGCATCGGGCTTCCTTACATCAGGCGGGGCAGATGACGGCATTCTGGCTCCCGGTTACGCACCCTGGCAAGGCGCGCTTGTGGGAAAGCATAGACAGGGGATGCGTCCTACAAAAAAAACGCAACAACTCTGATTGTTTTATAAAAACACACGGAACCCTTGGAACGTGCCTAAACTCCAAACTGCGCGGGTTGGACTAATAACCGATCCCTAGGGCGCTATGAAGTGCCTGAACCCTTGTCCATTGGTTTGCACACAAAGAGAACAAAGCTATGAAACGGATCCTTCTCGGTACTCTCTTCACCGTCGTCTCCCTCAATGCAATGGCAGAAGCACCAGGTGGCCCGAACTGCGGTTGGGGCAACATGTTGTTTGAAGGCCAGCGCGGTACTCCAGCTCACTTCCTGGCCTCCACCACCAACGGTACTTCGGGTAACGCCACCTTCGGCATGACCTCGGGCACCAACGGTTGCAGCACCAACAGCGCCCTGACCTACGGCGGCAAGTCCTGGATTGCCATGAATGGCATGATGAACGAGCTGTCCGAAGACATGGCCAAGGGTAACGGCGAAGCGCTGACTACCTACGCTGTGGTACTGGGCGTTGCACCAGAAGATCGCGAGCACTTCGCTGCCGTGACCCACGAGCACTTCCAGCAAATCTTCAGCAAGGCTGACGTGACCGCTGATGACGTGCACAACAACACCATTGCTGTACTGAAAAGTGATGCCCGTCTGGCGAAATACGCTACCCAGGCTTAAGCTCGACCAGCCCGCGCCTACCAAGGCGCGGGTTTTATTTTTGGACCCGCCTCCTCCTTGGGTCTTTATTATTTCCGACTTAAGTTGCCCCTATGCTCAAACGCTTTGCCTGGATGGCACTCTTTGCCTGCGCTCCGCTGTACGCGGCCCCGCATCTTGATGATCAACGTTTGCAGCAATTGGCCAACGATCCGTTCTGGCTGTCCCTCGGCCATTACGAAGCCGGCAAGATCAGTGGCTGGCGCAGCTATGTCAGCGACAAGAAATTCTTCCTCGCAGCCGACGGTGCCCACCACCCGGATGCCGAGCTCAAGGCTACCGTTGACGCGCTCTACGCGCCGGCCAGCCTGGGTGAAAAACACGCCCAATGCGTCTACCCCGCACGTACCCGCTGGCTCAAGGATCAGTTGCACCTCACTGACCTGCCCGCCGTGGACTGCACAGAATTCAAGCAATGGTTCAAGGACGTCGCCCCCCACAGCGCGGTGATGATCTTCCCGGCGGCTTACCTCAACAGCCCGTCGTCGATGTTCGGCCACACCCTGCTGCGCATCGACCAGGCCGATGTGCAAAGCAACAACACCGCCCTGCTCAGCTATGCGATCAACTTTGGCGCCTACATCGAAGGCTCCGACAACAGCATCCTCTACGCCTGGAAAGGCCTGATGGGCGGCTATCCCGGCCTGTTCGCCCTGGTGCCTTACCAAGAGAAGCTGTCGGAATACCGCAGCCTCGAAAACCGTGACCTGTGGGAATACCGCCTCAACCTCACGCAGGTCGAGACCGAGCGCATGGTCGAGCACGTGTGGGAACTCAAGCAGATCCAGTTCGACTACTTCTTCTTTGACGAAAACTGCTCCTACCGCCTGCTGGAACTGCTGCAAGTGGCACGTCCCGGCCTGCGCCTGACCGAACAGTTCCCGCTCACGGCCATCCCGACCGACACGGTCAAGGCCGTGAAAGATGCCGGCCTGGTGGAGAAAATCGACTACCGGCCCTCCCGTGAACGCGAACTGCTGGAGCGCGCCAAGCCGCTGGACAGCGACGAGCAGCAATGGGTACTGAAGGTCAGCGACGACCAGAAGCAATTGCAAGAGCCGGCCTTCAAGGCCCTGCCCCGCGACCGCCAGGCCCTGATCATCGACGCCGCCTACCGCCTTGGCCGCTACCGCGCCAACGGCCTGGAACGCGACACCGAACGCTCCCAGCGCAGCTTCGAACTATTGCGCGCGATCAACCAGAACCCGGCGCCCGACCTCAAGATCACGCCCCCTGGTCTCCCGGAAAACGGCCATGAGTCGCGCACCTGGCAGGCCGGCATCGGCACCCGTGGCGACAAGGCCTTCGGCGAATACGGCCTGCGCATGGCCTATCACGACCTCAACGACAACGCCGAAGGTTTCCCCCTTGGCGCACAGATCGAGATCCTGCAGATGAAACTGCGCCAGTACGAAGGCAACCACTGGCAACTGCAGCAACTGGACCTGGCCACCATCCGCTCCCTGACCCCGCGCAACGCCCTGCTGCAGCCGTGGTCATGGCAAGTCACCGGCGGCCTGGAGCGGGTACCGGGCAAGCACGACGACGAAACCCTCGTCGCCCACGTCAACGGCGGCGCCGGCGGTACCTGGCAACTGGGCGACGACATGCTCGGCTTCGCCCTCGGCACCGTGCGCGTGGAACACAACAACGACTTCAACGAAGCCATCTCCCCAGCGGCCGGCTTCAACACCGGCGTGCTGTGGAAAAACCCACTGGGCAACCTGAGCCTGGAAGCCAAGGGCGACTTCTTCACCAACGGCGAAGTACGCCGCAGCATCAGCCTCAACCAGCAGTGGGAACTGTCCCGCAACCTGGGCCTGCGCCTGAGCGCACAGCGCGAGTACAGCCATTTGTCGACACCGGTCAATGAAGTGATGCTGGAAGTGAAGTGGTATCACTACTGACCGGAACCTGGCGACGATCAACAGGTGGGAGTGGGCTTGCTCGCGAATGCGCAGTGCCAGTCACTGGAAACTTGGGCTGATACACCGCATTCGCGAGCAAGCCCGCTCCCACACTGATCGCCCTGTATTCAAATACATCGCATGGCCTATCCAACCAGGAGTTCAACCAACATGGTCGTTAACTGCACCACCCTTGGAGAAGTCCGAAACAATATCGACCGCGTCGACGAGCAAATCGTCACCCTCCTGGCAGAGCGCGGCCGCTACGTGTCACAGGCGGCGCGTTTCAAGAAAGATGCTGAAAGTGTCAAGGCTGCGCAACGAGTTGAGCAGGTGATTGACAAGGTGCGGGAGTTGTCCAACGCAGCGGGCGCCAACCCCGAGGTCACGGAGCAGGTGTATCGCGCGATGATTGCGGCGTTTATCCAGCAGGAATTGGCGGAGCATTCTGCACTGCTAGGCACTGCTTAACCTGGAGAAGCCGGCTCCTGCAAATTTTGGATTTGCCCACGCCTTTCTCACCTCCCTTTCACACCGCCCCGACAAATCCCCTTCTAGACTCTCCCTATCAGCCGTGAAACGGCCAGGGAGTACGCCATGTGGCGGTCTGCGGTATTGCTGTGTGCAGTGATGTGGTTGGCCGGCTGCCAATCGACCCATGAGGAGTTGCTGGCCAAAGGTTACCCACCGGCGTTTGCCGATGGTTTTGATGATGGCTGCAGCAGTGGTCGCCAGGCGGCGGGGGTGATTACCGGGGAATTTCGCAAGAACGTGCCGCGGTATCTGAAGGACCGCCAATACGCCGAAGGGTGGGAGGATGGTTTTCGCCAATGCAAGGCCATGCGCGAGAACGAGGAGTTGCGCGATTACAAGGAGCACCACTGGGACGACCGTGATCGCGAATGGCAACAGGAGAAAGACCGCGACGCAGCCCGGGCCTATCGCTCGCAATAGGTCGCTTTCAGACATCCATCGAAACTAAAGCGCGGCGACCATGGCCCAAACTCCATAGAGGGAGAACGTCATGAGCCGAGCTTTTGTAAACGAAGACAACGCTGCCGCCCAGGCCGACCAGCCGGTGGAGCGCCAGGTCAGTGAGCAACCTAACCGCCTCACCGCGCAAGGGCTGGCGCAGTTGCAGGCCAAGGTTGCACAGTTGCAGCAGGAATACAGCGCCGAATCCGCCAGGGGTGAGCACGCTGATAAACAGCGCCAGGCGGACCTTGAGCGGGATTTGCGCTACTTCAATCAACGGGTGCAGAGCGCCCAGGTCGTGGCGCCCGTCACCTCCACCGACAAGGTGCAGATCGGCAGTTGGGTGACGTTCGCCAATGAGCAGGACGAACAGCAGCGCATTCAATTGGTCGGCGAAGACCAGGCCGATGCCGGCGCAGGCTTGATCAACTGGGGCTCGCCCTTGGGCCGCGCCTTGCTGGGCGCCCAGGTCGGCGACGAGGTGCTGTGGCAACGCCCCGTCGGCGATCAGTTGATCGAAGTGCTGCGTATCGAGGCCGAGGCTTAGACGATGCCTTGAGCCAGCATCGCATCGGCGACTTTCACGAAGCCCGCGATGTTGGCGCCTTTTACGTAGTTGATCCGGCCGTTTTCTTCGCCGTAATGCACGCAGGCATGGTGGATCGACTGCATGATGTTATGCAGCTTGCTGTCTACCTCGCCCGCCGTCCACAGCAGGCGCATGGCGTTCTGCGACATTTCCAGGCCACTCACCGCGACGCCGCCGGCATTGGAGGCCTTGCCCGGCGCGAACAGAATCCCCGCCTCGATAAAGATATCCACAGCCTCCAAGGTGGTCGGCATGTTGGCGCCTTCGGCCACGCAGATGCAGCCGTTGCGCAGCAAGGTGCGGGCGGCTTCGGCGTCGAGTTCGTTCTGGGTGGCGCAGGGCAGCGCGATGTCGCAGGCCAGTTCCCAGGGGGTCTTGCCTTTACGGAACTCCAGGCCGAAACGCTCGGCCAGTTCGCTGATGCGCCCACGCTGCACGTTTTTCAGCTCCAGCAGGGCCGACCATTGCGCTTCGGTCAAACCGCTTTCGGCGTAGAGAGTGCCTTCGGAGTCGGACAGGGAAATCACTTTGCCGCCCAGGTCCATGACCTTGCGCGCCGCGTATTGCGCCACGTTACCGGAACCGGACACCGCCACACGCTTGCCTTCGACCCGCTGACCATTGCGCTTGAGCATCTCTTCGGCGAAGTACACGCAACCAAAACCCGTCGCTTCCGGGCGGATCAGGCTGCCGCCATACGTCATGCCCTTGCCGGTCAACACCGAGGTGAACTGGTTGCTCAGGCGCTTGTACTGGCCGAACAGGAAGCCGATTTCGCGGGCGCCCACGCCGATATCACCGGCCGGTACGTCCACGTCTGCGCCGATATGCCGGTACAACTCGCTCATAAAGGCCTGGCAGAAGCGCATGACTTCCGCATCGCTCTTGCCCTTGGGATCGAAGTCCGAGCCGCCTTTGCCGCCGCCCATGGGCAACGAGGTCAGGGAGTTCTTGAAGGTCTGTTCGAAGGCGAGGAATTTCAGTACGCCCAGGTTCACCGACGGGTGGAAACGCAGGCCGCCTTTGTAAGGGCCGATGGCGCTGTTCATCTGGATACGGAAGCCGCGATTGACCTGGACCTTGCCGTGATCATCCACCCACGACACCCGGAAGGTAATCGCGCGCTCCGGCTCGCAGATGCGCTCCAGGATGCCCGAGGTCAGGTAGTGGGGGTTGGCTTCAAGGAACGGCCACAGACTACGTAGGACTTCTTCTACGGCCTGGTGGAATTCTGGCTGGTCGGGGTCGCGTTTCTTGAGGCGGGCAAGGAAGGATTCGACGGATTCGATCATGAAAAGTCTCGGCAAATTGATTGTTTTTAAATGAGATTGAGCCGGACCTTAGCAATTCACGCCGCACCTGAAAAGCGCAAAATGTCGCCTTTATGAATTTAAATGGTGCACTAGATATAAATAAACACCGTATTTCGCCCCCAAATGGGGATTTCAGCTCAAGCCGTGCACCAATAAGTCATCAGCCATCACAGGCAAGCCAGCTCCCACATTGATCGAGTCCATCTGCATCAACGCGGTCAAATGTGGGAGCTGGCTTGCCTGCGATGGGTCCACCTCGATCTCCCTGAAAAACACATAAAAAAACGGAGCCCGAAGGCTCCGTTTTTTTAAACCAACCCAAATCAGGCCAGTTTTTTGTGCCGTACACGGTGCGGCTGGGCAGCAGCGTCGCCCAAGCGCTTCTTACGGTCCGCTTCGTACTCGGTGTAGTTACCCTCGAAGAACACCGCTTGCGAGTCGTCTTCGTACGCCAGGATGTGCGTCGCGACGCGGTCAAGGAACCACCGATCGTGAGAGATCACAATGGCAGCGCCCGGGAAGTCCAGCAGGGCTTCTTCCAGGGAACGCAGGGTTTCAACGTCGAGGTCGTTGGACGGTTCGTCGAGCAGCAACACGTTGCCGCCCTCTTTCAGGGTCAGGGCCAGGTGCAAGCGACCGCGCTCACCACCGGACAGGTCCTTGACGAACTTCTGTTGATCGCCGCCCTTGAAGTTGAAACGACCAACATAAGTACGCGACGGGATTTCATAGTTGCCGATGCGAATCTGGTCGGAGCCGTCGGAAATCTGCTGGAACACGGTCTTGCTGCCGTCGAGGTCGTCGCGGCTCTGGTCCACACAGGCCAGTTGCACGGTTTCGCCGATCTCGATGCTGCCGGAGTCCGGGGTTTCCTTGCCCATCAGCATGCGGAACAGCGTGGATTTACCCGCACCGTTACCACCGATAACGCCGACGATCGCGCCTTTTGGCATGGAGAAAGACAGGTTGTCGATCAGCACACGGTCGCCATAGCCTTTGGACACGTTCTTGAACTCGATGACCTTGTCACCCAGGCGCGGACCGGCCGGGATGTAGATCTCGTTGGTTTCGCTGCGCTTCTGGAATTCCTGCGATTGCATTTCTTCGAAGCGCTGCAGACGTGCCTTGGATTTGGACTGGCGGGCCTTGGCGCCTTTGCGCACCCACTCCAGTTCTTCCTTCATGGCTTTTTCATGGGCCGATTGCTGCTTGGATTCGGCAGCCAGACGGTCGGACTTGGCTTCCAGCCAACCGGAGTAGTTGCCCTCGTAAGGGATACCGGCGCCACGGTCGAGCTCGAGGATCCAGCCGGCAACGTTGTCCAGGAAGTAACGGTCGTGCGTGATTGCAACCACGGTGCCCGGGAAATCGTGGAGGAAATGCTCCAGCCAGGCGACGGAATCGGCGTCCAAGTGGTTGGTCGGTTCGTCGAGCAGCAGCATGTCCGGGGCCGACAGCAGCAGGCGGCACAGGGCCACACGACGCTTTTCACCACCGGACAAGTGTTCGACCTTGGCGTCCCACGCCGGCAAGCGCAGCGCGTCGGCGGCGACTTCCAGCTGGCGCTCCAGGTTGTGACCGTCGCCGGCCTGCAGGATGGCTTCAAGCTTGGCCTGTTCGGCGGCGAGCTTGTCGAAGTCGGCATCCGGTTCGGCGTAGGCGGCGTAGACCTCGTCCAGGCGCGCCTGGGCGTCCTTGATCACGCTGACGGCCTCTTCGACCACTTCACGCACGGTTTTGGCCGGGTCCAGCTGAGGCTCTTGCGGCAGGTAGCCGATGTTCAGCTCGGGCATCGGGCGGGCTTCGCCTTCGAACTCGGTGTCGACGCCGGCCATGATTTTCAGCAACGTGGACTTACCCGAACCGTTGAGGCCGAGCACGCCGATCTTGGCGCCTGGGAAAAAGGACAGCGAAATATTTTTCAGGATTTCCCGCTTCGGAGGGACAACTTTACCCAGCCGATGCATGGTGAAGACGTATTGAGCCAAAATGTGGACCTCATGAAAAAGTGAGAACAGGCCTACGTAGCGTCATGGCGCTGTACATAGCATTGCGAATCCTCAAGGTTAACCTAAGTGACCGAGCGTATCGAAATCTATCTGTTAGATTAGCTGGCCATCCCCCTCAGCGGCTCCAGGAAACACCCTTCATGCTCAGCGTCATGTCTGCACTCGGGTTGCTGCTATTAATGCCGGGCCCCACCAATACGCTGTTGTTGCGCTCGGGATTACTCGCCGGCTTCAAGCGCGCCTGGCCACTGAGCCTTTTGGAGTGCCTGGCCTACCTGCTGCAAATATCCTTTTGGGGCTACCTGCTCGGCCATCTGGGTGACAGCGCGCCCTGGGGCCTGAAGCTGGTGCAGTTCGCGTCGGTCTGTTATTTGATCAGGACCGCCTACCTGCTGTGGTGCAATCCCGACGAAACACTCAAATCAGCGCCTGAAGCCCGCGTCTCCAGGCTGCATTTCTTTTTGCTGACGCTGATCAACCCCAAGGGTTTGCTGATCGTTTCGTTTATCGTGCCGCTGCAGACGTTTGCCGACGTGGCCCTGTATATGCAGTTCGTCGCGCAATTCACCCTTGTGGTGGTGCCGGTTGGGTGCGTCTGGGTGTTGTTTGGCGCGCGCATCAAACGGCGCGGTTACGCCTGGTTGACGCCGCACACGATCAACCGCACGGCCTCTGTGGTTATCGGCCTCTTCACGCTGGCAATCCTGACTCGGCTGGCGGACAGCCTGATCCACACCGGCGGCGTGCTTTAGTCCCGCCAGGCGGGGCTGGCACTTTGCCACAAGTCAAGGCATGCTAGCCGCCCTCCGGGCGTCCGGCTTATAGTGCACGTCGCGCGCCAGTCCAGCCAAACCGCAGGATCACAGCTTGTCCAAAGTCACGCCGCCAACTCCTCTGCGCGCCGCTCATATTGCGCCGGGAGCGCCCCTGCACGGCACCCTCAAAGGCGCATTGGCGACGCTTGTCCTCATGCTGCTCGCGTTATTGTTCTGGCAGTTGCTGGACCAGTTGCAGCAAAACCAGAAGAACCAGCAGCAATACACCATCGACTACAGCGCCGACCTGGCTGAACAGATCAGCCTGAACATGGCCCTGAGCGCAAAGATCGCCCTGAACCTGCTGCCGATGGTCGAGCCACCGCGCGACAGCGAACAACAACAGGCGTTGATGCGCACCTTGCAACGCTCGCTGCCGGAACTGCGCAGCGTCGCCCTGCTCGCCCCCAGCGGCGCAATGATCAGTGACAGCGCCACCGACAGCCAGGACAGCGCCTGGCTGGAAGAATTGGTACAGCGCAGCCACGCCCAGTCCTATTACCTGAGCAACAGCAACGACGGCACCATCATCTATCTGTTGCTGCACCAGCCCAGCGGCGGTTCACGCCTGTATTGGGCATTGCGCCTGGCGCCCAACTACCTGGCCAACCTCACCCGCCAGGACGGCGAGGGCCAGCGCCCGATGTGGGTCATCGAGAATCGCGTCAACCATCGCGTCATCAACCGTGACAGCGGCATGCCAGCCCAATGGGCCGGCGCCCTCACCCCGGACGAACTGAATAAAAGCGTACTGGTCACGCCCCTGAGCAAAAGCGACTGGCAACTGCGCGGGCTGTTCGACCGCACGGCCGTGCTGGAGCAATTGCTCCCGGCCTTCATCGGCAAATGCCTGCTGGGCCTGGCGTTCTCACTGGTCCCGGTGATCGTGCTGCTCAACATGCGCCGTCGCCAGCGCCAGGTGCACGAAGGCCGCCGGCGCTACCAGGACATTTTCGAAGGCACCGGCGTGGCCCTGTGCGTGCTTGACCTGTCGGGCCTGAACGCCTTCTTCGACAAGACGCTGCTCGAAACCCGCGAGCAGTTGCACGCTTGGCTGCAGGACAACCCCGACCAGCGCCAGCAACTGCTCAAGGAACTGCGCATCACCGAGGTCAACCAGGTGGCGGTGCGACTGCTCAACGTGGGCTCCTGTGAGGAGGCCTGGGAACGCCTGATCGATGACTGCCCGCGCAATGCCACGTCTATCGGTTACCAGATTCTCGAAGCCGTGCTGACCCAACAGCACCAGTTGGAGCTGGAAATCCAGCTCAAGGACGTGGCCGGCAACGAACAATACCTGTGGCTGGTGATGCGCCTGCCGGAGCAGCAGGACGACTTCAAGGCCGTGATCCTCAGCATCAGCGATATCACCAGCCGCAAGCTGATCGAGCTGTCGCTGGTG
Source organism: Pseudomonas sp. VS40 (assembly GCF_018587885.1). Taxonomy (NCBI): domain Bacteria; kingdom Pseudomonadati; phylum Pseudomonadota; class Gammaproteobacteria; order Pseudomonadales; family Pseudomonadaceae; genus Pseudomonas; species Pseudomonas sp. VS40. The sequence continues at coordinate 55,085 of NZ_JAGYWD010000012.1, read as the reverse complement.
GAGCGTGAGAGCTTTTGGTCGGACGTGGTGCGCACTGTGCCCGACCACCTGTACGTGCAGGACGTGATCAGCCAACGGATGATTTTCAGCAACCACCATTTGGGGCACACACTCGGCTACAACAAGGCCGAACTGCAGCAAATGGGCGAGTACTTCTGGGAAATCCTGCTACACCCCGAGGACGCCGAGCATTACCACGACTTGCGCCTGGCGCAACGCCAGGTCGGCTATACCACCCAGTTGCAATGCCAGCTGCGTTTCCGTCACCGCAACAACCAGTGGCGGCGCTTTGACATCCGCGAACAGGCCCTGGCCCGCGACAAGTCCGCGCAGATCACCCGCATCATCGGCGTGGCCAAGGACATCACCGACCAGATCGAAGCCAGCGAATCCCTGCGTGACAGCGAACAACGCTACCGCATGCTCGCCGAAAGCATCAGCGACGTCATCTGCTCCACTGACAGCCAGTTGGCCCTCAACTACATCAGCCCCTCGGTCAACGCCGTGCTGGGCTATGACGTGGACTGGGTGTTCAAGAACGGCTGGCAGTCGATCATCGCCAACCCGCAGCAACTGACCGGCATTTATAGCCTGGTGGAACAGGTCAGCCGTGCATTGGGCAATGTCGAGGCACTGAACACGCTGCGCGACGAAGTTCAGACCCAGTTGTTCCTGTTCGACTGCCTGCGCGCCGATGGTCGCAAAGTGCCGATCGAGCTACGCCTGGTACTGGTGTGGGACGAACATGGCGCCTTCGAGGGCATCCTCGGCGTAGGCCGTGATATCAGCCAGCAACGCCGCGCCGAAAAAGACCTGCGCATGGCGGCGACGGTGTTCGAGCACTCCACCTCGGCGATCCTGATCACCGACCCTGCGGGTTATATCGTGCAGGCCAACGAGGCCTTCAGCCGGGTGAGTGGCTATGCGGTCAGCGATGTGCTCGACCAATTGCCGAACATGCTCACCGTCGACGAACAACAGGAAGCCCACCTGCGCTACGTGCTCAAGCAGTTGCACCAGCACAGCACCTGGGAAGGCGAAGTGTGGCTCAAGCGTCGCAATGGCGAGCATTACCCGGCGTGGGTGGGCATTACCGCCGTGTTCGACGACGAAGGCGACCTGGCCAGCTATGTGTGTTTCTTCAGCGACATCAGCGAGCGTAAGGCCAGCGAGCAGCGCATCCACCGCCTGGCCTACTACGACGCCCTGACCCATCTGCCCAACCGCACGCTGTTCCAGGACCGTCTGCACACCGCGCTGCAGTCGGCCGAACGGCAGAAGTCGTGGGTGGTGCTGATGTTCCTCGACCTCGACCGTTTCAAACCGATCAACGACTCCCTCGGCCACGCCGCCGGCGACCGCATGCTCAAGGAAATGGCCACGCGCCTGTTGGGCTGCGTGGCCGAAGACGACACCGTGGCGCGCATGGGCGGCGACGAGTTCACCTTGCTCCTGCAACCGCGGGTCAGCCGCGAGATGGCGCTGAACCGGGCGATTCATGTGGCCGAGCAGATCCTCGCCAGCCTGGTGAAACCCTTCGTACTGGAAGGCCGCGAGTTTTTTGTGACCGCCAGCATCGGTATCGCCCTCAGCCCGCAGGACGGCAATGAGCTGAGCCAACTGATGAAAAACGCCGACACCGCGATGTACCACGCCAAGGAGCGCGGCAAAAACAACTTCCAGTTCTACCAGGCCGACATGAACGCCAGCGCCCTGGAACGCCTGGAGCTGGAAAGCGACCTGCGCCACGCCCTGGACCAGAACGAATTCGTGCTCTATTACCAACCGCAGTTCAGCGGCGACGGCAAACGCCTGACCGGCGCGGAGGCCTTGCTGCGCTGGCGCCACCCGCGTCGTGGCCTGGTGCCGCCGGGGGACTTCATCCCGGTGCTGGAAGAGCTGGGCCTGGTGGTGGACGTGGGTGACTGGGTGATCAGCGAAGCCTGTCGCCAGCTCAAGACCTGGCACCAGAACAAGGTGCGCGTGCCGAAAGTCTCGGTGAACATCTCTGCGCGGCAGTTCTCCGACGGCCAGTTGGGCACGCGCATCGCCACCATCCTCAAGGACACTGGCCTGCCGCCGGCGTGCCTGGAGCTGGAGCTGACCGAAAGTATCCTGATGCGCGAAGTCAACGAGGCCATGCAGATTCTCGACAGCCTGAAAAACCTGGGCCTGAGCATTGCGGTCGACGACTTCGGCACGGGCTATTCGTCGCTCAACTACCTCAAGCAATTCCCCATCGACGTGTTGAAGATCGACCGCACCTTCGTGGATGGCCTGCCCTCCGGCGAACAGGATGCGCAGATCGCCCGCGCCATTATCGCCATGGCCCACAGCCTGAACCTGGCGGTGATCGCCGAGGGTGTGGAAACCCATGAGCAGCTGGACTTCCTGCGTGAGCATGGGTGTGACGAGGTGCAGGGTTACCTGTTCGGGCGGCCGATGCCGGCGAACCGGTTCGAGGCGCAGTTCAGCAATGATGCCCTCTTCATGTTCGACTGAGTTTTTTGCTGGGGCGGATGGCCTCATCGCAGGCAAGCCAGCTCCCAGCCTTGAATGGGTTCACCGATCAAAATGTGGGAGCCGGGCTTGCCCGCGATAGGGCCGGCCCTGGCACCGCTTATCCCCAGATGAGCCCCGCTTATCCGCGACATGATGTCCTTTCATATGCCATCTAAAACCCATTGGGTTAGAATGCCCTCCTTTTCTGCCCCCGATCCTTGAGGACCGCCATGTTCAGCCGTGATTTGACTATTGCCAAGTACGACGCCGATCTCTTCGCCGCCATGGAGCAAGAAGCCGTGCGCCAGGAAGAGCACATTGAGCTGATCGCTTCGGAAAACTACACCAGCCCTGCGGTGATGGAGGCTCAAGGTTCGGTTCTGACCAACAAGTACGCCGAAGGCTACCCAGGCAAGCGCTACTACGGTGGTTGCGAATACGTCGACGTGGTTGAGCAACTGGCCATCGACCGTGCAAAGGAACTGTTCGGCGCCGATTACGCCAACGTCCAGCCGCACGCCGGCTCCCAAGCCAACAGCGCCGTGTACCTGGCCCTGCTGCAAGGTGGCGACACCATCCTGGGCATGAGCCTGGCCCACGGCGGTCACTTGACCCACGGCGCCAGCGTTTCCTCCTCCGGCAAGCTGTACAACGCCGTTCAATACGGTATCGATGCCAACGGCCTGATCGATTACGACGAAGTCGAGCGCCTGGCGGTTGAACACAAGCCAAAAATGATCGTGGCCGGTTTCTCTGCCTACTCGCAGATCCTGGACTTCCCACGTTTCCGCGCAATCGCTGACAAAGTGGGCGCGTACCTGTTCGTCGACATGGCTCACGTGGCCGGTCTGGTCGCCGCTGGCGTCTACCCGAACCCGGTGCCTTACGCTGACGTCGTGACCACCACGACCCACAAGACCCTGCGCGGTCCACGTGGCGGCCTGATCCTGGCGCGCGCCAACGCTGACATCGAGAAGAAGCTGAACTCCGCTGTATTCCCAGGCGCCCAGGGTGGCCCGCTGGAGCACGTAATCGCCGCCAAAGCGATCTGCTTCAAGGAAGCCCTGCAGCCTGAGTTCAAGACTTACCAGCAACAAGTGGTGAAAAACGCCCAGACCATGGCCAGCGTGTTCATCGAGCGCGGTTTTGACGTGGTGTCCGGCGGTACTGAGAACCACCTGTTCCTGCTGTCGCTGATCAAGCAGGACATTTCCGGTAAAGATGCTGATGCTGCCCTGGGCAAAGCCTTCATCACCGTGAACAAAAACTCCGTGCCGAACGACCCACGTTCGCCGTTCGTCACCTCGGGCCTGCGCTTTGGCACCCCGGCGGTGACCACTCGCGGCTTCAAGGAAGCAGAGTGCAAGGAACTGGCAGGCTGGATCTGCGACATCCTGGCAGACCTGAACAACGAAGCCGTGATCGACGCGGTACGTGAGAAGGTCAAGGCCATCTGCAAGAAGCTGCCGGTGTACGGCGCTTGATTGCAGTTGCTTGAACAAGAAGCCCGGCTCTAGAGCCGGGCTTTTTTATGCCTGTTGTTCGGCGCTCCCACTGTGGGAGCTGGCTTGCCTGCGATGGCGGTGGATCAGCCAATGATGTGCCAGCTGTCAGGCCGCTTTCGCAGGCAAGCCAGCTCCCACAGTGGGCCGTATTTCAATTCAAGACTGGTAAACCTTGGCAAAGCCGTCGCGGATTTTGTCTTCCGGTAGCTCATCGGCAATAAACACAATCACGCTCTCGCGCACCTCGCCTTCGGCCCACTCAGTATCCCAATCGAAGCCGTAGAGCTTCAGCACGCCCTGGAACACCATGCGCCGGTCTTCGCCGGCAATGTTCAGCACGCCCTTGTAACGCAGCAATTGCTTGCCGTGGTCTTCCAGCAGGTCGTTCATAAATTCGCTGAGCCGGTCGATATCCAGCGGCTCTTCAGTCCGCAGCACCAGGCTGGAAATTCGGTCGATGGACGGCGCGGCACTGACCGGGCGCAGGCTCATGCCGGCGTTGAGGTTGAAGCCGCGCACATCGAGCAATTCCGCCAGGTCGATGTTGCCATGGTCCACCACACGAATCGGCGCACGGCGGTTGATGCGGGTGAGGCGCTCGCTGAGTGCGTCGAACGTGGCGTCATCCACCAGGTCACGCTTGCTCACCAGCAGGCGGTCGGCAAAGCCAATCTGGGCCTGGGCGATGGTCTGGGTCAGGTGGTGCTCGGCGTGGGCCGCGTCCACCAGGGTGATGATGCCGTCGAGGATGTAGCGCTCGCGCAGGTCCTCGTCGATGAAAAAAGTCTGGGCCACGGGTGCCGGGTCGGCCAGGCCGGTGCACTCGATCACCAGGCGGTCGAAGGCGATCTCGCCGCTGTCCAGGCGTTCAAGCAGCAGGTACAGGGCTTTGGTCAGGTCCGTGTGGATGGTGCAGCACACGCAGCCGTTGGACAGGGTCATGACTTGCACAGGCTCGGCACCCAACAGCTGGGTGTCGATGCCGGCGTCACTGAATTCGTTTTCGATCACGGCGATTTTAAGCCCGTGCTCGGCTTTGAGCAGATGGCGTAGCAAGGTGGTCTTGCCGGCGCCGAGGAAGCCGCTGAGGACGGTGACCGGGATGGGAGAGGACAAAGAATTCTCCTTGAAGAAACACAAAACAAATGTGGGAGGGGGCTTGCCCCCGATAGCCGTGTGTCAGGCACTTATCTGTCACTGACACACCGCTATCGGGGGCAAGCCCCCTCCCACAAGGGATCACTGCCCGCCCGAACTATCGGGTTAGCAGCACTTGGGCCCACCCTTGCCACCGTAACGGGCCTCTTGGCGTTCCCGGAAGAACGCCTTGTAGTCCATCACCGGTTTGTCCGGGTGTTTGGTTTGCATATGCTCGACGTAGGTGTCGTAGTCGGGCATGCCGACCATCAGGCGCGCGGCCTGACCGAGGTATTTACCGAGGCGACTGATGTCATTGAACATGGTTGCAATCCTCGATTACGCGTCCGGTACCGCCTGGAACGGGGCTTCTTTATCCGTACGCTCTTTGTTGCCCCAGGCGGCGACGCCGACCTTGAGCGCATAGAACAGGATGCTGAATACCACGAACAGGAACAGCGCCGTCAGCGTTGCGTTGGTGTAGGCGTTCCAGATCACGTGCTGCATCTGGTCGATGCTCTTGGCCGGGGCCAGGATCTGGCCGTTGGCCAATGCATCGCTGTACTTCTTGGCCAGCGACAGGAAGCCGATCGCCGGGTTGGCGTCGAACAGCTTGATGAAGCCCGCGGTGGTGGTGCAGATCAGCAGCCAGACGGCCGGCAGCATGGTCACCCAGATGTAGCGTTGGCGTTTCATCTTGATCAGCACAACCGTTGCAAGCATCAGCGCGATACCGGCCAACATCTGGTTGGAGATACCGAACAGCGGCCACAAGGTGTTGATGCCGCCCAGTGGGTCGATCACGCCTTGATACAGCAGGTAACCCCACATGGCCACGCAACCGGCGGTCGCGATCAGGTTGGCGGTCCACGACTCGGTGCGTTTCAGCGCCGGCACGAAGGAGCCCAACAGGTCCTGCAGCATGAAGCGACCGGCACGGGTACCGGCGTCGACAGCCGTCAGGATGAACAGCGCTTCGAACAGGATCGCAAAGTGGTACCAGAACGCCATGGTGTTCTCACCCGGCAGTACGCTGTGCAAGATCTGCGCGATACCCACCGCCAGGGTCGGAGCACCACCGGCACGTGCCAGGATGGTGGTTTCACCGATGTCATGGGCCACGGCAGACAGCGCTTCGGGCGTAATCGCAAAGCCCCAGCTGCTGACAGTCTGTGCCACGGTGACCACGTCGGTGCCGACAATCGCGGCCGGGCTGTTCATGGCGAAGTACACGCCCGGCTCGATCACCGACGCGGCAACCATCGCCATGATGGCCACAAACGACTCCATCAGCATGCCGCCGTAACCGATGTAGCGGGCATGGCTTTCATTGGCCAGCAACTTCGGCGTGGTGCCCGAAGAGATCAGCGCGTGGAAACCCGAGACCGCGCCACAGGCAATGGTGATGAACAGGAACGGGAACAGGCCGCCCTTCCACACCGGGCCGGTGCCGTCGATGAACTGGGTCAATGCCGGCATTTTCAGGTCGGGCATGGTCACCAGGATGCCGATGGCCAGGGCGATAATGGTGCCGATTTTCAGGAAGGTGGAGAGGTAGTCACGTGGCGCCAGGATCAGCCACACCGGCAGTACCGCCGCGACGAAACCGTAGCCGATCAGCATCCAGGTGATCTGGATCCCGGTGAAGGTGAAGGCCTTGGCCCAGACCGGGTCAGCTGCAATCTGCCCGCCCAGCCAGATCGACCCGAGCAGCAATAGCACGCCGATGATCGAAATTTCACCGATGCGGCCTGGGCGGATGTAGCGCATGTAGATGCCCATGAACATCGCGATCGGGATGGTCGCCATCACCGTGAAGATGCCCCACGGGCTCTCGGCCAGGGCCTTGACCACGATCAGCGCCAGCACCGCGAGGATGATGATCATGATCAGGAAGCAGCCGAACAGCGCGATGGTCCCCGGGATGCGGCCCATCTCTTCGCGAACCATGTCGCCGAGGGAGCGACCGTTACGACGCGTGGACAGGAACAGGATCATGAAGTCCTGCACCGCGCCGGCCAGCACCACGCCGGCAATCAGCCAGAGCGTGCCGGGCAGGTAGCCCATTTGCGCCGCCAGCACCGGGCCGACCAACGGGCCTGCACCGGCAATCGCCGCAAAGTGGTGACCAAAAAGGATATGTTTGTTGGTCGGCACATAGTCCAAACCGTCGTTGTTGAGCACTGCGGGGGTGGCCCGCCGTGGATCGAGTTGCATCACGTTGTTAGCGATGAACAGACTGTAGTAACGGTACGCAACCAGGTAGATGGCCACAGCAGCGACCACAATCCACAAGGCGTTGATCGCCTCGCCGCGGCGCAAGGCCACTACGCCCAGGGCGCACGCTCCTACAATTGCCAGCACCAGCCAGGGTAGGTGGCGTAGCAGGCTATTATTATTTTTCATTTTTATATTCCAGCCAGGGTGGACAGAAAGGACAGCCATCCGGAGTTTAGCGCTACTGGCCTTAAAGGCCACCCCCCTACGTTGGTCTAGAGCCTTGCGGCGGCAAAAAAAGCAGAAATAAATGCCCGATGATGGCTCGGGGCTACAATCCCTCTATCCACAGAGGATTTGACCATGAGCGAGCAACCCTCAGATCGCCGACGTTTTCGGCGTATTGCCTTTGATGCGCGCACGACCATTGCACAGGACGGCTGGAATTGGCCGGTGCAACTGGTGGATTTATCGCTGAAAGGCTTACTGGTGAAACGGCCCGACGACTGGCGGGGTGATCGCGCGGAGCCCTTCGACGTGGATATTCGCCTCGATCCGCAGGCGCATATAAATATGCAGGTAAAACTCGCCCACGACGATCATGGCCAGTTGGGCTTTGAGTGCGAGCACATTGATGTGGAGTCGATCAGCCATTTGCGGCGGCTGATCGAGCTGAACCTAGGTGATGAGGAGGAACTGCACCGGGAGTTGGCGGCATTGATAGAGGCCTAACGACCAACACCTAAAAAATGTGGGAGCTGGCTTGCCTGCGATAGCAGAGTGTCAGCTAATGCTGTGCAAGCTGATCCACCGCAATCGCAGGCACGCCAGCTTCCACATGGAACACTGTGCCAGTGAGTTCTTCGATTATTCGAAGAGTGCATCCAGCGCTTGTTCCAGGCGCGTCACCCCAATGATCTGAATGCCCGGCGGTGATTCCTTGGGCGCATTGCCCTTAGGCACGATCGCCCGCTTGAAGCCATGTTTGGCCGCCTCCTTCAAACGTTCCTGCCCACTCGGCACCGGGCGCACCTCGCCCGACAAGCCGACCTCGCCGAACACCAGCAAGTCATGGGGCAATGGCCGGTTGCGCAGGCTGGACATCACCGCCGCCATCAATGCCAGGTCGGACGCGGTCTCCAGCACCTTGACCCCGCCGACTACGTTGAGGAACACGTCCTGGTCGTGGGTGGGAATACCGCCGTGGCGGTGCAACACGGCCAGCAGCATCGCCAGGCGGTTCTGATCCAGGCCCAGGGTCACACGGCGCGGGTTGGCCAAATGGCTGTCATCCACCAACGCCTGGACTTCAACCAGCATTGGTCGGGTGCCTTCCCACGTGGCCATCACCACACTGCCTGGGACTTCTTCCTGGGCGCGGGTCAGAAAGATCGCCGACGGGTTGGAGACTTCTTTCAGCCCACGGTCAGTCATGGCAAACACACCCAACTCGTTCACCGCGCCAAAACGGTTCTTCACCGCCCGCAGCAAACGTAGGCGGCCATCGGACTCTCCTTCGAAATACAGCACGGTGTCGACCATATGCTCCAGCACCCGTGGCCCGGCCAAAGCGCCCTCCTTGGTCACATGGCCGACCAGGAAAATCGCCGTGCCGCTCTGCTTGGCGTACCGCACCAGCAGCGCCGCACTCTCGCGCACCTGGGACACGCCACCCGGCGCCGACTGCAATTGCTCAGTGAAGATCGTCTGGATCGAGTCGATTACCATCACCTTGGGCTTTTCGATACGGGCCGTGGCAATGATGCTTTCGATGCAGGTTTCGGTCATGACCCGCAACTGGTCCTGGGGCAACCCCAAGCGACGGGCGCGCATGGCGACTTGCTGCTGGGATTCTTCGCCGGTGACATACAGCGCCGGCATGCGACTGGCGATGCTGCACAAGGTTTGCAGCAGGATGGTCGACTTGCCGATGCCCGGATCGCCACCGATCAGCACCACTGAGCCGTCCACCAGGCCGCCGCCCAGCACGCGGTCCAACTCGCCGGACGCGGTGGAGAAACGCGGGATCTCTTCGACGCTGACTTCGGCCAGGGTCTTGATCTGTGCCTGTTGCCCGGTCCAGCCGGCACGACCGGTGGGGGCTGCGGCGCCGCCACTCTCGATCATGGTTTCAGTCAGGGTGTTCCACGCGCCGCACTCGGTGCACTGGCCGGCCCACTTGGGAAAGGTCGCGCCGCACTCCGTGCAGCCGTACATGCGCTTGGCCTTTGCCATTTGAGAACCTCCAACCGAAAAACCGCGATGATAGCTCAGCGCGACGCCGGGGTCCGGATTTCACCGCTGGCCAATCGTGAAGCACTGTTGCCGACCGGGTCTTCAGCGTTGAGATCGGCGCCTCTGGCTTTCAGTTCGTCCAGCAACTCGATCCGCTTGAACAGCCCGGCGTACATGGCCGCCGTCTGCCCGGCGCCGTTGCGCTGGTCGGGGTTGCAGTCGGTGGCCAGCAGGCGTTGGGCGATTTTCAGTTCGCCTTTGAAGATCGCGCCCATCAGCGCCGTGTTGCCGCGTTTGTCCTGCACGCAGGCGTCGGCACCGGCGTTGAGCAGGCGCTCCACGAACGGGCCCTGGCCGTGGTAGGCGGCGAGGATCAACGCGGTGTAGCCCTTATCGTCTTGGGTGTTGAGGCTGTAGCCGGAATCGATGAAGGTGTTGAGCATGTCGAGGTCGCCACGGCGGGCGGCGTCGAAGTAATAGTCCTGCAGTTGTGTCTTGAGCTTCGCCGGGTCGGCCGGTTCGGCCCACGCGCCGAACGCCAGGCATGCCAACACTGCGCCTATGAAAATTCGCATAACCAATCCTCCGTATTACCCCCCTGTGTAGGAGCCGGCTGGCCGGTGATGGCGTATTCGAGGACGCCATCGCCGGCAAGCCGGCTCCTATAGGGGGGCTGCCTGGTTAGTCGGTGAGTTTTGCCGCCAGCGCCTTCACGCGCGCCAGGTCACCCTTGGCAACTTTGGCCACGCCAGTGCCGTACTCGGGATCGGCCTTGTAGAGGAACGACAAGATGATGTGCTTGCTCTCGTCATCGGTAGTCGCCAGCGAGCCGCCGAAGTTGTCGATCAGGTCCTGGCGCTCTTTCTTGCTGTAAGAACGGTACAGGTCACCGGCCTGCTTGAAGTTCTGCTCACGCTGGATCTTCGCCTGCTGGGTGCTGCCCGACAGTGCCGACTGGCTGTAGCGCGCGGTTTGCGGCTCTTCCCGTGGCAACAGGCGGCTTGGCTGGTAGTTCACGCCGGTCGTGGTCTTGCCGAAGTTCATCGCACCGTCCTGGTTGCCGTTATTGACGGTCACCCGTGGGGCGTTGATCGGCAGTTGCAGGGCGTTGGCGCCCAGGCGGTACATCTGGGTGTCGGCGTAGGAGAATACCCGGCCTTGCAGCAGACGGTCTTCCGACGGTTCGATACCCGGCACCAGGTTGGCCGGGGCCATGGCCACTTGCTCGGTTTCCTGGAAGACGTTGGCCGGGTTGCGGTTCAGCACCATTTGCCCGACTTTGCGCTCGGGCACATTCGGCCAGATCTTGGTGGCGTCCAGCGGGTCGAAATCGAACTTGGCCAGGTCTTCAGGCTTGAGCACCTGCACGTACAGGTCCCACTTGGGGAAGTCGCCCTTGTTGATATGCGTGACCAGGTCGTTGGTCATATGGCTGTAATCGCGGCCCTGCACTTCGGTGACTTGCTTGGGATCAAGGTTCTTGATGCCTTGCAGGCTCTTCCAATGGAACTTGACGTAGTGCACTTCGCCCTTGGCGTTGATCAACTTGTAGGCATGGACGCCGTTGCCGTCCATTTCCCGGTAGCTGGCCGGGGTGCCGGAGTCGGAGTACAGCTCGGTCAGCGTACGAGTGGCTTCAGGCACATGGGAGAAGAAGTCGAAGCGACGGGAGTCATCGTCCAGGTTGGTGCGTGGGTCCGGCTTGAAGGCGTGGACCATGTCCGGGAACTTGATGGCATCGCGGATAAAGAACGTCGGAAAGTTGTTGCCTACCAGGTCCCAGTTACCTTCTGCGGTGTAGAACTTGGTAGCGAAGCCGCGTGGGTCACGCAGGGTTTCCGGGGAGTGGTTGCCGTGGACCACGGCGGAGAAGCGCACGAATACCGGCGTGGCTTCGCCGGCGGCGAACACCTTGGCCTTGGTCAGGTCGCTGAGGTTGTCAGTGACGGTGAAGGTGCCGTGGGCGCCGGTGCCACGCGCGTGCACCACCCGCTCAGGGATGCGCTCGCGGTCGAAACGCTGCAGTTTTTGAATAAGCTGTACGTCTTGCAGCAGCACCGGGCCAGTAGCGCCGGCGGTCTGCGAGTTCTGGTTGTCACCCACGGCAGCGCCATTATCGCGGGTCAGGTTGGCGGCTTGCACAGACAGGGAAAGCAGGCTGGCAGTCACCAGCACCAACGCAGATCGCGCTGAAACAGGCCTGCGGCTCATTGGATTCTTCATCGAGGTTTCCTCTGGTTTTTTTGGTGCACATTCAGTTGTGCTTGCCAGAGGCTAGTGACCCGAGCGTCAGAAGATAAATAGAAAAGCCGTACCAACCCGATTAATAAAATAATGTGGTAACCCACTGATATAGCGGGTATTTCGCGCGCGATTAGTGGCACTTTGCAAACTATTTGCGATTTAATGTGTCGATAAAAACTAACAGTGTTAACAGTTGTGTCGGGCAAGCCCGCTATGACTGAATTACACTGGGTTCCACCCTTCTCATCTGTAACAAGGAATAACCTATGGGCGTGATCAGTGAGTTCAAGGCCTTCGCGGTCAAAGGTAATGTGGTCGACATGGCCGTCGGTATTATCATCGGCGCAGCCTTCGGCAAAATTGTTTCCTCGTTTGTAGGCGACGTGGTGATGCCGCCGCTCGGTCTGCTGATCGGGGGGGTGGATTTCGGCGACCTGGCGATAACGCTCAAGGCAGCGCAAGGCGATCTGCCTGCGGTTGTCCTGGCGTACGGCAAGTTCATCCAAAGCATCATCGACTTTGTCATCATCGCGTTTGCGATCTTCATGGGTGTGAAGGCAATCAACCGCCTGAAGCGTGAAGAGGCCGTGGCGCCGAGCCTGCCACCGACGCCGAGCAAGGAAGAAGTGTTGCTGGGTGAGATCCGCGATCTGCTCAAAGCACAGAACGACAAGCCGCTTCAGTAAAGACCGGTTTGAAAAAAAAGGCGCCTGCTTGAGGCGCCTTTTTTATTACCAGTAGTTTTCCACCGCCACCTGGCCGGGGCGGCGGCTCAAGCTCAGGTTCATGTCGCGCTGTTTGAGTAACTGGCGCGTGTCATCGACCATCTGCGGGTTGCCGCAAATCAGCACGCGCGAATGTTCCGGGGTCAACTCGACGCCGGCTGCGCGCTCCAGCTCGCCACTCTCTATGAGGGTGGTAATGCGCCCGTTCAGCGCGCCCGGATGCTGTTCACGGGTGACGGTCGGGATGTAGGTGAGCTTGTGCGCATATTCAGCCAGGTACTCGCGTTCGCCCAGTTCCTTGATCAGGGTTTGGTAAGCCAACTCCTTGGCCTCGCGTGCGCTGTACACCAGGATGATGCGTTCGAATTTCTCCCAGACCTCGAAGTCCTGCAGGATCGACAGAAACGGCGCTACCCCGGTGCCGGTGCCCAGCATCCACAAGTCACGGCCATCCACGAACCGGCTCAACGTCAGGAACCCGGTGGCCTGGCGCTCCACCATCAAGGTATCGCCCACCCGCAGGCGGCTCAGCTCACTGGTGAACTCACCGTCCGGGACGACGATGGAGAAGAAGTCCAGGTGCTCGTCAAACGGTGATGACACCAAGGAGTACGCACGCCATACGGTGCTCCCATCCGCCTTGGTCACCCCCAGGCGCACGAACTGGCCCGCGGTAAACCGAAAGCCCGGGTCACGAGTGGTGCGCAAGGTAAACAGGCTGGGGGTCAGCGATTGCACGTCGAGCAAGGTCTGGCGGGTAAATTTCTCAGCACTGGCCGTCATGGGGGGCTCCGTTCTACAGGTGCCCTAGTGTCCCTCAAAGTCGCGCGCGGAAACACCCACGCAGGGTAGTGGCATCATCAACGCACACGATAATGGCAATATAATTGCACCACTAATTAATTCGCTATTAGCATTCCCGGCAGGTTTATAAACAGGTTGTTAGTTGCCCGCTACAGCATCTTCAAGCCCCTAAAAAGCCGGGACTTTCCAACTAGCAGCTAGCAGCACCAACTGACCCCTGGCAGAAAAATTCTTAAACCCGCCCGCGCAAGAACAAAAATTTCCTCTCGCAGTGTAGTCCGTGTCCTACACTCACTTTCGTGCGGTTTTGGGGGTTCAGGACGTACCCCAGGCCACGGAAATTCATGGAGAGTGACCAATGATCAATTGGCGAAATACCCGACTCCGTAAGCTGGAAGGCGAGAACGAGATCACCAGTGTGTTTGAGATGGTCATCAACCGGGCGTATGAGCTGGGCTTTCAATACTGCTCTTTCAAGATGACGTCCCAACAGCCGAACAACCAAACCAATCCATTTGAAATCAGCAACTACCCGAACGAATGGACAACTTTGTATAAACAGGCACGCTTCTTCGACGTAGACCCCATTGTGAAACGCTGCAAAGAGTGCGTATTGCCCATTGTCTGGGAGGAAAAAACCTTCAAAGACGCACCCGGCCTCTGGTCGTTGGCCCAGACCTTGGGCGTGAGCGTGGGGTGGACCCAGGCCGTACATGATTTCCAGGGTGTGTTCAGCATGTTGACTCTGGCACGGGGCAACAACAACGTCAGCCCGGAGGAGCTGTACGAAAATGCCGGCCAGGTATTGTGGTTGTGCCATGCAATGCATGCCGTGGTGGCGCAGAAGTATGCCGAGACCCCGGACGTCAGCCCGGCCAGCAAATTGACCTCACGAGAAAGGGAGATCCTCATGTGGTCCGGCAAGGGCAAGACCGCAGCAGACATCGCCACCATCCTGTGCTTGTCCGAACGAACAGTTGGCTTTCATATCTGCAGTTGTTTCAAAAAGCTTGGGGTCAATAACAAGATTGCCGCCGTGCTCTGCGCCGCGCGCAGCGGGATTATTTGACTGGCAAAGAAACACCGCATGTATTCCCGCTGAAAAAAACGTAACATTTACGGCCAATTCTGAGTGTTGAGCAGCCCCCGGGGCCGCCCGTTGTTCACTCAGACGGTTTGGCCGAAGACTGCCGAACACCCATCGTTTACCCAGAGCCTCCCCCGCCATGCCCCTGCTCGAAAGCCCCTTCGCCCAGCTCGATCTGATCCGCCAGCCAGAGCAACATAACGATCCGCTGCAAGCCTTCGATGCCGCCGACGAGTACCTGCTCAGTCATCTGGCCGAACAGCAGCCGACGGTGGCGACGCGCGTGCTGGTGCTTAATGACAGCTTCGGTGCCCTGGCCGCCAGCCTTCAAGGCCAGGTGCAAGTCACGTCCAGCGGCGATTCATTCCTGGCCGCCCAAGGTCTGGAGAAAAACCTGGTGCGCAACGGCAAGGCCTTTGATGCGGTGGCCTTCATTCCCGCCAGCCAGGTTCCGGTCGGCCCTTTTGATCGTGTGCTGATCCGTGTGCCGAAAACCCTCGCCTTGCTGGAGGAACAGTTGATCCGCTTGCAGGGCCAATTGGCGCCAGGCGCAGAAGTGATCGCCGGGGCAATGATCAAGCACTTGCCACGGGCGGCGGGCGAGTTGCTGGAGCGTTACATTGGGCCGATGCAGGCGTCGCTCGCGGTGAAGAAGGCGCGATTGCTGATCGCCACTGTTGAAGAACGCCCCGCCGCCGTCTCGCCCTACCCCACCCGCTACACCTTGGACACCCCGGCCATTGAGCTGCTGAACCACGCCAACGTGTTCTGCCGCGAAAGCCTGGACATCGGCACCCGCGCCTTCCTGCCACACCTGCCGAAAAACCTGGGCAGCGCCCGCGTGGCGGACCTGGGTTGCGGCAACGGTGTGCTGGCGATTGCCAGCGCCCTGCAAAACCCCGAAGCACACTACACCTTGGTAGATGAGTCCTACATGGCCGTGCAGTCGGCAGCCGAAAACTGGCACGCCGCACTCGGTGAACGCGATGTCGTCGTGCGCGCCGCCGACGGTTTGGCCGGGCAAGAGCCGCAATCGCTGGACGTTGTGCTGTGCAATCCGCCTTTTCACCAGCAGCAGGTGGTGGGCGACTTCCTTGCCTGGCGCATGTTCCAACAGGCGCGGGAAGCCCTGGTGGTCGGTGGTGCCCTCTATATAGTTGGCAACCGTCACCTGGGTTATCACACCAAGCTGGCGCGCTTGTTCCGGGGTGTCGAGCAAGTCGCCACCACGCCTAAATTCGTGATCCTCAAAGCGCGCAAATAAAAAAACCCTGCTTCTCTGGCGAGAAGCAGGGTTGAAAACCGGGCTGCAACGCCCGGATCGGGATGTCAGTGGGTGGTCAGGCCGGCCGCATTCATGAACATGCGCATCAGGCTGGCCACAATGAACAGGGCCAGCACGCTGCCGGTCCAGATCATCGCCAGCCACCCCAAGCGTCGCCACAATGGCTGCTTCTCGGCCTGTTCAATCTCGTGCAACGAAGGTTTACCGGACATGGGACGACCCTCCTAGTGATAACCGTCTTCGTGGGTGACCTTGCCGCGGAACACGTAGTAGCTCCAGAAGGTGTAGCCCAGGATGAACGGGATGATGAATAATGTGCCCACCAGCATGAAGCCCTGGCTTTGCGGTGGCGCGGCAGCGTCCCAGATCGATACGGATGGCGGGATGATGTTCGGCCACAGGCTGATGCCCAGGCCGCTGTAGCCCAGGAAGATCAGCACCAGCGTCAGCAGGAACGGCGTGTAGTGCGCGTTACGCGCCACCGCGCGGATCAGCCCATACATGGTCACCAGCACCAGGATCGGCACCGGCAGGAACCAGAACAGGTTGGGCAGGGTGAACCAGCGCGAGGCGATTTCCGGGTGCGTCAACGGCGTCCAGATACTCACGATGCCAATCACCGCCAGCACCACGAAGGCCAACGGCCGTGCGAGGTTATGCATCTTCTCCTGCAGCGGTCCTTCGGTCTTCATGATCAGCCAGGTGCAGCCGAGCAACGCGTAGGCGATGATCAGCGCCACGCCGCAGAACATCGTGAACGGCGTGAGCCAGTCCAGCGAGCCGCCGGCAAACTGGCGATCCACCACCGGGATGCCGTCGATAAACGCCCCCAGCGCCACGCCCTGGAAGAACGTCGCCGCCAGCGAGCCGCCGATGAAGGCTTTGTCCCACAGGTGACGCTTGTGATCCTTGGCCTTGAAGCGGAACTCGAAGGCCACGCCACGGAAGATCAAGCCGATCAACATCAGGATCAGCGGCAGGTACAGCGCCGACAACACCACCGAATAGGCCAATGGGAACGCGCCGAACAACGCCGCGCCCCCCAGCACCAGCCAGGTTTCGTTACCGTCCCACACCGGGGCCACGGTGTTCATCATCACATCACGGTCGGTCTTGCCGGGGATAAACGGAAACAGGATGCCGATACCCAGGTCGAAGCCGTCCATGACCACGTACATCATGATGCCGAAGATGATGATCACGGCCCAGATCAGCGGAAGATCAATACCCATCTCAATTCCCCTTGTGCTGGATGTGCGCGTGATCGTCGTCGCTGCCGTCATCGGCTGCAGACAACGGACGAGCCGGCGTGCGTTTCTGGCCAGGGCCACCGTGGGTAGGTTCGCTGCCTTCGTGGGTCTGAGGACCTTTGCGCACCAGGCGCATCATGTAGCCCAGGCCCGCACCGAACAGCGCGAAGTACACCACCACGAACAACACCAGGGTGATCGTCATCTGCGCCAGGCTATGCCCGGAGGAAGCGTCCGCCGTGCGCATCAGCCCGTAGACCACCCACGGCTGGCGACCGATCTCGGTGGTGAACCAGCCAGCGAGAATCGCGATCAGGCCGGACGGCCCCATCCACAGCGCCAGGTACAGGAACGGCTTGGATTTATACATCTTGTCGCCCCGGCGCAGCCAGAGGCTGAACAGGCCGGTGAAGATCATCAGGAAGCCCAGGCCGACCATGACCCGGAACGACCAGAACACAATGGTCGAGTTGGGACGGTCCTCGGGCGGGAACTCCTTGAGCGCCGGTACCTGTTTATCCAGGGAGTGGGTGAGGATCAGGCTGCCCAGGTACGGAATTTCAACCGCGTACTTGGTCTTCTCGGCCTTCATGTCGGGCCAGCCAAACAGGATCAGCGGCGTCGGTTCGTTGCCGATGTTTTCCCAGTGGCCTTCGATCGCGGCGATCTTTGCCGGCTGGTGTTTCAAGGTGTTGAGGCCATGGAAGTCGCCGATCACCGCCTGGATAGGCGCAACGATCAGGGCCATCCACATGGCCATCGAGAGCATTTTGCGGATCGCCGGGTTGTCCTTGCCGCGCAGCAGGTGCCAGGCCGCCGAGGAGCCGACGAAGAACGCCGTGGCCACAAAGGCCGCCGTGGCCATGTGCGCCAGGCGATACGGGAACGACGGGTTGAAGACCACGGCGAACCAATCGGTGGGAATCACGCGGCCATCAATGATTTCGAAGCCCTGGGGCGTCTGCATCCAGCTGTTGGACGAGAGGATCCAGAACGTGGAAATCAGCGTACCCACAGCCACCATCACGGTGGAGAAGAAGTGCAGGTTACGCCCGACCTTGTTCCAGCCGAACAGCATCACGCCAAGGAAACCGGCCTCGAGGAAGAAGGCCGTGAGCACTTCGTACGTAAGAAGCGGCCCGGTGACGGCGCCAGCGAAATCCGAGAAGCGGCTCCAGTTGGTGCCGAACTGGTACGCCATGACCAAACCGGAGACCACGCCCATGCCGAAGTTGACGGCAAAGATCTTCGACCAGAAATGGTAGAGGTCACGGTAGGTGTCGTTGTGGGTCTTGAGCCACAAGCCTTCCAGCACCGCGAGGTAACTGGCCAGGCCGATGGTTATCGCCGGGAACAGGATGTGGAAAGAGATGGTGAACGCAAATTGAATTCGGGCGAGATCTAGCGCCTCCAAACCGAACATAAGTCTTCCTCTGTCAGGTAATACCGGCTGCTGGCGGGAGCCTGCACCCACTGCCCCCACGGATATGGAGTCTGGCGAATTTCAATTCGTTTCTTTTTTTAACCCACCGCGTAGGGAATCTGGCCCTGGGGCCGCCAGGGCAACGCCCGGGCGGGCATTGATCTGGATCAAGCATTGCTGAAAGAGTAGTCCCATTTTCAGGAATGAACTGTGTGGTCTTTTGCCGCGTGACAGACTGCCTCAGCTCAGTTCTTGCAACTATCTGTTACAACTTAATGATAATCTCGGCGCTCCCTCCGGCCCTGACCTGAATTCCCGATGCCTAGTGAACCCGCGTTGCTGTTGCGTCATCACCGCCCTTTCATCGCGTTCTGGCTGGCGCGCATCTTTACCGCCAGTGGTTTCCAGATGCTCACCGTGGCCATCGGCTGGAACCTCTACCAACTGACCGGCAATGTGCTGGACCTGGGGTTGGTCGGGCTGGTGGAGTTCGTGCCACGGGTGCTCTTCATGCTGCACACCGGGCACGTGGCCGACCGCTATGAACGGCGCAAGGTCGCAGCCATCTGCCAGACCGTGCAGGCGCTGATTGCCCTGTCCCTGGCCATAGGCGGCCTGACCGGCAACGTGACCCGCGAGATGATCTTTATCCTCGCGTTCCTGCTGGGCGCCGCGCGCTCGTTTGAAATGCCCACCACCCAGGCGCTACTGCCGAGCATCGTGCCCAGCGCACTGTTCCCACGGGCCGTGGCTTCGTCGCAGTCGGCCCAGCAACTGGCAACCATCGTCGCGCCGGCGCTCGGCGGTTTGCTCTACGCCTTTGGCAGCGTGTGGGTGTATGGCCCCACCGTGGTGCTGTACCTCATCGCCTGCGTGCTGACCCTCAACCTGCCCGCCCGCCAGACGCCGCTCAACAAAGGCAAGGCCACCCTGGATTCACTGTTGGCCGGCATCCGTTTTATCCGCAGCCGCCCGGACATCCTTGGCGCCATCTCCCTCGACCTGTTCGCCGTGTTGCTGGGGGGCGCCACCGCGTTGTTGCCGGTGTTCGCCAAGGACATCCTGCTGACCGGCGCGTGGGGCCTGGGCCTGCTGCGTTCGGCGCCGGCCGTGGGTGCGTTGTTGATGTCGCTGTGGCTGGCGCGGTTCTCGGTGGACCGCCATGTCGGCCGCGTGATGTTCACCGCCGTCGGCGTGTTCGGCGTGGCAACCATTGCCTTCGGCCTGTCCACCTCGTTCTGGTTTTCCCTGGCGGTGCTGGTGGTGCTGGGGGCAGCGGACATGATCAGCATGGTCATTCGCGCGTCGTTCGTGCAGTTGGAAACGCCGGACGAAATGCGCGGGCGCGTCAGTGCGGTCAACGGCCTGTTTATCGGGGCGTCCAACCAATTGGGTGAGTTCGAGTCGGGCATTACCGCCCACTGGTTCGGGACCGTGCCCGCCGTGGTGATGGGCGGGATCGGTACATTGGTGGTGACGGGGGTGTGGATCAAGCTGTTCCCGACCCTGGCGAATCGCGACCGCATGCATGTGCCGGTGGAGTAGCCCAACGTCTAAGGTGTGCCTCAATACCTGTGGGAGCCGGGCTTGCCCGCGATGGCGGTGTATCAGCCAGTGATGCGTTGACTGATACACCGCCATCGCGGGCAAGCCCGGCTCCCACAGTTGATTTTCAGTGGGTCATAGGTCCGGGTCAGAGGACCTTATCCAAGGTGATCGGGAACTCCCGCACCCGCTTGCCCGTGGCGTGATAAATCGCATTCGCCACCGCCGCTGCCACCCCGACTATGCCGATCTCACCCACGCCCTTGGACCCCAGGGCATTGACGATCTCGTCATGCTCCTCGACAAATACCACGTCGATCTCGCCAATATCCGCGTTAACCGGGATGTGGTACTCGGCCAGGCTGTGGTTCATGTAGCGCCCCAGCTGATGGTCGATCTGGGTTTCTTCGTGCAGGGCCATGCCGATCCCCCACACCACGCCGCCAAGGATCTGGCTGCGGGCCATTTTCGGGTTGACCACACGCCCGGCGGCAATCGCACTGACCACGCGGCGCACCTTGATGGTGCCAAGGTCTTCATCCACCTGCACCTCGACAAACACCGCCGAATGGGTGGCAGTGCTGTAGCCCTCGCGTTTCTTATCGGGCTCGCTGTCGACCTGCACCTCCAACCCATCCTCGCCGCTGTCCTTGACCAACTGCGCCAGCGACACACTCACGTCCCCGGTATGCAGGTGGCCGTCTTCGAAGCGCACGGATTCGGCCTCCTTGAAGACCGGGTACGTCTGTCGGGCAATGGCCAGCAGTTTGCCGGTCAACGCTTCGCAGGCTTGCTGCACGGCCGTGCCGACCGAGGACACGGTAAACGACCCGCCCTGCAACGGCGCGGTGGGTAATGACGAATCGCCAAGCAGAAACACCACGTCCTCGACGGCCACACCACTGGCTTGCGCCGCGATCTGGGTCATCACCGTGTAAGTGCCGGTGCCGATATCGGTGGTGGCACTGCTGACCGTCAGCTTGCCCTGCGCGTCGATCCGCGCCTTGGCGCTGGCCTTCATCTGCATGGCTTCCCACACCCCGCCGGCCATGCCCCAGCCGATCAACTGGCGCCCGTCACGCATGCTGCGCGGCTCGGGGTTGCGCTGGCTCCAGCCGAAACGCTCGGCACCTTCGCGGTAACACTCGCGCAGGGCCTTGCTCGACCAGGGTTTGTCTTCGTTCTGGTTGCGCTCGGCGTAGTTGATCAGCCGCAGTTGCACCGGATCGATGCCCAGGGCGCAGGCCAGTTCGTCCATGGCGCACTCCAGGCCGATCACACCGAGGGCAGCACCGGGGGCGCGCATGTCCAGGGGCGTGAACACATCCAGTGGCACCAACTTATAAGTAAGCTGCACGTTATCGCAGTGATAGAGCATGCCGCTCCACTCCACCACATGCTCGCTGAAATCCTCGAATCGCGAGGTCTGGCCGATGGCGGTGTGCCCCAATGCCGTAAGGCGTCCATTCGCGGCGGCGCCCATTTGCAAACGCTGCAATGTGCGCGGGCGGTAGCCGAAGGTAAACATTTGTTGGCGGGTCAGGGTGACGCGCACCGAGCGTTTGAGCGCCAGGGCGGCCATCACCGCCAGCGGCAACTGGTACTGCGGGCGCAAGCCAGAACCAAAGGCGCCACCGACGAACGCGGCAAAAATACGCACCTGGCTTTTATCCAGGCCGAAGACCTTTTGCACATAGGCCTGGCAATTCTGTGGGCCCTGGGTCTTGTCATGGATGTGCAGGGTACCGTCCGGCTGATACAGCACGGTGCTGGCGTGAGGCTCCATCGGGTTGTGGTGTTCGATGGGCGTGCTGTAGTGCAAGTCCAGGCTGACCGCAGCGCCGGTCCATTCGGCCTGGAAGTTGCCGCGCGGCGCGGGCGGGGTCTGCGGCGAGGCATGCGCCTGCTCCTGTTGGGCCAACAGGTCGGTTTCGAAGGCTTCGGTTTCGTACTCGATGTCTACCAGGGAGCCGGCATGCCGCGCCAGCTCGAGGTTATCGGCGATCACCAACGCCAGGGGCTGGCCGCTGTACAGCACGTGGTCGTTGTAGAGCGGGCGAAACGGCGAGCCGTCGGCGGCGTCGTCGTCCTGGAAAGCATCGTCATAACTGGCGATTTTTGGCCGGTTGAGGTGGTGGATAACCTCCACCACACCCGGCAGGGCCAGCGCCTTGGAGGCGTCGATGCGTAGCACACGGCCCTTGGCGACGGTGCTGGACACCACGCTGCCATGCAGCAGGCCATCCTCGGGAAACTCACCGGCATATCGCGCCTGGCCGGTGACCTTGAGCAGACCGTCGACCCGGTCCAAAGGTTTGCCGATAGCGGTCATGAGCGTTCTCCTGCGACAGCGGCGTCACTCAGGGCACGAATGATCCCCCGGCGTGCCAGCTTGATCTTGAACCCGTTGTGTTCCAGCGGCTCGGCGTCTTGCAACAGGGCATCGGCGGCGTGGCCGAAGGTTTCGCGGCTGACTACCTGGCCGATCAGCCCGGCTTCCACTGCGCGGTCGCGCCAAGGTTTGTGGGCCACGCCGCCAAGGGCCAGGCGGGCGTCGACGATGGTGTCGCCGTCCAGTTCCAGCGCTGCCGCCACCGACACCAGGGCGAAGGCATAAGACGCGCGATCGCGGATTTTCAGGTAGTTGCTATGGTGCGCCAGGTTGTCGGCGGGCAGCTCGACAGCGGTGATCAGCTCATCGTCGGCCAGCAGGTTGTCGCGTTGCGGCGCATCACCGGGCAGGCGATGAAAATCGGCAAACTCGATGATCCGCGCACCACCACGGCCTTCGACATGCACCCGCGCCTCCAGCGCCGCCAGGGCGACGCACATATCGGATGGGTGGGTGGCGACGCACTGCTCACTGGCGCCGAGGATCGCGTGGATCCGGTTCAAGCCGGTGCGCGCCGGGCAGCCACTGCCGGGCTCGCGCTTGTTGCACGGCACGGTGGCGTCATAAAAGTAGTAGCAGCGGGTGCGCTGCAACAGGTTGCCGCCAGTACTGGCCATATTGCGCAGTTGCGGCGAGGCGCCGGCGAGGATGGCCTGGGACAGCAGTGGGTAACGCTGTTCGATCAGCGGGTGCCAGGCCAGGTCGGCGTTACTCACCAGGGCGCCGATCAACAGGCCCCCGTCGGTCGTCTCCTGAATGTCATGCAACGGCAGGCCGGTGATGTCGATGAGGTGCTCGGGGCGGCTGATGTTCTCTTTCATCAGGTCCAGCAGGTTGGTGCCACCGGCAATAAAGCGCGAGGCGCCACTGCTCAGGTGCACGGCCTCCTGTACATCGACGGGCTTGCTGTAATGGAAGGGGTTCATTGCTCACCTCCCACGACTTCCACGATGGCGTCGCGGATATTGCTGTAGGCGCCGCAGCGGCACAGGTTGCCGCTCATCAGCTCCTGGATTTGCGCGCTGTCGTGGGCACGACCTTCATTGGCCAGGCCCACGGCGGAACAGATCTGGCCGGGGGTGCAGTAACCGCACTGGAAGGCGTCGTGCTTGATGAACGCCTGCTGCATCGGGTGCAGTTGGTCGCCGTTGGCCAGGCCTTCGATGGTGGTCAGCTCGGCGCCGTCGCACATCACCGCCAGGGTCAGGCAAGCATTGATTCGTTTGCCGTCGCGCAACACCGTGCAGGCGCCGCATTGGCCGTGGTCGCAGCCTTTTTTGCTGCCGACCAGGTCGAGTTGCTCGCGCAACAGGTCGAGCAGCGTGGTCCAGGGCAACACATCCAGTTGGCGGTCCTGGCCGTTGAGGCTCAGGCGTATCGAGTGGCTGGCGAACGGTTGGGCCGCCGCGCCATTGGGGGTCGCGCTCATAAACACCTCACGGGTTGGTGGACATCCGCGGCGTTCAGGAAAGTCGCCGTCTCAGGGGTACGACTTCCCAGGGTATTGAGCGTTCAAGGTGATTGATCAGCGGATATTGAGCTGCGTCGACAAGGTGTTGCGCGGCGGGTTGATGGACGAGTTGCTGTATTGGAACCAGCCCTGGGCCTCGACATTCAGGTCAAACACATAGATGTAGCCCATCAAGGTGCCGGCGCCACTGCAGGCTTCGCTAACGTTGCCGACCTGGCACACCGCCGTGCGCTGGCCATTCAACACCGCGCCATTGAAGAGGCCGACCGGATTATTCCCCAGGCCCACTTCCATCACCGACACCTTGGTGGGGCCGCGGTGCGTACACATCGCGGTGTCCTGTGCGCGCTCGGGGATGGTTTCCGTGCAACCGGCTGACTCAACCTTGAACACACGCACTTCGCTCAAGGGCGGTGCAGTCGCGCCCCACGCCGGTGCTGCGCCGAGCAACAGGCTGATACAGGGGATCAGGGCTAGACTCCACGGGCTGGCGTTTTTCATGTTGCAGGTGACCTTCGTTTAAACGTCGGCGCAGTATGCCTCAAGGCCTCGGCTGCTGGTATGATGCGCCGCTTTTTCCGATCCTCTCTGAAACCACAGGCGCTTGGCGCAGTTTGTGCTTTGACTTAGAGGTCAACAAATCACGACGCCACAGAGCGTCACAGGGAGCAGGCATGCTGGAAAAGCTGTTTCAACTCAAGGCACACAACACCAACGTGCGCACCGAGATCCTCGCGGGTATCACGACATTCCTGGCCATGGCCTACATTCTGTTCGTGAACCCGAGCATCCTCGGCGAAACCGGCATGGACAAGGGCGCCATCTTTGTTGCGACGTGCCTGGCAGCGGCCATCGGCTCGACCGTGATGGGCCTGATCGCCAACTACCCGATCGCACTTGCGCCAGGCATGGGCCTCAACGCCTTCTTTACCTACACCGTGGTCCTGCACATGGGCCACACCTGGCAGGTTGCACTGGGCGCGGTGTTCATTTCGGCGGTGCTGTTTTTCATCCTGTCGATCTTCCGCATCCGTGAGTGGATCATCAACAGCATCCCGCTGCCGCTGCGTTCGGCGATTGCCGCCGGTATCGGCCTGTTCCTGGCGCTGATTGCCCTGCACAACGCCGGTATCGTGGTCGGCAACCCGAACACGCTGGTGGGCATGGGTGACCTTAAAAAGCCCGCGGCGATCCTCGCCACCCTCGGTTTTATGCTCATCGTGGCGCTGGAAGCGCTCGCCGTGCGCGGTGCGGTGCTGATCGGCATTCTGGCCGTCACCCTCGTGTCCATCCTGCTGGGCGTCACCGAGTTCGGCGGCGTCGTGTCGATGCCACCGTCCCTGGCCCCTACGTTCCTGCAACTGGACATTAAAGGCGCGTTGGACATTGGCCTGGTCAGTGTGATCTTCGCGTTCCTGTTCGTGGACCTGTTCGACAACTCCGGCACCCTGATTGGCGTAGCCAAGCGCGCCGGCCTGATGGGCAAGGACGGCCACATGCCGAAAATGGGCCGTGCGCTGATTGCCGACAGCACCGCCGCCATGGCCGGTTCCCTGCTGGGGACGTCGACCACCACCAGCTACATCGAGTCCGCCGCCGGTGTGAGTGCCGGTGGCCGTACCGGTTTGACCGCCATCGTGGTCGCGGTTCTGTTCCTGTTGGCCTTGTTCTTCGCGCCGCTGGCCGGCAGCGTTCCCGCCTTCGCCACCGCGCCAGCATTGCTGTTCGTGGCGGTGCTGATGACCCAGGGCCTGGCCGAAATCGACTGGGATGACATCACTGTTGCAGCGCCGGTGGTGATCACCGCCCTGGCGATGCCGTTCACTTACTCCATTGCCAACGGCATCGCCTTCGGTTTCATCGCCTGGACCGCCATCAAGCTGCTTTCGGGCCGCTACCGTGAGCTGAACCCGGCGCTGGTGATTCTGTCGATTCTGTTTGTGATCAAGCTGGGCTGGTTCAACGCATGACTTTTGACGCCGCACGCTACACCGCTCAACTGCAAGACAAGGTCACGCGCTTGCGTGACCTGCTGGCACCGTTCGACGCGCCAGAGCCACAGGTCTTCGACTCGCCGCTGCAGAATTTCCGCCTGCGCGCGGAGTTTCGCCTGTGGCGCGAAGGCGGTGAGCGCCACTACGCGATGTTCTCCCAGGACGACAAGCGCACGCCGATCCTGATCGAAGAGTTCCCCATCGCCAGCCAGCGCATCAACCAGTTGATGCCGCAGCTCAAGGCCGCCTGGCAAGCCAGCGCCGCCCTGAGCCATAAGCTGTTCCAGGTGGAGTTCCTCACCACCCTGGCCGGCGACGCGATGATCACCCTGTGCTATCACCGCCCGCTGGATGAGCACTGGCATACCGCTGCAAACCAGCTGGCAGCCGACTTGAATGTCAGCATCATCGGCCGCTCAAAGGGCAAGCGCGATGTGATCGGCCATGACTACGTGGTGGAAAAACTCGACGTGGGCGGCCGCACCTTCAGCTACCGCCAACCCGAAGGCGCCTTCACCCAGCCCAACGGCACAGTGAACCAGAAGATGCTCAACTGGGCTTATGAAGCCCTGGGTGATCGCCCGGATGATCTACTGGAGTTGTATTGCGGCAACGGCAACTTCACCCTGCCCCTGGCTACGCGTGTACGCAAAGTACTGGCTACCGAAATCAGCAAGACCTCAGTGAATGCTGCCCTGAGCAACCTTGATGAAAACGCGGTGGATAACGTCACGCTGGTGCGTCTCTCTGCCGAAGAACTCACCGAAGCGCTGAACGAAGTGCGTCCGTTTCGTCGCCTGCACGGTATCGATTTGAAGAGTTACGAATTCGGCAGCGTCTTCGTCGATCCACCGCGCGCCGGCATGGACCCGGACACCTGCGAACTGACCCGCCGCTTCGACAACATCCTGTACATCTCCTGCAACCCGGAGACCTTGGCGGCGAATATTGCGCAACTGCACGACACGCACAAGATTACCCAGTGTGCGCTGTTTGACCAGTTCCCGTGGACCCACCACATGGAATCCGGGGTGCTGCTGACTCGTCGCTAACCCGCAAAACCTGCAGGAGCCGGCTTGCCGAAGCGGTTTTACAGATGAGTAAGCACAAAAAACCCGGCGAATGCCGGGTTGTAACCACTCATGCCGAGGGCTGGAAATACCCCGCCAAGGCCCGCAAGTCCTGCTCGCTCAGCAACCCCGCGTAATACTTCAGCTGAATCCTCGCCAACAGATACGCATGTCGCGCATTCGCCAAATCGCGGCGGGCGGTGAAGAGTTGTTGTTCGGCGTCGAGCACGTCGAGGTTGACCCGCTCACCGCCGGCCACACTCTTTTTCGTCGCAGCGACTAAAGCCGTGGCAGAGCTGACGGCCATTTCATAAGCACGCACTTTGGCCGCGCCGCTGGTGTTGAGGTTGAACTGTTTGCGCAACTCCACCAGCGTGGCCGAGGTTTGCGCGTCCAGCTCGTACTGGGCCTGGGACAACTGGTTCGCCGCCTGGCGCGTGGAGGCTGATACGCCGCCACCGGCAAACAGCGGCAGGCTGACCTGGATGCCGACGCTGTTGGTGTCGTACTTCTGGTTGTAGCTGCTTTCCGAATCGGAACTGGTCTGGCGGCTGGTGGCGTACAGGCTGACCTTGGGCATATGACCTGCACGCTTGCGTTCCACTTCATAGGAAGCCACGTCCAAGGCGTGGTGCTGGGATTTAAGCTCCGGGTTATTGGCCATGGCCATTTCGCGCCAGGTTTCGAAACGGTTGGGCTGCAGGGGCGGAATGTCGAACTGGCGCGTCAGCGGCGCCAGTTCTTCGATCTGCAGCGGTTGGCCGACGATGGCTTCCAGCTCGCGCAGGGCGCTGTCCTGGGCATCCTGGGACTCGATCTCTTCGGCCTGGGCCAGGCTCAGGCGCGCCTGGGTTTCCAGCACATCGGTGCGCGTGCCTTCACCGCCCTTGAGCAGGCGATCATTGAGTTGCAGGCGCTCGGCATACGCACGTTTCTGTGCGCGACTCAGCTCAATACGTTCTTGCGCCAGCAAGGCCTGGCTATAGGCGTTGAGCACCCGCACTGCCAGTTCCTGGCTCTTGCCGCGAAAACGCTCATCGGCCATCAATGCCTGGGCAGTGCCCTGGCGAAACCGCGCGTAGGCTTCGTAATCGAGCAGCGGTTGCTGCAAGGTCAGGGTCGACGCGTAACTGCGGTAGTCACGGTCGCTGGTGACATCACCCGCCGTCACTTCGGATTCGTTGCGCGAGTTGTTGTAGCTCCACGCCAGGTTCGGCAACAACGCCGCACGCCCGATCACACGATTTTCTTCACCGGCCTCACGCTCCTGGATAGCGGCCTGAAAGGTCGGGTCGTTACGCAGGGCCAAGTCGTAGGCATCCAGCAAGCCCAGGGCATGCGCCGCCGAGGTACAACCAAAACACAGGGTAAACAACAGCGCCTTCATTCTTCCACCAGGGCCATATGGGTGCGATCCATCAGGGGTTTGAACAGGTAGTTGAGCATCGAGCGCTCACCGGTCTTGACGAAGGTTTCCACCGGCATGCCCGGGCGTATCTGCACGCCGTCCAGTTGTTGCATGCCCGCCGCGCTGACCTGGGCACGCAGCGTGTAGTAAGGCTCGTCGGTGCGTTCATCGACCTGGCGGTCTGCCGAGACCAGGGTGACTTCACCGGCCACCCGTGGCGTGGTGGCCTGGTTGAAGGCCGAGAACAGCAACTCCACCGGCAAGCCCGGATGCACCTTGTCGACCATCTGCACTGGCACCCTGGCCTCCACCAACAAGGGTTCACCCTGGGGCACGATGTCCATCAACGCCTGGCCGGGCTTGATCACCCCGCCCTCGGTGTACACGTCCAGCCCCACCACCACGCCGGACGCCGGCGCGCGCACCAGGCTGTTGGCCAGTTCGAACTCGGCCGAGGCCAGGCGGTTGCGCAGGTCGTCGCTGCGGGTGCGGGTGTCGGCCAATTGGCTGCGCAGGTCTTTCTGGAAGTCTTCGCCCAACTGGCGGATTCGCAGGCGCAACTCCAGTACCTGGCGTTGCAATTGGCCGATACGGCCGTAGTCCTCGGCGATGGCGCCGTCGACCTGCGAGTACAGGCGCTCGCTGTCGAGCAGGCGATTACGCGGGATGTAACCGTCACGCGCCAGTTCGCGCAGGCCCTGCAGTTGCTCATTCAACGCCGCGCGTTGCTGGACTTTGCTGGCTTGCGAATCCCGTGTCCCGCGCAACTGCGCCTCGGCGCCAGCGATGGTTTCGCGCAGGCCTTGTTGCTCGGTGGCCAGGGCCTGGGCACGGCTATTGAACAGCTGTCGTTGCAGGTTCAGGGTGCCCGCCGCCTCCGGATCATTGAGCAATTCGGGACCAAAGGTGATCGCCGGCGCCCCCTCGCTTTCGGCACTCAAGCGCGCTTCGCTGGCCAGGGAGGCCAGGTACTGGCTGCGCAGCGACTGCATCTGCCCGCGCAATGGGGTTTCTTTTAATCGCAGCAGCACCTGGCCGGCGCTGACCACCTCACCCTCGCGCACTTCAATGCGCTCGACGATGCCCCCGGCCGGGTGTTGCACGGTCTTGCGATGGCCCGACACCATGACCTTGCCCGACACCGCCACGCCCTTGTCCAGCGGCGCCAACGCCGCCCAACCGAGGAAACCGGCAAAGCCACCGAGTACCAACAGCCACCCCAGGCGCGAATACTTTTTGTCATCCAGCGCCAGCACATTGTTCGGCGCCTCGCTGATCAACACGGGTTTGTTCTGGCTCATGCCTGTTTTCCTTCACCGAGGCGGTAACTCATGCTCAGGGTCGACACCGGCTTGTTCGCGGCGGGCTTTTGCCGGGCCTCCAACACGCGCGCAGTGGGCCCGAACGCCTGCAACTGACCGTCCTTGAGGATCAGCAGTTGGTCCGTCAGGGTCAGCACGTTGGGTTTGTGGGTGATGAGGATCACGGTACGGCGCTGTTGCTTGAGCTGGTTGATGGCCTGGAGCAAGGCCTGCTCGCCCACTTCATCAAGGTTGGCGTTGGGCTCGTCCAGCACGATCAGCGCAGGCAGGCCGTACAGCGCACGCGCCAGCGCGACGCGCTGTTTCTGGCCGCCCGACAAGCCGGCACCGCCCTCCCCCAACTGCGTGTCGTAGCCCTGGGGCAGTTGCAGGATCAGGTCATGCACGCCGGCCATTTGCGCGGCAGCGAGGACCTTGTCCGCCTCCTCCTCGGCAAAGCGTGCGATGTTTTGCGCGATGCTGCCGGCGAACAATTGAATGTCTTGCGGCAGGTAACCGATGTGCGGCCCCAACTGCTGCTTGTCCCACAGGGCCAGGTCGGCACCGTCCAGCCGCACTTTGCCGGCCAGGGGCGCCCAGGCGCCCACCAATAGTCGGGCCAGGGTGGATTTGCCGCAGCCCGACGGCCCGATCACGCCCAGGACGTCGCCCGCCGCCAGGGTGAAGCCCAGGTTGGCGAGCGCGGGCCGACGGCTGCCGGGAGCACAGGCGCTGACGTGCTCCACGCTCAGCTGGCCTTTGGGCACCGGCAGGTTCATACGGGCGGGCCGCGCGGGGTTGTCCGCCAGCATCTGCGACAAGCGCTGGTACGCCAGGCGCGCCGAGCCCCATTGTTTCCACACGCCGATCAGTTGGTCGATGGGGGTCAGCACCCGGCCCATCAGGATCGAACCGGCAATCATCATCCCTGGCGTGATATCGCCCTGCACCGCCAGCAAGGCACCCAGGCCCAGCACCAGGGACTGCAACGCCAGGCGCACACCCTTGGACCAGGCACTGACGGCCGCAGTCTTTTCACTCGCCAGGTTTTGCTGGGCCAAGAAAGCTTGATGCTGGCTGAACCAACGCGCGCGCAATGTGCCGAGCATGCCCATGGCTTCGATGGTGTCGGCATTGCGCAGGTTGGCCGTGGCCTGCTGGCTCGCGCCGATGGACAGCTGGCTGGCCAGGGCCATCGGTGCCTGGCTGACGTGATGGTTGACCCACGCCAACGCCATCAACAACACCGCGCCAACCAGTGCCAGCACGCCGAGCCAGGGGTGGAACAGGAATATGACCAACAGGTACACCGGAAACCACGGCGCATCGAAAAACGCGAACAACGCCTGGCCGGTAGCGAACTGGCGCAGGGTGGTCAGGTCATGCAGCGCCTGGCCGGCCGCCTGGGTGCCGCCCTTGAGTTGCGCTTCGAACGCAGCGTCGTACACCCGCTGGTTCAAGCGCATGTCCATCTGTGTGCCGAGGCGGATCACCACCTGGCTGCGCACCCACTCCAACGCGCCCATCAGGCCGAACAGGCCGAGGATCATCAGCGTCAGCATCAGCAGGGTCATCTGGTTACCCGAGGCCAGCACCCGGTCGTACACCTGCAGCATGTACAGCGCCGGGGCGAGCATCAGCAGGTTAATCACCGCCGAGAACAGGCCGATGTTGAAGAAGCCACTTTTATAGGCCGTGAGGGCGGCCAGGGTTTCGTTGCCGGCGTGGCGCATCTGGGGATTCTCAAAGGATTGAGCGGGCAGCGTCGCCGCGTTGACAGGCCATGCGACGCTGCGCAGAATTCGGCACCGCCGTCGCCTGAAGAATTAGAAGGCTTGGGCAACGACGGTGTGTCATGCGGCGAATGGGAGAGCGATCTTCCATTCGCTTTTTTCATGCAGCAGAGGGTTTAGGCCGCGAGTGCCCAGTCCTGCGCCACGTCTTGCACGCCCACCAGCGCAACGTCGGTGGCCGCCGGGGAAGCGGCGTGGCTGGCGACCGCAGCGGCGATGTCGTCGAAGGTGCTGTTGAGGCCTTCGCCGATCGAACCCAGCAGATCGGTGAGGACGGTTTCCAGGGCAGACGTGTTGCCCTGCATCAGGCCGTAGATCACGCTCTGCACCTCGTTGCCGACGCGACCGGCGTCCGATGCCGCGCTCAGGTCGAGGCCGTTGAACGCCACCTTGAAGTCGGTCAGGCTGAAATCGCTGCCGCCGCCACCGCCCAGGCCAGTGCCCAGTTGAACGTTATCCAGCTCGCCCCACAGGAAGTGGTTCTGGTTGCTGCTCGCCGGCAGCGTAGGGTTGAACACGTAGTGCAGGCCATTGCTGGTGTCGCTGTCGGCGATAAAGGCGTAATCCGAGCTGTTGGCACCGTGGGTAGCGTACTGGTCACCGCTGAGGGAGCCATTGCTGAAACCACCGGTATTGCTACTGCCGTGACCCGCAGTGGCGAAGCCCAGGGCCCAGGCGCTCAGGTACTCGTTAACAGTGATAGAACCCAAGCCAGAATCGTAGCTAACAGAAATAGTCATCACTAAACCTCGTTAAACAACGCTATTGATGAGCACGCACAAGTGGCGCACTTTTTTACCCACCCTTGGGTAAAACCATTGATCAAGTACAGGCTGCTACTGATCAGAATTTGTATTCCAACATCCCGCTCAGGGTCCGGCCGCGGGCCAGGCTGAGGTTGTTGGCATCGCCCATGGCGACGAAATAGGCCTCATCGGTGGCGTTTTCCAACGCCAGCGCAATGTTCAAGTGGTCGGTCATCCAGTAGCTGGCGTACAGGTCATACAGGGTGTACTGGGGCCAGAGCGCCTGGTCGATCAGGTCGTAACCCTGCTGATTCAGGTTCTCCCCATTGCCCGCGCTGTAGCGCACACGCACGCCGGTATCCAGGCGTTTGTCCAGGAAGCGCGCCCCCAGGGTCAGGGAGCCGCGGTCGGCGGGCATGTAGGTGGCGTTACCCATGATCCGGCCGCAACTTTCCTTGTTGTTGGCGACGTCATCGTCGAGCACTTCGTAGCGGGTCACGAGCCGGATGCGGGAAACGCCGTTTGCGTCCACATAGCGCTCGATACGCGACGTGCTCGGCCCGTTCTTCTTCGCGCCGCCCAAGTAGTAGTTCTTCGAACAGAACTCGTTGCTGCCGATCATGTGGGTGTAGCTGAAGTTGGCGTACGCCCGGCCCATGTCGTAGTTGAGCTGGTACTCCATGCCGCGAAAGCGCGTGGGGTTGGTGTTGTTGACGTAGGCCATGGTGCCGAGAAAGCCGCCGACGGTGGTTTCCGGCAGGCTGACGCTGGTGTTCAGGAACGAGAAGTTCTCGATCTTGGTATCGAAGTAAGCCACCTTCATGCCCAGGCGGTCGTCACTGAACAACAACCCTTCCTTGAACACGTTCATGCCCACTTCCCAATCCTTGGATTCCTCCGGCTTGAGGTAAGGGTTTGGAAACACACGCTCACCCGAGCCGCCGCCGTGGGGGCGACCGGTCATGAAGGTTTCGGTCACCCCTGGTGGGCGCCAGCCCTTGCCCCAGCGGGTGTACAACTGCAACCAGTCCACGCCGGGTTTAACCGCGATGCCGAAGGTCGGGGAAAACTGGCCTTCCTCACGGTCGATATCAATCACTTCGGACACGCGCTTGGCGCCCACCAGGCTGCTGTAGAAGCGATCACGCCGGTACAGCGTCATGCCGGTTTCGCCTTCAAGCCTGTAGCGGTCGTAACGCAGGCCGCCGTCGACGGTCAGCCAGTCGTCATATTCGTATTGCAGGTTATTGAAGAGGCTGGCGATGGTACGTTTACCGCCGGGCGTGCCGCCTTCGGCATAGGGCAGCAGGCCGAGCAGGTTGACGGCTTCGACCTTGTTGGTCCGTGGCTTGAACTCGTCCTGGTACAACTCCACGCCGTAGTTCCAGCTCACATGTCCCCATTCGCCGAAATCAAACCGCGAGGTGTTGTCACCCTGTAGACCCCAGGTGTCAGTCTGGAAGTGATCGGTGTAGGCCCCCACGTAGTTGCCGGTGCCCACCGACGCCATGTTCGGTGTGTTGGCACGGTCCAGTTGAGTGGTGACGTAGTAAACCTTGGCCTTCAGATCGACCAGTGGGTTATCCGGCGTGTAGCTGTAGTCCAGCGCAAAGTTCTTGGCGTTGAGGTTGTTCTTGCTGACACGGTGGTAGAACACACTTTGATTGTCATCGGAGGTATAGGCCCAGGCATCGTTGCTGTCGCTGTCACTCTCCAGGTAGCTCAGTTGCACACGCTGGTCATTCGGCAGGTTGAGGCCGAGCTTGATGATCTGCGAACGGGTCACGCTGCCCATGTCGCCGACTTCGCTGTTCAACCATTCATCGAACGCGGCAGGCATGACCTTGCGCGCACGCAGGTTGGTGCCCAGCTTCTGGTCATTGTGGGTACCGGCGCGGTAGTTGCCGAAATGCCGCTCGCTATAGCCGAGCAGCACATCGCCGCGCTCATCACCGAAGGCAAACACGCCACTGCCATTGAAGTAGGTACCGTTGCCCAACTCACCGATACCGCTGCCCGCGCGAAAACGTCCGCCGATCTCTTTACCGTCCTTGAGG
The DNA here is from genome assembly GCF_018587885.1 of Pseudomonas sp. VS40. Taxonomy (NCBI): domain Bacteria; kingdom Pseudomonadati; phylum Pseudomonadota; class Gammaproteobacteria; order Pseudomonadales; family Pseudomonadaceae; genus Pseudomonas; species Pseudomonas sp. VS40. The sequence goes on along the minus strand of NZ_JAGYWD010000012.1, from coordinate 20,894 downwards.
AACTCGCTGGCGTCCAGGGTCTTGAACGAGGCGATCCCGCCGAGTACGGCCGCCCCACCCTGCCCCGACTGGCTGCCCTTGTCGATCTCGATGCTGGAAACGAACTCCGGGTCGATCACCATGGTGCCGTTGCGCTGCTGGTGACCGTTGACGTTGAAGTTCTGGCGCATGCCGTCGATGTTCATGTTCACGCGGCCGTAATCCTGCACGCCACGAATATTCACCGAGAGGCCGGGGTCACGCTGGTTGACGGCGGTGTAGACGCCGGCGGTTTCCTCAAGCATGTCGGCCGCGTGACGGGGTGGGCGTTTGTCGATCATGTCACGGCTGATGACTGCCACGGACTTTGGGGTCTGATACACCCAATCACTGGCCTGGCCATTGGTGTTGCCGGTGATGGTCGTGGTGCCTACGGTCATGGCGCCGTCGTGATCGTCGCGGACACGGTTGAGCGTGACCTGGCGCTCGCTGGTAAAGCGATACTCCACCGGCGCGGCCCCGAGCAAACGGCCCAGGCCTTCCTGCACGCTGAAACTGCCCTTGATCGCCGTGCTGCTCAAGCCTTGCAGACGCTGGCTGTCGAACAACACCTGCAAACCGGCCTGATCAGCAAAGGCCAGCACGGCACTGCCCAGAGGTTGCGCGGGAATATCAAACGTCAGCACGGCAGGTTGAGTCGCGCCCGACTGCGGCTGCGCGGCACACACCGGAGCGACTGCGGCGAACAGCCCCAGATGAATGGCCAGGGCTAACCGGCTACCGGTGATACGCCCCTTGTTGAGTGCTGACATTTCGGATGTTCCCTGCGCTAAGCGTTTTTTGTTTATGCGAATGCTTCTCACCTAGCAAGACGTACGACGCGCAGGAAGTCAGTAAGACTTTTTCAAAAGTTTTTTAACAAAGGGATGTCAGGCAGCAAAAAGGAGCCGACTTGCCGGCGATAACCACAAGTACAAACACAACGCTGTAGCCCCAGGTACCCACGATGCGAAGCGAGCCGCTTTTGATCGTGATCTTGATCTGGCTTTTGATCGTGATCTTGATCTGGCTTTTGATCTTAGGCGCCCCGTTAAACACGCTGGCCGGAATTCGACAGGGATTTGGGGGGTAAACCGGCAGGGATGCCGGTTTAGCCGCCCCGCGCCATGGATGGCGCGTGGCGGCGGCCCCCCAAATACCTGTCGGATTACGGGCACACCGAGCCTAGGCGAGGTGCCGAGTGTTGGGGCAAGAGCGTTTTGCTTACTTTTGCGCTTTTCAAAAGTGAGCCGCCGTAAGGGCGGAACCCAAAGCAGCCGTTACCCAAATAACGGATATGTACCCGGTCTGACCCAACATCCAGGTCGGCTGTGAGGCTGCCTTCGCAGGCAAGCCAGCTCCCACATTTTTGGATCGCGGGGGGACAGTTAGATTGTGGTCGGCTGTGAGGCCGCCTTCGCAGGCAAGCCAGCTCCCACATTTTTGGATCGCGGGGGGGACAGTTAGATTGTGGTCGGCTGTGAGGCCGCATTCACGGGCAAGCCTGCTCCCACAGTTGGATCGTGGGGTGACAGTGGGAGAGTGGTCGGCTGTCAGGGCGCCTTCTCAGGCAAGCCTGCTCCCACATTTGGATCGCGGGGTGACAGTTAGATTCTGGTCGGCTGTCAGGCCGCCTTCGCAGGCAAGCCAGCTCCCACATTTGGACCGTGGGGTGACAGTGGGAGAGTGGTCGGCAGTTAGGCCGCCTTCGCGGGCAAGCCTGCTCCCACAGTTGGATCGGCTGTCAAGCCGCTGGCGGGAGCACGGTCCCTTGGCCAGCGCCAACAAGACAATCAATAGATCAGGCTTAAGCCCGCCAGGTCCAAGCGCTGCACTTGCAGCTCCTGGGTCAGCGTGCCAAGGGCAGTGTCGAGCATGTCGAGACGAAACACCCCGCTGACCTCGCGATCACCCAATGCCGAATCGGCCAACACCACACGCCCAGGCCGGTAGCGGTTGAGCTGCTCGATAACCTTGGCCAACGGCTGGCGATCAAAAATCAGCACGCCGCGTCGCCAACTGGTGGCCCGCTCCACATCGAGCTGGTCCAGGGGCACGATGCCCTCCTCGAGGTTATAGCGCGCAGCCAGGCCCTCCTTGACCACCCGGTCGGCCGGCCCCTTTTTCGGGATAGCTTGCAAGGAAACCTCGACACTGTGCTCCAGCACGCCGACCCACGCCTGGCTATCGCCCTCGCGCTCCACCACAAACCGCGTGCCCAAGGCGCGGGTTTGCCCCCCGGCGCTTTGCACCACGAACGGCCGGGTTTCCTCACCCACCATCGGCGCCACATCAAAGATCGCCGAGCCCTGGAGCAGGCTGATACGGCGTTGCACACCGTCGTAGTCCAGGCGGATGGCACTGTCGGAGTCAAGCTCCACCTTGCTGCCATCGGCCAGGTGCACGGTGCGCACCTCGCCTTTCTGGGTGATGTAGTCGGCTTGCATCCGCAGCACCATGTCCGGCCCGCGCACCCAGCCGACACCGGCCACCACCATAACCAACGCGACGGCGGCCGCACGCTGCCATGGCCGACGCCGCGTGGAACGCCGCACGGGTGGCGTCGCCGCTGGCGGGCGCTGACGGTGCACCGGTTCGTCCTTGTACACGTCACCCAATGCCGCCCAGGTCTGCTCGGCAAAGCGTAATGCCGCTTCATGGCGGCTGTCGCAGGCGATCCAGTGCTGCAGTTCGGCCTGCTCCTGGTCGGTCAGGGCACCGGCGTGCAGGCGCACCGCCCACTCGGCGGCCGCCTCGGTAATGCTGTGCTGTTGCGGACCCTGGCTATTCACGTGTGAATCTCGAATTTTTCGTTATATAACGCTGTGACGTCTGACCTGGTGCATTTCGGTAACTCATTCGTCGGATGGCGCCACCTCGCCTTCCTGCAAGCGCTGCATCACGTAGGCCAACGCCTTGGCCAGATGCTTTTGCACTGAGCTGTCAGAGATGTCCAAGTGCCGGGCGACCTGGGCGTGGGTCATGCCTTCGATGCGGTTGAGACGGAAAATCTGCTGGGTGCGTTCCGGCAACTCCGCCAGTGCCTGCTTCAATGCCTGTCGCTGTTGCTGCGCCATTGCCTGAGCCTCCAACCCGGCCACTTCATCTTCAATCTCGGCCAGCGCCTCATGGGGCACGGAGTCTGTCTTGCGCCGCGCTTCCTGGCGAATATGGTCGATCAGCAGATTGCTCGCCGTTCGATAGAGATAGCCCTGGGAGTTGTCGATGCGCTCGCCGGCCGGTTTTTCCGCCAGGCGCAGGAAACTCTCCTGCACCAGGTCTGCGGCCAACTGCGGGTCCCGCACCTTGCGCGCCAGATACCCGCGCAAGGTATCGGCGTGCTTGAGAAACAGGCCTTTGAGATCCACGTCCGACAAACCGACTCCCTGGAATGTTAAGGAAACAGACGGGCATCTTAAGCGTTGTCGAGAATTATTTTCAATTGATATCTAATCTGATTCCGCCGCAGCAATGAGCCGATTAACAGTTCGGTAATCGAACACATCCGCCGCCATCAATTGACCAAATTAACCAACCAGTACATTTTATCCACACAACTAACAAGAACTGTGGAGATCCACCCTATGCCGCCCATCGTGCTGGTGCTCAACGGCCCCAACCTCAACCTGCTCGGCACCCGCGAGCCCGCTACCTACGGCCACGAAACCCTCGCCGATGTCGCCGCCCTGTGTGGCCGCAGCGCCGATCAGCTCGGTTTGAACATCGAATTTCGCCAGACCAACCACGAAGGCGAATTGCTCGACTGGATCCACGGCGCCCGCGCCCGCTGCGCGGGCATTGTGATCAACCCCGCGGCCTGGACCCACACCTCGGTGGCGATTCGCGACGCGCTGGTGGCCAGTGAAGTCCCGGTGATCGAAGTGCATCTCTCCAATGTGCATGCCCGCGAAGCCTTTCGGCATCACTCGTTTGTGTCGCCTATCGCCAAGGCGGTGCTCGCAGGGTTCGGCAGCCATGGCTACCACTTGGCCCTGGAACATTTCAGCCAGTTGCTCAAAGGGTCGTCCCGATGAAACCGCGCATCCTCGCCGGCCTGATCGGCGCCGGTATCCAGGCTTCCCGTACACCTGACCTGCATGAACAGGAAGGTGATGCCCAGGGCCTGCGCTACTTGTATCGCCTGATCGACCTCGAACCGCTGCGCCTGGACATCAACGCCCTGCCCGACCTGCTGGACGCCGCCGAACTCATGCACTTCACCGGACTGAACATTACCTACCCGTGTAAGCAGGCAATCCTGCCGTTGCTCGATGAATTGTCCGACGAGGCTCGCGGCATTGGCGCGGTCAACACGGTGGTGTTCAAGGACGGCAAACGCATCGGCCACAACACCGATTGCCTGGGGTTCGCCGAAGGCTTTCGGCGCAACTTGAATGACGTCGCCCGCGAGCGTGTGGTGCAGATGGGTGCCGGCGGTGCTGGCGCGGCGGTGGCCCATGCGCTGCTGGCGGAAGGTGTGCAGCACTTGAGTATTTTCGACGTGGACGCCAGTCGCGCCCGCGACCTTGTGGATAACCTTGCGCTGCGTTTCGGCGCTGGTCGGGCCCAGGTGGGCCAGCACCTGGAAAACGCGATGGCCGAGGCCGATGGCTTGGTCAATACCACGCCGATGGGCATGGCCAAACTGCCGGGCACGCCGGTGCCTCCAGCGTTATTGCGGGCGCAATTGTGGGTCGCGGAGATCGTGTATTTCCCGCTGGAAACCGAACTGCTACGCGACGCCCGCGCCTTGGGTTGCCGCACCTTGGACGGCGGCAACATGGCGGTGTTTCAGGCGGTGAAGGCGTTTGAGTTGTTCAGTGGGGAAGTGCCGGATGCACAGCGTATGTTGGCGCATTTCCAGGCCATGAATACCTAACTGCCGAAACCGGATCAAAAAATGTAGGAGCGGGCTTGCTCGCGAATGCGGCGGGTCAGGCAACCATGTTGCGACTGATCCACTGCATTCGCGAGCAAGCCCGCTCCCACATTGATTGCATTTCAGTTTTGAGAGCCGCGCTTACTCACGCCTGCAAGTAACGCATCACCGACTCACAAATCATGTCCCGATGCCGCTGTTTAACCGCCTCATCCGACAGATCGATCTGAAAAATCTCACTGAAGGTATGGCGGTTGGACACGCGGTAAAAGCTGAACGAGTTGATCAGCAGGTGCACGTCCAACGGCTCCAGCCCTTCCCGGAACAAGCCCAGCTCGGCACCACGGCGCAAGGTTTCGCCCAGCCCTTCAAGGATCTTGCTGTTCATCGCCTTGATGGTGTCGGTGCGCTTCACATATTCGGCATTGTGGATATTTTCGATACTGACGATGCGCACGAAATCCACGTTCTGGTCATGGTGATCAAAAGTGAATTCCACCAGCCGCCGGATCGCCTCGCGCGGTTCCAGCGCCGTGAGGTTCATGCGTGTTTCGGTGTTGCGAATGTCGCCGTAGAGTTTCTCCAGGACCTCGACGTACAACTGCTCCTTACTGCCGAAGTAGTAATAGATCATGCGTTTGGAGGTGTGGATACGCTCGGCGATCGCGTCCACGCGAGCGCCGGAAAGGCCCTGCTGGACAAACTCGACGATGGCTTCCTGGAGTATGTTCTCGCGGGTCTTTTCCGGATTGTTCTTACGACTCTTGCGGGGTGCCTCGGAGGTCATGGTGCGCTCACGGCCAGTGTTATGCAGGCCGTGATTATGGGCCGCGACGCTCGCCGAAGGAAGCACCCGACCCGCCGTTATAAACGTGCCTGGCGCGCCGCACCGCTGCGCGATTTGGCCATCGCCGCCAGGCGCACTGCCACGTTGGCCGCGCCGTAGCCGGCATAGCCGTTCTTGCGCTGGATGATCTCGAAGAAAAACCGCCCCTCGAAAGGCTCGGTGTACACGTGAAACAACTCACCGCCCTGAGCGTCGCGGTCGTACAGCACGTTGTAGTACGCCAGTTCGCTGAGGAACTCATCGTCAAAGTCGAAACGCGCCGCCAGGTCATCGTAATAGTTGAGCGGGATATCCAGCAGCGGCACCCCGGCCTCTTTGGCGCGGCGCACTTCGGCGAAAATATCCGCGCAGTCGAAGGCAATGTGGTGCACGCCCGAGCCGCGATAGCTCGATAGCGCGTGGGAAATCGCCGTGTTGCGGTTTTCGGAGATGTTCAGCGGCAGGCGGATCGAGCTGCAACGGCTGCGCAGGGCACGGCTTTTCACCAGGCCGTAAGGGTCGGGCAGCACCACTTCGTCATCGGCTTTGAAATCCAGCAGGCTCTTGTAGAACAGCACCCAACTGTCGAGGCTGTCGGCCGGCAAGGCCATGGCCATGTGGTCGATGCGCAGCAAGCCGCCGCTGGACGACGCGGCAGGCTGCAGGTTGAAGTCGGTGTCATACAAGCCGCCTTCGCTTTGATCCACCAGGTAAATCAGGCTGCCATCTGGCGCACGCACCGCCGCCAGTTCCAGCTCGTTGGGCCCGACCAGGCCGCGATACGGCTGGCCCTTGTACGCCACCGCCCGTTCCAGGGCTTTGGCGCTGTCCTTGACCCGAATCGCGGTGGCGCACAACGACGGTCCGTGGGCCTCAAAAAAGTTGTGCGCGAACGAATAGGGCTCGCAGTTGAGGATCAGGTTGATATCACCCTGGCGCAACAGGCTCACGCTCTTGGAGCGATGCTGCCCGGCCTTGACGAACCCCAGGCGTTCCAGCCAATGGGTGAGCTTGGCGCCGAGGCTTTCGTCCACGGCGAATTCGAGGAACTCGATGCCGTCGTATTCGCTGGCCGCCGGGGTGTCAAACAGAATCTCGACAGGTTGCGCTGGCACTTCCTGCTTCAGACGCTCGCGGGTTTTCTCTTCCAGGTACAGCAAGGAGCGCAGGCCATCCGCCGCATTCGCGCGAGTCGGCGCGGCGCGGAAGCCGTCGTTGAAAATCTCCAGGGACAGCGGCCCGGTGTAGCCACTCTTGATGATCGGCGCGAGGAACCCCGCCAGGTCGAATTCGCCTTGGCCGGGGAAGCAGCGGAAATGCCGGCTCCACTCCAGGACGTCCATGGCCAGGATCGGCGCGTCGGCCATCTGCACGAAGAAAATCTTGTCGCCGGGGATCTCGGCGATGGCGCTCGGGTCACCTTTGAGGGACAAGGTGTGGAAGCTGTCGAGCAGCACGCCAAGGCTCGGGTGATCGACCTGGCGCACCAGGTTCCATACCTGTTGCCAGGTGTTCACGTGCTTGCCCCAGGCCAGCGCTTCATAGCCAATGCGCAGGCCACGGCGGCCGGCGTGCTCGGCGAGCAGGCTGAGGTCGTCGAGCAAAATGCGTTCGTCACCCACGCAGTCGGCCGAGGCATTGCTGCACACCAGCACCAGGTCGGTGCCCAGTTCCTGCATCAAGTCGAATTTGCGTTCGGCGCGCTCCAGGTTGCGGGCCAGGCGGTCACGGCGGCAGCCTTCAAAGTCGCGAAACGGCTGGAACAAGGTAATGGCAATGCCGAGGTCGGCGCACATCTGCCTGACTTCGCGGGGGCTGCCATCGTAATACAGCAGATCGTTTTCGAAGATTTCTACACCGTCGAACCCGGCCGCCGCGATGGCTTCGAGCTTTTCTGGCAGGGTTCCGCTCAAGGAAACGGTGGCAATAGAGCGTTGCATGGGCGACTCCCGGCATTTGAGGATGGTCTTATTTACGGCAAATTATTGGCCGCTAAACTGTCGACAGCAATTAAAATGTACGAACCGGTTAGTTTTTGGTGCGATTATCGAACACTATGCCGCTTTGGCGAATTGACGATTTTTTAGCCGCTGCTCACCATCGATCCGGTAACAAAGACCCAGAACACACCATAAAAATTTCAAAAAAACGGGTACGACCTCATGCCTCTGCAAAACTCCGCCCTGGCCGCGCGCCCGGGCAACCCGCACGCCGGCATCGGCGACAAGATCCGCGGCGCCCTGGCCGTGGGTAAAACGCGCTGGGGCATGCTGGCCCTGGTGTTCTTCGCCACCACCCTCAACTACATCGACCGCGCCGCGCTCGGTGTGATGCAGCCGATCCTCGCCAAGGAAATGAGCTGGACGGCGATGGACTACGCCAACATCAACTTCTGGTTCCAGGTCGGCTACGCCATCGGCTTCGTGCTGCAGGGCCGCTTGATCGACCGGGTGGGCGTGAAACGCGTGTTCTTCTGCGCGGTGCTGTTATGGAGCCTGGCGACCGGCGCCCACGGCTTGGCCACTTCGGCGGTGGGTTTCATGGTGTGCCGGTTTATCCTCGGGCTGACTGAAGCGGCCAACTACCCGGCCTGCGTCAAGACCACACGCTTGTGGTTCCCGGCCGGCGAACGGGCGGTGGCCACCGGTATTTTCAACGCCGGTACCAATGTCGGCGCGATGATGACGCCGATGCTGCTGCCGTTGATCCTGCACGTGTGGGGCTGGCAGGCGGCGTTCCTGTGCATGTCGGCACTCGGCGGGATCTGGCTGGTGTTCTGGGGCTTGAAGTACTTCAACCCGGAAGACCATCCCACCGTCAAACAATCCGAACTGGACTACGTGCAGCAGGAAGTCGAACCGGAACAGCCCCGCGTACCGTTCAGCCGCATCCTGCGCATGCGCGGCACCTGGGCCTTCGCCCTCGCCTACTCGATGACCGCACCGGTGTTCTGGTTCTACCTGTATTGGCTGCCGCCGTTCCTGAACCAGCAATACAACCTGGGCATCAACGTGACCCAGATGGGCATCCCGCTGATCATCATTTACCTGACCGCCGACTTCGGCAGCGTAGGTGGGGGGATTCTGTCGTCGTTCCTGATCGGTCGTGGAATGAACTCGATCAAGGCGCGGTTGCTGTCGATGCTGCTGTTTGCCTGCTGCATCGTCGGCGTGATCATGGCCGCCGGCTCAAGCCAGCTGTGGGTCGCGGTGTTTGCCATCTCCCTGGCGATTGGCGCGCACCAGGCCTGGACGGCCAACATCTGGAGCCTGGTGATGGACTACACCCCCAAGCACATGATGAGCACGGTGTTCGGTTTCGGCGGCATGTGCGCGGCCATTGGCGGCATGTTCATGACCCAGATCGTCGGCCACATCCTGACGGTGACCAACAACAACTACACCGTGTTGTTCACCCTGATCCCGGCGATGTACTTCATTGCGCTGACCTGGATGTACTTCATGGCCCCGCGCAAGATCCCGACCGTAGACGTCTAAGCTATCTGCGCCGCTGCTGCCAGGCAGCGGCCAGCCCGCTCATGCAGATCACCCCGATGCCGACCACCGTGGTCAGGTCCGGGGTGTGGTTGAACACCAACCAGCCCAACAACCCCGCGAACACGATCTGGCAATAGCCGAACGGCGCCAGCAAGGCCGGCGCCGCAAAGCGGAACGCCTGGGTCAGCATCAAGTGCGCGGTCATCCCGCACGTGCCCAGGGCCAGCATCAACACGCCATGCCACAGCGTGGGGACCTGCCAGAAGAACGGCACCATCGCACTCATCACCAAGGTATTGCACAGGCCGGCGAAGAAGTTGCTGGTGGTGGGCGTGTCGTATTGGCTGAGGATGCGCGTGAGCAGTTGGTAGAAGCAGAAGAACAGCGCCGAACACAGCGGCAGCAACACCGCCGGGGTGAACAGTTCGCCGCCGGGGTGGATGATGATCAGTACGCCGACAAACCCGCAGATCACCGCCAGCCATTGGCCACGCGTCACGTGCTCACCCAGCAGTGGCACCGAGAGCGCCGTCACCAGGATCGGCGCCAGGAAGTTCACCGCCGTGGCTTCCGCCAGGGGGATGTAATGCAGCGCCGTGGTGAAAAACAGGCTGGTGCCCAACAGGCACAGCGCCCGCACCACCTGCATCCCCGGCCGCTTGCTGCGCAACACCCGCAGGCCCGATTGCGGCAGGAAGATGCCTGCCATCAATAAGGTGTGCACCAGGTAACGGGCCCAGACCACCATCACGATCGGGTAGAACCCCGCCAGGTATTTGGACAAGGCGTCATGGCTGGAAAACAGAAACGTCGCCACCACAATCAGCAAAATGCCTTTGAAGGGGTGGTTGACGCCGGAAAGCGGGGTACTGACAGTCATTGAATTCTCTTGCGTGGCGCACGGTAGGACTCAACCCGGTAATCTAGCAGCCGGGCCGGCGTCTGCCCCAAGAGCATAACCAAACACCGTGCGAACAGCGCACTAAATCACCGGATTCGAGTCCAACGCTGCACCTTAGACCCTGCGTTGTACACTTTTTAACCAAGGCGCTGCCGCTATGAAAAAAATACTCTTTGTTCTTTCTGCCCTTGCCCTGCTCACCGCCTGCAACCAAGAAGCCAAGGACGCGCCCAAGCCCGCGCCGGCTTCCGTACAGGCCACCCTGGTGCCGCAAACCCCACCCACCGACAAATGGGTCGGCAAATGGATCGGCGTCGAAGGCCTCAACCTGACCATCGCCAAGGACGACAGCATCGGCCGTGGTCACTACATCCTCACCATGCAATACGGCCTCGACGCCGATGACTCGGGCACCTTCAAGGGTGAAGCAGCCGAGGACGGCATCACCTTCACCCGTCCGGACGGCCCGCAACTGCTGCGCGCCGGCGACGGTGCCGCCACCGGGTTGAAATGGCTGGCGGATAAAAAGGATTGCCTGGTGGTGGATACCGGCGAAGGTTACTGCCGCGACTGAAGCGGTTTTGCTGACACAAGTTTCATCTGGCGCCCCTGCCGGGACCGGCCGAGAGCAGCGATACTACGCAGCTCTCGAACCTGTCGGACAGCCGGGCTGGCGCCATTCCTACGCACCAACAACACTGTTCCAGAGTTCATCGAGAGGATTGCCCCATGCTATGGAAAAAAGGCCGACGCAGCGACAACGTGGTAGATGCCCGCGATGACACTGGAGGCGGTGGTGGCGGCATGCGCTTTGGGGGCGGCAAGGGCCTGAGCCTCACGGCCATCGTGCTGATCGTCGGCATCGGCTGGCTGACCGGCCAGGACCCCATGCAGATCCTCGGCCAACTGACCGGCCAGATGGAACAGGCGCCGTCGGTGAGCACGCAGTCGCGCCAGGCCCCTCCGGCCAACGATGAGCAAGCGGATTTTGTCCGCGCCGTACTGGGCGATACCGAAGACACCTGGGGCCAGGTGTTCCAGGAAAACGGGTTGGCCTACAAGAACCCGAAACTGATTCTGTTCCGCGGCCGGGTGAATTCGGCCTGCGGCGGCGCCACCTCGGCCAGCGGCCCGTTTTATTGCCCGGCTGACCAGCAGGTGTACCTGGACCTGGATTTCTTCCGGGAAATGTCGCAACGCTTCCAGGCCGCCGGCGACTTTGCCCAAGCGTATGTGATCGCCCACGAAGTCGGGCACCACGTGCAGACGCTGCTCGGCATCTCGTCGAAGATCCAGGCCGCGCGCCAGCAGGGCCGGCAGATGCAAGGCGATGGCGGCCTGCTGGTGCGCCAGGAGCTGCAAGCCGACTGTTTTGCCGGGGTATGGGCCAACCGTGCGCAAAAACGCCTGAACTGGCTGGAGCCTGGCGATATTGAAGAAGCACTGAATGCGGCCAACGCCATTGGCGATGACCGCTTGCAGCAACAGGGTCAAGGGCGCGTGGTGCCGGACTCGTTTACCCACGGCACCTCGGCACAGCGGGTTCGCTGGTTCAAGACCGGCTTCGCCCAGGGCCAGATCACTCAATGCGACACCTTTACCGCCAAGAGTCTTTAGATGAATAAACGATTGGGATTGCTGCTGGGTTTGTTGGTCACCTGTTCCGCCTTGGCCGCCGGGCCTGTCGTAAAAGAGCATGGCGTAAAAGAAGTCAGTCCCGATCGTTTCCACCTGGAGGCCGGCGACCTCAGCCTGGGTTTAAGCCAGGACTGGACTAAACCGCTGCCCCAGGTCACCCGCGCCTTGATCATCGTGCATGGTCGCCTGCGCAATGCGCAGACTTACCTGCAAAGCGGTGAAGACGCCGCCGAGCATGTGGGCCAGGCCGCCCATACACTGGTGATTGCGCCGCAGTTTCTAAATGAATCCGACGTGAAGCGTAACCACCTCGACAACCAGCTGCTGCACTGGAATGGCAACGACTGGATGGCCGGCGACCCCTCCACCGGTCCGGGGCAGATCAGCTCCTATGGCGCTCTCGACCAGATCATCAAGCACTTGGGCAACCGCAAGCTGTTCCCGGCGCTCAAAGAGATCGTGATCGCCGGCCATTCCGGCGGCGGCCAGGTGGTGCAGCGTTTCGCGCTCACCGGACACGACCACCCAACCCTGCAGACCGAAGGCATCAGCCTGCGCTACGTAGTGGCCAATCCATCCTCCTACGCCTATTTCACCCCGCAGCGCCCGGTGAAATTCGACACGGCCAGTTGCCCCGATTTCAACGACTGGAAGTACGGCCTGCAAAACCTGCCGGCCTATGCCAAGGGCCAGAGCGCCGAGCAGCTTGAGCAGGCCTACGTGTCCCGCAACATCACCTACCTGCTGGGCCAGCAAGACACTGACCCGAACCACCCGGCGCTGGATAAAAGCTGCGCCGCCGAAACCCAAGGCGCCTATCGCCTGATTCGCGGGCACAACTATTTTGACTACCTCAAGCAGCGTCATCCGCAGTTGAGCCATCATCTGGTGGAAGTGCCGGGGGTGGGGCATAACGGGGATGGGATGTTTACGTCACCGGAAGGCCAGCGGGTGTTGTTCGTCCAATAACTGACGGAACCGGATAAAACTGTGGGAGCGGGCTTGCTCGCGAATGTGGTGTGTCAGTCACTGAAAATGTTGACTGGCGCACCGCATTCGCGAGCAAGCCCGCGCCCACATTGGATCTTCAAAGACCGATCTAAATCATCCGGCGCAACACCGAGCAATCCTCGGCATGCCAATCTGCCAATTCCGGCCAGGGGTTCTCCGGCAGGTTCACCAATACCGTCCGCGTTCCCGCCGCCCGGCCACAATCCAGGTCGAAGCGGTAATCGCCGACCATCACCATTTCGCTCGGCGCCACGTCCCAAGCGGCCGCCAGCTTCAGCAAGCCATCCGGATCGGGCTTGGGTTGCGCATCATCACGCCCCAGCACGTCCTCGGTGGCAAAGCAGTCCGCCAGGCCGATCGCTTCCAGGGTGATATGCGCCAACTCGCGCGCATTACGGGTCAGGATGCCCAGGCGATAGCCACGTCCGGCCAGCTCGCGCACCAGTTCCACCGCGCCTTCGGCAGCCACCGAATCCAGCGCCAACGCCCGCTCATGCTCCAGCAGCCAGGCGTGCTTGGCCGCCGCAACCTCCGTCGGCAACGCCGCCAGGTGAGTGAGGATGTCGTCCTCGGGCGGAATCTCCAGGGCCACGCGAATGGCCGCGAAGTCATGCACGGCGACCGTGAGGGTGCCGTCCATGTCGAACACCCAGTGCCTGACGTCCGCCAGGCTCATGCCCAATCCTTGCGATGGCGAATCAGGCCTTCCTGGGTCACCGAGGCCACCAGTTGCCCGGCGCGGTTGTACACGCTGCCACGGGAGAAGCCACGGGAATTGCCGGCCCATGGGCTGTCCATGGCGTAGAGCAACCAGTCATCGGCACGCAGGTCGGCGTGGAACCACAGCGCGTGGTCGAGGCTGGCGACCTGCATGTCTTTCTGCCACACGGTCTTGCCATGGGGCAGCAGCGAGGTGGTCAGCAGGCCGAAGTCCGAGGCGTAGGCCAGCAGGTATTTATGCAGCGCCGGCGCATCAGCCAGGGCGCCGTCGGCGCGAAACCACACGTATTTGACCGGGTCGGACGGTTGCGGGTTGAACGGGTCTTTTTCGGTGACCGGGCGCACTTCGATCGGCTTGGGGCACAGCAGCTTGTCGCGCATGTGCTCGGGGATCAGGTGCGCGCGCTGCTGGGTCAGTTCCAGCTCCGACGGCAGGTTTTCCGGGCCAACCACCACGGGCATGGTGGTCTGGTGGTCGAAGCCTTGTTCGTCGTACTGGAACGAGGTGGTGCAAGTGAAGATCGGGTGGCCCTTCTGGATCGCGGTCACGCGGCGCGTGCTGAAACTGCCGCCATCACGCACACGGTCCACCGAATACACCACCGGCAACTTCGCATCGCCGGGGCGCAGGAAGTAACCGTGCAGGGAATGCACGTGCCGCGCTTCTTCTACGGTCTGGCTGGCAGCCGACAACGACTGGCCGAGCACTTGGCCGCCGAACAGCTGGCGAAAACCCAGGTCCTGGCTGCGGCCGCGAAAGAGGTTTTCCTCGATCGGCTCCAGGGTCAGCAAGTCCACCAGATCTTCCAATACTTGGCTCATAGAGCAACTCCTAAAATCTACGGGGCATTCCGGGCTGCCTATCCGTGCAGCGTGTCCAACCATTGGGCGCGGGTGATGCGGTACAAAACATGATGGCGCAGCGGGTCATCGGCTGCGACCTTGGGGTGTTCAAAATCTGCCAGCGGATCGTAATGCATACCGATGGCTTGCATGACTTTTTGTGATGGCAAATTGGCTTCCGTGGTGAAGGCGACGATTTCGTCCAAATTCAAACGATCAAACCCACAGCGCAACGCGGTCCACGCGGCCTCGCTGGCATAGCCCAGGCCCCAGTGCTCGCGGGCCAGGCGCCAGCCGATCTCCACCGCCGGGGCGAAGTCGGCGTCGAAGCTGACATTCAGCAGCCCGGTAAGGCCGATGAATTCGCCGGTGTCCTTGCGCTGCAATGCCCACAGGCCAAAGCCGTATTCGGCGAAGTGGCCGCGAATGCGGCCGATCAACGCGGCGCTTTCCAAGTGGCTCAGTTTGGCCGGGAAATAACGCATCACCTGCGGGTCGGCGCACATGCGCGCAAACTCCGGCAAGTCGCTGTCGCGCCATTGGCGCAACACCAGGCGTGCACTTTCCAATTCCAGTATCGGCTCCATGGGTCCCCTCCCTTGCCATGTGCGTGAGTGTACAGCGCTGTTAAGATCCGTCGCAGGTTCCCGTCAGAAAATCCCATGCCTTTGCCATTGATCTACCACGATGACTACAGCCCCGAGTTCCCGGCGGACCATCGGTTCCCCATGGACAAGTTCCGCCTGCTGCGCGACCACCTGGTGGACAGCGGCCTGACCGAGGACAGCCAGTTGCTGCGCCCGCAACTGTGCCCGCCAGAGATTCTGGCCCTGGCCCATGACAGGGGCTACATCGAACGCTACATGGGCGGCGAGCTGTCTCGCGAAGACCAACGTCGCCTCGGCCTGCCGTGGAACGAAGCCCTGGCCCGACGCACCGTACGTGCGGTCGGCGGCTCGATCCTGGCGGCGGAGCAGGCGCTGGAACACGGCCTGGCCTGCCACCTGGCGGGCGGCACCCACCACGCCCACTACGATTACCCGGCGGGTTTCTGCATCTTCAATGACCTGGCGGTGATCAGCCATTACCTGCTGGCCAGCGGCCGAGTGAATCGCGTGCTGATCTTTGATTGCGACGTGCACCAGGGCGACGGCACCGCACGCATCCTCCACGACACGCCGGACGCCATCACCGTGTCGCTGCACTGCGAAAAGAACTTCCCGGCCCGCAAGGCCCAGAGTGACTGGGACATCCCGTTGCCGATGGGCATGGGCGATGCCGACTACCTCAAGGTGGTGGACGACGCGCTCAATTACCTGCTGCCGCTCTACCAGCCCGACTTGGTGCTGTACGACGCTGGCGTCGACGTGCACAAGGACGATGCCCTCGGCTACCTCAAGCTGACAGACCAAGGCGTCGCCGCCCGCGATGAAAGCGTGATGCGCCACTGCCTGGGCCGCGACATCCCGGTGATGGGCGTGATCGGCGGCGGCTACAGCAAGGACCGCCCCGCCCTCGCCCGCCGCCATGGCATCCTGCACCACAGCGCGCAACGGGTGTGGACGTCATCAGGCTGTCACTGAACTGTGAGCGTTACCCACAATGCCTGTGGAACCACCTGTGGATAACTTGAGCGTAAGGACCTGAAAGCCTATACCGGTATGGCCTGCAAGAAACTGTACGTTTTTTGATCAGATAGTTGTCCACACGCGTGAAACGTTGTGGAACCTGGCGTCCGTGGCCGTTTTGCAACAAAACTGCCGCACGCTGGCGTCACCTTGAAGGCCTCTCCCGCTTTCAGAGTACCCCGCGATGGCAACGTACAAGATCGGCAGCAACTCGACACCCGGCAATGACGACGCCCTGAAGAAAGTCGCTGCCACCTTCGACGCGGCAATGTCCCGCGCCCTGTCCGGCTTCAAGGAAGCCGCCCACCCCGGCAACTTCAAGGTGCTGGCCGTGACCGACAACACCAAGGACCAGAAGATCGCCGACGTCAAAGCCACCGGCGACCAAGAAGCGATCAAGCGCCTCGACGACCCAAACCTGGCCGACATCAGCAACACCGGCGTGCCCCTGGCCAACATCGCCAGCATCACCAAGATTTCCGATAACGTCCTGGAGCTGAAAACCCGCGACGGCAAGGACATCATCATTATCAAGCAGATGACCCCATACCTGTTTGACGGCATGGCCGGCAAAGCCGACGCCGTGGACGCGCTGAACAAGAGCAAGGCCGACGGCTACCGCATCGCCCAGGCCGGCGACACTGCACCGGGCCTGGACACCTACAAGGCCATCGGCCCGGCTGACGAAGTCGGGCCGGGGATGATTCGCTACGAAACCATGTCGGGCGACAAGGTGGTCGTCAGTAAGGAAACCAACCTCGACCTGTACGAAAAAGTGAAGTCCGACGGTGAAACCTGGGGCCTGATCAACGACAGCAAGAACGACGGCTACCGCTTGGCCGGCGCCGATGAAGCCGGCAGCGTGAGCCTGGTGGGCACCCCGCAAGAACTCGGCCACGGGCTGATCCGCTACGAAACAGCTTCGGGCGACAAGATCATCGTGTCCCAGGCCATCAGCCCCGACCTGTACGCCTCGGTGGTGAAAGAATCCAACGGTATCTTTGGCGTCGACGGCGCCGTGGACACCAACTGGATCGACAACTCCAAGTACGCCAGCGCCAAGGACTGGGACAAGATCGTCGGCAACACCAGCGGCACGCCAACCCAGGAAGAGCGTGATCTCGACCGCCCGCGCGCCGCCTCGAAGATGCTCAGCGACAACTGGGACAAATGGGGCCTGCACGACCGCCCCATCGACTTCTCCAACCCGCCCGCCGACCTGCCGCCCGAAGCCCAGGCCTGCCTCAAGTACCTGGCCGGCAGCCCGAGCCTGATGAACGCCCTCGACAGCGGCGGCCTGGGCAAAAGCGATGGGGTGATTACCCACGCCGATGTGGATAAGTTCATCAGCCAATCGAACAAGGACCTGTCAGCCGCCTCGAAGTCCTACGGCACCTTCCTCAACAAGAACCCGGATGCCACGAACCTGGCCAAGGAAAACGCCAAGTCCGCCGCCATCGTCATGGCCAATATTTCCCTGGTAAGCAGCGCCGGCCCGGAAATGCAGGGGCCCAACCAACGCGCCAACAATGGCAGCCTGAACACCGCCAATCTCGCGGCGATCAAGGATGACTCGGGCCTGAGCCCCGAGTTGACCGGCGCCGCAGGCTATTGGTCCACCCCCGGCATGCTGCGCACCCTCGACATGGCCGGCGACCTGCCCGCCACCGCCAAGGCCGACGGCATCACCCAACAGAAAAACATCGGCGCGTGGCTGGAAAACCAGGCGCCCAAGGACGACCACGGCGTGTTAATGATGCTCAGCAACGCCGCGGTACGCAGCTCGGTGGCCGACGTCGACACCTCCAAACTGACCAAGGACGTGCTCGAACACCCGGAGAACTACGACGGCAAGACCAAAGCCGCCGTGATGATGGAAATCAGCGACGCCCGCGCGCGCATGGCCGCCAGCGATAAAGTGGGCGACGGCGACCTGTATGCGGGGATTACGGCGGACACCGAGTACCACCTCAACCCGACCAAATCCAAGGTCACCGACCAGCTCGATGCCGCCATCGGCAAGTTGTCCAGTGACCCGGATGTGAAGACCTTCCTCTCGCAAAACCAAGCGTCCGGCATGCGCGATATCGTCAACAGCGACCCGGCGATCAAGCATGAACTGCAGGCCTACCAGGACGGCCAGATCAACAGCGGCAATGTGCTCAACACCGCCCTGAACACCAAAGGGGCTGATGGCAAACCGCTGTCGCTCATGGACGCCCTGAGCCTGGCCGGCACCGACGCCACCCTCACCGACCTGGCACTGGGCGGCGATGGGCATGTGGACCTCAGTGTCATCGCGCAAAAGTCCGGCAAGTCCGGGGACATCGAGCAGTTCTTCAAGGACCACATCCTCAACGGCAAGGACCTGGAAGACGCCCTCGCCCAGCCGAATGCCGACCCGATGACCGCCATCGGCCAGTACGCCGCCCACGCCGAGCTGCTCAAGGAATTCCTCGGTGACAAGGTCTCGGCCCAGGACTCATCGACGGTGCAGCAGTACGTCAACCAGGCGGTGTCCGACTCCTTGGTCAACGGCGCCAACGACGACGTGCTCAAGGGGGCGTTCGGCGATGCCAATGGCAACTTCGACGAAGCCAAGACCACGGCCATCATCGAGAAAGCCATGGCCGACGACCCGGAGATGTTCAAAGACGCCACGGGGGCGCAGATCAAGCCACAGGACGTGATCTCGTTGATCCGCTCGATGTGGGACGTGAACCGTCAGGGCCAGAAGATCAGCGACGTACTGCCCAAGGCCGTGGACGGGCTGAAGCTCAACGCCAGCGATTCTTACAAACAAGGCCTGCTGCACATCGGCAGCGCCTTGCTGGCCGGCGGCGTACTGGCGGCGCGCTCGGCCACGGGCGGCAACAGCCCGGCGGACAACGCCGGGCGCGTGGCGGCGGGCATGCAGTTTGCCGGCCTGATCACCGAAGGCGGCACCAAGTACGCCAAGGAAGCCGGCTACGGCATGACCTGGAAACCCACCCCGATCGACCCGAAC
The DNA here is from genome assembly GCF_018587885.1 of Pseudomonas sp. VS40. Classification (NCBI taxonomy): domain Bacteria; kingdom Pseudomonadati; phylum Pseudomonadota; class Gammaproteobacteria; order Pseudomonadales; family Pseudomonadaceae; genus Pseudomonas; species Pseudomonas sp. VS40. Next base: position 1,926 of record NZ_JAGYWD010000012.1, on the reverse strand, counting down.
AAACCCCAAGGGATCGGCGACTTCCCCACCGGCAAAATGGTGCAGAACACCGACGGCCTCAACCGCCTGGGCAACCTGGGCAAGATCGTCGGCGGCACCGGCAGCTTTATCGGCGGCGTGTTCGGCCTGATCAGCGGGGTCAACAGCGCGTTTGCCGGGGATAAACTCAACGCCGGTTTCTCCCTCACCAGCGGCGCCCTGGGCACCGGCGCGGCAGTCGCCTCGATCATCGAAGGCGGCGCGGGTCTGTTCGGCATTGCCGATGCGGCGGCCATCGCGGGGACCTTCGCCGGCGTACTGGGTTGGGCCACCGCCGGTCTGGGCATCGTGACCAGCTTTGTGTTCCCGATCATCGAGGTGGTGAAGCGGGAAAAACAACAGGACGCGTTCTTTGGCAACCTGGTGCCGACCCTGGATAAATATGGTCTCACCGGCGGCCCGATCACCGACGCCGACCGTGCGGACGAGTACCCGCCGTACGCCAACACGGGTTTTGCCTGAGTACGTTTTGCCTAACGGCACGGGGCGCGCATTGCTTACAATGGGCGCCCTTTGTTTTTGACCAGGCCTGCCGATGTCCGCTACTGCTCCTTCCCACGTTGCCATTATCGGCGGCGGCCCTGCCGGGCTGATGGCCGCCGAAGTCCTGAGCCAGGCGGGCGTGCGGGTGGACCTGTACGACGGCATGCCCTCGGTGGGGCGCAAGTTTCTGCTGGCCGGCGTGGGCGGCATGAACATCACCCACTCCGAGGACTACCCCGCGTTTCTGTCGCGCTACGCCGAACGTGCGCCGCACATGGCGCCATTGTTGCGCGCATTTGGGGCCGAGGCGTTGTGTGAATGGATCCACGGTTTGGGGATCGAGACCTTTGTCGGCACCTCGGGCCGGGTATTTCCTACGGATATGAAAGCCGCCCCGCTGCTGCGCGCCTGGCTCAAGCGCCTGCGTGACCAGGGCGTGGTTATCCACACCCGTCATCGCTGGCTGGGCTGGAATGCCGAGGGCGACCTACTTATCCACAGCCCCGACGGCGAAAAAACGGTCCACAGCGATGCCGTGCTGCTGGCCCTCGGTGGCGGCAGTTGGTCGCGCCTGGGTTCCGACGGTGCGTGGCTCAAGTTGCTGGAAGATCGCGGCGTACCCTACGCCCCGCTGCAACCGAGCAACTGTGGCTTCGAGGTGTCGGCCTGGAGCGAGCTGATGGTCAGCAAGTTCGCCGGCGCGCCGTTGAAAAACGTCGCCATCGGGCTGGGGGATGACAAGCCTCGCCTGGGCGAATGCGTGGTCACCGCGACGGGGATCGAGGGCAGCTTGATCTACGCGCTGTCGGCGCCGATCCGGGAAGCGATCAACCGCGATGGTTCAGCCACCGTGCATATCGACCTGTTGCCGAGCAAGCCATTGGACAAAGTCCAGGCAGCCTTGGCAAAACCCCGTGGCTCTCGCTCGATGAGCAAGCATCTGCACAGTCAGTTGGGGTTGGACGGCGTGAAGGCCGCGCTGCTGCGTGAGTTGACGCCTGCCGAGCACTTCACCGATCCGGCGCAATTGGCGGTGGACATCAAGGCGCTGCCATTGACGCTGGTAAAGACCCGGCCAATGGATGAGGCGATCAGCACCGCGGGCGGCGTGCCGTTCGAGGCGCTGGATGAGCGATTGATGCTCAAGCCATTGCCGGGGGTGTTCTGTGCGGGGGAGATGCTGGACTGGGAAGCGCCAACGGGCGGGTATCTGTTGACCGGGTGTTTTGCCAGTGGCAGAGCGGCTGGGCGGGGGATGTTGGAGTGGCTTAATCGCTGAGATTTGCGGTGAATTCCGAGCCGCCTTCGCGGGCAAGCCCGCTCCCACCTTTGACTGCATTCCAATGTTGGAACTCGGTCAAATGTGGGAGATTTGCGGTGAATTCCGAGCCGTCTTCGCGGGCA
>NZ_JAGYWD010000011.1:0-172636 GCF_018587885.1 Pseudomonas sp. VS40 | reverse complement strand
CACCTGCGTCAGGCCCTGTGCCAGACCCTGGACCTGGCCGGGCTGAAAGTCCTGACCCTGGGTGAAGCCACCGGCCTCACTGCGCGCCTGTCGCGGGATTGGCCGGGCGTGGTGGTCAGTGACATCCGCATGCCCGGCATGGACGGCCTGGAGCTGCTGGCCGAACTGCACGGCCAGGACCCGGAGCTGCCGGTGCTGCTGATCACCGGCCACGGCGACGTGCCATTGGCCGTGCAAGCCATGCGCGCGGGGGCCTATGATTTCCTGGAGAAACCGTTCGCCAGCGACGCCCTGCTCGACAGCGTGCGCCGCGCCTTGGCCCTGCGCCGACTGGTGCTGGACAACCGCAGCCTGCGCCTGGCCCTCAGCGACCGCCAGCAATTAAGCACACGCCTGGTGGGGCACTCCCCGCAGATGCTGCGTCTGCGCGAACAGATTGGTGCCCTGGCCGCAACCAAGGCCGATGTACTGATCCTCGGCGAAACCGGCGCCGGCAAAGAAGTGGTCGCGCGCGCACTGCACGATCTGTCGAACCGCCGCAGCGGGCCCTTCGTGGCGATCAACGCAGGTGCCCTGGCCGAGTCGGTGGTGGAAAGCGAGCTGTTCGGGCATGAACCGGGTGCCTTCACCGGCGCGCAGAAACGCCGCATCGGCAAGTTCGAATTTGCCAACGGCGGTACCTTGTTCCTCGATGAAATTGAAAGCATGAGCCTGGATGTGCAGGTCAAACTCTTGCGCCTGTTGCAGGAGCGGGTGGTGGAGCGCCTGGGCGGCAATCAGCTGATCCCGCTGGATATCCGCATCATCGCCGCCACCAAGGAAGACCTGCGCCAGTCCGCCGACCAGGGCCGCTTCCGTGCCGACCTGTATTACCGCCTCAACGTCGCGCCGCTGCGCATTCCCCCGTTGCGTGAGCGCGGTGAGGATGCATTGATGCTGTTCCAGCACTTCGCCGACGAAGCCAGCAGCCGTCATGGCCTGCCGCTGCATGAACTGCAACCGGGCCAGCGCGCGCTGCTGTTGCGTCATAGCTGGCCGGGCAATGTGCGTGAACTGCAGAACGCCGCCGAACGTTTCGCCCTCGGCCTGGAACTGGCGCTGGACAGTTCGCCGGACAACCCTGCGGCAGGCGTGCTCACCTCCACACCTGGCGGCCTGAGCGAGCAAGTCGAGCAGTTTGAAAAGAGCCTGATCGCTGCCGAACTGACCCGCCCCCACGGCTCCATGCGCAGCCTCGCCGAAGCCTTGGGCGTGCCGCGCAAGACCTTGCACGACAAACTGCGCAAGCATGGCCTGAACTTCGCCAACCAAAGCGGCGATGACGAATGACCGCTCCCACCCGCCAAGAGGCCCCCATGAACCGCGACAGCCGTTACCTGGAATCCATCCTTCACCACGACATCCCCCTCACCCGGGAAATGGGCCTCAAGGTGCTCGACTGGCAACACGGCCAATTGCAGCTGCACCTGCCGTTGCAAGCCAACATCAACCACAAGAGCACCATGTTCGGCGGCAGCCTGTATTGCGGCGCGGTGCTGGCGGGTTGGGGCTGGCTGCACTTGCAGTTACGTGAAGAAGGTATTGAAGACGGGCATATCGTGATCCAGGAAGGGCAGATCAGTTATCCGCTGCCGGTCACGCGCGATGCAACGGTTGTGTGCCAGGCGTCGGAGGAAAAAGTGTGGAAGCGCTTTGTGGCAACCTACAAACGCTATGGTCGCGCACGGTTGACGCTGGAGACGTGGGTTGTGAATGAGGGCAGTGAGGAGCATGCGGTCAACTTCACCGGCCAATACGTCCTGCACCGTTAGAAACCACAACACAAAACCACTGTGGGAGCGGGCTTGCTCGCGAATGCGCAGGGTCAGTCGATACTTTCATCAGCTGACAGACCGCATTCGCGAGTAAGCCCGCTCCCACATTTGATCTGATGTGACCTTAAGATCTCGCCAGGTTTAGCAACCGCTCACGCCAAGCGGCCTTCGCCGGCAACGCCAGGAAGAATGGGTTCAACAACGACGCCCGCGCCGGATAGCTGAACGGCTCGCCACTCAACTCCACCACCTCGCCCCCCGCGCCTTCCAGCACGCCCTGGGCCGCCGCGGTGTCCCACTGTGACGTCGGCGCCAGGCGTGGATAACAATCCGCACTGCCCTCGGCCAACAAACAGAACTTCAACGAGCTGCCGATATTCGCCAGCTTCAACGCGCCCAGGCCTTCGCTCAGCCCGTCCAGCAGACGCTCCTGCTCCGGGCTGGTATGCCGACGACTGGCCACCACGGTAAACGACTCGCCCGCTGCCGGTGCTTCGCGCACCTGGATCTGCTTGGGGGCTTCATTCACATCCGAACGCCAGGCGCCCAAGCCGGCACCACCGAAGTAGCAACGGCCGCTGGTGGGCATCGACACCACGCCGAACACCACGCGGCCCTGTTCGATCAGGGCGATGTTCACGGTAAACTCTTCGCTGCCGGAGATAAATTCCTTGGTGCCGTCCAAGGGGTCCACCAGCCACCAGCGCTGCCAGCCGGCGCGTACGCTCTGGTCAATGTCAGCGTCTTCCTCGGACAGCACCGGAATGCTGGGGTCCAATGCAGTCAGGCCGGCCAGGATCAGATGGTGAGCGGCCAAATCCGCTGCCGTTACGGGTGAGTCGTCGGCCTTGGAGGTCACGGCCACGTCGGCGCGCCAGTAGGGCAGTATTACCTCACCGGCCTGGCGTGCCAGCTCAATCACAGGGGCAATAAACGGGTGGCCTAAAAACAGTTCGCTCATGCGGTAAACGCTCCTCGCTGGGTCAACAGGTCTCGTACCAGGTACAGCGCGGCCAAGGCACGGCCTTCGCTGAATTGCTCATTTTGCGCCAGCAACGACAGCTCACGCAGGTTGACCCGTTCCACACGCATCGGCTCAGGTTCATCGCCTTCCAGGCGTTCTTCATAGAGATCGGTGGCGAGGACCACCTGGATTTTCTGACTCATGTAGCCAGGCGACAGCGACAGCTCGGTGAGGTGCTCCAGCTGACGTGCGCCATAGCCTGCCTCTTCCTTGAGCTCGCGATTGGCCGCTGCCAGCACGTCTTCACCCGGCTCGATCAACCCCTTGGGCAACGACAGTTCATATTCGTCGGTACCCCCGCAGTATTCTTCCACCAACAATGCATGGTCTGCATCGATCATTGCCACGATCATCACCGCGCCGTAACCGGCACCGCGGCCCACCAGGCGCTCGTAGGTGCGTTCAACGCCATTGGAAAAGCGCAATTGCACTTCCTCCACGCGGAACAAACGGCTACTGGCGACTATTTCGCGGGCGAGGACGGTGGGTTTCTGGCGCATAAGCGGCTCCTTGGCGTGATCGGGTTACTATACCGTGGCTTTTCCGATTGTCTGTGTCGGATATCTTTACTTACATGAGAACACCCCATGCCCTCTTTGCCCTGGCACGCCATCGACACTGTCCTGCTGGACATGGACGGCACCCTGCTCGACCTGCATTTCGACAACCACTTCTGGATGGAACACCTGCCTCAGCGTTACGCCGAGCTGCACGGGGTGAGCCGCGCCATGGCCGAGATGGAGCTGCAGCCGCTGTTCGAGCGTAACGCCGGACAGTTGCAATGGTATTGCCTGGATTTTTGGAGCACGGAGCTGAAGATCCCGGTGCGCGAACTCAAGCTGGAGACCGCCCACCTGATCGCGCTGCGTCCGGATGCGGACACGTTCCTGGCGGCGATCAAACAGGCCGGCAAGCGCGTGATCCTGATCACCAATGCTCATCGTGACTCGCTGTCATTGAAGTTGGAACGCATTGAACTGGCGCCGTATTTCGAGCGGTTGATCAGCTCCCATGACTATGGTTTCGCCAAGGAAAACCCTCAGTTTTGGGATGCCCTGCAAGCCGACATCAACTTCGACCCCGCCCGCAGCCTGTTTATCGACGACACACTGCCAATACTGCGCAGTGCTCGGGATTTTGGCGTGGGGCATCTGCTGGCGGTAAAGGAGCCGGACAGCAAGAAGGGGCCAAAGGACACGGCAGAGTTTGCAGCGGTAGATGACTATCGCGACCTCATTACCGGGCTCTAAACCAATGTGGGAGCGGGCTTGCTCGCGAATGCGGTGTATCAGCAACACATCCAGTGACTGACACTCCGCTTTCGCGGGCAAGCCCGCTCCCACATTTTGCTCTGCGTTTTACTCAGGAATACGCAGTGTCTGCCCTGGGTAGATTTTGTCCGGGTGTGACAACAGCGGCTTGTTAGCCTCGAAAATCTTGTTGTACTGGTTGGCGTTGCCATATACCGCCAGGGAAATCGCGCTCAGGGTGTCACCCTTCTTCACCACGACGAAACGGGCGGCGGCTACGGCCGGGCCGGATACGGTGATCTGGTCATCTACACTGGCTACACCGGCAATATTACCTGCCGCAAGCAGGACTTTTTCTTTCTCTTCCTGACTGGCAACTGTCCCCGTAAGCGTGACCTTGTCACCGTCGACGGTGGCGTGCACGTCTGGATTGCCCAGGCCGACTTTCTCGATATGTTTCTTCAGGTCCTCACTCGCGTTGGCGTTGCCCGGAGTCAACAGGTCAATCAACTTCTCGCCCGCTTCCTTAACAAAGCTAAAAATACTCATGGTGCGCTCTCCTTGGGATTTGATTTCCAGATGCCCAAGACTAGACCAGTCCTACAGACTTGGGTTCCAGCCCGACCAAAGACCCAAACGCGCTAGAATCCCCCCGCCATTGGAATAAGCCCCGGAGCGAAGATGGACATCAAACAGCTGAAATTCCTCATCGCCCTCGACGAGACCCGTCACTTCGGCCAAGCGGCGGCGCGTTGCCATATCACCCAACCGACCCTGTCGATGCGTCTGCGCAGCCTTGAAGAAGAGCTGGACCTGCCTCTGGTCAATCGTGGCCAGCGCTTCGAGGGCTTTACGGCACCCGGTGAACGGGTGCTGGCCTGGGCACGCACGGTGCTGGCGGCGTACGACGGATTACAGGCCGAAGCGGCAGCCTGTCGCGGCAACCTGGTCGGCACGTTGCGCCTGGGCGTGGTGCCGCTGTCGAGCTTTGATCCTTTGGCATTGATGCAGCAACTGCATAAAGAACACCCAAGCCTGCGTTTCGAGCTTTCGGCACTCAGTTCGGAGCAGATTCTGGAGCAACTGGCGAGCAATCGCCTGGACCTGGGCGTGTCCTACCTGGAGCGTTTGGACACTGAACGCTTCGACTCGCTGGCCCTGGGCGAAACCCGCATGGGCCTGCTCTACGACCAGCGCTTCTTCAGCTTTGGTGACACGCCCCTGAGCTGGGAAGCGCTGATCGAGTTGCCATTGGGCATGCTCACCAGCGGCATGCACTTTCGCCAGTCCATTGACCACAACTTCCACAGCCGTGGGCTCAACCCGCAACCGTTGTTGCAGACCGATGCCGTCCATCAGTTGTTGCAAGCCGTGCACGGAGGCCTGTGCTGCGCCGTCATGCCATTGGACGGCGGCCTGGACGCACTCACCGAGCATCTGCGCCTGCAGCCGATCGAAGACGCCCATACCCTCGCGCGCCTGGGGCTGATCATGCGTCGCAGCGCACCGCGATCGGCATTGGCCGAGGCGTGTTTTGCGCTGTATCAGAAATCGCAAAACGAACCTTGATCGACGTCATCTATCGGTAGATCAGTACTGGCAATTAGACGCGACGCTTTGTCGCGCCTAGTCTAAACACTGATCAATCCGTCGGTGGTACTGCCTCATGAACGCCAAGCGCCCAATCTGCGCGGCGCCCGCTCTCGAAACGCCTGCGCCCGCCGCCAGCCAGAGCTACCAGTATTGCAATCTTGAACACACAGAATCTGCCAGCACCGCGCTGGCGGAAGAAGTGGCGTTGGCGATTGCCTATAACGACATCAGCCAAGCCGTGATGTTGGTGACACCGACGGACCTGGAGGACTTTATTGTCGGCTTCAGCATTGGTAGCGGCATTATCGCCGACGTTAGCGATATTTATGACCTGAAACTCAGCGGTTCGGGCTCAGCCCAATTTGCTCAGGTGCAGATCTCCAGCCGCGCCTTCTGGAACCTCAAGCAGCAGCGCCGACAGTTGGCCGGCACCAGCGGCTGCGGTTTATGTGGCGTGGAAGCCGTTGAACAGGCCCTCCCAGACCTCCAGGTATTGCCCGGCGCGCCTTTGCCGCCCGCCGAATGGCTCGATGGCTTGCGTCAACGCATCAGCGCCTTTCAGCCCCTAGGTCAATACAGCGGCGCCGTACATGCGGCGGTGTTCATGAACGGCCAGGGCGAATTGCTGCTGGGCCGCGAAGACATCGGCCGGCACAACGCCCTGGATAAATTGATCGGCGCCTTGATCCGCCAAAAGATTCCGACCGAAGGCGGCCTGGCGATTGTCACCAGCCGTTGCAGCCTGGAGTTGATCCAGAAAGTCCTGCGAGCGGGCATCCAGACCCTGGTCAGCCTGTCGTCACCCACCGGCCTGGCCCTGCAATGGGCCCGCCGGCATAACCTCAATCTCATCCACCTGCCGCAGAAAAGTGCGCCGCGGGTCTACAGTCCTGCGATGGAGAATCAGCCATGAGCCAGCACCACCAAGCCGACCAAACCCCAACCCCGCGCTACAAGCCCTACAAGGGCCCGGCCGGCGGCTGGGGCGCACTGATCAGCGTGGCGCAGGCCTGGCTGACCAGCGACAACGCGCTGAAAAACCTGCGCATGATGCTCAAGACCAACCAGAACGGTGGCTTCGACTGCCCTGGCTGCGCCTGGGGTGATTCGCCGGAAAGCGGCATGGTCAAGTTCTGCGAAAACGGCGCCAAGGCGGTGAACTGGGAAGCCACCAAGCGTCGCGTCGACGCGGCATTCTTCGCCAAACACAGCGTCACCGCCTTGCTGGAGCAGAGCGACTATTGGCTGGAATACCAAGGCCGCCTGACCGAACCGATGCGCTATGACGCCGAGACCGACCGCTACAAACCGATCAGCTGGGAAGCGGCCTTCGACCTGGTCGGCAAGCACCTCAATGCCCTGCCCAGCCCGGACATGGCCGAGTTCTACACCTCGGGCCGCGCCAGCAACGAAGCGGCGTACCTGTATCAACTGTTCGTGCGCGCCTACGGCACCAACAACTTCCCGGATTGCTCGAACATGTGCCACGAAGCCAGCGGCGTCGCCCTGGCGCAAAGCGTGGGCGTCGGCAAAGGCACCGTGACCTTTGACGACTTCGAACACGCCGATGCGATTTTCGTCTGGGGCCAGAACCCCGGCACCAACCACCCGCGCATGCTCGAACCGCTGCGTGAAGCGGTTAAACGTGGCGCTCAGGTAGTGTGTATCAACCCGCTGAAAGAGCGCGGCCTGGAACGTTTCCAGCATCCGCAGCACCCGCTGGAAATGCTCACCAACGGCGACAAGCCGACCAACACCGCCTACTTCCGCCCGGCGCTGGGTGGCGACATGGCCATCCTGCGCGGCATGGCCAAGTTCCTGTTGCTGTGGGAGCGCCAGGCCGAGGCCGAAGGCAAAGAGGCCGTGTTCGACCACGACTTCCTCAACGAACACACCGCCAACGTGCTGGATTACCTGGGCAAGATCGACGACACCTCTTGGGATGAAATCGTCGAGCAGTCCGGCCTCACCCTGGTCGAGATCGAGCAAGCGGCGCGCATGTACGCCAAAGGCAAGAACGTGATCATGTGCTGGGCGATGGGCATCACCCAGCATCGCCACTCGGTGCCGACTATCCAGGAAATCGCCAACCTGATGCTGCTGCGCGGCAATATCGGCCGCCCTGGCGCCGGCCTGTGCCCGGTGCGTGGCCACAGCAACGTGCAAGGCGACCGCACCATGGGCATCAACGAGCGCCCACCGGTGGCCTTCCTCGACGCCCTGGAGCGTCGCTTCCAGTTCCAGGTGCCGCGCGACAATGGGCACAACGTGGTTGAAGCAATCCACGCCATGCTCGAAGGCCGCTCCAAGGTGTTTATCGGCCTGGGCGGCAACTTCGCCCAAGCCACGCCAGACAGCCCACGCACCTTCGAAGCGCTGCGCAGTTGTGACCTGACCGTGCAGATCAGCACCAAGCTCAACCGCAGTCACCTGATGCACGGTAAAGACGCGTTGATCCTGCCATGCCTGGGCCGTACCGACATCGACATCCAGGCCGAAGGCCCGCAAGCGGTGACGGTGGAAGACTCGTTCAGCATGGTCCACGGCTCCAATGGTCAGCTGCAGCCGCTGTCGAAACTGATGAAATCCGAGCCGGCGATCCTGGCCGGTATCGCCGCGGCGACCCTGGGCAGCAAACCGGTGGACTGGAATTGGCTGGTGGCCGACTACAGCCGCATCCGCGACCTGATCGCCGACACCATCCCGGGCTTCAAGGACTTCAATGAGAAGATCAAGAACCCGGGCGGCTTCTACCTGGGCAACTCCGCGGGCGCGCGCCGCTGGAACACCCCGTCGGGCCGCGCCAACTTCCGCCCGAACATCCTGCCCAAGGACCTGATCCACGAACGTACCCATGCCACCGGCCGCGTGCCGGACCTGATCATGCAGTCGATGCGCTCCCATGATCAGTACAACACCACCATCTATGGCCTGGACGACCGCTATCGTGGGGTCAAGGGCCAGCGGGATGTACTGTTCGTCAACGAAGCCGACATCATCCGCCTGGGCTTCAAGCCTGGGCAGAAAGCAGACATCGTGTCGTTGTGGGAAGACGGCCGTGAGCGTCGCGTGAAGGGCTTTACCCTGCTGGCGTTTGATATTCCGGCGGGGCAGGCTGCGGCCTACTACCCGGAAGTGAACCCATTGGTACCACTGGAAAGCACTGGGGATGGCAGCCACACGCCAACGTCGAAATTCGTTGCGATCCGCCTGGAAGCGGCGAGCGACAATGGCTTGATCATGGCGCGTTCAGCCTGATTACCCAGCCGGCTCCTGCAATCAGCGCTCCGCTGCAGACAGCCGGTCAGAATTCGGGCACAAAAAAGGCCGCTTTTGCATAAAAGCGGCCGTTCCGAAGTAGTTAAAGACTCACGAAAACGACTTAAGTTCCCCAGCCAAAACAGTAACTTAGCGAATTGTGTACAACTCGTGTTACTGGTCGGATTTCTATTGTCACAATCTCAACACAGCCTCAGGATCGCGCCGTCATCCTCTTGAGGTCTCTCTATGAAGTTCTCCTCGATTCTCTTGTTGTCCCTTGGCCTGGTCAGTGGCGCAGCCATGGCCGGTGGCACCACCGAAGCCGGTGTGGGCGGCGCATTGGGCGGGGTACTCGGTTCGGTTGTCGGCCAGCAGATCGGCGGCAATACCGGTTCGGCCATTGGCGCAGCCCTGGGCGGCGCAGGCGGCAGTGCGGTCGGTGCCGACAAGCGCAGCCGTGGCGAAGCGGCCATCGGTGGCGCCCTGGGCGCAGCAGGCGGTAACGTGGTCGGCCGCAGCATGGGCGGCAATACCGGCAGCCTGATCGGCGCAGCCGCCGGCGGTGGTGCAGGTGGCGCGCTGGGCAACTACATGGGCAACAAGAGCGATGACGACGACCGTCGTTCTCGCAGCCGTGACAACCGTCGGTATGACCGCGATGATCACCGTGGCCGCGGGCATGCCTATGGGCATCGCAAGAACAAGCACCACTACCGTCACCGGTAAGGTCTAAAGAACAACCACTAACAATGTGGGAGCCCGGCTCCCACATTGGTGTTCACCACCGCCTGCAAAAAATGCGTCAGGCCACCAATCGCTGCAACGCCTCGCGTAACCCGGCAGGAATCGTCACCGGCTGATTCGACCCGCGATCCACAAACACATGCACAAAGCGCCCCGCCGCACAGGCCTCTTCTTCGCCGGCCTTGAACACCGCCAACTCGTACTGCACTGAGCTATTGCCCAATTTGCCGACCCGCAGGCCGACGTCGATGCGCTCGGGAAAGGCAATCGATGCAAAGTAGTCACACGCCGAACTCACCACAAATCCCACCACGTCGCCGTCATGGATATCCAAACCGCCCTGTTCGATCAGGTAGGTGTTCACCGCCGTGTCGAAAAAGCTGTAGTAGGTCACGTTGTTCACATGCCCATACACATCGTTGTCGTGCCAGCGCGTGATGATCGGCTGGAAGTGTGGGTAGTCGGCACGTCGTGGCACTGAGTCAGGCATCGGGGTCATCTCATGAAAGTGAGTTACAGGTCGTCCAAATGGGCCTGGGCCCACTCGCGCACCTCGGCGTACGGGTAATCTTCCAGCGCAGCAAAACCCGGAATGCCCCGTGCCTTCAGCTTGGTAAACAACGGCACGCTGATCCCCCCGAGGAAACGCGTCAGGCGGTCCGCCCCAGGCAGTTGGCCGGTGTGTTCATGATGCCTGTGGATAAAATCACCGCACAGCCCCATAAAGTTTTTATCCACAAGCGGCGGCAAGCCAGGCGGTGGAGGCAGGTGCGCAACATGGCCATGGCACACCGAGCAATGCCCGCAACGCTGGGATGCATGCGCATCGCCAAAGTACTGCGCCAGACGCTGCCCCAGGCAATGTTCGGTAGCGAACAGATCGAGCATGGCGTGAATCCGCGCGACTTCCCCCACCTCGTGTTGCTTGAAGCCTGCGTACAACGTTTCGCTGAGCACCTGCGGATCAAAATCGGTATCCAGCAGGCTGTAGACCTCAGTCATCTGCTTGCTTTCCAGCTCGATCAGGCCTTGCTCCTGGAAGTAATCCAGCGCCTTCACCACCCGATTACGCTCGGCATTGTGCTGTTGATAAAGCGCGTCGAAATCCACCGTCGCCCAAGTCTTTGCCCGTTTGCACACTTGGATGATGGCCGCGACAAACTGCTGCCGCTCGCCGGAGAAACGCGCCAGCAGCGCCTCGGGTTCGATCAGGTATTTGAAGCGGTACTCGGCGTAAAACGCATAGCGCGGCGCAATCACGCCCCTGAGCTCCAACTGCACCAGCAGCGTCTTCAGGGGCAGCTCGCGGATATTGCTGTGGTCCGACAGCGACCTCAGCAGGAACTCCCACTGCCCCTCACTGCGCGCCGCCTGCAACTCATCCAGCACACGGTGGATACCCTCCTGCTCGGGCGTATCACCGTACACAAAGTTTTCCAGCACATTGAGGCTGTCGCGATTGGCCAATACCAGGCAGTCGGACGGCTGCCCATCACGCCCCGCACGGCCGATTTCCTGGCTGTAGTTCTCGATGGACTTGGGCAAGTCAAAGTGCACGACGTTGCGAATGTCACTTTTGTCGATCCCCATGCCAAACGCGATAGTCGCGACGATGCAATTGGAGCGCCCACCCATGAAGCGCTGCTGGATGCCCTCGCGTTTATCGTGGGGCGAACCGGCATGGTAGGCCTCGGCCTGGATGCCGTTGCGATTCAGGTGCTCGGCGATCTGCTCGGCGGTTTTTTGCAAGGTGACGTAGACAATGCTCGGCTGGTTGGCGCGCTCGCTCATCCACTGCACCAGGCGCCGACGCTTGTCGGCACCGCGCACCGGCTCGACCAACAGGTTGAGGTTGGGCCGATAGAAGCCTGTGGTGACCACATCGTCCGGCGCAATGGCGAACTTCGCCTGCATGTCGGCAATTACCTTGGGCGTGGCTGTAGCTGTCAGCAGCAGCGCTTGTGGGATATTGAACTGACGCTGGTAGTCTGGCAGCTTCAAATAGTCCGGACGGAAGTTGTGGCCCCACTCGGAAATACAGTGCGCCTCATCCACCACCAACAGCGAGAGCTGCACACTTTGCAGGAAGTTACGGAAACGCTCGTTCTTTAAACGCTCCACCGAAATCATCAGGATCTTCAACTCGCCCGAACGCGCACGGGCCATCACCTCGTTGGCCTCATCACGACTCTGGGCCGAATCGATACTGCCCGCCGAAATGCCATGGCGCTGCAAAAAGCCAAGCTGGTCCTGCATCAACGCCAGCAACGGTGATACCACCAGTGTCAGGTGCGGCAGTAATACCGCTGACAGTTGGTAGCACAGCGACTTGCCCGATCCAGTTGGAAAAATGGCGGCCGCCGAGCGGCCTGCCAATACGGCGCTGACGGCTTGCTCCTGGCCCAAACGAAACTGTGGATAACCGAAGACCTGTTGGAGGGTGTCGTGCATAGGCTGTCACTCCGTTGACCGCTGAAAGAATCAAAAACATAGATCAGCGATCGAGAATAGGTCAGGGATAAACGCTACAAACTGATACAGAGAAAACCAGCAAGCCCGCGCAAAAACGAAGACAGTAGCACGCTTGATCACCTACCCCGACAAGGAGTCGTGAATGCCACTATGTCCCCCGACCAAGCTGCTGTTTTCACTGCACCGTCTCATCCTGTGCACGCTGCCCTTGCTACTGCTGGGCTGTGTGTCCACCCCCGCCCCAATGCCTGCCGAACCGGACACCCGCCGCTTTGAAACCGCCGAATACCTTGCGCAAAAAGCCCTGCCTATCGTCAAGGCATCCTCCCTCTACGCACGGGGCGGCACCGGCCAAGGAGTGAGGGTTGCGCTGATCGACTCAGGCCTTAACCTTGAGTTGCCCGAGTTCAACGGGCGCGTGTACGACCCAGGCTATGACTTCGTGCGCCAGCAACCTGGCACCGTCGATGTCAAAGGCCACGGCACGCAGATGGCCGGTATTCTCGCCGCGAACAAGAATGACCAAGGCATGCATGGCATTGCCTTCAACGCCCAGCTGATTCCCATGCGCTTCGGTGATGACAAGGAGCCGTTCTACTTTGACAGCGAAATAGCCCAGGCCTGGGACCTCGCCTATTCCAAGGGCGCACGCATTTTCAGCAACTCATGGGCGAATCCCATTGAAGCCAACACCAACGAAGTGCCCATCTATGAACGCCTGATGGGTGACTCGTTGGCCGTGGCGAAAAAACGAGTGGCCGACGGCGCGGTGTTTGTTTTCTCAACGGGCAACGAGGTCAAGCGTGAGCCGCTGGCCGAGCCCGGCCTGCCTGCATTGGTGCCCGAACTCGAGAAGGGCTGGATAGCCGTCATGGCACTCAAGAACGACGGCACGGCCATCAATCTCAAGTCCAACTATTGCGGTCTGGCAGCGCGCTGGTGCATCGCGGTGCCCGGGGGGGACGGTGGCGCAGGGCTGTTGACCACCCAAAAGGACGGCAGCTACGGGCCCACCGCTGGCACCTCGCCGGCTGCCGCGTTGGTGAGTGGCGCGCTGGCGGCATTGCAAAGCCGTTTTCCGGACATGACGCCGCAACAAATTCGTGAGCGCCTGCTCAGTACCGCGAATCGAACAGGCATCTATGCCAACAGCGAAGCCTATGGCCGCGGCCTGATGGACCTGGACGCAGCCTCTCGCCTATAGCCGTGCTCCAAACAAACAACGCGCCATTGGGGCGCGTTGTTGGTGGAGGGCTTATCGCTGCTGATCAGCGATTCTGCACGCGCTCAATCGCTGTGTCATACACCGGATTGGCCTTCTGCTCCTTGGCCAACTGGTAGTGACGCAACGCATCGGCGAACTGCCCCGCCGCTTCGTAGATCCGCGCAATGTTGTAGTAGGCACCCGCACGCACCGTCGCAGCGTTTGCGCCGGTCGCCAGGGCGATGGCCTTGCGGTTGGCCCAGATAGACTCGGCAGTGTTGCCGGCCTTCTGATACGCCAGGCCCAGGTTGCCGTAGGCCTTGCCGAAACCATTGTCCAACTCGATCGCCTGGCGGAAGAGGTCGATGGCCTGGTCGAGGTTACCCGCCTGGTAGGCCGCTTCACCTTGGACGTTCAGACGTTTAGCGTCGGTTTGTGCGGAAGAACTGACTGCGACGGCGGTGACCGCCACGCTGTCGTCCAGCAACGGCTTGACTTCGTTCAGTACATTCGCGGCATTCACGGTCACACCGCTGAAGGTGTTGATGTCCTGGAAGTCGCCGCTGCCGGTCATGCGGAACACGGTCCACAGGTTGCCGCTACGGTTTTTCGGCACGTAATAGGTACGCACCAGCGATTGGCCCATGTAGACAAACACTTTGGCTTCGCTGCTGGACAATTGGCGTGAGCCTGGATTGCCGCCGTTGCTGAAGTCATGCACGGCATACACGTAGCTTTCGCCGTAGTGTTTTTTCTGCAGGGTGATGGTTTCCGGGCCGTAGCTGTCGGTGTCATCCACATCCAGCTCGGCGTCGGTGCCGTTCTTGTTCTCGAAGTAGATGTTATTGCCGGGGAAAATCATGTGGGAATCGAGGTCACGCGGCGTCTTGCCCCAGGTCAGCACCACGCGCAGGCCGTCGAGGTTTTCCATCACCGGGCTGATGGCGTACGTCATGCCTGCGCACGGGCATTTCACCACCAGGTTGGAGTAGCCGGGCTTCTTGATGATCAGCAGATTGGTGGCGTCGTCAGCCGCTTCGCTGGTCAGCGTGACCTGGCCTTGGGCGTTGGTGCGGCCCACCACGTTTTGTGCGCCGTTACGCTGCAGCAGCACTTCGGCGTCAGCGATTTTCTGGTCCTTGACCACGGCACTGAGTACTTCAATCGGCAATTGCTCGGCCTGGGCCGAAAAAGCCATCGCACACAAAGACATCGCCGAGGCGACACGCAGCAAACCCATGCTTAACTCCCTTTAAGTAGTGGGCGAAATCGCCCTACAAGATTTTGCGGTGAAACATACGCTGAAATCAGGCCGGTGGCGGTTTTTTTGCGCAAAATGTGACGTGGTTTTTATCCCGCCTGCACACTGAAGCATTGCGCTACAATCAAACCTTGCCACCCAGGAGTACGCTGCAATGAGCGAACTGACGTTTGAGCAAAAACAGGATCATTACCACAAGATCCGCCGTTCCAATTACCTGGCCAGCCTGCGCCTGGAAGGGTTCGACACCCAACCGGCCGACGTCGACAAACCCCTGCCGACCCGCGAAGCCGTCCTCGCCAAGTACCGCAACACCCCACGCTGATGCTCGACAAATATGGGGTGGGCCAGGACCCGTACTGCTACCCCGGTAGCAGCGTCCTGCGCAACCGCCTCGACCTGCTCGACGCTGCGCGCCTGCACCAGGCCGAGCGGGAGTTGTCCGAAATCGCCGTAGGCAGCCTCCCCCTGTTCCCACCGCCCTACGACCTAGACCGCCTGCAACATATCCACCGCACCCTGTTCGGCGATATTTACGACTGGGCCGGTGAGTTACGCAGCGTCAACATCCAGAAAGGCGACACCTTGTTCTGCACCCCGGAACGCATTCCACCGGAGGCGGCTAAAATCGTCCGGCACATGGAAGAGGCGAACTGGTATGTCGGCGCGAGTCAGGCCGAGTTGGTCAGGCAGATTGCCGAAGCCTACGGCGACCTCAACGTCATCCACCCTTTCCGCGAAGGCAATGGCCGGGCGCAGCGGATTCTGTTTGAACAGATCATCGTGAATGCGGGATTTTCGGTGAACTGGTGGTTGGTGAAACACGCGGCGTGGGTACCGGCGAATATTGACGCGGTGGCGTGTGACTACCGGGGGCTGGAGTCGATTTTTGAGCGGTGTGTGAGTCGGCCTGTCGGTGCTTGAGCGAATTACAAACGGTTAGATCGTACGACGATTCAACATGCCTGCGACTACGTCGCATCAGGCAACATTTCCATACCCGGCACACCGTCTCGCGGGCACGCCGACGCCCACAATTGCCCAGTTTTGCCTGCTGAGTCGCTGCCAAGCCACAAATGCCGGAAACCGTTGTAAGAAACCTCCACGCACTGCGACATCCTCTTCCCAAACTGCACAAAACAGCCGCTCACCCCCCTATAGAAATTACCCACAGCTGAATGAAAATAGCGCTCTCACCACTGTCTCGGCAAAAACACCGTGAACTTACAAAAGACTCAATACATCAGCCAATACGGGATCACCTTCATAGTGGGCCGCTTCACCGTGATGCCCCGCGATGCACGCGCTGCTCTTGGCTTGCTAGATGCAAAGACTTCAGCGTTCATGCCTCTCAATGCACGTGCATTTAAATGAACCATAGTGAATGGCTTTACCTACAAGCAGCGCTGTTCTTTGCCCTCCATCTACTCCTGTATTTCAAAATCACTGTCTGCACGCTCAGAAAGCGTTTCGCCGCTACCTTCATCGTAACGGGGTTAGTCCTGTTGTTGTGGCGACCCCACGTGGCCATCCTCAACATCCAGCTCCTACCTCTGGCCCTAATCTTGATAGGCTTGGCACTCTTCATCACTCGCAACAAATTCCGCCACAGGCGCATTAAGCCCCCTCAACTACTCCTGCGTGCCCCCACCATGAACCTCGCCCCCAACCTCCCCGAAGACCCCGTCATGCAGCAACTCCTGCAACTGCTGCATGAAGAAATCGGCCTGCCGAAACACAAGACGATCCGCCTGCAAACCTCACTCAACTTCGACCTCGGCTGTGACGGCAGCGACGCCAAGCAACTGATGGAAGCGCTGGAACAGGCATTTGCCCTCGACCTGGGCGACTACGACACTTATCGTTACTTCAACCCGCCGGTGTTCGATGTGTTCCTCAAACGCCGGTCCAAGGGGCGCGGCGAAAAAGTGCCGCTCACCATCGGCATGCTTTACCTGGCCATCAAGACCCACAGCTGGGACACGCAGACGCTGGAAAACCTGAGCTGACACGCCGCCCCTTGCAAGCCGGGTGCCTACAGGAAATCAAGCCTTCAAAGGACCTTACATGGACGTAACAATGGGCCTGCTGGCTGCCCTGCTCTGGGGCGGCACGGATTTTCTCGTGGGTCTCAACGCCCGCGCCGTAGGCGTTAAACGTGCGGTTTACTTCGGGCAAGCGTTGGGGCTCCTGATCATGACCCTGCTGCTGGTCATGCTTCCAAGCTTCCTGTTCAAGTCGCTCGAGGCCCCACTGAGCGCCTGGCTGTTGGGCATCGCTGCGGCCTTGCTCACCGTGTCCGGCGCCCTCGCCCTGTCCAAGGCCTTCGCATTGGGCAAGGCCGCCATCGTGGCGCCGCTGGTGACGTCCTACGGCGTCGTCACCACACTGCTGTCCTGGGCCAGTGGCGAACACATCAACCTGACGCAACTGGGCTGCATCGCCCTGTGCGTCATCGGCGTGACCCTTTCCAGCCTCCACAAGGACAACGGCGTCCCCCACAACAACCCACGCCTGTCCATCGCCTACGCCATGCTTGCCGCCTTGCTGTACGGCACCAGCTTCTGGCTGCAGGGCCGCTACACACTGCCGGCGCTGGGGCCGATCACCATGCTGTGGCTGGGTTACCTGGTGGGCCTGTGCGTACTGGTGGTGATGGTGCTTAAGATCAAGGACGGCCTGAAAATCCCACCGCTGAAAAACTGCGCGACGTTGACGGGGGCGAGCTTGATGAACCTGGGTGGGTTCTCGGCGTTCTCGTGGGGCGCTATGGCGGGGTCGGTTTCAGTGGTGACGGTGATCAGTACGTTGTCGGGCGGGATTGCGGCGATTCTGGGCTTTGTGTTTTTCAAGGAACGGTTGTCGGCGGTGCAAGCGCTGGGGGTTGTGCTGGTGCTGGTCGGCGCCGTGGTCTTGCATATCGCCGACTAATATTGCGCCCACAAAAAAGCCGCCCACTAGGGGCGGCTTTTTCACAACGCTCGAAGCTTACAACTTAGGACCCGCAGCCTTGATCGCATCGCTCACTTCAAACTTCTTGAAGTTTTCGATGAACAAGCCCGCCAGCGCCTTCGCTGCTTCGTCGTAGGCAGCCTTGTCGGCCCAGGTATTGCGTGGGTTCAACAGGCCAGTCTCGACGCCTGGTACAGCCAGCGGTACGTCGAGGTTGATGGTGTCGAGGTGTTCGGTTTCTGCACCGATCAACGCGCCGCTCTGGATCGCTGCGATCACGCCGCGAGTGGTCGGGATGTTGAAGCGCTTGCCGACGCCGTAGCCGCCGCCGGTCCAGCCGGTGTTGACCAGGTAGACTTTGGAGCCGAAGCCACGGATGCGCTTGATCAGCAGCTCAGCGTATTCGCCAGCCGGACGCGGGAAGAACGGTGCGCCGAAGCAGGTGGAGAAGGTCGACTTGATGCCGCCGCCGGAACCCATTTCTGTCGAACCCACCAGTGCGGTGTAGCCGGACAGGAAGTGGTAGGCCGCTTGTTCTTCGCTGAGGATCGACACGGGCGGCAGTACGCCGGTCAGGTCGCAGGTCAGGAAGATCACAGCGTTTGGCTCGCCGCCCAGGTTCTTCTCGGAACGCTTGGCAACGTGCTCAAGTGGGTAGGCCGCGCGGCTGTTCTGGGTCAGGCTGACGTTGGTGTAGTCGGCGTGCTTGGCGTCGTCGATCACGACGTTTTCCAGCACCGCGCCGTGCTTGATGGCTTTCCAGATGACCGGCTCGTTCTTCTCGGACAGGTCGATGCACTTGGCATAGCAACCGCCTTCGATGTTGAACACCACGCCTTCACCCCAGCCGTGTTCGTCGTCACCGATCAGGTAACGGCTCTCGTCGGCGGACAGGGTGGTCTTGCCAGTGCCCGACAGGCCGAAGAACAAGGTCACGTCGCCTGCTTCGCCAATGTTGGCGGCGCAGTGCATTGGCAGTACGTCGGAAGCCGGCAGCAGGAAGTTCTGCACCGAGAACATGGCTTTCTTCATCTCACCGGCGTAACGCATGCCGGCGATCAGGACTTTTTTCTGTGCGAAGTTGAGGATCACGCAACCGTCGGAGTTGGTACCGTCACGCTCTGGCACGCATTCGAAGTTGGCCACGTTGAGCACTTGCCACTCTTCACGACCGGCCGGGTTGTACTGGGCCGGGTTGATGAACAGGCAACGACCGAACAGGTTCTGCCACGCAGTCTGGGTGGTCATTTTCACGGCCAGGTAGTGGTCTTCGGCAGCCCCTACGTGAACATGGGAAACGAAATGCTCTTGCGCGTTGTTGAACGCCTCGACGCGCGCCCACAGGGCATCGAACTTGTCGGCCGGGAACTTGCGGTTGATCGGGCCCCAGGCAATGGAGTCCTGGGTGGAAGGCTCTTCAACGATGAAACGGTCGACTGGCGAACGGCCGGTACGATGACCGGTTTCGACAACCAGCGCGCCAGTATCGGCAAGCACGCCTTCACCGCGCTGCAGGGCTTCTTTGACCAGATCGTCAACACTCAGATCGGTGTATACGGCGTTATTGGCTTGCGTCATGAGGTTCCCCGTCGGCCTATGGCCGAGTGCTCCAAACGTTTTGTAGTAGAAAGTTGCGCACTACTACCGCGAAAAAAGTGGGCCGGATTATGCCAGAAAAGCCCAAAAAGAGTAGGGCCCTCCCGTCAGAACAGCGCTAATCCGGCATTTGTCAGGTGATTCACCTGTGCTTAAACGTTTTAGTGGCGGGTGTCGGAAGGGGTGTCGATGCCTGCACCGGCGAACAATTGGGCTACATCAGCCGCGTCGAACAGATAGCGCTGGTTGCAGAACTGGCAGTCGATCTCGATATGGCCACCATGCTCCACGACCAATTCCTGCGCATCTTCCAGGCCCAGGCTAGCCAACGCGTTCGCCGAGCGCTCGCGGGAGCAGCTGCAATGAAAGCGCAG
Organism: Pseudomonas sp. VS40; assembly: GCF_018587885.1. Taxonomy (NCBI): domain Bacteria; kingdom Pseudomonadati; phylum Pseudomonadota; class Gammaproteobacteria; order Pseudomonadales; family Pseudomonadaceae; genus Pseudomonas; species Pseudomonas sp. VS40. The sequence goes on along the minus strand of NZ_JAGYWD010000011.1, from coordinate 153,091 downwards.
GCTCTGTGCGTCGAACAGCCGCACGGCTTCTTCGTGGTACAGACGGTGCAGGATGGTTTCGTTGTCCAGGCCCAGCAGCTCTTCAGCCGTCAGGGTGCCGGCCAGGGCGGTCAGCTTGCGCCAGCTGTCGGTGCGTTCATCGTCATCCTTGATGCGGTCGGCCGGCAATTGCTGCAACAGCAGGCCACGGGCGCGCTTGCCGTCGGCGTTGAGCCAGAACTTGGTGCCCACCTGCTGGGACATCACGAAATAGTTGGTGAAGCAGTCAGACAGGGTTTCGCCGTCCAGATCGACGATACCCTGGTAGCGCTGGCCTTCAGTCGGATCGACGGTAATCGCCAGCACGCCGTTGGCCATCAGGTCGGACAAGGTCGCGTCCGGAGCAATCTGATCGGCGTCGTAACGGGCCAGCCCACGGATTTCACGCTCGCTGGAGCATTCGATCATCAGCATCGGCACTGGCCCTTCGGAGCGTGCCTGCAGGATCAGCAAACCGTCGAACTTCATGGTGCCTACCAGCAACGCTGCCGCCGCCATCAACTCGCCGAGCAGTTGTGCGACCGGCTCCGGATAGGGGTGCTTGGCGAGGACTTCGGCATAGCTGCGCTCCAGCGAGACCAGTTCGCCGCGGGCGTCGGTCTCGTCGAAGATGAAGCGTTGGGTGAAGTCGGTATCCGGTAGATCAGTCATAGGTCTGGGTATCTGAATTGATGACAAATTGATTACAAGGTTTATAGAATTAAACGCTTTAGCACCATATTGGTGCGGCTTTCTCCTGGAAACAGAGAGCTTCATAGAGCGAAGAGGGACAGTTTATGAACAATCCGGGTTTGTTCCAAGCCAAGTGGAACCTCCGGCGATGGGCTCTTTGCAATCTACTCGCTATCGGACTGCTGTGTTTTTGGCTGTGGCCCACGGGCCAGATGCTGTGTGTGATTTTCGACGAGTGGCTGTTTCACCTGCTCAATGATCCGCTGGCGACCAACTCGACATGGTTGCATGTGTGGGCTGTAGCCAGCTTGCGACCTTTTGATGCAGTGGTCGGGGTGATTCTGCTGGCGCTGCTGATTCGCGGTGACTGGGTGTTCAAGGCTGTGCAGGTGCGCCAGGCTTTGTTAGGTTTTGTCGGGGTTCTGCTGCTGTTGTTGTTTATCCGCATGTTGTTTTCCAAACTCGCGGCGCAGATGGGCTGGCAACACAGCAGCCCGTCGATGGTGATCAGCGGGGCGATCCAGATGAGCGACTACTTCCCGGGGCTGGAGAAGACGTGGGAGTTGAAGGACCGTTCGAGCCAGAGCTTCCCGGGGGATCATGCTTCGGTCTTGTTGATCTGGGGCATGTTCATGACAGTGTTCGCCCAACGGATTGGCCAGGTGCTGATGATCTGGGGTCTGGCGCTGCTGTTCATGATGCCGCGCCTGGTGGCCGGCGCCCATTGGGGGCAGGACGACTACATCGGCGGTGTGTTGTTGGCGCTATTGGCGCTGGGGTGGGGGTATTACACGCCGTTCGCGGCGAAGGTGTCGGCGGGGTTGCTGCGGCTCACGGCGCCGGTGTTCGGGCTGGCTGCACGCCTACCAATCGTCGGGCGACTGAGCGTCGTTAGAACTGCGCAATAATTTGCGGTGAGCGAGCTTGCTCGCGCTGGGCTGCGGAGCGGCCTCAAAAAGCGGGAGCGCTGCGCACTCCAGCGCGGGGCAAGTCCGCTCACCACAAAGGCTCATTCGACTCAGGCTAGTCGTCATTGCCGCTGCCGCGAAACTTGAACAGATCGCGGCGCTGTTTCTTGCTCGGTTTGCCATCGGTGGTCATACCGGTGGCGCCCGCTTTGCGCATGGCCGCCGCATTTTCGCGCTTGACGATACTGGCCTCGGTCTCTGTGTACAGCGCCTGGGCTTCAGGCGCTCCACGACGAACGATGGACAGCGCCTGAACCACGACAGTCTTTTCGTCAAAGCCGGTACGAATCTGTAACTCATCACCGACACGTGGCTCTTTGCCTGGCTTGCAGCGCTCGCCACGATGATGCACCTTGCCGCTCTCGATAGCGGCCTTCGCCAGGGCACGGGTTTTATAGAAACGCGCCGCCCATAGCCACTTGTCCAAACGGACCTTTTCTTCCTCTTCCTGCTTTTGAGCCACTTGAATTCCTCGCTCTGAAAAATGTCGCAACTTTACCGTTGAAACCCTTCGACGCATAAACCCCAAGGCTCACCTAAGATACGCCAGGTAGCACTCTGTTTTTGCGAGGATATGCTGTGACCGAATTCCCCCTTTCACTCACCTCGCCCAACCAGCGCTGCGTGGGTTGCCAGCAAAGCGAGCCCCTCGGGTTCGATTTTGCATTCGCTTACCAGCCTATCGTAGACCTGCGGGATCATTCGATCTTTGCCCACGAGGCCCTGGTGCGTGGCACCCACGGCGAAGGGGCACTGTCGGTGCTCGACCAGGTCAACGAAAGCAACCGCTACCGCTTCGACCAACGCTGTCGAACCCAGGCGATTGCCGGGGCAGCAGCCCTGGGCATGCAAACCCACCTTTCGATCAACTTCATGCCCAATGCCGTGTACCGTCCGGAATTGTGCATCCGTAGTACCCTGGAGGCGGCTCGCGCGCATAATTTTCCGTTGAACCAGCTGATTTTCGAGACCCTCGAAAGCGAGCACGTAGATAACTATCGCCATTTGACGAATATTCTGCGTGAATACCGCGAATTCGGCTTCAAGACCGCCATCGACGATTTCGGCGCGGGCTATTCGGGGCTGAACCTGCTGGCCGATTTCCAACCTGACTTGATCAAACTCGACATGGCGCTGATTCGCGATGTCGATCGGGATCGTGTTCGTCAGGTCATCGTCCAAGGGATTGTCACAATCTGTGAGCAGTTGGGGGTTACTGTCATCGCCGAAGGCATCGAAAGTGCCGGCGAGCGTGACTTCCTGTCCGACTGCGGAATTTTTCTGATGCAGGGCTATTGGTTCGCCAAGCCTGCATTCAAGGCCCTGGCCGAGGTTTCCCCTCAGGCCTGGGCGAATTGATCGGTTACCCATATTGAAGACATTTGACCATTTGACCGTTGTGGGTCTGCGTGAGTGGGTGGCACTCCCCGACCTGGGGGTGGCAGGCCTGCGCGCAAAGATCGACACCGGCGCCAGCACCTCAAGCCTGCACGCCACCGATATCGAGCCGTTTGAGCGCGAGGGTGAGCAGTGGGTGCGTTTTACTGCGCACCTGGGCAGCGTGGTGCAACTGCGTCACCGTCGCTGCGAAGCACCCCTGGTGACGATGAAAACCATCAAGAGCTCCAACGGCCATGCGCAGGTGCGCTACGTCATCAGCACCACGCTGGCGCTGGGGGATCGGGTATGGCGGGTGGAATTCACCCTGGCCTGCCGCAAAGCCATGCGTTACCGCTTGTTGCTGGGTTCCAAAGCCTTGATTGACGGCCAGTTGGTGGTCAATCCCGGCATCAAGTACGTTCAAGACAAGCCGGTGTTCCCGGTCTCTACTATTTCTGCCCCAGGTGCTGCATGAAGATTGCTGTGCTGTCGCGAAACCCGCGTCTGTATTCCACCCGCCGCCTGGTTGAGGCCGGCACCGAACGTGGCCACGAAATGGTGGTGATCGACACGTTGCGTGCCTATATGAACATTGCCAGCCACAAGCCGCAGATCCACTACCGGGGCAAGCCGCTGGAGGGGTTTGATGCGGTGATCCCCCGTATCGGTGCTTCGGTGACGTTCTACGGCTGCGCAGTGTTGCGCCAGTTTGAAATGATGGGGGTGTTTCCCCTTAACGAATCGGTCGCCATTGCTCGCTCGCGAGACAAGTTGCGCTCGTTGCAGCTGCTGTCGCGCCGCGGGATCGGCCTGCCCGTGACCGGCTTTGCCCACTCCCCCGACGATATCCCCGACCTGATCGACATGGTCAATGGCGCACCGCTGGTGATCAAGGTGCTGGAAGGCACCCAAGGTATCGGCGTGGTGCTGTGTGAAACCGCGACAGCGGCGGAGTCCGTGATCGAGGCATTCATGGGCCTCAAGCAGAACATCATGGTGCAGGAATACATCAAGGAAGCCGGCGGTGCGGATATCCGCTGCTTCGTGGTGGGCGACAAGGTGATTGCGGCGATGAAGCGCCAGGCCAAGCCGGGCGAGTTCCGCTCCAACCTGCACCGTGGCGGCAGCGCCAGCCTGATCAAGATCACCCCGGAAGAGCGCATGACCGCATTGCGAGCAGCCAAGGTGATGGGGTTGGCCGTGGCGGGCGTGGATATCCTGCGATCCAACCATGGGCCGCTGGTGATGGAGGTGAACTCATCGCCGGGCCTGGAAGGGATTGAGACCACCACCGGCAAGGATGTCGCGGGGATCATCATTCAGCACTTGGAGAAGAATGGTGGGCCGAATATGACCCGGACCAAGGGCAAGGGCTGATACAGCACGGCGTTTGAAACACCGAACAGCCAATGTGGGAGCGGGGTTGCTGTGGTGGGGGGGTGTCCCCGGCTGGGGCACCCCGGTCCAATGGGACTGCTACGCAGTCCGGCGCGGGGCAAGCCCGCTCACCACAGCAAGCCCGCTCCCAACTATGGCCTACGTTCTTGCTTAGACCGCGTCTCGGGGTAGCATCAGCCCAAGCGGCAAGCGTACCCGCGCTTCAAGGCCACCCTCTTCGCGATTACGCAGCTCAACATTGCCGCCATGCATCGAGGCAATCCGCCGCACAATCGCCAACCCCAGGCCGGTCCCCTTGCCACCCCGGGCACGGTCGCCACGGGTAAAGGGGTTGAAGATGCCTTCCAACTCATCCGGGTCGATGCCTGCGCCACGGTCCATCACGCTCAGCACCACATACGGCGCAGCGCTGTCGCCAGACACATACGCCGCCACTTCCACATCGGAACCGGCGTGGTGCAGGGCGTTGCCGATCAGGTTGTTCAACAGGCGCTTCATCGAAACCCGACGCAACGCAAACGGCTGGATCGGCTCCAGGCGCATGCGCACCTGTTCACCGTTCTGGTTGTAGGGCGCCACCACCTCTCGCACCAGGTCGGTCAGGTCGACTTCTTCCACCACTTCATCGCGGCCATCGCGGATGAACGCCAGGAACTGGTCGAGAATCGCGTCCATGTCCTCAATGTCGCGAACCATGTCATCGGTGAGGTCGGTATGGCTGCCCATCAACTCCAGCGACAAGCGCAGTCGCGTCAACGGGGTACGTAAGTCGTGGGACACCCCCGCCAGCATCAGCTCGCGCTCGCGGCCGGCCTGTTCGACGTCCTCCGCCATCTGGTTGAACGCGCCGTACACCTCGGTCATCTCACTGGGCGTATCGCTGACGGGCAGGCGCACGCTACGGCCCTGGCCCAGTTGGCGGGCGGCAAACACAAGGCGTTTGAGCGGCTGATTGAGCTGGCGCACGAAGATCCACGCCGATGCGGTTGAAAGCAGCCCAATCGCCAGGAACCAGCCCAACACGTTCCAGATTTTCTGCCCGCGCAGCGGGTGCGGGTAAAGCGGCACCTTGATCCAGGCATCTCCCAGGCTCGGCGCCCTCACCCACAGTGCAGGCGAAACATGCATGCGCAGGCGAACCTCGGTGTCCTCTCCAAGTTCATCGCGCATCTGGCGCTGGTAGATCTCACTGTAAGGCCAATGCTGCTCGCCTTCCGGCACGCCGGCCCCCTGGACGCGAATCAACGTCGACGCCTTCGCCACCTTTTCGCGGTTCTCAGGGTCTACGGCCCAGTAGGCGCGCAAGGTCAAGGCGACACCATGGGCATATTGTCGATCCACCAGTACGTCCTCGTTCATCAACAGATAAACCAGCGTGAGGGCCTTGGAAAACAGAACGACGATCAGCACCAGCCAAAGGGTGCGGGAGAAGAAACTTTGCGGGAACCACAGCGGGGTTTTCATAGAAGACAGCTAGACACCTTGCAGGAACGAGCGGCGCTCGCAGAATTGCAGACGCCGGGCATCCCGTCGACCCTCATGGAGTCAAACACCGGGAGTCCCGCCCCTGCAAATCATCGGTCAACTGGTTTTGTTGCCATCCGGCACAAACACATAACCCACGCCCCAGACCGTCTGGATGTACCGCGGCTTGGACGGATCCGGCTCGATCATCCGGCGCAGACGGGAAATCTGCACGTCGATGGAGCGCTCCAAGGCATCCCATTCCCGGCCACGGGCCAGGTTCATCAGCTTGTCGCGGGTCAGCGGTTGGCGAGCGTTCATCACCAGCGCCTTGAGCACGGCGAATTCGCCGGTGGTCAGCATGTGCACTTCATCGCCACGCTTGAGCTCGCGGGTCGCCAGCGACAGTTCGTAGTCGCCAAAGGTGACGCTTTCGTCTTCGCTGCCCGGCGCGCCCGGAACCGGCGGTGCCTGGCGACGCAGTACGGCTTTGACCCGTGCCATCAACTCGTCAGGGTTGAACGGCTTGGCCAGGTAGTCATCGGCGCCCAGCTCGAGGCCCTTGATGCGGCTCAGCTCGTCGCCCTTGGCGGTGAGCATGATGATTGGAATCTGGTTATTCGCGCCGCGCAGGCGTTTGCAGGCGGTCAGGCCGTCTTCGCCGGGCAGCATCAGGTCGAGTACGACCAGGTTGAATACTTCACGCCCCAGCAGGCGGTCCATCTGCTCGGTGTTCGGCACCGCGCGGGCACGGTAGCCCTTGGAGTTGAAGAAACGCTCCAGCAGGCTGCTCAGCCCCGGATCGTCATCAACGATGAGAATTTTTTCGCCTTCAGCAGTTTGTGCAGTGCTGCTCATTGGATGCTCCTCTTATCTCGGCGCGCATTATGGCCTAGCTGCCGTTATACGCACCGTGTGCATTGTTAGCAGATTTTTCCTCTACCGCCAGCGAACCCGCGCCCTACAACCGTTGGCGCAATCCCCCTCAAGGACAGAACGCTGGTTATAATGCGCCGCCGCCGTGCAGGGCAACGTCAGATCGTTACTGCTTGCTGCCGGGGCTTTTTTTACCCGCGTGTCGTGATTTTTTAGATTTCGAGGGTCAATAGGCTGCCTCTTGACCCAGGCAGCGGCGCCAGTCGGGCCGCTCAACCAGCCTCCCAAGGCCTTGTTTTCCGGGCCTGCGAGCTGCTTTTCAGAATTTCAGGTGGTTTTATGGACAGCATCAACAGCCGCATCGCCGAGGAACTCGGTGTACGCCCACAACAGGTCGAAGCGGCCGTCGCTCTACTGGATGAAGGCTCCACGGTGCCCTTCATCGCCCGTTACCGTAAAGAAGTGACCGGCAGCCTCGACGACACCCAACTGCGTCACCTGGAAGAGCGCCTGCGCTACCTGCGAGAACTCGACGAACGGCGCATCAGCATCCTCGCCAGCATCGAGGAACAAGGCAAGTTGACCCCGCAACTCGAGCGCGACATCAAGCTCGCCGACACCAAGACCCGCCTCGAAGACCTTTACCTGCCGTACAAACAGAAGCGCCGCACCAAGGGCCAGATCGCCCTGGAAGCCGGCCTGGGCGAGCTGGCGGACGGCCTGTTCAACGACCCTTCGCTGACCCCGGAAGCCGAAGCCGCACGCTTCATCGACGCCGAAAAAGGCGTCGCCGACGTCAAGGCGGCCCTCGAAGGCGCCAAGTACATCCTCATGGAGCGCTTCGCCGAAGACGCCAGCCTGTTGGAAAAACTGCGCAACTACTTGAAGCAGGAAGCCATTCTCAGTGCCCGCGTCATCGCCGGCAAAGAGGAAGAAGGCGCCAAGTTCCGCGATTACTTCGAACATGACGAGCCGCTCAAGAGCATGCCGTCCCACCGCGCGCTGGCCATTTTCCGTGGCCGCAATGAGGGCATTCTCAGCTCTGCACTCAAGGTCGGTGACGAATTGCCGGGCACCATGCACCCGTGCGAAGGCATGATCGGGCAACAATTCGGCATCCAGAACCAGAACCGTCCTGCGGACAAGTGGCTGGGTGAAGTGGTGCGCTGGACCTGGAAGGTCAAGCTCTACACCCACCTGGAAACCGACCTGCTGGGTGAGTTGCGCGACGGCGCCGAAACCGAGGCGATCAACGTGTTCGCCCACAACCTGCACGACCTGCTGCTGGCCGCCCCGGCCGGCCCGCGCGCGACCCTGGGCCTCGACCCCGGCCTGCGCACTGGCTGCAAGGTTGCCGTGGTCGACTCCACCGGCAAGCTGCTGGACCACGCCACTGTGTATCCGCATGTGCCGCACAACAAATGGGACCAGACCCTGGCGATTCTCGCCGCCCTGTGCGCCAAGCACGCGGTGGACCTGATCGCCATCGGCAACGGCACCGCCAGCCGCGAGACCGACAAGCTGGCCGCCGAGCTGATCAAAAAGTACCCAGCCATGAAGATGACCAAGGTCATGGTCTCCGAGGCTGGTGCTTCGGTGTATTCGGCATCGGAGCTGGCGTCCAAGGAATTCCCGGACCTCGACGTGTCGATTCGTGGCGCGGTGTCCATCGCCCGCCGCCTGCAGGACCCGCTGGCCGAACTGGTGAAGATCGACCCTAAATCCATCGGCGTCGGCCAGTACCAGCACGACGTGTCGCAGCTGAAACTGGCGCGTGGCCTGGATGCGGTCGTGGAAGACTGCGTAAACGCCGTCGGCGTCGACGTGAACACCGCCTCCGTGGCGCTGCTGGCGCGTATTTCCGGCCTCAACGCCACCCTGGCGCAGAACATTGTCAGCCACCGCGACGAAAACGGCGCGTTCAAGACCCGTGCAGCGCTGAAAAAAGTCGCACGCCTGGGTGAAAAAACCTTCGAACAAGCCGCCGGCTTCCTACGAGTGATGAACGGCGATAACCCGCTGGACGCCTCGGCGGTTCACCCGGAAGCCTATCCGCTGGTGCAACGCATCGCCGCCGAGACTGACCGCGACATCCGCTCGCTGATCGGCGACGCCGCGTTCCTCAAGCGCCTGGATCCCAAGAAGTACACCGACGAAACCTTCGGTGTGCCGACCATCACCGACATCCTGCAAGAGCTGGAAAAACCTGGCCGCGACCCACGCCCCGAGTTCAAGACCGCCGAGTTCCAGGACGGTGTCGAAGACCTCAAGGACCTGCAACTGGGCATGATCCTGGAAGGTGTGGTCACCAACGTGACCAACTTCGGCGCGTTTGTGGACATCGGCGTGCATCAGGACGGTTTGGTGCATATCTCTGCGCTTTCGGAGAAATTCATCAAGGACCCACGGGAAGCGGTTAAAGCCGGTGACGTGGTCAAGGTCAAGGTCATGGAAGTCGACATCCCACGCAAACGCGTCGGTCTGTCGATGCGCATGAGCGACACCCCTGGCGAGAAAATCGACGGTGCCCGTGGCGCACGCCCAGGCTCGGCGCCGCGCCAGTCGCAAAACCATGCACCGCGCAAGGAAACCGCCACGGCAGCCCCAAGCAACAACGCCATGGCCTCGCTGTTCGCCAACGCCAAACAGTTGAAGAAACGTTGATGGAAATCCCGGCCGGCTTGACCCATAGCGCGTTCAGCGAACTGATCGGCTGCCGCCTGCAACGCCTTGAGGAAGGCGTCGCCGAGGTGGCCCTGACCCTGGAGCCGCAACTGCGCAACCGCGCGGGCAAGCTCCATGGTGGGGCGATTTTCAGCCTGGTGGACATTACGATGGGGCTGGCCTGTTCCAGCTCCCATGGTTTCGACCAGCAGAGCGCGACCATCGAGTGCAAGATCAACTACATCCGTGCCGTGTCTGACGGAGACGTGCTGTGCACCAGCCGGGTGATTCATGCGGGCCGCCGCACCCTGGTGGTCGAGGCAGACGTGTACCAGGAAGAAAGACTTGTCGCAAAAGCACAGGGCACCTTCGCTGTCCTATAGCTCCCCACCCTCGATTTGAGTTAATTTCGGCGCTGCGACAACAGCGTCGGAATTTTCTTGCCACGCTATAGCCCAATTCATGGAGTGAAGTAGGCTTTTTAAAGGCGGGTCAAATCGACTCAAAACCAGGCGATAACGCCAGTTTCAACTTCACCCTTGTAGACCGTCCTGCCCACCCCCATATTGGGGCGACTGACGCGTGAAGGAATCCAACTTGAGCGAACTTCTCAACCGCCGCCTGGCCCTGCTCGGCAAGCGCGAACACCTCTCCCTGCTAGAGCAGTGCTTGCACGGCATCGAGCGCGAATGCCTGCGTGTCACCAGTGAGGGTCGACTGGCGCAAACGCCGCACCCGGAAGCCCTGGGCGCCGCGTTGACCCATGAACAGATCACCACCGACTACTCGGAATCGCTGCTGGAGTTCATCACTCCCGCCCTGCCCAACCCGGCCGATACCCTGAGCAGCCTGGACAAGATCCACCGCTTTGCCTACACCAAGCTCGGCAGCGAATACCTGTGGAGCCCCTCGATGCCGTGCCCGTTGCCGGCCGAGGAAGATATTCCGATTGCCTACTACGGCACCTCCAATATCGGCCAGCTCAAGTACGTGTACCGCAAGGGCCTGGCCCTGCGTTACGGCAAGACCATGCAATGCATCGCCGGCATCCACTACAACTTTTCCCTGCCGGAAGCGTTGTGGCCGTTGCTCAAGGAGACTGAAGGTTTCGTCGGCACCGACCGCGACTACCAGTCCACCGCGTATATCGCGTTGATCCGTAATTTCCGTCGCTACAGCTGGCTGCTGATGTACCTGTTCGGTGCCTCCCCAGCGCTGGACGCCGGCTTCCTGCGCGGTCGTTCGCACCAGTTGGAAGTCTTGGACGCCGACACCCTGTACCTGCCGTACGCCACCAGCCTGCGCATGAGCGACCTGGGTTACCAGAGCAACGCCCAGGCCGGCCTCACGCCGTGCTACAACGACTTGAGCAGCTACACCGACAGCCTGCGCGAAGCGGTGGCAACGCCCTACGCGCCGTACGTCGAAGTAGGCACCCACAAGGATGGTGAGTGGGTGCAGCTCAACACCAACATCCTGCAGATCGAAAACGAGTACTACTCCAACATCCGCCCCAAGCGTGTGACCTACACCGGCGAGCGGCCGATCCAGGCGCTGATGGCCCGTGGTATCCAGTACATCGAAGTGCGCTGCCTGGACATCAACCCGTTCCTGTCGATGGGCATCGACCTGCCAGAATCGCGTTTCCTCGACGCCTTCCTGCTGTACTGCGCGCTGAACGACAGTCCGCTGTTCGCCGACAATGAGTGCGGCAACGCCACGTCCAACTTCCTCAGCGTGGTCAAGGAAGGCCGCCGTCCAGGCCTGCAATTGCAGCGCCAAGGCCAGGCGGTGGACATGAAGGAATGGGCTGCCGAGCTGCTGGAACAGATTGCACCGCTGGCTGCCTTGCTGGATGAGAGCCAGGGCATTACCGAGCACAGCCAGGCGCTGGACGCTCAGATGGCCAAGGTCAAGGACCCGTCCCTGACACCCTCGGCACAAGTGCTGGCGGCGATGGCCGAGCGCAAAGAAAGTTTTGCGCAGTTCTCCCTGCACCAGAGCCAGTTGCACGCCGAGCATTTCCGTAAGGAGCCGTTGCCGGCTGAAGAGCAGGCGCGCTTTGAGGAGCTGGCACGGACCTCGCTGGCGCAGCAAGCTGAGTTGGAGCAGAACGAAGTGGGCGATTTCGATGTGTTTGTCGGGTCGTACCAGGCCAGCATCCTCGCCATCAGCAACTAAAGCCTTACGCGGTCCCCTGTGGAAGCTGGCTTGCCTGCGATAGCATCAACTCGGTCTATCTGGAATACCGAGTTGTGTGCATCGCAGGCAAGCCAGCTCCCACAGTTGCTCCCCTCAGCCTGAGGACCGAATTCCACTTTTCTTCTCATAAGCTAATTCGAAAATGTTATTTATTTTCGGATTCTTAGATCATTTAGTCTCCTCACACGCCGACCCTCGGCCGCCTGATTGAGGAGCTTCCCCTTGAAACTGCTAACCCCTCTGCGCCTCTTGGCCGCATTGTCCTTGGCCGGTGCCAGCCTGTTTGCCCAGGCGGCGGATGTGACCATCGCTTACCAGACCACCGTGGACCCGGCCAAAGTCGCCCAGGCCGATGGCGCCTATGAAAAAGCCACCAACGCCAAGATTGACTGGCGCAAATTCGACAATGGCGCCGACATCATCGCCGCCATCGCTTCCGGCGACGTACAGATCGGCTACCTCGGTTCCAGCCCGCTGACCGCTGCCATCACCCGCAAAGTGCCGGTGGAAACCTTCCTCGTCGCCACCCAGATCGGCGGCGCCGAAGCCCTGGTGGCGCGCAACGGTTCGGGGATCAACAGCCCGCAGGACCTGATCGGCAAGAAAATCGCCGTGCCGTTCGTGTCCACCGGGCACTACAGCCTGCTGGCCGCGCTGAAGCACTGGAACATCGACCCGGCCAAAGTGACCATCCTCAACCTCGCGCCACCGGCCATCATCGCCGCCTGGAAGCGTGGCGATATCGACGCGACTTACGTGTGGGACCCCGCCCTGGGCGTCGCCAAGGAGAACGGCAAGGTGCTGATTACCTCCGGCGAACTGGCCAAGTTCGGCGCGCCGACCTTCGATGCCTGGATCGTGCGCAAGGACTTCGCCGAGAAGCACCCGGAAATCGTCACCGCGTTCGCCAAAGTCACCCTGGACGCCTACGCCGCTTACCGCAAAGACCCACAAGCCTGGCTCGCCGACAAAGGCAACGTCGACAAACTGGTCAAGCTCTCCGGCGCCAAGGCCAGTGACATCCCCTTGCTGCTGCAAGGCAACGTCTACCCGCTGGCCGCTGACCAGGTGACCCTGCTGGGCGCACCGACTACCAAGGCCGTGACCGATACCGCAGCGTTCCTGAAGGAACAAGGCAAGGTCGAAGCCGTGCTGCCGGATTACGCCCCTTACGTCAGCGCCAAGTTCATTACTAACTGATCAGGAGTTCATTGCGATGGCCTTGCTACAGCTGGAGCGCATCAGCGCACAGTACCCAGGCGCCACAGAACCGGTACTGTCCGACATCTCACTCGACCTGGGGCCCCAGCAATTGCTGGTGGCCCTCGGCCCGTCCGGCAGTGGCAAGACTTCGCTGTTGAACCTGATTGCCGGCTTTGTCGAACCGTCTGCCGGGCGCATCACCCTCGATGGCGTGCCGGTCAAAGGCCCCAGCGCCGAGCGCGGCGTGGTGTTCCAGGACGACGCCCTGCTGCCCTGGCAGGACGTGCTGGCCAATGTCGGCTTCGGCCTGGAGCTGGCCGGCGTGCCCAAGGCACAACGCGAAGTGCGCGCCCGGGAAATGCTCGCGCTGGTCGACCTGGCCGATTTCGACAGCCGCCGCATCTGGCAGCTTTCCGGCGGCCAGAAGCAGCGTGTCGGCCTGGCCCGCGCCCTGGCAGCCGACCCTCGCGTGTTGCTGATGGACGAACCCTTCGGCGCCCTCGATGCCTTCACCCGCGAACAGATGCAGGAGCTGTTGCTGCAAGTCTGGCGGCGCACGGCCAAGCCGGTGTTTTTGATCACCCACGACATCGAAGAGGCGGTATTTCTCGCCACCGACCTGATCCTGTTGGCGCCCAACCCCGGCCAGATCGTCGAACGCCTGAGCCTGGACTTCGGCCAACGCTACGCCGCCGGTGAGTCGGCGCGGGCGATCAAGTCCGACCCGCGTTTTATCGAAACCCGCGAACACGTGCTGGGCAAAGTGTTCTCCCAACGGCAGGTGTCCGCATGAGCAGTTACGAACTCCCCGCCACCGTCACTAAACCGGTCGCGCACACGGTCATCCCGGTACGTCGCAGCCTGAGCACGCGCTGGATCAGCCTGCTGACCCTGGTCGCCTTGCTGGTGATCTGGTGGGCCGTGACCGCCACCGGTTTGATCGAACCGCTGTTCCTGCCGCCGCCGTCCGCCGTGCTGCAAAAAGGCTGGCTGCTGGCGACCACGGGCTACATGGATTCCACCCTCTGGCAGCACCTGGGCGCGAGCCTCAGCCGTATCGGCCTGGGCCTGGGCTTTGCGGTGCTGACCGCCGTGCCGGTGGGGATTGCCATCGGTTCCAATCGTATTGCCCGGGGTGTACTCGACCCGCTGATCGAGTTCTACCGGCCGATCCCGCCGCTCGCCTACCTGCCGCTGATCGTAATCTGGTGCGGCATTGGCGAGCTGTCCAAGGTGCTGCTGATTTACCTGGCGATCTTTGCGCCGATAGCCATCGCCACCGCCACGGGCGTGCGCACGGTCGACCCGGCCAAGCTGCGCGCCGCGCAGTCGCTGGGCGCCACCCGCGCGCAGCTGATTCGCCATGTGATCCTGCCGAGCGCCCTGCCCGACATCCTCACCGGCGTGCGCATCGGGCTGGGTGTGGGCTGGTCGACGTTGGTCGCCGCCGAGCTGATCGCCGCCACCAGCGGCTTGGGCTTCATGGTGCAATCGGCGGCGCAGTTTCTGGTCACCGACGTGGTGGTGCTGGGGATCCTGGTCATCGCCCTGATCGCCTTCGCCATGGAAATGGGCTTGCGGGCCCTGCAGCGTAAATGGGTGCCGTGGCATGGCCAGGCACATTGAGTGAGAACAGCATGAGCAGCCTGACCGTTACCCCATTAAGCACCGCCCTGGGCGCCCAGATCAGTGGTGTCGATATCACCCAGCCGCTGAACCTCGAACAACGCGACGCCATCGAACAGGCGTTGCTCACCCATTCGGTGCTGTTCTTCCGCGGCCAAGACATCAACCCGCAACAACAGGCGCGGTTCGCGGCGAATTTCGGTGACCTGCACATTCACCCGATCTACCCCAACGTGCCGGAACAGCCTGAAGTGTTGATCCTCGACACCGCCGTCACCGACGTGCGTGACAACGCCGTGTGGCACACCGACGTGACCTTCCTGCCCACCCCGGCGCTCGGCGCGGTGCTCAGCGCCAAGCTGCTGCCGGCGTTTGGCGGCGATACCCTGTGGGCCAGTGGCATTGCGGCGTATGAGGCGTTGTCCGAGCCGTTAAAACGCTTGCTCGATGGGCTTACCGCCACCCACGACTTCACCAAATCCTTCCCGCTGGAGCGTTTTGGCAACACCGCCGAAGACCTGGCGCGATGGGAAGAAACCCGCAAGAAGAACCCACCGCTGTCGCACCCGGTGGTGCGTACGCATCCGGTGAGTGGGCGCAAGTCGCTGTTTGTGAGTGATGGGTTTACCACCAAGATCAATGAGCTCGAGCCGGCGGAGAGTGAAGCGATCCTGAAGCTCTTGTTCGCCCACGCGACACGTCCGGAGTTCACCATCCGCTGGCGCTGGCAGGAAAACGATGTAGCGTTCTGGGATAACCGCGTGACGCAGCATTACGCCGTGGACGACTACCGGCCGCAGCGGCGGGTGATGCATCGCGCGACGATCCTGGGGGATGTGCCGTTCTAGCTCTCAAACACACTGAAAATCACTGTGGGAGCTGGCTTGCCTGCGATAGCGGTGAGTCAGCAACAGATTCATTAGCTGACACACCGCTATCGCGGGCAAGCCCGGCTCCCACATTGACCGGGCTACGCCAGGTTACTCAGCAGTAGACGGCTTTTCCCACAGGTTGATCCCGCCTTCCTGGGCAAACCGATCGATCTCCGCCAGTTCTTCCACGCTAAAGCTCAAGTTCTTCAACGCACCGACGTTTTCGATGATCTGCTCCGGCCGGCTCGCACCGATCAGTGCACTGGTCACTCGTGGGTCACGCAGGGTCCAGGCCAATGCCAGTTGCGCCAGGCTCTGGCCCCGGCGCTGGGCGATTTCATTCAGTGCACGCACGTGGGCAATGTTGGCTTCGGACAGGTGCTTGGCCTGCAACGAACCACCCCCCGGACGATTCACCCGCGCATCCGCCGGCACGCCGTTGAGGTACTTGTCGGTCAGCAGCCCTTGAGCCAGCGGTGTGAACGCAATCACCCCGGCACCGAGTTCTTCGGTGGTGTCCAGCAGGTCTTTTTCCACCCAGCGGTTGAGCAGGTTGTAGGCCGGCTGGTGAATCAGCAGCGGCACTTTCCACTCTTTAAGCAGGGCGGCGATTTCGCGGGTTTTTACCCCTGAGTAGGACGAGATGCCAATGTACAACGCCTTGCCTTGTTGTACGGCAGTGGCGAGGGCGCTGGCGGTTTCTTCCAGGGGGGTATCGGCGTCAAAACGGTGGGAATAGAAGATATCCACATAGTCGACACCCAGGCGTTGCAGGCTCTGGTCGAGGCTGGCCAGCACGTATTTGCGCGAGCCACCGCCCTGGCCGTAGGGACCAGGCCACATGTCCCAGCCCGCCTTGCTGGAGATGATCAGTTCATCGCGGTAGTGCTTGAAGTCTTCGCGCAGCAAACGGCCAAAGTTGATCTCGGCGCTGCCGTACGGTGGGCCGTAGTTGTTGGCCAGGTCGAAGTGGTTGATGCCCAGGTCGAACGCGGTGCGCAGCAAGGCGCGCTGGGTGTCGATCGGGGTGCTGTCGCCAAAGTTGTGCCACAGGCCCAGGGACAGTGCAGGCAGCACCAACCCACTGCGGCCTACGCGGCGATACGGGATAGATTCATAGCGGTTTTCGGCAGCAATGTAAGTCATCGAATCCTCTCTTGGACGTAGGCAAATAAGGCCTGGGAATAACGATATTCCCAGGCCTTTTAACCAGCTGAATCGCTTAAGTCTGCCTTTCCGTTTTACAGCAATTGCCTACCAGAGTGGAACGACATAGCTGACATAAAAGCGGTTTTCATCTTGCACGGTGGCGCCGGTAATGTCCGGGCTGGCGTGGGCATTTTTCCAGGTTACGCCCAGGCCTTTGAGGGTGCCGGTGGGCACTTGATAGGCCACGGCGACATTACGCTCCCATTCGCTGGTGGTGCCCTGCGCCGTGCGGATGTCATCGCCATGGGCGTAGGCAGCGGAGAACGTCAGGCCGGTGAGGCCGAGTTTGCCGAAGTCATATTTGTATTGCGCCAGCCAGGTGCGCTCACCGGCGTGCTGGAATTTGTTCAACTGCATGTTGGTCAGTGCCGGGGTGTCGGCGCCTGAACCGGGGCCCTGGCGGTTGTCGCCGCTGTTCAGGCCGGAATCCAGGTACGGGAAGTCGCTGTCGCCACTGTTCTTCTGGATCCCCAGGCCGACGGTATGGCCGTCCAGGCTGTAGCTCTCAAGCAAGCTCGCGGTGGTCTGGTTGATGCGACCCTTGCCCGTGCCGTCACCGTAGAGGCCAGCCGCTGCGAAGTCTTTGTCACCGTCGGCGTTGCCGCCCACCCCGAGGCTGCGGAACACGCGCACGTCGGTGTCGATGGCGCCGACGGACAAGGCGCCATGGCGCTTGGCGCCAAGGAAAAACTGCTGGTAGTAATCCTCAAGGTTGGAATACCACAGGCTGACTGTGGTGTTCTGGATGCCGGTGTAGTCCGCACCGCCGAACAGGAAGCGATCGCTCTCTTTGGTGCCGCCGGCGGTGATCATGCCCTGGTCGCCGGTTTCGTTGCGGATCTTGGTCTTGAAGATGTCGCCGCCGGTGAAGGTGAAATCACTGAGGTCCTTGGACACCAGTTGCACACCGGTATTGGTCTGCTGGTACAGGCGCCCGTCGGTGTTGGCGAGTATCGGGTTGTTGCCGTAGAGCGTGCCGACACGCAGCTCATCCTTGGCAAAACGCATCTTGAAC
Organism: Pseudomonas sp. VS40; assembly: GCF_018587885.1. Lineage (NCBI taxonomy): Bacteria > Pseudomonadati > Pseudomonadota > Gammaproteobacteria > Pseudomonadales > Pseudomonadaceae > Pseudomonas > Pseudomonas sp. VS40. The sequence goes on along the minus strand of NZ_JAGYWD010000011.1, from coordinate 135,503 downwards.
GTCGGGCTCAACACGCCGAACTGGTCGGCGGATTTGCCGTTGTCCAGCGGGAACATGCTGCCGGGGTAGCGGCCCTGGTGATCCTTGTCGTTGAGGTCGCCGCCGGAGTCCAGTTTCAACCCGTAGAACGCCTGCAGGTCCAGGCCAAAACCCACTGGGCCTTCGGTGTAGCCGGACTTGAAGTTGAACTCGAAACCCTGGCCCCAATCGCGAATGCTGTGGGCCTTGGCATTGCTGTTCACCACGTCACGCCCCTGCTGGTTGAGATAGCGATTGAGCAGGGTCACATCGGCGTGGCTGTCATCGATAAAATCGGCATGGGCGGACAGCATAAAGCTCGCCATGGCGGCACCCACCATGGGGCTTAATAACGTCTTCATTGGTACCGGTCTCCGTCACTGTTCTGAAATGAAAGCGTCAAACGCTTCACACAATTACGCAGTGGCCAGATGACAGTTCCGCGTCAAACAGCGGCGTGGACGGATGAAATTAAATTTAAGAAACCCTTCTACTACGCGGCTTAGCGGGCATTTTCGAAGATTTCGGCGAGCCCGTCGACGAACACTCGCACCCTCGGCGACAGGTGACGGTTGTGTGGGTAAAGCACCGACACCAGCCCCTGATGTCGGAGCTGGTGATCAGGGCCTGAACCTCAGCGCACCAAATGCAGGAACTGCAGGTGCCGCTCGTACTGGTCGAGGATGTCGTTGATGATCTGTTCCTTGGTGTAGCCGACCAGATCGTAGTCCTGGCTGCCCTCGCTCAAATGCACTTCCGCCCGGTAGTAGCGACGGTTGTTGAGCTGCTTGGAACCCATGCCACCGCGTGCAAATGACGGCGTGAAATAGCCGCGCATCTGCACTTGGTAAACGAATGGATGCTCTTCGCCGTGGCCGATTTCCAGGCTGACGCTGTCGTTGGACGGGTCGGGCTGGGTGACGACGCTAAGGCCTTTTTCGACAAACACCGCCGTCACTTCTTCGATCGCCGGGCGCACCGTGGTCTCAAGGAAACGGTACACCTCGTCGCGTGACGGGAAATGCACCGCCTGGCTCAAGCGCTGACGCCAACCGCCAGTGCCCTTGCGGGAGCCCGACACCGGCGCCAGCGAGTGCAGCTGGGCGATCTGCTTCTGCGATTCGAGGTAGAAAGCCTTGTGCAGCCCCCACATCATCAGCAGCAAGATCATCGAAAACGGCAACGAGGTCAGCACCACCGCTGACTTGAGCGAGTCGATACTGCCGGCAAACAACAAGGCACTGGTGACCAGCGCGGTCATCGCGCCCCAGAACACCCGCAGCCATTTCGGCCCGTCTTCGTCGGCGTTGCCGCCCTTGGACGACAGCGTCGACAGCACCACGGTGCCGGAGTCGGCGGAGGTGACGAAGAACACAAAGCTGATAAACACCGTGACCGCGATGACTGTCTTGCTCCACGGGTAGGTTTCCAACAGCAGGTAGAGGCTCATCGACGGGTCATCGATGGCCGACTGACCGAGCGCGGTCAGCCCGTGGTTGAGCACCTGGTCGATGGCGCTGTTGCCGAAGATCGACATCCACGCCAGGGTGAAGCCCAACGGGATCAGCAGCACGCCGAACACGAACTCACGGATGGTGCGGCCACGGGAAATCCGTGCGATGAACAGGCCCACGAACGGCGACCATGCGATCCACCAGGCCCAGTAGAACACCGTCCAACCACCCAACCAGTCGCTCGGTTTGTCGTAGGCGTACACATCGAAACTCTTGGTCGGCAAGGCGCCCAGGTAGTCACCGATGTTCTGGATCAAGGTGTTGAGCAAATGCTGGGTGGGACCTGCGAACAGCACGAACAGCAACAGCGCACAGGCCAGCAGCATGTTGATGTCGGACATAACCCGCACGCCCTTGTCGACGCCGGAGACGGCGACCAGGATCGCGGCGCCCATCATCAGGGTAATCAGGCCGACCTGGATCCACTGGGTGTGGGCGATGCCAAACAGGTAATCGAGCCCGGAGTTGAGGTGCAAAACGCCAAAGCCCATGTCCGCGCCGAGGCCGAACACCGTAGCGATGATGCCGAAGCCATCCACCGCATAACCGATGGGACCGTTGATGCGCTTGCCGATCAGCGGGTACAGCGCCGAACGCAGCGCCAGCGGCAGGTTATGCCGATAGGCGAAGTACGCCAGGGCCATGCCCACAAAAGCGAACACGCCCCAGCCGTGCAGGCCCCAGTGCAGAAACAGGATCTGCATGGCCTGGCGCGCAGCATCGGCGTTCATTGGCGCGCCCTGGGGCGGTTGCACCAGGTGTGTCAGCGGCTCGGACACACAGAAGAAGAACAGCGTGATGCTGATCCCAGCGGCGAACAGCATGCCGGCCCAGGAGAGGTAACTGAATTCGGGCTCGTCGTGGTCGGCACCGAGTTTTATCTTGCCGTAGCCCGATAGCGCGGTGACCACCACGAAGACCAGATACAGGGTCATCGCCAGCATGTAGTACCAGCCGACCGTATTGGCCGCCCAGTTTTGCGCCGCCAGCAGCCAGGCGCCAGCCTGTTGCGGAATAGCGATGACAGTGATGCCGAACAGCAGGATGAAGCTCGCGGCAAAGTAGAAGACGGGCGCATTCATGCGCACCAGGCTGCTGGATGGGGTGGACGATGCACTCATGAACGATGCACCCCGAGGGAAGGGAATGTGGCTGTCAATAACGGACTCAGCAAAGGTAAGCCTCCTGTTGTGAGCGGGCAGCGGACCACCGGGTTTAACTTGAACGAACATTCAAGTTAAACATAGGAAGGCGGTCTGGGACTAATCGCATGGCTGAGTGGTAGATAATTCCTACACTAGCTCAAGGATTGGTATGACGGGCGCGAGAGGCAAATCGTTCAGCGATTACTGGCACAAATCCGCGTGAAATCTGGAATGCATTCCAAATGTGGGAGCGGGCTTGCTCGCGAATACGGTGTGTCAGCCGATAAATCCATTGACTGATACTCCGCATTCGCGAGCAAGTCCGCTCCCACAGGGGATTCGCGAGGGTTCGTTACTTCTGCGTCCCATCATCATGCTGCAAATTCGCCTGGGTGATGTTCGCCCCCGCCGGCACGCTGCGCGTCAGCCACACGTTGCCGCCGATGGTCGAGCCCTTGCCGATGGTGATGCGCCCCAGGATGGTCGCGCCGGCGTAGATCACCACATCGTCCTCGACAATCGGGTGACGCGGGTGGCCCTTCTGCAACTGCCCGTCCTCATCCGCCGGGAAGCGTTTGGCACCCAGGGTCACGGCCTGGTAGATGCGCACCCGCTCGCCGATGATCGCGGTTTCACCGATCACCACCCCAGTCCCGTGGTCGATAAAGAAGCTCGGGCCGATTTGCGCACCAGGGTGGATATCGATCCCCGTGGCCGAGTGGGCGATCTCGGCACTGATGCGCGCCAACAACGGCAAACCGGCGCGGTACAGGTGGTGCGCCAGGCGGTGGTGAATCACCGCCAGGATCCCGGGGTAGCACAGCAGTACTTCATCCACGCTGCGAGCGGCGGGGTCGCCGTGGTAGGCGGCCAGCACGTCGGTGTCCAACAGACTGCGCAGGGACGGCAGGGCCAGGGCAAAATCCTGGATCAGGCGGATAGCGTGGGCGTCGACAGCACTGTCATCCTGGCCGCCTTGGCGCGCGGCATAACGCAACTCCAGGCGGGCCTGGGCGAGCAACGCATTGAGCGCCACATCCAGGGTGTGGCCGACGTAGAAATCTTCGCTTTCTTCTCGCAGGTCCACCGGCCCCAGGCGCATGGGGAACAGCGCGCCGCACAGCGACTCCAGGATCTGCGCCACGGCTTCGCGCGAGGGCAACTCGCGGCCGCCATGCTCGCCACTCAAGCGACCATTGCGCGTCCGCCACTGGTCCCGGGCGCCGCGCAACTGGCTGACGATGGTCTGTAATTGCCAATGACTGGAACGCTCACTCACGGTATTCACTCCTGACGTAATGGCGCTCACTTTACGGTATGCACCCTGGCCGCCCTTAAGAACCAATGGTGTGATACCAAGAACCATCCGGAATAAGCGATTGGCGGTTGCCCGATGAAAAGTGCCTGCCTATAGTCGCCCCATCACTTAGCAACCGTGCGTAGCCATGATCAAACAACAGCTCGACCGTTTTAACCGCCTGGAACTGCTGGGCGGCGCCACTGCCCTGGAAAAACTCGAGCGGCTGTCGGCCTGGTCGGGCAGGGACATCTACGTAAAACGTGACGACACCACGCCGCTGGCCATGGGCGGCAACAAGCTGCGCAAGCTCGAATACCTCGCCGCCGACGCGATCGCCCAGGGCGCCGATACCCTGGTGACCGCCGGCGCGATTCAATCCAACCACGTGCGCCAGACCGCTGCGCTGGCCGCCAAACTCGGCCTGGGCTGCGTCGCGCTGCTCGAAAACCCCACCGGCACCGAGGACCCGAACTACCTGGGCAACGGCAACCGCCTGCTGCTGGAGCTGTTCGACGCCAAGGTGGAATTGGTGGAAAACCTCGACAACGTCGACGACCAGCTCAACGCTCTCGCCGACCGCCTGCGCAGCAACGGCAAGAAACCGTACCTGGTGCCTATCGGCGGCTCCAATGCCCTGGGCGCCCTGGGATACGTGCGCGCCGGGCTAGAGCTGGCGGCGCAGATCGAAGCCAGCGGCATCGCGTTTTCCGCCGTGGTGCTGGCGTCCGGCAGCGCGGGTACCCACAGTGGCCTGGCCCTGGCCTTGAGCGAAGTGTTGCCGAACCTGCCGGTGATTGGCGTCACCGTGTCCCGCACCGACGAAGCCCAACGCCCGAAAGTGCAGGGCCTGGCCGAACGCACCGCCGAGTTGCTGGGTGTAAAGGTGCCCGAGGCGTTCAAGGTGAATCTCTGGGATGAATACTTCGGCCCCCGTTATGGCGAGCCGAACGCCGGTACGCTGGCAGCCATCAAGCTGCTCGCCAGCCAGGAAGGCCTGCTGCTGGACCCTGTCTACACTGGCAAGGCCATGGCCGGCTTGTTGGATGGGATCGGGTGTCAGCGTTTTGAAGAGGGTCCGATCATTTTCCTGCATACCGGCGGGGCGCCGGCGTTATTTGCCTACAACTCGGTATTCAATTGAATAAACGCGGACTAAAAAATGGGCGAGCTGGCTTGCCTGCGATGGCGGTCTGTCAGCTACCGATGTGCTGACCTTTGCACCGCTATCGCAGGCAAGCCAGCTCCCACATTAAATAGGTCGTATATTCAATAATCGAATAACAATTTATATTTATATTATTTTCAAGTCTTAAAAACCCGCTTTATAGTCGCGCCGTAGGCGAAGACGCGCTACGCGCTTTAAGGCAGGATACGACTACTGCGTCACCTGCTTCGCTCACCATAAAAACACAGGGGCTCTTCATGACTATTTCTGTATTGCGTCGCACATTGTTGGTTGGCACTTTGGGCCTGGCACTCGGGGCTGGCCTGCTCGGCCAGGCAGTGGCTGGCGAGCAGCTGGATAACATCAAGAAAGCAGGCGAGATCAAGATCGGCCTGGAAGGCACCTACCCACCGTTCAGCTTTGTCGATGAAAGCGGCAAACTCACCGGTTTCGAGGTGGAGCTGTCCGAAGCACTGGCCAAAGAGCTGGGCGTGAAGGTCAAGCTGCAAGCGACGCCATGGGACGGCATCCTCGCGGCCCTGGAATCCAAGCGCCTGGACGCGGTGGTCAACCAAGTGACCATCTCCGATGCACGCAAGCAAAAATACGACTTCTCCACGCCTTACACCGTCTCTGGTATCCAGGCGCTGACCCTGGCGAAAAACGTCGACACCATCAAGACCGCCGACGACCTGGCTGGCAAGAAAATCGGTGTGGGCCTGGGCACCAACTACGAACAATGGCTCAAGGAAAACCAACCGAAGGCCATCGTCAAAACCTATAACGATGACCCAACCAAGTTCCAAGACCTGCGCATCGGCCGTGTCGACGCCATTCTGATTGACCGCCTGGCTGCACTGGAATATGCCAAGAAAGCCAAGGACACCGCTGCTGCAGGTGCTGCCTTCTCCCGCCAGGAAGCCGGTATTGCCCTGCGCAAAGGCGAGCCTGAACTGCTGGCTGCTGTGAACAAGGCCCTCGACAAACTGCGCGCCGACGGCACTTTGAAGAAGCTGTCCGAGAAGTACTTCAACGCTGACGTCACTCAATAATGGAAGCAGGTTTCCAACTCGCGCTGGACTCCGCGCCCTTTCTGCTCAAGGGCGCGTATTACACGGTGATCCTCAGCCTCGGCGGGATGTTTTTCGGCTTGCTGCTGGGCTTCGGCCTGGCCTTGATGCGCCTGTCGCGCTTCAAGTTGGTGAGCTGGCTCGCCCGAGTCTATGTGTCGTTCTTTCGCGGCACGCCCTTGCTGGTACAGCTGTTCCTGATCTACTACGGCTTGCCGCAAGTGGGCATCGAGCTGGATCCGATCCCGGCGGCCATGATCGGCTTTTCGCTGAACATGGCCGCCTACGCCTGTGAAATCCTGCGCGCCGCCATCGGCTCCATCGAGCGTGGCCAGTGGGAAGCCGCCGCCAGTATCGGCATGACCCGTGCGCAGACCCTGCGCCGGGCCATCCTGCCGCAGGCGATGCGCACAGCCCTGCCGCCGCTGGGCAACAGCTTTATTTCGCTGGTCAAGGACACGGCGCTGGCCGCCACCATCCAGGTGCCCGAGCTGTTCCGCCAGGCCCAACTGGTGTCTGCGCGGACCTTCGAAATCTTCACCATGTACCTGTCCGCAGCCCTGATCTACTGGATCCTGGCGAGCATCCTGGCGCATTTGCAGAATCGTCTGGAAGACCGGGTCAACCGGCATGACCTGGAGTCCTGAAGCATGATCGTGGTTGAAAAACTGACCAAACAATTCAAGGGTCAGGTGGTGCTCAACGGCATCGACCTTGAGGTCAAGGAGGGCGAAGTCATCGCCATCATCGGCCCCAGCGGTTCCGGCAAGACCACCTTCCTGCGCTGCCTGAATTTCCTCGAACAACCCACCAGCGGTCGCATCAAGGTGGGCGACATCGAGATTGACACCAGCAAGCCGATCAACCAGCAACAGAGCCAGGTACGGCGCCTGCGCCAGCACGTGGGTTTTGTGTTTCAGAGCTTCAACCTGTTCCCCCATCGCACCGCGCTGGAAAACGTCATCGAAGGCCCCACCGTGGTCAAGAAGATGCCCCGCGAGGCCGCTGTCGCGCTGGGGCGCAAGCTGCTGGCCAGGGTCGGCCTGGCGGGCAAGGAAGACGCCTACCCACGGCGCCTGTCCGGTGGCCAACAGCAGCGCGTCGCCATTGCACGGGCGCTGGCCATGGAGCCGGAGGTGATTCTATTCGACGAACCCACCTCGGCCCTCGACCCGGAGTTGGTGGGCGAAGTGCTGGCAACCATTCGCAGCCTCGCCGAGGAAAACCGCACCATGGTCATCGTCACCCACGAGATGAGCTTCGCCCGCGATGTGGCCAATCGGGTGATCTTTTTCGACAAGGGCGTGATCGTGGAGCAAGGCGAAGCCAAGGCACTGTTCGCCAACCCCAAGGAAGAGCGTACCAAACAGTTCCTGAGTAAATTCCTCGCCCACTGAGGCTTTGTGTGGGAGCTGGCTTGCCTGCGACGCAGCCACCTCGGTGAACCTGTCTCACCGTGGCGACGCCTTCGCAGGCAAGCCAGCTCCCACACAAGCCTGTTCCTACACGAAGTCCTCATTCCAACCTGAAAAACACCCCACCGCACCCGCCTGAATATCCTCGCCTCAGTCAGACCCTTCTGAATCACGCCAACACCGCCGTTTAGCCCTTTGCCGCCATTGACGCCCCTCGGCCAACCCTCTTATCTAGCGCCCAGAGGATTGGATCCTATCCCGGCTATTCACTGAATCGTTTCGTTCGGCCCACCGCGCACACCTGCGCCAAAGGTCCGGAGCGATTGCTGCTGGCTGCATCAAGGAGATTACTTATGACGCACCCCCTGCTCACCGCCCCGACACTGCCCCAGGCCGTCGGCAATGGCATCAATGCCCTGGCCGCCGCGCACTTGCAGGTCGACATCCCGCCGTATCCCGGCATGGATGAAGGCGACCTGATTGAGCTGTTCTGGAACAACTGTTTCGCCGCTTCACGTCGGATCACCACCGGCAAGATCGGCGAGTTCACTCACCTGCGGGTACCAGAGAGTTTTGTGCTGGAGGGGCCGACGCAGGTGCATTACCAGGTCATGCAAGTCGGCCATACCCCTGCTCGCTCAGCCGTGACGCGAGTGCGTGTAAAGACCCGTTGCCCAGGCGGCCAGCCCTCGCCCCTTTGCTGTGACGAAAACCAGAACCTCGCCCCCGTGGGCCTGCCCGACACCATCCGCCGCTACGGCGTCAACGCCAGCCAGGTACGGCGCGGTATTCCCCTGACCATCGAGCCCTACCTGCACATGACCACCGGCGATGCCATCACCTTGCGCTGGGGCGATGCGCGCCTGGATCTGCCGAAAATCCGGGCCAGGGAAGTCGGCATGGCGGTACAGGTATGGGTGCCCTCGACGCTGATTATCGAAGCGGGAGACGACTGTCGGCTGGAAGTGACGTACTGCATTCTTGACCGCGTCGGCAACAATTCACGCTGGGCGCCCTCCCGCACGCTGCGCATCGCCAGCGAGGCAGAGTCCCGGCCCGCCGGGACGGCGCTGATCTATCAGCCACGCCCTATCGGTTCACCTTGCGAACCGGGGTGACAGACCTTCTATGCATATTCCCAAAAGTTAGTTTATTTAAATATTTAACACGCTTAGGGTATATGCACCGGACCACCGGACATTCCTGATTTTTCTGTTTTTATTTCATTGAATGCGAGGTCGGTATGGTCAGAATTACCCCGGTGCGTAACGCCAGGGCATTACGTGCAGCCAAGGAGCGGCGCTGATGTCTAACTTGGCTCTAACACCCCCCCAGAGTGATCTGGATGTCGCTCCCCTGCTGTTGCCGGCCGCCGTGCTGCGCAACGATGCAGAGGCGCTGAAGGCTGCCAATGAGTTGGCCCAGGCTGCACGCCTGCAAGCCGCCAAACGCGACCAGCAACGCAAGCTGCCGTGGGCACAGATCGAGCAGTTCACCCGCAGTGGGCTGGGCAGTATTTCCATTCCCCGTGAGTACGGCGGGCCGCAGGTGTCGTTCGTGACCCTGGCCGACGTGTTCGCGATCATCAGTGCGGCAGACCCGGCCCTCGGGCAGATCCCGCAGAACCATTTCGGCATCCTGCACCTGTTGCAGGGCGCCGCCACCGAACGCCAGAAAAAGCAGCTGTTCCAGAGCGTCCTCGACGGCTGGCGCATCGGCAATGGCGGCCCGGAACGCGGCACCAAGAACACCCTGGAACTCAAGGCGCGCATCACCGCCGAGGGTGATGGTTATGTGATCAGCGGCCAGAAGTTTTATTCCACCGGCGCATTGTTTGCCCATTGGGTGGCCGTGAAGGCCCTGAACGATGACGGCAAGCAAGTCATGGCGTTCGTGCGTCGTGGCACCGAAGGCCTGCGCATCGTTGACGATTGGTCCGGCTTCGGCCAGCGCACCACCGCCAGCGGCACCGTGCTGCTGGACAAGGTGCCGGTGGACGCGGAGCTGGTAGTTGAGAACTGGCGCATCGGCGAAACCCCGACTATCCAGGGCGCCGTCTCGCAGCTGATCCAGGCGGCCATCGACGCCGGCATCGCCCGTGGCGCGCTGGATGACACCATCGCCTTCGTGCGTGAGCGCTCGCGCCCATGGATCGACGCCAAGGTCGAACGCGCCAGCGATGACCTGTATGTAATCGCCGACATCGGCAAGCTGAAGATCGAACTGCACGCCGCCGAAGCCCTGCTGCGCAAGGCCGGCCAGGTGCTGGACCAGGTCAGCGCCGCGCCGATCACCGCGCAGTCCGCTGCGCGCGCATCCATTGCGGTGGCCGAGGCCAAGGTACTGACCACCGAAGTGGCGCTGCTGGTCAGCGAAAAGCTCTTCGAACTGGCCGGCAGCCGCGCCACCCTTGCCGAATTCAACCTCGACCGTCATTGGCGCAACGCCCGCGTGCACACCCTGCACGACCCGGTGCGCTGGAAGTATCACGCCATCGGCGCCTATCGATTGAACGGTACCTTGCCGGCTCGCCATTCCTGGATCTGACCGACCAGACCTCTGGAGAACATCATGACTTTCTCTCACCCCGTCGCGGTCATTACCAGCGACGAACAAGCCCTTATTGTCGCCAGCGACCTGGCCGAAGACTTCCGCCGCGACAGCGCCCAGCGTGACCGCGAGCGCCGCCTGCCCTTGCCCGAACTGGACGTATTCTCGCGCTCCGGCCTGTGGGGCATCAGCGTACCCAAGGAATTCGGCGGCGCGGGCGTTTCCAACGTCACCCTGGCCAAGGTCATCGCCCTGATCGCCCAGGCGGACGCGTCCCTGGGCCAGATCCCGCAAAACCATTTCTATGCCCTGGAAGTGCTGCGTGTGAACGGCAGCCCGGCGCAACAACAGCGCCTGTACGCCGAAGTATTGGCCGGCCAGCGTTTCGGCAACGCCCTGGCGGAACTGGGCACCAAGACCGCCCATGACCGCGTCACCAAAATCACCCGCGACGGTGACGGTTTCCGTATCAGCGGCCGCAAGTTCTATTCCACCGGTGCGATCTACGCTCAACGCATTCCCACCTCGGTGGTGGATGAACATGGCGTGCAGCACCTCGCCTTTGTCGCGCGCGACAGCGAAGGCCTGAGCGTGATCGATGACTGGAGCGGCTTCGGCCAGCGCACCACCGGCAGCGGTTCGGTGGTGTTCGACAACGTGTGGGTCGCGGCGCAAGACGTGATCCCGTTCCAGAGCGCTTTCGAGCGCCCGACCACGGTCGGCCCCCTGGCGCAGATTCTTCACGCCGCCATCGACACCGGTATCGCCCGCGCGGCCTTCGAAGATGCGCTGCACTTCGTGCGCACCAAGACCCGCCCGTGGATCGACGCCGGCAACGACAAGGCCACCGAAGACCCGCTGACCCTGAAAAGCTTCGGCCACCTGAGCATCCGCCTGCACGCCGCCGAAGCGCTGCTGGAACGCTCCGGCGAATTCCTCGACCGCGCCCAGGCCGACAGCAATGCCGAGACGGTGGCGGCGGCCTCGATTGCCGTCGCCGAAGTGCGCGCCTTGAGCACCGAAATATCCCTGGCCGCCGGCAGCACCTTGTTCGAACTCGCCGGCAGCCAGGCGACCTTGGCCGAGCACGGCCTCGACCGTCACTGGCGCAACGCCCGCGTCCACACCCTGCACGACCCGGTGCGCTGGAAGTACCACGCGGTGGGCAATTACTACCTCAACGATGAAAACCCGCCACTGCGGGGGACCCTCTGATGGCGAAGAAGAAAATCCTGCTCAATGCCTTCAACATGAACTGCATCGGGCATATCAACCACGGCCTGTGGACCCACCCACGGGACACCTCCACCCAGTACAAGACGATCGAGTACTGGACCGACCTGGCGCAAACCCTGGAGCGCGGGCTGTTCGATGGCCTGTTCATCGCCGATATCGTCGGCGTCTACGACGTGTACCAGAACTCGGTCGATGTGCCGCTCAAGGAGTCGATCCAACTGCCGGTGAACGACCCGCTGCTGCTGGTCTCGGCGATGGCGGCGGTCACCCGGAATCTCGGTTTCGGCCTCACTGCCAACCTCACCTACGAGCCGCCGTATCTGTTCGCCCGGCGCATGTCCACGCTGGACCACCTCAGCCGTGGCCGCGTGGGCTGGAACATCGTCACCGGCTACCTCGACAGCGCAGCCAAGGCCATGGGCCTTACCGAGCAGGTCGAACATGACCGCCGTTACGACTAGGCCGATGAATACCTGGAGGTGCTCTACAAACTCTGGGAAGGCAGCTGGGAGGACGGCGCGGTGCTCAACGACCCGCAGGCGCGGGTGTATGCGCAGCCGGGCAAGGTGCACAAGGTCGAGCACCACGGCGAGTTCTACCAGGTGGAGGGTTATCACCTGTGCGAACCCTCGCCGCAACGCACGCCGGTGCTGTTCCAGGCTGGCAGCTCGGATCGCGGCCTGCTGTTCGCCGGGCGCCATGCCGAGTGCGTCTTCATCAGCGGGCAGAACAAGGCCGCGACCAAGGTCCAGGTGGACAAGGTGCGTGCCAGTGCGGTCGAGGCCGGACGCAATCCGGATGACATCAAGGTGTTCATGGGCCTCAACGTGATCGTGGGCGCCACCGAGGAGCTTGCCTGGGCCAAGCACGCCGAATACCTGAGCTATGCCAGCCCGGAAGCCGGCGTGGCGCATTTCTCGGCGTCCACCGCCATCGATTTTGCCCAGTACGAACTGGACGAACCGATCCAGTACGTGAAGAGCAACGCGATCCAGTCTGCCACCAAGAACCTGCAGAACAACGACTGGACCCGGCGCAAGTTGCTGGAGCAACACGCCCTGGGCGGCCGCTACATCACCCTGGTCGGCTCGCCCGAACAGGTCGCCGACGAGCTGGAATCCTGGATCAGCGAAACCGACCTGGATGGCTTCAACCTCACGCGCATCGTCACGCCGGAAAGCTACGTGGACTTTATCGACCTGGTGGTGCCGGAGTTGCAAAAGCGCGGGTCGTACAAGACTGCATATGAACAGGGAACGCTGCGGGAAAAAGTCTTTCAAGGCAGCGCCCGCCTTCCCGAACAACACACCGGATCCCACTACAGACACTAATCAAAAATGTGGGAGCTGGCTTGCCTGCGATGGCGGAGGATCAGCGAAAAAGAGTTGCCTGACAGACCGCCATCGCAGGCAAGCCGGCTCCCACCATTGACCGCATTGTTCTTACCAACACCTTATGACTGGAAATCGATCATGAAAAAAACACTGCTCTCCCACCCAGTCAAAGCACTGGCCCTGGCATTCGGACTGTTCAGCTCGGCGGTGTTCGCCGCTGATGCACCGTTGAAAATCGGCACCACTGCCGCCTTCGCTATTCCCCTGGAAGCCGCGGTGGCCGAAGCGGGCAAGCAAGGCCTGAAGGTCGAGTTGGTGGAGTTCACCGACTGGATCGCGCCCAACGTCAGCCTGGCTGCTGGCGATATCGACGTGAACTACTTCCAGCACATCCCGTTCCTGGAAAACGCCAAGGCCGCCGCCGGTTTTGACCTGGTGCCATACGCGCCGGGCATCATCAACAACGTCGGCCTGTATTCGAAAAAGTACAAGAGCATCAACGACCTGCCCGAAGGCGCCAGCGTGGCGATTGCCAACGACCCGATCAACAGCGGTCGCGGCCTGCAATTGCTGGCCAAGGCGGGCTTGATCACCCTCAAGCCGGGGGTGGGCTACAAGGCCACCGAAGAAGACATCGTCAGTAACCCGAAGAAGATCAAGATCCTGCAAGTCGAGGCCGTGCAACTGGTACGCGCCTATGACGACGCCGATCTGGTGCAGGGCTACCCGGCGTATATCCGCCTGTCCAAGACCTTCGATGCCGAGTCGGCACTGCTGTTCGACGGCCTCGACCACCCGGAGTACGTGATCCAGTTCGTGATCCAGCCCAAGAGCAAGACCGACCCGCGCGTAATCAAGTTCGTCGACATCTACCAGCATTCGCCTGTAGTCCGCGCTGCGTTGGATAAATCCCTGGGCAAGCTCTATCAGGTCGGCTGGGAAGATAAAAAATGACCGCCGCCCACTCTCAACTGCGCGACCTGGGCTTGCCGCCCAGGGACGCCGAGCAGACAGAACTGCACCCTGACCTGAACCGTGCCCACGTGCGCTTTATCAACCTGGGCAAGACCTACGACGGCACTGTGCACGCCTTGCAGGGCATCGACCTGGCGATCCAGCGCGGTGAAGTGTTCGGCATCATTGGTCGCAGCGGCGCCGGCAAGTCGTCGCTGATCCGCACCATCAACCGCCTGGAACAACCCAGCAGCGGGCGGGTGTTGATCGATCAGGTCGACATCGGTGACTTCGACGAAGACCACCTGGTGGCGCTACGTCGGCGCATCGGCATGATCTTCCAGCACTTCAACCTGATGTCAGCCAAGACGGTGTGGCAGAACGTCGAGTTGCCGCTGAAAGTGGCGGGCGTTCCCAAGGCCCAGCGCGAGCAGAAGGTGCGCGAGCTGCTGGAGCTGGTGGGGCTGCAAGACAAGCACACGTCCTACCCGGCGCAACTGTCCGGCGGGCAGAAACAGCGCGTGGGCATCGCTCGTTCGCTGGTACACGACCCACAGATTTTGCTGTGCGACGAGGCCACGTCGGCCCTCGACCCGGAGACCACCCAATCGATCCTCGGCCTGCTGCGCGAGATCAACCAGCGCCTGGGCCTGACCATCGTATTGATCACCCATGAAATGGCGGTGATCCGCGAAATCTGCGACCGCGTGGTGGTGCTGGAGCATGGGCGTGTCGTCGAGCAAGGCCCGGTGTGGCAAGTGTTCGGCAACCCGCAGCATGAGGTCAGCAAGACCCTGCTGGCACCGCTGCAACATGGGCTGCCGGACGAGTTGCAAAGCCGTTTGCAGGCCAAGCCGGCGACCGGCGACGCGGCGATAGTGCTGCGGCTGCAATTCACCGGCAGTGATTCCGACGAGCCGGACCTGGCCGCGCTGTTCAGCGCCCTCGGCGGTCGCGTGCGCTTGCTGCAAGGCGGCGTGGAACGCATCCAGGGGCATGCCCTCGGTCAACTGCTGCTGGCGGTGAATGGCTCGCCTCACACCGCAGAAGAACTGCGCAACCGCGCCGGCAATTGGGCACAACAGGTGGAGGTGCTGGGCTATGTGGTTTGATCGTTTAGTGCAGGGCGCCATCGACACCTTGTTGATGGTCGGCGTGTCATCGTTGATTGCGTTGCTGGTAGGCATCCCGCTGGCGGTGTTTTTGGTCACCAGCGACAAAGGCGGCATCTACCAGGCACCGGCGTTAAACCGCGTGCTGGGGGCGTTCGTCAATCTGTTCCGCTCGATTCCGTTCCTGATCCTGATGGTGGCGTTGATCCCGTTCACGCGGCTGATCGTTGGCACCACCTACGGCGTATGGGCCGCCGTGGTGCCGCTGACCATCGCCGCCACACCGTTTTTTGCGCGCATTGCCGAGGTGAGCCTGCGCGAGGTCGACCACGGCCTGATCGAAGCGGCACAAGCCATGGGCTGCCGCCGGTGGCACATCATCTGGCACGTGCTGTTGCCGGAAGCGCTGCCGGGGATTGTCGGCGGGTTCACCATCACCCTGGTGACCATGATCAACTCGTCGGCCATGGCCGGCGCGATTGGCGCGGGCGGCCTGGGCGACATTGCCTACCGCTACGGCTACCAGCGTTTTGATACGCAGATCATGCTCACCGTGATTGTGCTGCTGGTGATCCTCGTGGCGGTGATTCAGTTGGGCGGTGATCGCCTGGCTCGGGTGTTGAACAAACGCTGAAATCAGGGGCATTCATCCAGCTGGGCAACGCTGGAGTGGGGGACGAAGGTGATGGTTTTTTCCTTGGCCTGCCATGGGCGAACACTGTAGCTCCCGTCCGAATCCGCCAGCACGCGCAGCTTGATGCTGCCCTCAGGTTTCTTGGCGTCGACCAGCATGCCGGGAACCTTGGCCCCCTCTGACCAGGTCATGACGGTACACATACGCCCTCCCGACGCGGAGGCTTGCAGCGGCAGGCCTCCCAACTTTGCGCCCGTCACAGGGATAAGCCCCAGCACGACCAAAAGCCCAAGGGCGGCCAAGGATGCCAGCGCCACCGGGTTTTTATGATCGTTCATGCACGCCACAAGGCACGCCCCAAGCCCCTGAATCAGAAATAGCACCACTATTTCAGCCAACATGACAGGCGCAAACAGCACGACACTGTCGGAGTATTCGCCGAACGCGCGCGAGACAGGCACGGTGACCATCAGAACAATCAGCATCTGAATGACGCCGGCACTGGCACTCGCGATCCAGAACTCCACGGAAAGCTCGCGCCGCGCGATATTGGCCGGCCGGGCACGAATGATGATGCAGGTATAGGCCAGTACCGTCACAGCGATCGCCACTACCCAGCAAACAGTCTGAAGCGGTCCGCTTTCTGCGTTCGCGGACAGGTACACCGCCGATAACCAGAACACCGCCAGCACCACGAGACTGGCAGCCCAATGCATCAACAATCGACGATGTTGAGCCGTCGTCTCAGGCGATTGCCGACTGAGATTGAGTTGATCACTGAGCCGCGCGCCCGTGGCATTCATGCGCAGGAACAAGATGAATGTAGGCATCAGGATCGACGCCCCCATCATGCCGATGACAAATACCAACATGGCGAACATCGCCGGCAACGCCGTGAACGCAGCTGCCGACAAAATACTCAGCGGCACCTTTTCCACTTGGATGTATTGGTACAGATAAAGCCCGGCCACAGACAAAATGCCCACGGTCAAAGGCCATGCGCGCTCGTTGAGCCATAACAGTCCATTACTCAAGACATTGGATTATCGATCCATTTTCTTTTGCTGAATGACGTTATCAGTCGGGGGTGGAGATGCCTGATCCATGGGTATACAACGCCTCTTCAAGTAAGACGCGAATGGTACCTAGAATCCTGCGGTCAGTAAGTCGGATGCTTACGCTGAATAGGCACTGAATTGCCCTACACAGGGCATACGTCTTTCAACTGAATCAGACGATGGCCTGAGGTATAGTCCAATGACCTCAGCCCAAGTGCGCCCTGCCATGAAACTTGCACCCCACGACCTCGACCAGATCACGTCCATCACCCTCGGCCACTACAACAAGGTGGCCGAGGACTTCCGTGAGGGCACCCGCGACCACGACGTGAGCCAGAACATCGCCGCGCTGCTGCGGCATATCCAGGGTACGGCGCCGTTCACAGTGCTGGATTTCGGCTGCGGCCCGGGGCGCGACTTGCAGACCTTTACCCGCATGGGCCATATCGCCGTGGGGCTGGACGGCTCGGAGCGGTTCGCGCAGATGGCGCGGGAAGACAGTGGCTGTGAAGTGATGCAGCAGGACTTCCTGAAGCTGGACCTGCCTGCCGAACGCTTCGACGGCATTTTTGCCAATGCGGTGCTGTTTCATATTCCCAAACAGGAACTTCCCCGTGTGCTCAAGCAGATGCAAGGCGCATTGAAGCCGGGCGGCGTCCTATTCAGCTCCAACCCCCGGGGTGAAAACCAGGAAGGCTGGAATGGACCTCGGTATGGGTCGTATCACGACCTGGAGGCCTGGCAGGCGCTGCTGACGCAGGCAGGATTTGTAGAGCTGGAGCATTACTATCGCCCCGCAGGCTTGCCTCGAGAGCAGCAACCTTGGTTGGCCAGTGTGTGGCGCAAGCTTTAGCCGCCGTTACCTGAATAACGGATATGTACACCGCACCGCCGC
The DNA here is from genome assembly GCF_018587885.1 of Pseudomonas sp. VS40. NCBI lineage: Bacteria > Pseudomonadati > Pseudomonadota > Gammaproteobacteria > Pseudomonadales > Pseudomonadaceae > Pseudomonas > Pseudomonas sp. VS40. Next base: position 118,103 of record NZ_JAGYWD010000011.1, on the reverse strand, counting down.
CTTCGCAGGCAAGCCAGCGCCCACAGTTTTGGATCGCGGGGTTACAGTTGGAGAGCAGTCGTCTGCCAGGCCGCTGGCGGGAGTACGCTCCCTGGCCACAGGTCGAGCGCCGTACCCGACGATTGCTATTTCACTTGATACACCAAAGCGCGCCCCCCCACATCAAGCACCGTCAGGCTATACCCCGCATACCCTTGTTTCTCCGCTGAAGAAAAATTCGCCACCAACCGCGTCCCATCGGCAAAGGTGGTTTCCTGCACCTGCCTATCCGCCGTCAACCAACGAAACCCCGTCATCGCCTGGGTGGCCAACCGTTGATGCAATGGCCGAAAAACCCGGTCCTGACGCTGTATCAACGGCAGCCGCTGCTTGAGCGTCGATGCACTCAAGTGATACAGCGGCGGCACGTTGTAGAGCAACTGCGTCAACTCGTTCTCAGCCTGCACATTGCTCAGCTTCAAGCTGTCGAACAGCCAGTGATGCGTGGTGATCACCGAGCCGTGGAACACCGCCTGGTACAGCGGCAGGCGCAGGGTCGGATCGAAATACACCGTACGATACGGCTCCTTCAACGGCACCGACTTGAAGAACAGGGCGGGTTGCTCCGGCGGATACCAATTACCTACGTAATAAGGCGATTGCTTGTCTTGGGCCATCGCGTGATCCCCCCAGCCAATCACGGGCGTCTGCATGCCATGGGCGAACAGAATGCCTTCGGCGGTGATCGCGTTGCCGTCTTCGGAACCGGCGGGCAACTTGAGCGCGGTATTGAGCCAGCGCGAAGCGTCGATGTTGCCTTCGGCGTTCTGTGCCTGGGTCATCCGGGCGTCGTCACGGTAGCTGTCGAACACCATGCTGGTGGCGTAGGCATCGAGGAACCAGGCGTTGAAGCCCGCCTTGGCCTGGATAGCCTTTACACGAGCCTCCAGCAGAGGCCGCACACAACGTGGGTCGGTGTAGTGGCCGGACTGCTGGAAACCGGTTTTCAGCTTGCCGTCCTTCAGCACAATCGCGCACTCGCGGTACGCCCTGCCGCCCAGGTGAGCGGTGGTCCAATCCGGGTTTTCCGTAGCGGACAACGCGGTTTCATAGGAGTCGTAAGGGGCTATCAAGAAGCCCGCGTCGACCCCGGCCCGGATCGCCTCGGGGTGCCAGAGGCCGCCTTCCCAGCCTTCGCCCAGGGTCAGCAGCAAGCGCGGCAGGCCTGAGCTGCGCAGTGACTGGATCACCTGGCTGCCCCAATGCGCAGGGGTATCGCTGAGGGCCCCGGCAAAGTCCACGGCCAGTTCGCTACGCAGCTCTCCATAGCGCGCGGCGAGCCGGGTCATGTCGGGTTCTTCTACCTGCCAGCTCTGCCGAGCCTTTTTGTTGATCGCGGCGTTCAGGCCCCGGAGCACGACCGTCTGCTCATAGCGATTCAAGGCGGCACCCTGCGCCAGGAGCTTGGCGGACTCCTTGTCCAACAAGCCCTGGAGTGCATGACCGCGCAAGCGTTTGAGCAACAGCGGCCAATCGCGCACATCCTCGGGGGCCAGCAAGTCATTGCCCCACAAGTAGACATGACTGGCGCCCAGCAGCTTCTCGGCCTCGGGCGTCTTTCGCAGTTTGTCAGCCAACGTTTCATAACGGCCCTGCGCCACCAACCATTGGCGGTAGCGCTTGGCGCCGGCCAACGGATCGGCATCCCCCAGGTGCAACAGCAGGGTCATGGGTGTGGCCGGGTCGAGGGCCGTGAATTCATGGGCCACTGACAGTGCCATACCTGCCTGCCAGTGCAGGCGATTGTTGTACGGGTTGGTCAGCAACCAGTTCAAGGTGAAGCGCCCGTGGTCCAGCCCCCACAGGGGCAAGCTGAGGTCCTGGGTCGTGTTTAAATCACCTTGTTCCAGCAGGAAACCCTTCCACTCTGCATTGCCGGTGGGCACGTAATGCCCCTCGGCCAACGGCCACATCAGCCCCTGGCCCAGGGCACTCGCCGGTTGCATGAGGATCGGCAGCTCACCCGCTTCCCGCGCCGTGATAGAGAGCAGCAGGTCGCGTTGGTCAAGGCTGGCGCTCACCCGAAAGGCGCCGTCATCCCATTGCCAGCTCGCTTGCTGATGGTGGTGTTCAAGTTGGCTGACGGTACGGGCCACGACGCCGCTGGACGCTTGCACCGTCGGTTGGCCGTTGGGCGTAACGCGGAGGGCCAGGGTTGCCGGGTCGAGTTCGACCCGCCACAGGGCGTTTTCCAGAACGGTGGCGAACGTCAGCGGCGAGAGGAACAGACCGCAGAGCAACAAAACAGAACGCAGGTAGCGCATAGGACTGGACCCGAACGAAGTGAAGTCGGGAGGGTAGACCACTCTATGACTGGCGGGGGCAACGCGTATCACCTCCGGACGTTTCCCACGGTACAAAAGGTCAATGAGCATCAAGCTGTGGGAGCGAGCTTGCTGTGGCGAGAGCACCTGAACACCACAGCAAGCCTCCACATTTCTAACTGCGTTTTTCCTGCTGCTCCTGCTTGGGCTCGCGGATTTTGTACCAGGCCACGTAGAGCGCCGGCAGGAACAACAGCGTTAACAAGGTGGCGATGATGATCCCGCCGATCATCGCGTACGCCATCGGCCCCCAGAACACTTCGCGGGCGATGGGAATCATGCCAAGGCTCGCAGCAGCGGCCGTCAGCAGGATCGGCCGGCGCCGATGCTCGGTGGCTTCCACCACCGCATCCCACGGCGAATAGCCGGCCACTTCATATTCATGAATCTGCGTCACCAGGATCACCGAGTTACGGATGATGATGCCGATCAACGCCAGAATACCCAGGATCGCCACAAAGCCCATGGGCGTGCCCGTGGGGATCAGCGCCAGCACCACGCCAATCAAGCCGAGCGGCGCCACACTGGCCACCAGGAACATCTTCTGCACGCTGTGCAGCTGAATCATCAGGAAGGTCGCCATCAGGAACAGCATCAGTGGCACCACGCTGGCAATCGGGCCCTGGGCCTTGCCGCTTTCCTCCACGGTGCCGCCAGTGGCGACCTTGTAGCCCACCGGCAGGCCGGCGCTGAACTTGTCGATCTCAGGCTTGAGTTGCTTGACCAGGTCGGTGGGTTGCATCTCGTCGCGCACCGACGCCTTGATGGTGATGGTCGGCTTGCGGTCGCGACGCCACACCAGCGGCTGTTCCAATTCATAGCGCACGGTGGCGAAGGCCAGCAGCGGGATGGAAGTACCGTTGGGCGTGACAATCTGCAGGTTCTGCAAGGTTTCCGGCGTACCCCGCTCGGCGTCTTCGGCGCGGCCGACCACGTTGATCAGGTAGATATCGTCGTGTACCTGCGTGACCGAGGCACCGCTGACTACGCTGTTCATCAACTGCGCGACGTCTTCCGACGACAGCCCCAGTTGCCGCGCCTTGTCCTGCGCAATGTCGATGCGCAGCACTTTGCCCGGCTCGTTCCAGTCGTAGATGATCTCGCCCAAGTGGGTGTTCTTATCCAGCAGGGTCGCCAGTTCGATGGCGTGTTTGCGCACCTGGTCGGTGTCTTTGCCCGACACGCGATACTGAATCGGCCTACCCACCGGCGGGCCCATCTCCAGCGGCTGCACGTAGCTGCCGATACCCACGAAGTCATCGCGCAGGCGCTTTTGCAAACGCGCGATCAACTCGCCACGTTCTTCCAGGCCCTTGCTCACGATCACCAACTGCGCGTAGTAGGGGTTTTCCAGTTGCTGGTCGAGCGGCAGGTAGAACCGGATCGCGCCCTGGCCGATGTAGGTGCTCCAGCGCGCGATGTCCGGGTCGTCCTTGATGATCGCTTCCAGGCGGTCGACGGCTTTGCGGGTCTCGTTGATCGAGGCGTTTTGCGGCAGGTTCAGGTCGACGAGAATTTCCGGGCGGTCCGACGACGGAAAGAACTGGTTCTGCACGAACTGCATGGAAAACACCGACGCCACAAACAGTGCCACGGTGATGCCGATTGCCCACCAGCGGTTGCGCATGGCCCACAGCATGCCGCCATTGAAGGCGCGGCCGACCCGCCCTGGCTCAGCGCTGTGGGGTTTGACGTTGGCGCTGAGGATATGCACGCCGATCACCGGCGCAAACAGCACCGCCACCACCCAAGACACCAGCATCGCTACGGCAATCACCGCAAACAGGGTGAAGGTGTATTCGCCCGCCGAACTGGCGTTGAGGCCGATCGGCACAAAACCCGCCACGGTCACCAGCGTACCGGTGAGCATCGGGAAGGCCGTGGAGGTATAGGCGTAGGTCGCTGCCTGTTCCTTGGTTTCGCCTTTTTCCAGGCGCGTGATCATCATCTCGACGGTGATCATCGCGTCGTCCACCAACAGGCCGAGCGCAATGATCAGCGCGCCCAGCGACACCCGTTGCATGGTGATGCCGCTGTATTCCATGAACACGAACACCAGCGCCAGCACCAACGGAATCGAGCATGCCACCACCAGCCCGGCGCGCATGCCGAGGCTGATAAAGCTCACCACCAGCACGATGATCACCGCTTCAAACAGCGCACTGGTAAAGCCGCCGACGGCCTCCTCCACCACCTCCGCCTGGTCGGACACCTTATGCACACCGACGCCCACCGGCAGGTCGGCGGTCAGCTCGTCCATGCGCGTGTGCAAGGCCTTGCCGAACGACTGGATATTGCCGCCCTTCTGCATGGCAATCGCCAAGCCGATCGCCGGCTTGCCGTTGAACCGGAACATCGGGCGCGCCGGGTCCACGTAGCCACGGCTGATCTCGGCAATGTCCGCCAGCCGATAGAACCGGTCGTTGAGCCGCAGATTGACGTTGGCCAAGTCCTTCTCCGAGGCGAACTGCCCCGACGTGCGCACCGAAATGCGCTCCGGCCCGGCCTCGATCACACCGGCCGGAGTCACCGCGTTCTGCGATTGCAGGCTTTGCACGACCTGGCGTTGATCAATGCCCAGGGCGGCCAGTTTGCGCGTGGAGAAATTCAGGTAAATCACTTCGTCCTGTTGGCCGATCATCTCGACCTTGCCCAACCCCGGCACCGAACGGATCTCGGCGCGCACCTGCTCCACGTAGTCGCGCAACTGGCGCATCGACAGGCCGTCGCCGGTAAAGGCGTACACCGAGCCGAACACATCACCGAACTCGTCGTTGAACGACGGACCCTGGAGGCCCTGGGGGAAAGTGCCACGAATATCGTCGATCTTCTTGCGTACCTGGTACCAGATCTCCGGGATGGCCTTGGCGCTGGTGGTGTCCTTGAGGAACACGAACACCGTGGATTCACCCGGCCGCGTGTAGCTTTTCACGTAGTCGAGGGAGTCCAGCTCTTCGAGTTTTTTCTCGATGCGGTCGGTGACCTGCTTGAGCGTTTCTTCCTGGGTCGCACCCGGCCAGCGGGTCTGGATCACCATGGTCTTGATGGTGAACGAAGGGTCTTCCTCGCGGCCCAGGTTCATGTAGGAGAACACGCCCATCAGCAGCGCGACGAACATCAGGTACCAGACGAAGGACTGATGCTTGAGGGCCCAGTCGGATAAGTTGAAGCTCCCTTTCATCGCGGGCTGTCCTCGTCGATTTTGACTTTTTGCCCGGGTTTCAGGCTGTTCACGCCGGCGGTGACGATGCGTTCGCCGGGTTTGACGCCACCACTGAGCACGGCGCTGCGGGCGTCACGGCTGATCACGCTGACGTCGCGCGGTTGCACGGTCTGGTTCTGGGTATCGAGCAGCCAGATCCGGGTCTTGCCGTCGACCTCCTGCAAGGCGCTCAGGGGCAGTTCGATGCGAGGCGCGATGGCGGTGCTCAAGGTCACGCTGATCGCCGTGCCCAGGCGGAACGCGGGCGGCGTTTCGGCCAGGGTCAGGCGTGCTCGGCGAGTGCGCGTGGCGCTTTGGGCCTGGGGTTCGATCTCGCGCACGATGGCGGTGGTGTGCACGCTGGGGTCGAGCTGCCCGGCGACCAGGAACACCACGTCTGGCGGCAGGCGCTCGGCAAGGCCGGCCGGCAGATCGATCACCGCTTCCTTGATATCCGGGCGGGCCAGGGTCACCACTTGCTGGCCGGCGCTGACCACCTGGCCGGCCTCGGCATTCCAGGCGGTGACGATGCCCGCGTGGTCGGTGCGCAGTTCGGCGTAGTTGAGTTGGTCCTTGGCTTGATTGACCGAGGCCTGGGCCTGGTCGAGGGACGCCTGGGTGGTCTTCAGGTCGGTCTGGGCAATATCCAGCTGAGCCTGGGCGCCAACGCCACGGTTGAACAGCTCCTGTTGGCGGCGGGCGTTGGCCTGGGCGTTGATGTATTGCGCTTGCACGCGGGCCAGGTCGCCCTGGGCCGAGCGCAATTGGTTCTGCTGGTCGGTGGGATCGAGAACGGCGAGTAAGGCGCCCTTCTCCACCTCGGCGCCCACGTCCACGGCGCGCCGGGCAATGCGGCCTGGCACACGGAAACCCAGGTTGCTTTCATAGCGGGCCTGGATGGTGCCGGCGAAGCGGCCAAGGTTTTCCTGGTCCTCGGACGTCACTTCCATGGACAGCACCGGGCGCACAGGCTCGGGCGGCGGTTCTTCCTTGGAGCAGGCCACCAGCAACAGGCTGGCGGCGAGTATCCCCGTCAGGCGCTTCATGGTTGGGCTCCTTGCTGGGCGATCTCGACCAGCATGCCGGGGTGCAGCAATTGCCCGCCGGCCACCACGACTTTTTCGCCGCCCTTGAGGCCGTCGCCAATGATGACTTTGCCGGTGAGGTAGCGCGCCACGGTGACTTTGTGCAGCTGCGCCTTGCCGTCGCCGTCGATCAACCACACGGCGGGCTCGCTGAGATCTTTGGTTAGCGCAGCCCAAGGTAATTCGATACTGGCCTTGGCCGGGCCGTTGGCCGTAGCGCTCACTACAGAACCCAACTCCATGCCCTTGGGCAACGCTTGCAGGGCGATTTTCACCTGCACGGTGCCCGTGTTGGCCGCCACGGCAGGCGTGACTTCACGCACTTTGCCCTGGACCTTGATGCTCGGGTTATCCAGCAGGCTGACGGTGATCGGCGCGTCCGGCGGCGGCTCCACCAGCAGCGACTCATAGACGTTGAACACCGCATCGCGCTCGCCATCCCGCGCCAGGCTGAAGATCGGCACGGTGGCCTGCACTACCTGGCCGACTTCTGCCTGGCGCGCGGTAATCACTCCCGGCGCTTCAGCGATCAGCGCGGTATAGCCGAGCTGTTCGCGGGCATTGGCCAGTTGGGCCTGGGCGGCGGCGAGAGCACTCTGGCTGCTGCGCAACGCGGCCTGGGCGGAATCGTATTCGCTGCGGCTGGTGTAGCCCTTGGGCAAGAGTTTTTCCTGGCGCACGAAGGCGGCGGCCGTCTGTTTGACCCGCGCCTGCTCGGCCACGACCTGGGCCTGGGCGGAATCGACGTTGGTCTGCAAGTCTTTGGGATCGAGCTTGGCCAGCACTTGCTTGGCGGTCACACGGTCGCCCACGTCCACCATGCGCTGGATGATCTTGCCGCCCACACGGAAGGACAGATCGGTTTGCACACGGGCCTGGATATCGCCGGTCAACGTGACTGCTGCGGCAAAATCCGCCGGCTGCACGGTCTGTACAAACACCCGTGAATGCTGCTTCGGTTCGGCATTGTCCTCGCTACAGCCGCTCAAAAGCGCCAGTAGGCCAAGGCCTAGAATAAAGGTGGAAATACGACCGCCCATGCAGGCTCCTTTTGCGTGATGCCGACTTGCCAGTGTGTATGCGACTGTGAGCTTAGTTGAGGGTTCCTTATCTGCATGGAGGCTCCCATACTCCAATGGTTCCCACGCCGACTGAATGCCCATGCTCAAGACCCTCGCGGTGGCCAATTACCGCTCGATCAATAAATTGGTAGTGCCCCTGGACCGACTCAACCTGGTCACCGGCCCCAATGGCAGCGGCAAGTCCAACTTGTACCGCGCCCTGCGCCTGCTGGCGGAAACCGCCCAGGGTGGGGTGATCAATGCGCTGGCCCGTGAGGGTGGGCTGGATTCGACCTTCTGGGCCGGGCCGGAGACCATTAGCCGGCGCATGCGCAGCGGTGAGGTGCCGGTCGAGCCCATCGTGCGTCAGGGCGTCAAACGCTTGCGCCTGGGCTTTGCCGGGGAAGATTTCAGCTACGCCATTTCCCTGGGGCTGCCGGAAAAAACGCTGTCCTATTTCTCGCTGGACCCGGAAGTGAAGAAGGAATGCATCTGGGCCGGCCCTATCTACCGCCCGGCCAGCCTGCTGGTGCAGCGTTCCGGGCCGATGGTGCGGGCGCGTGAGGGCCGCGCCTGGGATGTGCTGGCCCAGCACACGCCGAACTACCACAGCCTGTTTGATCAGGTTGGCAGCCTGCGCGGTTCGCCGGAGGTGTTGCTGCTGCGCGAAAGCATCCGTGGCTGGCGCTTTTATGATCACTTTCGCAGCGATGTCGACGCGCCGGTCCGCCAACCTCAACTGGGCACACGTACGCCAGTGCTACATCACGACGGGCGCGACCTGGCGGCGGCGTTGCAGACCATTCGTGAAATCGGCGATCCCGAGGCATTGCAGCGCGCAGTCAGCGACGCTTTCCCCGGCGCACGCTTGAATATCCAACCGTTGCAGGGTGGGCGCTTTACGATTGAGTTTTATCAGGAGGGCTTGCTGCGGCCGCTGTCGGCGGCGGAGTTGTCGGACGGCACCTTGCGTTACCTGCTACTGATCGCGGCGCTGCTCACACCTCGGCCGCCGACCATGATGGTGCTGAACGAGCCAGAGACCAGTTTGCACCCGGACCTGCTACCGGCATTGGCGCGCTTGATCATCCAGGCGTCCCAGCACTGCCAGGTGTGGGTGGTGTCCCATGCCAGCCGCCTGATTGCGGCATTGCAGCAGGATGAGGGCTGCAATTCGATTGTGCTGGAAAAGGTGTTGGGGGAGACGCGGATCGTCGGGCAGGGAATATTGGATGCACCCGCCTGGCATTGGCCGGAATAGGCGGTTGCTGTGCCGGCCTCATCGGGGGCAAGCCCCCTCCCACACTGGGTTGGGTTCACAAATTTTGATGTGTGAATACCGTCAAATGTGGGAGGGGGCTTGCCCCCGATGAGGCCAGAACAATCAATCAACAATCAGCCCTGCCACTTCCCGCCTTCAACAATCACACTCTCCGGCTTGGTGTCATCGCTCAGCTCTTTACGCACATACTGGTCGTACAGCTTGAGCAGGAATTTCTCCTCGCCCAACTTGGCCAGCTCGGCATTCACCCAGTCGCGCAGTTCGATGTTGCCCTTCTTCACCGCGGGTGCAATCGGCGCTTCATCACCCAGCTTTTCTTCCAGCACACGGTAGCCCGGGTTCTGCTTGGCCCAGCTGAACAGCACAAGGTTGTCCTGGGCATAGGCATCACCACGGCCGGCAGACAACGCCTGCAACGACTCGGAGTTTTTCTCGAACTTGAGCAGTTTCCAGTCCGGGTGGTTCTTGGTCAGCCAGATATCGGCGGTGGTGCCGGTAGTGACGATGGTGGTGCGGGTGGCCAGGTCATCCAGGCTTTTCACCGCGCTGTCGTTGGGTACCAGGGCCTGTACCGCAACTTTCAAGTTGGGGTTTGTAAAGTCCACCGCTTCCTTGCGCTCCGGGGTCACGGTCATGTTGGCGAGGATCAAATCGACCTTGTCGCTCTGCAGGAACGGAATACGGCTGGCCGGCTCGACGGCAACAAACTCGACCTTGTTTTCATCGCCCAGCAGGTCTTTGGCGAATTGGCGACCGATGTCGGTATCGAAGCCTACGTAACGGCCAGCTTCGTTCACAAAACCAAACGGCGGTTTGTCGGTGAAGACACCGACGATCAGTTTGTCACGGGCCTTGATCTTATCGATGTAACTGACAGCGGCAGGTTTTACAGGCTCTTCGGCCTTTTTATCGCAGCCGGCCAGCAGAGCGACGGCAAACAGTGGCAGCAGTAACTTTTTCATATCAGCTCCAGTTCCTTGGTTTTCTTGGGCAGTGTTGAAACAAAGGAGAACTTCTCCAGGAACTGCTGCGCGCGTGCGGTTTGCGGGTTCGTAAAGAATGCCTCGGGGGTGTTTTGTTCGAGGATGCGACCGGCCTCCATGAACACCACGCGGTCGGCGACGGCGCGGGCGAAGGCCATTTCGTGGGTAACGATCAGCAAGGTCATGCCATCGCGGGCCAGGCCCTGGATCACTTCCAGCACTTCCTTGACCATCTCCGGGTCGAGGGCGGCGGTGACTTCGTCAAACAGCATGACCTGGGGGTTCATGCACAGTGAACGGACGATGGCGATGCGTTGCTGCTGGCCACCGGATAGCTGACGCGGGAAGGCGTCGCGTTTGTCGGCAAGGCCTACACGGTCGAGCAGTTTTTCTGCCTGTTCACGGGCTTCGCGGGGGTCGCGTTTTTGTACCTTCAAGGGGCCGAGCAGAATGTTGTCGAGCACGCTCATATGCGGGAACAAGTGGTAGCTCTGGAACACCATGCCCACGTCCTGGCGTACCTGGCGCCAGTCGGTGCTTTTGTCCAGAAGCTGCTTGCCGGCGAAACGCAGGCTGCCGCTGTGCGCGACTTCGAGCCCATTGAGGCAACGCAGCAAGGTGCTTTTGCCGCAGCCGCTGGGGCCGAGGATCACCACCACTTCGCCACTTTGCACACTCAGGTCGATGCCCTTGAGCACCTGCTGGTCGCCAAAGAATTTGTTGAAACCCTGGAACTCGATCAATGCGCTCATGCTTGGGCCCAGCGCCGTTCCAGCACCTTGGAGGCGGCCGACAACGGGTAGCAGATAAAGAAGAAAAACAGGAACAGCACGCCGTAGATCAGCACTGATTCATAGGTGCGTTCGATGATTTGCTGGCCAACCTTGATCACATCCACCACGCCGATCAGCACCGCCAGGGAGCTGGTCTTGATGATGCGCGTGTAGACGTTGATGGTCGGCGGCGTCATGCGTTTCAGAGCTTGGGGCAGCAGCACGTAGCCGTAGAGCTGCGGGTCCGAGAGACCAATCGACAACCCCGCTTCACGTTGCCCGCGTGGCAGCGAATGCAAGGCACCGCGCACCACTTCACCCACCTCGCTGGCGCCCCACAGTGACAGCACCAGCACCGCACACCAGAAACTCGGAATGCTCAGGCCGAAGAAAATCGGCAGCCCGAAAAACAGCAGGTACAACCACACCAACACCGGGATCGCGCGGAACAGCTCCAGGTACACCCGCAGCACCGCGTTGATCAACCGGTTGTTCAAAGTGCGCAGCACGCCATACAACACGCCGCCGATGGTGCTGAACGCGATGCTCAAGAACGAGATCGACAGGGTCTGCGCAGCGCCCTTGCCCAGTTGCGGCAACGACACCCACAGCAACTCAAGACCCGAACTGGCCATGCTGGAGCCTCCTTTCCAGGCGGCTGAGCAGCAGCGACAGTGGCAGGAACAGCAGCACGCAAATCAGCGTCAGCACGGCGAGCATTTCGTAGGTCTTGTAGTAGAGGGCGATGTAGCTCTTGGTGGTGTAGAGAATCTCTGGCACCGCCACGGCGGAGACGACGGTGGTCTCCTTGAGCAGGAAGATGAAGTTGGCGAACAGCGCCGGCAGGCTGAGGATGCCGGCCTGGGGCAGGATCACATGGCGCAGCAGCTGCCAGTCGGACAAGCCGATGGACTTGCCCGACTCGATCTGCGCCAGCGGCACTGCTTCCACACCCGCGCGCAGCACCTCAGTGAGGTAAGCGCCGCCAAGGAAGGTCATGGTGATGATCGCCGCCCAGAACCCGGAGATATTGAAACCCAGGGCCGGCAGCGCGAAGTACACGAAGAACAGCTGGATCAACAGCGGTGTGTTGCGCGCCAGCTCCACATAGAGCGCCACCAGGCGCGACAGGTACGGCGTGCGAAACACCAGCATCGCCGCGTTGATCAGCGCCACCAGTAACGAGGTGGCAATGGCGATCAGGCCGACTTGCAGCGTCACGCCCACGGCTTTCAGAAACGCCGGGAGCGTGCTGAGGATAAAAGCGAAATCGAAGGTCATTTCCAGTCCATGACGCCGCAAGGGTAATGCAGCGAGCGCAATCCGATCCGGCATGGGTAACGCCGGGTAGCGCGAACTTTAAAGGTATAAAAAAGAAAATTTAAATACCTAAATAGCATATTGATATCACCCAAAAAGATAACCGCCGGATTCGCGGGTTTGACGGGTGACAGCTATGGTTGGAGGGTCTGAGATTCGAGGGATCGAACCATGAAAGAAGTGAAACCGATTGATCCGCAGGAGCTGGTGAAATGGTTGGTGGCGCTGCGGCGGGCTATCAACAGCCGCGCTCTCTAAAATACACCGCCGACAAAGGTGGGAGCTGGCTTGCCTGCGATAGCGGTGGATCAGCCAGCACGCCATTAGCTGACAAACCGCCATCGCAGGCAAGCCAGCTCCCACAGTTTTAACCGCATTCCAATGCCGAGCATAAAAAAACGCCGACGCTGTAACAGCCGTCGGCGTTCAAACCTTGAAGGGGGTTTTGTCTACATCAGAACGCAGGCACTACCGCGCCGTTGTACTTTTTCTCGATGAAGGCTTTGACTTCCGGGCTGGTCAGGGCCTTGGACAGTTTCTGGATAGCGTCGCTGTCCTTGTTGTCCGGGCGAGCCACCAGGAAGTTCACGTACGGCGACTTGGCGTCTTCGATGATCAGCGCGTCTTTGGCTGGGTTCAGGCCAGCTTCCAGGGCGTAGTTGGTGTTGATCAGGTCCAGGTCCACCTGGTCCAGCACGCGTGGCAGCAAGGCAGATTCCAGCTCCTTGAATTTCAGATGCTTGGGGTTGTCCTTGATGTCTTTTGGCGTGGCCAGGGCGTTGGTCGGGTCTTTCAGGGTGATCACACCGGCTTTCTGCAGCAGCAACAGGGCGCGGCCGCTGTTGGAGCCTTCGTTTGGAATGGCCACGGTGGCGCCATCTTTGAGCTCGGAAATGTTCTTGATCTTTTTCGAGTAACCGCCGAAGGGTTCAACGTGCACACCGACTACGGTGACCAGGTTGGTGCCCTTGCCCTTGTTGAAGTTTTCCAGGTACGGCAGGGTCTGGAAGTAGTTGGCGTCCAGGCGCTTCTCGGCCACCTGCACGTTAGGTTGTACATAGTCGGTGAAGACTTTGATTTCCAGGTCCACGCCTTCTTTGGCGAGGGTTGGCTTGACCAGTTCGAGGATCTCGGCGTGCGGGATCGGCGTGGCGGCCACCACCAGTTTTTCGTTGGCCTGGGCGAAGCTTGCAGTCAGGGCAGCCGCCAGTGCGGTAAACAACAGAACCTTTTTCATGCAGTGTCCTTATCGAAATTCCGGGGCGTCTCTGACGACCGTTTTTTATGAGGTGTGCCAGCGAAGTGCTATCGCGGCGTGGAAGGGACAATACCTAGATTTTTTATTCCCGAACAATATCTTTTATTCACGTTGATATTCCATTTTGTTCATGTAGGAATTTACGCAGAGTTTCCTGCTCGGCGGGGCTGGCACGCTGGAAAATACGCTGCACCTGTTCCAATGGCGAACCAGCGACCGGCAGGTTCAAATGCTCGGGCAGGATCTCGTCGCCGCTGCTCACCAGCAACGCGAAGTGAATGACGTTTTCCAGCTCACGAGTATTGCCCGGCCAGCTGTGGTGTTCCAGCACACGCTGCGCGGCATCGCTGATCAGCGGCACCGGCAGGTCCAGACGCTGGCTGTAGATACCCAGGAAGTACTCGGCCAGGGACAGGATGTCACCCACGCGTTCGCGCAGTGCTGGCAAGTCCAGCCGCCCTTCGCTCAAGTAGTGAAACAAGCGCTCATGGAACTTGCCGGCTGCCACGGCCTGGGCCAGGTCGATGCTGGTGGCGGCGACCAGGCGCACATCCACTGGGCTGGGCTGATGGGCGCCGACGCGAGTGACTTCGTGGTTTTCCAGCGCGGCCAACAGCTTCACCTGGATCGGCAGCGGCAGGTCGCCAATCTCATCCAGGTACAAGGTGCCGCCATTCGCCGAACCGAACCACCCTGCCCGGCTGCTGGCCGCGCCACTGTGGGCACCGGCGGCATAACCGAATAATTCCGCATCGGCATAGGTCGGGCTGATGGCGCCGCAATTGACCGAGACAAACAGGCCTGTGCGGTCGCTGCCACGGTGGATGTGCCGCGCCAGCAACTCTTTACCACTACCGGTTTCGCCACGAATCAATACGGGCAAGGCGCGCGGCGCAAGGCTCTCGAGGTCTTCGCGCAATTGGCGCGAACGGGGATCGACAAACACCAGCGCCTTGGCGCGGATGCTCAGCGGGCTTTTTTCCGCGTCGGGAAAGGTCAGCAAAGGCTGGCCGTAGGTTTCATGCAGACTCATGGCAGGCTCCCGCCCCAAATCCACTTAAGGGACGGGGCGTTGAAAAATGTTCAGGCAGTGCGCCGGGCGTGGTGCTCAAGGCGACTTTGCAGGCGGTACAGGTAAGCAAATCCCTGCTCCCAGCGTTGGTGGCCAGACTTCACATTGATATGCCCGGCGCCGGACAGAATGCCGGCTTCGGCACCCCAGTTGCGCGCCAGCTCCAAGGCCCGAGGGGCGCTGACGGCACTGTCGTTGTCGGAGCTGACCACCTGGCTCGGAAACGGCAGCAGGTCGGTTGGAATGGGGGCGAAATTACGCAAGGCCGGCGCGCAAGCGGGACGTTCGACATCAGCCGGCGCCACCAGCAACGCACCGCGTACCTGACGCAAAAACCGCACCGGTGCAGTGGCCGCCCAGTGCGCCACGGTGATGCAGCCCAGGCTATGGGCGATCAGGATCACCGGCGTGCTGTCGGCCGCAATGGCCTCGGCCAGCGCGGCGACCCAGTCTTCGCGACGCGGGGTCAGCCAGTCGGCCTGCTCCACGCGGGCGCTATTGGGCAGGCTGTTCTGCCAGTGACTTTGCCAATGATCTTCTGGCGATCCTTGCCAGCCCGGCACGATCAGATAACGAATCGACTCGCTGTGCATGGGTGTGCCCTCCTGCAGCGTTTAACGTTGCTGAACAGTATAGGGACGGGTTTTATATTCGTTAAGGAATAAGAAGCTATTTATTAATAACCAAAAATACATATGGGTTTTACACAAAAAAAAGGCCGCACCCTGCCAAGGAGACGGCCAAAAAATTGTCGAGGCATTTGCAACTAACGTGCGGTAATCACCGACAACTTGGTGATGCCCGCGCGCTCGATAGACGCCATGGCTCGCGCCACTTCGCCGTAGTTCACGCCATCGTCAGCCTGCAGTTGCACCCGCACATCGGGGTCCTTGGCCTTGGCCGCCTGCAGGTTGAACTCCAGCAGGTCCGGCTGGATTTCGTCCTTGTTGATAAACAGCTTGCCGGCGCCGTCGATGCTCACCACCAGCGGGTCTTTCTGCTCCACCGGCGCGACCGCCTCAGTCTTGGGTAGGTTGATCGGGATCGCGTTGGTCAAAAGCGGCGCGGTGACGATAAACACCACCAGCAGCACCAGCATCACGTCTACCAGCGGTGTGACGTTGATCTCGCTCAGTACCTCATCGCTGTCTTGCGTGGAAAAGGCCATCTCAGGACGCCTCCTTCACTTTTTGCGGGTTACTGGCAGTGGTTTTGTTCAGGGTCGGGTGCAGCAGCACACGGAAGGAATTTTTCTGCGCCAGGCTGTAGAAGTCGTGGGCAAAGTCGTCCAGGTCCGCAGCCGTCAGCTTCAGGCGACGCAGGAAATAGTTGTAGACCAGCACCGCAGGCACCGCGACGGCGATACCCACACCGGTGGCGACCAAAGCCGCGCCAATCGGGCCTGCCACGGTTTCAAGGCTGGCGGAACCGGCGGCGCTGATGCCCTTGAGCGCTTCCATGATTCCCCACACGGTGCCGAACAGGCCGATAAACGGCGAGGTGCTGCCGATACTGGCAACCACCGCCAGGCCGGTCTCCAGGGAGCGGCGCTCACGCACGATTTGCTGACGCAGGGCGCGCTCGAGGCGGTCCTGGTGGTTAATCGCCTGGCTCAGGTCCGCCGCGTGCGGGGTTTCACCCACCTGGATCGCGGCATAACCGGCCTGGGCGACGCGAGCAGCGGCGCCCGGCTGGGTTTCAGCCAGCTCGGCGGCCGAGTCGAGACTCGACGCCGCCCAGAACTGTTTATGGAACTTGCGATCCTGGGCCTTGAGGCGACCGAACTGCACGCCCTTGAGCAAGGCCAGGCCCCAGGTGGCGACCGAAAAAACCACCAGCAGCCAGATCACCGCGCTTTCGATGGATTCAAGTGGAGATGCTAATGCCATGATGTCTTCCCTCTGTGCAGGTCGCGGCGTGTGCAACACACCGCAGCCGAATAGTTAGTGAATCTTGAAATCGATCGGGACGCTGACCCAGCCGTCCTGGGCCACATCGCCCTGCTTGGCCGGCACGAAGCTCCAACGCTTCACGGCGGTCAGTGCGGCGTCATCGAGTTGCTGGCGACCGCTGCTTTTCTGGACCTGGATTTCGCCCGGCTTGCCACTGGCCAGGACATGCACCCGCAACAACACCGTGCCTTCCCAACCGCGACGCTGGGCCAGTGACGGGTACTCCGGCGCCGGGTTCTTCAGGTACGCGGCGTTGGCCGAAGCAGGCGTTACCGGCGCCGGCGCAGGCGGAGCAACGGGCGCGGGGGCCGGTGGTGCTGGCGTGGGTGGCGCAGGCGGTTGCTCAACCGGCTTCGGTGCAGGCTTGGGCTCAGGCTTTGGAACCGGCTTCGGCTTGGGCTTTGGAATCGGTTTGGGTGGGGCTGGCTTAGCGGCCAACTCATCCACGACCGGCGGCGGTGGCTCGACCACAGGTGGCGGCGGCGGCGGCACAGGCGGCGGCGGTTCCACCACCGGCGGCGCCGGCTGCGAAAATTCGATGGTCATCGGTGGGATTTCCGGCGGCACAATCGGCAGAACCGGCGTCGGCTTCTGGCTCACCCAGTAAATCACCGCTCCGTGCAAGGCCAGCACCAGCAAACCGAGCAGGATCCCTTCGCGACGGCTGGAGAACCGCTTTGGGGTTTGCTGCGTTCGCAGTTGCCCCAACGGCGCGCGGTGCGGCCGGCCAAGGTCGACCAACTCACCGCTCGGTGCCTGGCGCCATTGCGCCTCGTGTGCACTGGCGGCGGTCTGGACATTGCCCATTGATTCACTCCCTACGGTTTTGAAACAAAAAAACCGACAGGCCTGCATGGGAGGCCGTCGAGGGCTGAATCATCGGGTCCAGACGCTTATCTCTTAAAGTAATCTTTAAAGTTATACATAGATCTAAATTGAATAAATGAAGCATCCTGAAATGGCAAACCCACGTCCTGCGTGGCCTGGCGCCGAGGCACCACTTTTGAATGCCTTTCAGGCATAAAAAATATTCAGTAAAGGCATGGGTCAAGCAGGGCTGTTTGCGCACAAATCGAGCAATTGCCGTTGCAGGCTCTGCCCCGCCGCGCCCAAGCCAGTGCGGCCGTACAACGCCAACCGCACGCCTTGGACCTTCGGCAAACCGCTGTCCGGACCCAGCACGACATGCCCATCCTGCACGACTCGACGGGGCAACAAACTGACACCCAGCCCCGCCGCCACCGCGGAACACACACTGGCCAGGCTCGCGCTGGAGTAACCAATGCGCCAGCGCCAGCCGCCCACTTCCAGGTGTTGCAGCATTTCATTGCGATACAGGCCGCCCACCGGAAATGCCACCAACGGCAATGGGTCGCGTCCCAGCGACGGCGTGCTGCGGCTGTCGACCCAGCACAACGGCTCCGGCCACGAGGCCTGGCAGTCATCGCTGTCACCCATCTGCTTGACCAACAATACGTCGAACTCACCGCTGCGGTACTGGCGCTGCAACTCGGGACCAAGGCCGCTGGTGACTTCCAGGCGCACCCGGGGATAGGCCTGCACAAACGACGAAAGCAGCGGCATCAGGCGCTCGGCGGCAAAGTCCTCCGGCACACCGAGGCGCAGCACACCGTCACTTTGCTGGTTGATCAACACATCGGCGGCTTCTTCATGCAGCGCGAGGATGCGCCGCGCATAGGCCAGCAGGCGCTCGCCCTCAGCGGTCGCCACCACCCGGCGCTGATCGCGGTCCAGCAACTGGCACGCTACCGCGTCTTCAAGGCGACGGATCTGCTGGCTGACGGTGGACTGGGTCAGGTGCAGGCGCTCGGCGGCGCGGGTGAAATTGCCGCAATCCACCACGGCGACAAAACTGCGCAACAACACAGGATCGAACATGACGCTCACCATTCCATTTGCCACTGGTTGGCATGGTTATATTTAATTTCAGAATACCTCGGCGGCTGCCCATACTTCACCCTCCATCCTGCCCAGAGGGGTTCCCATGACCGACGATCACCCGCACCTGCAACGCGCCATCCGACTGGCCCAGGCCAACGTCGCCAGCGGTGGCCGGCCCTTTGGCGCCGTGTTGACGCGCAACGGCGAAGTGCTGGTGGAGGCCGTGAATGAAATCCACTTGACCCAAGACCCCACCGCCCACGCCGAACTGCTGGCGATCCGCGCAGCAAGCCAGCAGCTCGGCGCGCGCCTGGACGGCTGTGTGATCTATGCCAGCGGCCAGCCCTGCCCCATGTGCCTGAGCGCCATGTACCTGTGCGGTGTGGAGCGAGTGGTGTTTGCCGCCAGCAATGCCATGGCCGAGCCGTTTGGCTTGTCGACGGCGGCGATCGGGCAACAAGTGGGCTTGCCGGTGAGCGAACAGCGCTTGCCGATCCAGCACCTGCCCGACGCCGCCATGACAGCCCTGTATCGCGAATGGAAAACCCTGCATGCCCCAGAATAAGTCCCTCGCTGGCTGGGGCCTGCTGGTGGTCCTGGGCTTGAACCTGCGCCCCATCCTCAGCTCCATCAGCCCGCTGCTCGGCGAGATCCGCCAGGCCACCGGCCTCAGTTTCCAGAGCAGCGCCCTGCTCACCAGTTTGCCGGTGGTGTGCATGGGCCTGGTGGCGCTGGTAGGCGTGCGCGTGGAAGCGCAACTGGGTGAGCGACGCGGCATCGCCCTGGGCCTGGTGATGATCCTGTTGGCGTGCCTGGCCCGCTGGCTGATGGGCCAGGGGTCGACATTGCTGGTGACGGCATTGCTTGGCGGTGCCGGCGTGGCGCTGATCCAGGCGTTGGTGCCGGCGATGATCAAGCGTGAATTCCATCACCGCGTGCCGGTGGCGATGGGCGTGTATTCCGCGTCATTGATGGCCGGCGGCGGCCTGGCGGCGCTGCTCAGCCCGGTGGCGGCCAGCCACTTCCAGCAATGGCAGGCCGGGCTCGGCGTGTGGCTGTTGCCGGCGTTGGCGGCGTTGCTGCTGTGGGCCTGGTTGCCGCTGGGCGCAGCCAAAAACCTCCAGGTGGCGCCTGCCTTCCAGGGCCTGCGCAATCGCCGCGCCTGGCTGCTGGCGCTGTACTTCGGCCTGGTCAATTGCGGCTACATGAGCATGGTGGCGTGGCTGCCGGCTTACTATCAGCAACTGGGTTGGGGCGTGCTGCCCAGTGGTTCGTTGCTGGCCTTCATGACGATCTTTCAGGTCATCGCCGCGCTATTGATGCCGGTGCTGGCACAACGCGGAGTCGACCGCCGGCCATTGCTGTGGATCAGCCTGCTGGCCCAGACCATTGGCTACCTCGGCCTATTGATCGCGCCGTTGCAGTTTCCCCACCTGTGGGTGGCGCTGTGCGGCTTCGGCCTGGGCGCGTGTTTTGCCCTAAGCCTGTTATTGACCCTCGACCACCACCGCGACCCGCGCCAAGCCGGGCAACTGGCGGCGTTCGTTCAAGGCGTGGGCTTTTTGATCAATGCAATTTCGCCATGGCTGACCGGTTGGCTGCGTGAACTCACCGGCAGTTTTGTCAGCGCCTGGGTGGTGCTGACGGTGACAGCGGTGGCGATGCTGGTGGTGACCCGGGTATTCAGCCCCTCCACCTACCGCACGGCGCCGGCTCTATAGATATGCATTTAAGATCTAGATAAAACAAACATGCTTCATTGACGGAATAAGCACCACCCTTAAAATCCCGGTTCCCCTACAGGATGCCGGGCACACCATGGACCTTCGCCAACTGCGCTACTTCATCGCGCTCAACGAGCACCGCAGTTTTGTGCGCGCGGCGGACGCCATGGGTATCACGCAGCCGGCGTTCAGCCGCAGCATCCAGGGGCTAGAGCAAGAGTTTGGCTGCGTGCTGGTGGACCGCGCCAATAAAGACCTGCGCCCCACGCCGGAAGGCCAGGTGGTCCTGCAACACGCCTTGAGCCTGGTGCAAGGCGCAGCATTGCTCAGCCATGAAGTCACGCGCATGACCAAACTCGATGCCGGCGAAGTACGCTTGGGCAGCGATGCCGTGGCGTCGGTGAACCTCGTGCCCCAGGCCATGGCGCGCTTTATCTCCACCTACCCCAAGGTACGCACCGCCTTGCAGGTGGATAACTGGGAAAAACTCGGACGCAGCCTGAACCGTGAAGAAATCGAATTCTTTATTGCCGATGTGCGTCACTTCGAGGCTGACCCGAACTTTCAGACCCAGGCCCTGACGCCTCGGCGCAGCGTGTTTTTCTGCCGCGCGGGGCACCCGCTGCTGGCCAAGGACAGCCTGTCCACCAACGACCTGTTCGGCTACCCGCTGGCGACGCCACTGATCGCACCCGGCATTCGCAAACTGCTGGCCAACCTTAGCGGGCGCATCGACTTTGCCCCCGCCATCGAGCTTGAGCAGTTTGCTGCGCTGGCCACTATCGTGCGGCAATCCGACGCCATTGGCCTGGGCGCCGAAGAAGCGTTCGTCGACGCCTTTGCCCGTGGCGAACTGCAGGTGCTGCACTGGCGCAACCTGCCTCACGCCCTGGACAGCCTGAACAACCGCTGCGGCGTGATCAGCCGCGCTGGGGTGCGCTTGTCGCCTGCGGCGAAGGCGCTGATCGAAACCCTGCAGGCGGTGGAAACCCAAGCCGATTGGCCCGCGCAAACGTCCCGAAATCATTGAAGCGCACGCCCATCTCAGCCATGACCTTGTGTGCCACCTTGGCGGTCATCTGGCGGATGTAGAACGGCTCCTTCACCACAAAATGGTGGATGCCGTGGGTGCTGCCGAAGTTGAAGCAGAACGCCTGCAACGGCCACAACCACCAAGGGTTCAATACCTGGGTCTGCTGGATCACGTTGCCCAGCTCCACATCGCCGTAGTAGTGCATGTTCGAGCTGACGAAGTGCAGGCAAAAGGTGCGCAGCACATTCGGGCCGATGATCACCACGGCGGCGATGTCGATCACCTGCATCATCTGCTGGGTGCCGGCTGACCACTCGATGGGCGCACCGAGCAGACTGGCAATGCCATTGGCGGCATGAAAGCCAAGGAACACGTACCACGCGCCCCAATGCAGCAGCGCCAGCGGTGCATACACCAGCAGCGAGCGCTTGAGGATCGTCAGTTTGTGTTTCCAGGTCTTGGCCCGCAGGATGCGGATAAACGCCGACATGACGTTATCGCCGACCATCAGCAACCGCGCAAAACCCCAGGGCTCGCCGTTAGTGATCGCGCGCTCTTCCATGTCGGTTTCGGTGCCGGAGACCTTGTGATGGTTTAGGTGCAGGTGCCGGCGCACCCACGGGTTGATCGTACTGGGCCGCGCCAGCCATACCAGGCCCATCATCAGGTTGTGAGGCACACGCTGCTTGCGAAAGTACATGCTGTGGATCAGGTCGTGTTCCAGCTCGTGGGTCAATGACGCCAGGAATGCGTTAAGCAGCAGGCACACCCACCAGGCCATGTGCCCGGTGATGTAGAGCGCCGCCGAGCCCAGCATGCCGAGCAGCGCAAACGCCAGGATGCCTGCGCCCAACGCGTCCTGATGCAGCAACCAGGGGTGCTGCTGGCGCAGACGTACGCCTTCGGCCAGCACCACTTCACGGATATGCGCCGAACGCTGTTGCGCGTTCATCTGCTGGGGACTTGCAGAAGTACCGTCCATGCTTCCATCCTCTTGCTTATTGGTGCTCACATCCTGCCCCAAGCGATCAATCAGGATGCTAGCCCCGGACGCCAACCTGTTGACCGCAAGCGCCAATCGCCATGACCGAACCCACTTCCCTTGCCAGCTGGACCCGCGCCCTGCGCAAGCAGCTCGACGCCCTGGGCCTCGACAGCGCCGCGCTGTGCGTGCAAGCCGGGCTCGACCCACAGCAGATGGACGACCCGAATGCGCGCTACCCGCTGTCGGCCACCACGCGCTTGTGGGAACTGGCAGTGCAGGCCAGCGGCGATCCAGCGATTGGGCTGCGGGTGTCGCGGTTCGTCAGCCCCACCACGTTTCATGCGTTGGGGTATGCGCTGGTGGCCAGTGGCAGCTTGCGGGAAGTGTTCGAGCGCATCGTGCGGTATCACCAGGTGGTCAGCGATGCCTTGAGCCTGGAGCTGAGCGGCGACGGCGAACGCTATCGGTTCCGCTTGCTGCAACTACCGGGAAACCCAGCGCCAGCGTTCGAGGCCATCGATGCGTTTGCGGCGATCTATGTGCGCACTTGTCGCAATCGCCTGGGGCGCGAATACGCGCCGCTGGCGGTGTACCTGCGAAGGCCGGAACCGGCCGATCCCAAGCCATGGCACACGGTGTTTCGCGCGCCGGTGTTTTTCGGCGCTGAGGAAGACCGCCTGGAGTTCGCCGCACAGGATTTCGACAGCCACCTGGACGACGCCAACCCCGAACTGGCCGAGCACAATGAAACCGTGCTCAAGCGCACCCTCGCCCAACTGCAACCGCTGACCTGGGAGCGCAAGGTCCGCCGGGTGATCGAAGCGCAGTTGCCCGACGGCGAACCCAGCGCCGAGCGGGTTGCGCAGGCGCTGCACCTGAGCCTGCGCAGCCTGCAACGCCATCTGGCGGATGAAGGCTGCCGGTTTGATGCGTTGCTCAATGAGTGCCGGGAGAATTTGGCGTTGCTGCATTTGCGGGATCCGCAATGCTCATTGGCCGAGATCAGCCATTTACTTGGGTTCGCCGACACCAGCAGTTTCAACCGTGCGTTCAAGCGCTGGACGGGGATGACGCCGGGGCAGTTCAGGGATGGGTTGCGGTAGGTGGATTTGCGGTGTTCATGATGGCCCCATCGCGGGCAAGCCCGGCTCCCACGGGGGAATGCATTCCAAATGTGGGAGCTGGCTTGCCTGCGATGGCGGTGGTCCAGGTATTGAAGATGCCGGATCAATCAGCGCCCACGGTCACGCCGCAACAACTTCTTCACCCGCGCCACCAAGGCCTTGGCTTCAAACGGCTTGAGCAAGTAATCATCCTCATGCAGTTCCAACCCGCGCAGACGGTCCTCGATCCCTTCCGGGGTCGTCAAGAACAACACCGGCGTCTCGCCCTTCTTGCGAATCGCCTGCTGCAACTTCCAGGCATTCAAACCCGGCAACATGACATCCAGGATCACCAAGTCATAGTCAGTGCTTTCCACAAACCGCTGAGCGGCCATGCCATTGGCTGCGACTTCCACTGCGAAGCCGGCCTCACTCAAGCCCTGGGCCATGACTTGCGCCAATTTCGGCTGGTCTTCCACTAACAACACCTGCATGCCTACCTCTTGGTTTATTACAAACCTGTAATCGAATTGTTCGGCTTTTGACCGAGACCGCTGGCTAAGGTAGCGGCCTGCTTTCTGGAGCCGTTCCCATGTACCGCAATGCCTTGTTCTTGAGCTTCGCCATCAGCGCCAGCGTCCTGGCAGCACCAACGTTGCCGCGCCACGCCGACCTGGATTTGCACACCGCACGCCAACTGGCAGACGCCAGCCTGGCACAGTGCACGGCAGCACTTACCGTACTCGACCGGGGCGGCAATCCGTTGCTGAGCCTGCGGGCCGACGGCGTAGGTCCACACAACAGCATCGCCAGCCAACGCAAAGCGTACACGGCGTTGTCGACTAAAACCCCCACTCGGTTGTTTGCCGAGCGTGCGCGCAACAACCCCGAGGCCGCCAACCTTAACAGCTTGTCCGAATTGCTGTTGCTCGGGGGCGGCGTGCCGCTGTTCGCCGACACTGAACTGGTAGGCGCGCTTGGCATTGCCGGTGCCGGCGGTGCCGAGCAGGACGACGCGTGCGCGGTAAAGGCGGCCAATCAACTTGGCCTGACAATCACCCCTTGAGGAAACCTCGATGAAAACCCTGACTATGACCCTCGCCGCCTTCAGCCTGAGCGGCCTGAGCAGCCTGGCCCTGGCGGCCGGCAACCCGCTGAGCGTGCATGTGCTGAACCTGGAAAACGGTCTGCCGTCTGCCGGTGTCAACGTCACCCTGGAGCAACACGTAGGCGATCACTGGCAGTCGCTGTCCGAAGGTGTCACCAACCAGCAGGGGCGCATCGCCGAACTGTTCCCGGCCAACCAAGCCATGAAGCCGGGCGAGTATCGCGTGGTGTTCAAGACCGGTGACTACTACAAGAAAGCCAATCGCGAGACGTTTTTCCCGGAAGTCCCGGTAATATTCGAGGTCAAGCAGGCCGACCAGCACTACCACATCCCGCTGCTGCTGAGCCCTTACGGCTTTTCGACGTATCGCGGTTCCTAGCCAGCCCCCGCGGCCTGCCGCAAGCGCGGCAGGTCGAGCACTTCAATCGCGCCGTAACTCAGCTTGATGATCTCCTGCTGCT
This sequence comes from Pseudomonas sp. VS40, assembly GCF_018587885.1. Lineage (NCBI taxonomy): Bacteria > Pseudomonadati > Pseudomonadota > Gammaproteobacteria > Pseudomonadales > Pseudomonadaceae > Pseudomonas > Pseudomonas sp. VS40. The sequence goes on along the minus strand of NZ_JAGYWD010000011.1, from coordinate 93,436 downwards.
CTAACGCCTTGAGCAAACTGTTGGTGGTCTGGCGCGACAGGCTCAGCATCGCGGCCAGATCTTCCTGGGGCAGTTGCAGGACGCGACGGGAATGCTCTATCTCGCCGTACCCGCCGGCAATCATCAGCAGCCGGTGAGCGATACGTGTCGCCGCCGGCATCAGGCTCATCTGTTCGATATTGATCAGCGACAGGCGCAACTTCTGGCTCATCAACAACGCCATGTCGCGCCAATACGCCGGGCTTTGGTCAAGAATCTCGAGCATCGCCGATTGCGGTACCTGCAACAGCGTGCACGGCCCAACCGACAAGGCGTCGTGGGTACGCGGCAAACCGTCGAACAGGCAGATCTCGCCGAACCAGTAAGGCGTTTCAACCAGGCTCAGAATAGCTTCCTTGCCCTGCGCATTGACCGCGCTGACCCGCACCGCCCCCTCCAATACCGCATACACCCCACAGGGCGGATCACCGCGCCGGAACAGGTACTGCCCCGCCGTCAGCTGACGCAGCCGAGCCGCCGCCAGCAAACTATCCTGTAGCGGTACAGGCAGGTGGCTGAACCACTGGCCGGTGGCCAATCGGGCATGCCAGGTTGCCGCAATCATGAGAACTCCAGAGATTGTCGCCCAGTTGACAGTCAGTCGCCGGCTGACGGGAGATGATCAAACATCCTACAGGAGGAATAACAATGAAAAGCCTCGTCGACCACCTCAGTCAATATGCCGCGTACCACCGCGACCCGCGCAATATCGCCAGCCACTTCGTCGGCATTCCACTGATTGTGGTGGCAGTGGCCGTGCTGTTGTCACGCCCCGAATGGGCGGTGGGTAACTTCTGGCTTTCACCCGCCGTGATTGTCGCGCTGTTTTCAGCATGGTTTTACCTACGCCTGGAACTGGCACTGGGTGTGCTGATGACGGTGCTGATGGGGCTGTCGGTATGGGCCGGGCATGTGCTGGCGGCGCAGAGCACGTTGGTGTGGCTCAGCAGCGGTGTGGGGATGTTTGTGGTGGGTTGGGTGATCCAGTTTGTCGGCCACTATTACGAAGGCAAGAAGCCGGCGTTTGTGGATGACGTTTCGGGGCTGATCGTGGGGCCGTTGTTTGTGGTGGCGGAGTTGGCGTTTCTGCTGGGGTTGCGCCATGACCTCAAGCAACAGATCGAGGAGCGTTCGGGCCCGGTGGCCGTTAGAGGAAAACGCGCCACGGTCTGAAGATTAATGAAGATCCACTGTGGGAGCCGGGCTTGCCCGCGATGACGGTGGACCAGCCAACATCATTGTCGACTGAAAGTCCGCCATCGCGGGCAAGCCCGGCTCCCACAAGGGTTTTGCGGTGTTTTAGGCTCAGGCTTTTTGCCAAACCTTGGGTTTGAAGAACAGCGTCTCGCCGCGCGCCAGGCCGGTCAGGCTGTCGTGGTCTTTCACCACTTCAGCTTCGATCAGCTCGCTCTGGCCTTCCACTTTCAACGTCACACGGGTAGTCGCGCCGAGTGGACGAATATCACGCACTTCAGCCGCGTGATGGTCTTCCAGCTCATGCCGTGACAGCGACACTTCGTGGGGGCGGAACAGCACGTGTTTGTCTTCACCCAGGTGCAGGCGGTTCGAATCACCCAGGAAGTGATAAACGAAATCGCTGGCCGGATTTTCGTAGACGTCACCCGGTGAACCGATCTGCTCGATCACCCCCTTGTTCATCACCACGATACGGTCGGCGACTTCCATGGCCTCTTCCTGGTCGTGGGTCACGAACACCGACGTCAGGTTGATGTCTTCGTGCAAGCGCGCCAGCCAGCGACGCAGCTCTTTACGCACCTTGGCGTCGAGGGCGCCGAAGGGCTCATCCAGCAGCAGCACTTTGGGCTCCACCGCCAGGGCGCGGGCCAGGGCGATACGTTGGCGCTGACCACCGGACAACTGCTCCGGGTAGCGATCCGACAACCAATCCAGCTGCACCATGTTCAACAGCTCATGCACCTTGACCGCAATCTGGCTTTCGCTCGGGCGCTGGTTCTTGGGCTTCATGCGCAGGCCGAACGCGACGTTGTCGAACACGGTCATGTGGCGGAACAACGCATAGTGCTGGAACACAAAGCCGACGTTGCGATCACGCACGTCGTGGCCGGAGACGTCTTCACCGTGGAACACGATGCTGCCGTCATCCGGGGTTTCCAGGCCGGCGATGATGCGCAGCAAGGTGGTCTTGCCGCAGCCGGACGGGCCAAGCAACGCCACCAGCTCGCCACTCTGGATGTCCAGGTTGATGCTGTTCAGGGCCTTGAAGGCGTTGAAGTTCTTGCTGACATTACGGACTTCGATCGACATGACTTATTCCTCAGCCGCAGCGGCGCGCAGGCGATTAATACGGTTCTCGCTCCACTGCTTGAGCAGCAGGATGAAGAGCGCCAGGATCAGCAGCAGACTCGCCACCGCAAACGCGGCAACGTGGTTGTATTCGTTGTAGAGAATCTCGACGTGCAGCGGCAGGGTGTTGGTCACGCCGCGAATGTGGCCGGACACCACCGACACCGCGCCGAACTCACCCATGGCCCGTGCGGTACACAGCACCACGCCGTAGATCAGGCCCCATTTGATATTTGGCACGGTCACATGCCAGAACATCTGCCAGCCATTGGCACCCAGCAGGCGCGCAGCCTCTTCTTCCTGGGTGCCCTGCTCCTGCATCAGCGGGATCAGTTCGCGGGCCACGAAAGGTACAGTCACGAAGATGGTCGCCAGCACGATGCCCGGCAAGGCGAACACGATCTGGATGTCGTGATCCTGCAGCCAGGGGCCAAAGAAGCCCTGGGCGCCGAACATCAGCACATAGACCAGGCCGGCGATCACCGGCGACACCGAGAATGGCAAATCGATGAGCGTCACCAGGATGCTTTTGCCACGGAACGAGTACTTGCTCACGCACCACGCGGCGCTGACGCCGAACACTAGGTTGAGCGGCACCGAAATCACCACGGCGATCACCGTGAGTTTCAACGCCGACAGCGCATCGGGTTCGAGGATCGCGGTGAAGAACGCGCCGAGGCCATTCTTCAGGCCTTGGGTCACCACGATAAACAGCGGCAACAGCAGGAACAGCGCAAACACCAGCCAGCCCAGGCCGATCAGGATACGTCGCGATGCAGCACTGCCACGCCGGGCGGCGTTGGCCGAGGACGCGGCGGAAATAGACGATTGGGACATGTTCCGCGCCTCCTTATGGACGTTCGATGCGCCGCTGCAACAAGTTGATCAGCAGCAGCAGGACAAAGGAAACCACCAGCATCAGCACGCCGATGGACGTGGCGCCGCGGTAGTCGTACTGGTCGAGCTTGACCATGATCAGCAGCGGCAGGATCTCGGTTTTCATCGGCATGTTGCCGGCAATGAAAATCACCGAACCGTACTCACCGACGCCACGGGCAAACGCCAGGGCGAAGCCGGTCAGCCAGGCCGGCAGCAACGCAGGCACAAGGATGTAGCGGAACACCTGCAACGGCTTGGCACCCAGGCAGGCGGCGGCTTCTTCGACTTCCCGGGGGATATCGGCCAACACCGGCTGCACCGTGCGCACCACGAACGGCAGGGTGACGAAGGTCAGCGCCAGGGTGATGCCCAAGGGGGTGTAGGCGATCTTGAAGCCCAGGTCTGCGGCGAACTGGCCGACCAGGCCGTTAGGCGTGTACAGCGCGGTCAACGCGATACCGGCAACGGCGGTGGGCAGGGCGAACGGCAGGTCGATCATCGCGTCGATGATCTTGCGACCGGGGAAGGTGTAGCGCACCAGCACCCAGGCCAGCAGCGTACCGATCACGCCGTTGATCAGCGCGGCGTACAGCGCGGTGCTGAAGCTCAGTTGCAACGCCGCCAGCACGCGCGGTGCGGAGATGATGTTCCAGAACTGATCCCAGGTGAGTTGAGCGGCGTGTACAAACATCGCCGCAAGGGGGATGAGTACGATCAGGCTGAGGTACACCACGGTGTAGCCCAGCGTCAGCCCGAAGCCGGGTATGACGGGGGAGATACGACGCGACATAAGAGTCCTTGGTTAAGGGGAAACCACTGGAGGCACACACGTCCTGTGGGAGCTGGCTTGCCTGCGATGCAAGCGTCGCGGTATGTCGGTCACACCGCGGCGATGCTATCGCAGGCAAGCCAGCTCCCACAGGGCATAGCGTGCGCCACCAGATTGTGTTGGTTACTGCGCGGTGTAAATCTGATCGAACACGCCGCCGTCGTTAAAGAACTTCGGTTGGGCAGTTTTCCAGCCGCCGAAGTCTTTGTCGATAGTCACCAGGTCCAGTTTCGGGAACTGCTGGGCGTATTTGGCGGCCACTTTGGCATCGCGTGGGCGGTAGAAGTTCTTCGCCGCAATCTCCTGGCCAGCCGGGCTGTACAGGTGTTTCAGGTATTCGGTGGCGATTTCGGTGTTGCCCTTTTTCTCGGCGTTCTTGTCGACCACGGCCACTGGCGGCTCCGCGAGGATCGACAGGGAAGGCACGACGATATCGAACTTGTCGGCGCCGCCGTCTTCTTTCAGGGCCAGGAACGCTTCGTTTTCCCACGCCAGCAACACGTCACCCTGACCGTTGTTGACGAAGGTGATGGTCGAACCGCGAGCACCGGTGTCCAACACAGGCACGTGCTTGAACAGCTCTTTCACGTATTCCTGGGCCTTGGCTTCGCTGCCACCGGTTTTCAGGCCGTAGGCCCAGGCAGCAAGGAAGTTCCAGCGGGCGCCGCCGGAGGTTTTCGGGTTCGGGGTGATCACGGACACGTCTTTCTTGATCAGGTCGCCCCAATCCTTGATGCCTTTAGGGTTGCCCTTGCGCACCAGGAACACGATGGTCGAGGTGTATGGGGTGCTGGCGTCCGGCAGGCGGGTCTGCCAGTTTTCCGGCAGGGTCTTGCCCAGCTTGGCGATTTCGTCGATGTCACCGGCCAGGGCCAGGGTGACCACGTCGGCGCGCAGGCCGTCGATCACGGCACGGCCTTGTTTGCCCGAACCGCCGTGGGACTGCTGGATCTTGACGTTGTCGCCTGGGTGGGACTGTTTCCAGAAGTTAGTGAACTCAGCGTTGTAGTCCTGGTACAGCTCACGGGTAGGGTCGTACGAGACGTTGAGCAACTCGTAGTCCTTGGCAACCGCGGAACCTGCAAACACGGCGCTGGCCAGGGCGGCCAGGGCATAACGGCGAATCGACGACATAGAAGCTCCTGAAATTCTGGGGTGTTGGCTTTTTCTTATAGTTGCGGGTCTAGCATGCGAATCGCCGTTCTTGCTTAGCTCGGTTTGTTACCCGGGTTCTGCAGACGGAATTTCTCTTTGCGTTCAATCTGTACCACTTGCGCGTTATGCACAGTGATTTCCACCGCGCCAAACCGCAGATCGCGCAACGCGCTCTGGATCTCACGCAAAATGGCTGCTTCGTCCTGGCCGTCGACGCTACGTAGAGATGCGCTCATGGTCTCGCTCCTGAAATGAATAGTGCGTGCCTTGCAGTGGCGGCACTGCTTGCGGCGTGAGGGCGATAGTAGATAAGCGCGGATATTCTTAAAAATACTATTTAAGAATGTTTATATAACCAGAAAGAATTTTCTGGTGGGACGTGGGGTTGCGCGCAGGTTTGGTGCCCAAGTACGTAAATAAAGCCTTGAGAAGATCCAAATGTGGGAGTGGGCTTGCCCGCGAAAGCGGTATGTCAGCTAAAAAAGTGTTAACTGATGCACCGCATTCGCGGGCAAGCCCGCTCCCACCTTATTGACTGCATTTCAGGGCTGGATTGGGGGGGCTCGGTGCCAATCAATTTCGTGGGCCGGCACCGGCCGGCCAAACCAATACCCCTGCCCCATATCGCACGCCTGATCCAACAAAAACCGCGCTTGCTCCACCTGCTCGATCCCCTCGGCGTGCACCTGCATGCCCATGCTTTTCGCCAGGGCGATCACCACGCGCACAATCGCCGCGTCGTCCTCATCCCACGGCAACCCGGCGACGAAGCCTTGGTCGATTTTGAGCTTCTGCACCGGCAGGCGCTTGAGGCGCAACAACGACGAATAGCCGGTACCAAAATCATCGATGGCCAGGCGCAGGCCCAGTTCGCGCAGGCGATGCAGTTGTTCCAGCGCCACTTCCGGGTCATCCATCACGGCGCTTTCGGTGACTTCCAGCTCCAGGAACGCCGGATCCAGAGCGGTGTCGTGCAGCACCTGGGCCACCTGCTCATACAGCTCGCGCCGGGCAAACAGGCGGCTGGACACGTTGATGGCGATAAAACTCAGCGGCACGCCCTGTGCCAGCCAATCACACATCTGTCGGCAGGCCTGGTCCATCACCCAGGCATCAATATCGGCAATCAGCCCGGTGCGTTCGGCGATCGGGATAAATTCCCCCGGCGGCACCAGGCCACGCTCCGGGTGCTGCCAGCGCACCAGCGCTTCGACGCCGATCAGACGGCTGTTGTGCAGATCGTGCACGGGTTGGTAATAGACGCAGAGTTCCTGCTGTTCGAGGGCACGGCGCAGCTCGCCAGCGATTTCCACGCGGTTCTGCGCATGGGCCGTGAGCTCTTCGGTGTACAAGGCATAGCCTTCGCGGCCAGCGCTCTTGGCCTTGAACAGCGCGGAGTCGGCGTTGCGCAGCAACTGTTCGGCGCTGAGGGCATCATTGGGGAACAGGCTGATACCAATACTGGCGCTGATAAACAGCTGATGACCGTCAAAGATAAACGGCTGTTTCATCGCATCCAGCATGCGTTGCGCCAGGCCGGCGGCTTGTGCCACCTGTGGACAACTTTCCGCCAGCACGGCGAATTCATCCCCACCCAGGCGCGCCAGGGTCACGCCTGGGCCGAACAGCGCCTTGAGCCGCTCGCCCACCAGCTTGAGCAATTGGTCTCCGACGTTATGGCCGAGGCTGTCGTTGATGATCTTGAAGTGGTCCAAGTCCAGCAACAGCAAGGCGCAGCCCCGCTTGTGGATCTGCGCCGAGGCCAGCGCCTGCTCGGCGCGGTCGGTGAACAGCAGGCGGTTGGGCAGGTCGGTCAGCGGGTCGTGATGCGCGAGGTGGGCCAGTTCGTGCTCGGAGTCCTTGATGGCACTGATGTCGGAAAACACGGCGACGTAGTGGCTGACCTTGCCCTGGTCATCGTGGATCACACGAATGGTTTGCCACTGTGGATAAATCTCGCCGCTTTTGCGCCGATTCCAGATTTCACCGCTCCATTCGCCGGTGCGCTCCAGGCTCTGGAACATCTGCTGGTAGAAATTCGACGAATGGCGACCGGACTTGAACAGGCTGGGCTGCTGGCCCATGACGTCTTCGCTGCCGTAGCCGGTGATCTCCATGAAGGCCCGGTTCACGTGCACGATCAGCCCCTGTGCATCGGTGACCAACACGCCTTCGCGAGTGCAATCGAACACTGCGGCGGCCTGGCGCAGGCGTTCACGGTTTTCTTTCAGGGGCTGTTGCAGCTGGTTGGCCCGGGCAAAACGGGCGCAGATTAGGTAAATCGCCAGTGCGCTGAGGGCCACCCACACATAGCCGCGCACCTGCAGCCAGTGGTTCAGCTCACTCGGGTTATCGAGAAACTCGATCAATACGCGCTGGGTTACGCCGATCCACAGAACGGAAACCAGCAGATATACCAGCCCCGCACGCAGGGCACCTCGGTATGAAAACAGCATATGGTTAGTAATCCTTACCAAAAAACAGAATCGCCCTACAAAGGCTGCGGATTATAGAATAAGAAACATCCAGTCACTCCTATCTGAAAGCGCGGCTGGTTTTCTCTGTAGGCTTAGTGATAATGCGTGAGCTGTTCTTTTCTTTATCTGAGGGCCATACAGCCTATGTGGTACAACGGTTTTCTTGACCTGTCAGCCTGGCAACTGGTGGCGGTCACTCTGTTGATGACCCACGTGACCATCGTTGCGGTCACGGTCTATCTGCATCGTTATTCAGCCCATCGCTCCCTGGAGCTCAATGCCGGCCTGAAACACTTCTTCCGCTTCTGGCTGTGGCTGACCACGGCGCAGAACACCCGCGAGTGGACCGCCATCCACCGCAAGCACCACGCCAAGTGCGAAACCGTCGACGATCCGCACAGCCCGGTCATCAAGGGCCTGTCCACCGTGATGCGCAAAGGCGCCGAGCTGTACCGCGCCGAGGCCGAAAACCCCGAGACCCTGCGCATCTACGGCAAGAACTGCCCGGACGACTGGATCGAACGCAAGATCTACACCCCGTACCCCTTGCTGGGCGTGGCGATCATGGGCGTGATCGACCTGATGCTGTTCGGCACCATCGGCATCACCATCTGGGCGATCCAGATGATGTGGATTCCGTTCTGGGCCGCCGGCGTGATCAACGGCCTGGGGCATGCCGTGGGTTATCGCAACTTCGAATGCCGTGACGCGGCGACCAACCTGGTGCCGTGGGGCATCATCGTTGGCGGCGAAGAGCTGCATAACAACCATCACACCTACCCCAATTCCGCCAAGCTGTCGGTGAAGAAGTGGGAGTTCGACCTGGGCTGGGCCTGGATCAAGGTGTTCAGTTTCCTGCGCCTGGCCAAGGTGCAGCGCGTCGCGCCGATTGCCCACCGCGTGGAAGGCAAGGGCAGCCTTGACATGGACACCGCCATGGCGATCCTCAACAACCGCTTCCAGATCATGGCGCAGTACCGCAAGTTGGTGATCGGTCCGCTGGTCAAGCAGGAGCTGGAAAAGGTCGATCACTCGGTTCGTCACCAATTCCACCGCGCCAAGCGCCTGCTGTCGCGAGAAACCAGCCTGTTGGACGACCGCCACCACCTGCGCATCCAGAGCATGCTGGAACACAGCCAGGCCTTGAAAGTGATCTATGAAAAGCGCCTGGCGCTGCAGCAAATCTGGCTCAAGACCAGTTCAAATGGCCACGATATGCTGGCAGCCATCAAGGAATGGGTGCATGAAGCCGAGGCCAGCGGCATCCAGTCCCTGCGGGATTTTGCCCACCAACTGAAGACCTATTCGCTGCGTCCTGCGGCGGTCTGACAGTGCGGCGGGAGGGCCTTCCCTCCCGCCCACCAGCTTTTTGGCGTCATTTCTCGGACACCGGCAATCGGTCCTGTTGACGGAACTTCACTGCAATTCGCCTCTCTCAATGAACACTTCGCCATCATGGTGGCCCCTTGTAGTGACCGCTGCTAAATCCTGCGGCGCGCCCAGAGAGAGTTGTGCCGATGGTTCACGAAAAGTCCTCCTTGATCGACGCTCCTACGACTGAGCCTCCCCGCCCAGCCGCGGCGGCGACCCTGCTGGCACTGATGCATGCCCAGGGTGAAGTCGAGCGATTGAGCGAGCGTGAGCAGCTGCTGAGCTCAATGCTGGTCAGCGTGAATGCCGTGCTGTGGGCCATCGACTGGGAAACACGCCGCGTGCTGTATGTTAGCCCGGCGTACGAGCGGGTGTTCGGGCGTTCTGCCGGCCTGCTGCTGGCCGACCATCGGGAATGGCGCAACAGCATTCACCCCGAAGACCTCGACTACGCCGAACACAGCCTGGCCCGCGTGCTGGAACAGGGCGTCGTGGAAGACCGCGAGTACCGCATCATCACCGCCGACGGGCAGATCCGTTGGTTGAGCGACAAGTGCTACATCAACCAGCAGGTGGAGCCTGGCGAACCGCTGATCGTGGTGGGCATGGCCGAGGACATCACCGAAAAGAAACAGATGGAGCTGGAGCTGCATCGTCTCGCGACCACCGACGTGCTGACCCAGAGCAGCAACCGCCGGCACTTCTTCGAGTGCGCCAACCAGGCCTTCGACAGTGCCTGTGCCCAAGGCGCGCCGCTGTCCTTCCTGTTGCTGGACATCGATGACTTCAAGGACGTCAACGACACCTACGGCCACTTGGAGGGCGATCAGGTGTTGCGGCGTATCGCCGAGAGCGGACGCGGGGTATTGCGCCGAGGTGACCTCTTTGGGCGCATAGGTGGCGAAGAGTTCGCAGCCGTGCTGCCCGGCTGCGGCCCGGAGATGGCTTTGCAAGTGGCCGAGCGGTTGGGCAAGGAGATTCAGGCGCTGAGTTTCAGCTACGAGGGCCAGGCGTTCAGCGTGACCATCAGCCAAGGCCTGGCCAGCCTCACCGAGGCAGATTCGACCCTGGACAGCCTGTTCGCCCGCGCCGATGCCGCCATGTACGAGGCCAAGCGCCAGGGCAAGAACCGCGTCATAGCAGGCTAGGCGCCTACAGGGTGGGTGCAGGCCTTAGGATTTGCGTACTCGGGTCAGTTCGGACAAGCCCACTTTGAGCAGTCGCGCCGTCTTGCCATTGGCAAGTTCTTCCAGCCCTTCATGCTCGGTCAAGCGCGCCATTTGCGCCGCCAGGTTCACCACCAGCGCATCCCGCGCATAGACCCCGCCCTCCAACGAGTAAATCGCCGCAATCAACTGGCGCAACTCATGCGGCAAGCGCCAACGCGCGCGCAGTGCCGAACCATAGGCGGCGCCAAAAGTGTAGAGGGACTCGCCAATCGCTTCGTCGTCCAGCGCTCCGCCGCCCTGGCGCCAGTCTTCCAGGCAGCGCAGCAGCGCCAGGTCACCCAGCCGATGGAGGATGCCGGCGCTGTAGCAGCGTTCGTGGTCCAGCTCCAGCATGCGCGCCAGGCGCCGGGCGTAGTCGGCAGTGTCCTGGGACAACTGCCAGTGGCGCTCGGCGTAGGCCACCAGGGCCGGATCGCCCAATACCACGTTGTGCTTGAGCGCCAACCCCAGGATCAGGTTCATGCTCTGGCCCGGCACCAGCTTGTGCAGGGCAGCGTGCAGGGTTTGCACGGGTGTGCCGTGATGACCGGCACTGTTGGCGGCGGCGATGAGCACGGCGGTGATTTGTGGGTCCATGCGCACTTGGTCTTCCAGGCGCGTGAGGTCCAGGCCTTCTGGCCCGAGGCTATGTTGCACGGCGGCTTTCACATCCACCCGCAATGGTGCGCCATCGGAGGCCTCGCGGCGGCGCTCCAGGAACACCGGCAAGGTCATGCCGGGCGCCAGCGGTGGGATCTCGCAGTAAACGTTCTCGCCTTCGTTGAGCAACAGGTCTTGCAGGCGCTGCGTCAGGCCGTCCATGTTCAGGGGTTTGGTCAGGTACGCCGTGGGCGCCAGGGGCAGGGCTTCGCGCACGCTGGCGCTGTCATTGCGACTGCTGAGCAGAATGAACGGCAGCGCGGGCGAGCGGCGCTTCTGGCGCACGTTGCGCAGCAGGCTCAGCCCATCGATTCCCGGCAGCTCCCAATCCGCCAGGATCAGGTCGTAGGCTTTTTCTCGCAGCAATGTCGCCGCGTGCTGCCCGTCGGCACACACATCCAGCCGCGCATCGCAGCGCACATTCAACAGCACTTGCTTGAGCAGATCCCGCGACCAAGGGTCCGCCTCGGCAATCAATACGCGGGGTACAGCGGGTAAATCAACAGCAGTCATCCAGCACGCTCCCTCGGCAATGCTGCAACCTTAGACAATGGAGGGGCCTACGTACAATGAACAAGGCCTGAATGTGCGGCAATAGGCACAAAAAAACCCGCCGAAGCGGGTCTTTTTCTGTCGATCAGGTCAGCATCCGCTTACAGCTCGGAGAAGCACTCTTCGATGATCGCCAGGCCTTTGTCCAACTGCTCGTCCGGCGAGGTCAGCGGGACCAGTACGCGCAACACGTTGCCGTAGGTGCCGCAGGACAGCAGGATCAGGCCCTTGTCACGCGCCTTGGCCACCACGGAGGCAACGGCAGCAGCGTTTGGCTTGTGGCTGTCGCCATCTTCGAACAGCTCGACCGCGATCATCGCGCCCAGGGCACGCACTTCGCCGATCACCGGGTACTTGGCCTGGATGGCTTTGAGACCGGTAACCAGACGCTCGCCGACAGCTTTGCAGCGGTCCAGCAGGTGTTCTTCTTCGAACACTTCCATCACCGCCAGCGCGGCCGCGCAAGCGATCGGGCTACCGGCGTAGGTGCCGCCCAGGCCGCCTGGCGCGATGGCGTCCATGTATTCCGCCTTGCCACACACACCGGCCAGCGGGAAGCCGCCAGCGATGGATTTGGCGAAGGTGGTCAGGTCGGCGGCAACGCCCATCTGTTCCATGGCAAAGAAGGTACCGGTACGGCCGGCACCGGTTTGCACTTCGTCGGCGATCAGCAGGATGCCGTGCTTGTCACACAGCTCGCGCAGGCGCTTCATAAAGGCTTTAGGCGCGACGTAGAAACCGCCTTCGCCCTGCACCGGCTCGATGATGATCGCGGCGATGTCGCGCGGCTCGGCATCGTTCTTGAAGATGCGTTCGATGCTGGCGATCGAGTCGTCCACGCTCACACCGTGCAGTTCGTTCGGGTACAGCGCGCGGAACACGCCGCCTGGCATCAAGCCCATGCCGGCCGAGTAAGGCACGACTTTACCGGTGAGACCCAGGGTCATCATGGTACGGCCGTGGTAGGCACCGGTGAATGCGATCACGCCGGCGCGGCCAGTCGCGGCACGGGCGATTTTCACGGCGTTTTCAACGGCTTCGGAACCGGTGGTGACCAGCAGGGTTTTCTTGGCGAAATCACCTGGGACCTTGGCGTTCACTTTCTCGCACAGTTCCACGTAAGGCTCGTAGGCCAAGACCTGGAAGCAGGTGTGGGTCAACTTGTTCAACTGCTCGGTCACGGCCGCGATGATTTTCGGGTGCACGTGGCCGGTGTTCAGCACGGCGATACCACCGGCGAAATCGATGAACTCGCGACCTTCAACGTCGGTCACGGTGGCGTTCTTCGCGGATTCGGCGAAGATCGGGTGGATCTGGCCAACACCGCGCGGTACAGCGGCTTCGCGGCGTTTCATCAGGGATGCGTTGGTCTTGCTCATAAAGTCCTCATTCGCCACTCATCGGGTGGCGTGGTCCAAGGAATACGTGGCGGGGAGGCAACTACGGCAGCATGCGATGATCGACTGCCACAGCTTTCCCGGCCACTACGAATTACGGGGTGAAACACGCAAAGGGACAGCGCTCTCGTGCCCTCTGCGTTTGCTGCGATCTCTTGCTGAGCTTAGATGCCCAGGCAGAGGTATTTGATTTCCAGGTAATCCTCGATCCCGTACTTGGAGCCTTCACGGCCCAGGCCCGAGGCCTTGATGCCGCCGAACGGCGCCACTTCATTGGAGATCAACCCGGTGTTGACGCCGACCATGCCGTATTCCAGGGCTTCAGCCACGCGGAACACACGGCCCAGGTCACGGGCATAGAAGTAGGAAGCCAGGCCGAACTCGGTGTCGTTGGACATCGCGATCACTTCGGCTTCGTCTTTAAAGCGGAACAGCGGCGCCAATGGGCCGAAGGTTTCTTCTTTCGCCACCGCAGCGTCTTTCGGCACGTCGACCAGAATAGTCGGCTCGAAGAAATTGCCTTCCATCACCTTGCCACCGGCCAACAGCTTGGCGCCTTTGCTCAGCGCATCGGCAATGTGCTCCTGGACCTTGGCGACGGCTTTTTCGTCGATCAGCGGACCGGTGGTGGTGCCCTCTTCCAGACCGTTGCCGATCTTGAGCTTGGCCACGGCCACTTTGAGTTTTTCCGCGAATGCGTCGTACACCGAATCCTGGATGTACAAGCGGTTGGCACAGACGCAGGTCTGGCCGTTGTTGCGGTACTTGGAGATGATCGCGCCTTCGACGGCCTTATCCAGGTCGGCGTCGTCGAACACAATGAACGGCGCGTTGCCGCCCAGTTCCAGGGAGACTTTCTTGATGTCCTTGGCGCATTCGGCCATCAACTGGCGACCGATTTCGGTCGAGCCGGTGAAGGACAATTTGCGCACGATCGGGTTGCTGGTCAGCTCGCCGCCGATGTCGCCGGCGCTGCCGGTCACCACGCTCAGCACACCTTTCGGGATACCGGCACGGTGCGCCAGCTCAACCAAGGCCAGGGCCGAGAACGGCGTTTGCGAAGCTGGCTTGATCACCATGGTGCAACCGGCGGCCAGGGCCGGACCGGCTTTACGGGTGATCATCGCGGCCGGGAAGTTCCACGGGGTAATCGCAGCGGTCACGCCGATCGGCTGCTTGATCACGATCAGGCGCTTGTCGGGCTGGTGGCCCGGGATCACGTCGCCGTAGATGCGCTTGGCTTCTTCTGCGAACCATTCGATAAAGGACGCGGCGTAGACGATCTCGCCCTTGGCTTCAGCCAGCGGCTTGCCTTGCTCGAGCGTCATCAGGCGACCGAGGTCTTCCTGGTTCTCGATCAGCAGTTCGAACCAGCGGCGCAGCTTGTTGGCGCGCTCTTTGGCAGTCAGGGCACGCCAGGCCGGCAGCGCTTTGTCGGCCGCTTCGATGGCGCGGCGTGTTTCAGCGGCGCCCATCTTCGGCACGGTGCCGAGAATCTCACCCGTGGCCGGGTTGTTGACCTTGATGGTCTGACCGTTGTCCGCATCGACCCAAGCGCCATCGATAAAGGCTTGCTGGCGGAACAACTGGGTATCTTTGAGCTGCATGTCGGCTTTCCTTAACAGCACCGCGCGCACGCGGAGCGAATTAGAGTTGTTGAAAGGCGCCTTGTGGGCTGCCGTCAGGGAAATCAGCCCCAGCGCGCGGGATTGAATAAACAGCGCACGGGAGACAGAGCGTTTGAAATCTCAAACGAATCCTAGGATCAATGGGGGTGCAGGGCAATAGTCTGTTCGAAAAAAAGAACGAAAACGGCGCATTTGCCGAAACTTTCTGATCAGCGCGTTTCAGCCAGGTTCCAGCACATCGATCACCGGCACCCGGCGCAGGGCCTCTGCGGGGCCAATTCCTACGTATAAACGGCCAAAGACCAGCATGGACGCCCAAGGTCGACATGGGTATGATGTCGCCCGCACAAGCATCCGTAGCTCAGCTGGATAGAGTACTGCCCTCCGAAGGCAGGGGTCGTGGGTTCGAATCCCGCCGGGTGCACCATATACTGGTTTCTGGCTGTCTCAGACGGTCTACGAAACGCCTCAAGAAGCCCGCCCAGTGCGGGCTTTCTTGTTTCTGGCTATCCGCCCCCCGTCTATTTCTCTGACTTCCTACCGTATACCCATGTAGTGACGCGTTTGTGCTCGCACTTCACTGCGTTTCTATGGCTTGAAAACAGATCGGCTCGCACGCCACGACTACCTACACATTTATGATGTCCGGGTCCAGTTGCCACCGATAAGCGAGGCAGGCCCTTCAGAGCAGTGGCAGCAGCAATTCAACGCAATAGGAACCAAAGAAACTAAAGTTGAGACGCTCACGATTGATGCAATCAAGGCGGGGCTCCACTTCATTGACCTTCAGCTCAAAAGAAAGGCCGGATAAAGAAGAGGCGGAAGCCTAAACAGCCTCAGCTTCTCTAGATCCTCCCATTACGAAACAAGCCTCTAGATTTTTCGGCTTCTGATCTTTGGCGGCTGTGGGCTTAGGACCGCTTTCGGCCAGTAGCGGACATCCGGGAACTACTGCTTCCGGCCAAAAGCGGTCGATGGATGCCCTGCTAACGAGTTGCCCTGATGGCTCACTTCTATCCCAAAAGAGCTTTATATTTCTCTAAAACTGAACTATATGAAAGAACAGCGTCATCTACGTCATGCAAAATACAAGGCCAAGCTTTGGCAAAGCTCAAAAAAACCTTCAAGTACATTAATTTCGCATGTTCAGTATGATCAAGATTAACCTCAATCATCACTTGCGGCACGGCCCCCAAGACATCCTCCCATTCTTGAAGGTCTTCAGCATCGTAGAACTCGTCAATAACATCCTTCGAATGCAAAGCTAACCAAATATCTGAATCACCCTCACTGATGCTACCCCGAAAAGGCTTGCCGGAACTTACATGCCCACCATCGGCCAATATGACTTCTTTAAAGTCTCCGACGGCCAATTGCTCTGAAGAAAATATTATTGCCGATAAGGACATGATTCCTCTCCCCCCCCAAAAAAACCGTTCCCACTTTCCCTCCTTCTTGCTAACAATGCCTAATTCATCTCAACCTCTGGCTGGGTTATCCGACTGTCTGCCTATGGCCGATAACAGCCTGTCAGGACAATCAACTTTCCTCCCAATGCAGTCATTGATACCCCCGTTGATTGACGTGCGCGAGCACTTAGATATTGAAAGCAAGTGCCAGGATCGGGCTGCCACCCGAAACGATGACTCGCCAGTTCACAAAAGCAGCGCATTCCACCAGAGCTTCAAATTGTTCAGGACAGCGATGCTTAAAACTCTGGGCATTGTCGATGACCAATGAGAGTGTTTGTCCGCTCTGAACGTGGACAGACGACATTTCTGCGCTGGGGTCATCGAGGTATGAAAGGCAGTCAACCCAAGCGTCCATATTGCGGCCGTAGAAACCAGGGAAACCGAATTTTTCTGCGAATACGCTGTGGAATGTGTGCCAGTCAGTTATCAGGTTTGCATCCACTCGCACCATTGTCAGATCAACCTCTGTCGAATTGGAAAAAACAGGTATGGCGGTCTCGCGAGGTGAAGTCAATTGCTGACAGCGTATTCGCGCAACCTTGGGCTCGATCCGCGACAAACGAGGCTCCAGCGGCCGTTGCTGGCCGTAACAGCCTCTCACGAAGGTCTGTTTTCGGCCATAAGCTGCCTATCGGGCAAATACCCCGACTTTTAAGCATCGCGTTCAAAGCCTCGTATCCGGTGGGTACAAACTTGCAAATTCCACCGGGTTAACTCCGCCAACGTGGCGGGTATGGCAGTCACCTAGAAGACTACAACTGCTTTCGCAAATGATCCTGTGCCTTTGTCGCCTCCAGGATTCTCCCCGCGTCCCTCGCCGGAGATAGTCCAAAAACCCGTGCGTAGTCTCGACTGAACTGGGTGGCGCTTTCGTAGCCCACCTCGAAGGCAGCCGACGTGACGCTTTTGGCGCTGGCGATCATCAGCATTCGTGCTTGCAGCAGGCGTACGCGCTTTTGATACTGCAACGGGCTTAAGGTCGTGACTGCCTTGAAGTGACGATGAAACGCAGAGACGCTCATGGCCGCTCGTTGCGCCAGGCTCTCGACCCTGATGGGTTCGGCGTAGTCACGGCGGATCCATTGTATCGCCTGGTTAACCCTGGCCATAGCCGTGTCGGGCGCTGCTATTTCTCGCAGCATCCAGCCATGTGGTCCCTGCAAAACTCTGAACAGAATCTCGCGCTCATATGCGGGTGCCAAGGCGGCGATATCGTCAGGTTTGCCCATCAAGCGCAGCATTCGCACCCAGGCGTCCATCAATTCTGGTGTGGTGGCAGCGACCGAAAAGCCCGGATCGTTGTCGTGCCGCCCGGCAGGTTTGGGCAGATCCGCCAGCAGCGTCGACAACACCATAGGATCGAGTGTTAGGCTGACTGCCAGGTATGGCTCGCCGGTGACGGCAGGGTGCACAGCGCCCACTGCGGGTAGCTCGATGGACATGACGAAATAGGTCGCAGGGTCGTACCGCAGCGTACGGTCGCCCACAGTCATGGTTTTGCTGCCTTGCAGAATCAGATTGATCATCGGGTCATAGACTGCGGCGAGCATGTGCTCCGGGATCTTGCCCTGAACCATGGCGACGCGTGGAATACCGGTCTCGGTGCGACGATTTTCGGCCTTGGCAGCCAGGGTGCGCAGTTCATTGAGTTGGATGTTCATGTTGAGCATCCTGACGCGGCCACCGTATGAGGCGCAAGTAAAAAGCAGAAACAGGCAAGTTTGCAGTAGGAACCGTCGCGCCCATTAAGCCCCAGTCCCTTACCGTGGATGCTCATTCAACGCGCAGCGGAGCAACATCATGGGCGTAATCGTCATCACCGGTGGGAGCCGTGGCATAGGGGCAAGTGCAGCGGAACACGCAGCGCAACGCGGCATGGGCGTCATCCTCACCTACAATACTCACCTAGATGCCGCGCAGGCGGTAGTGCGGCGCATCGAACAAGCCGGCGGCAAGGCCGTTGCGCTCAAACTCGATGTTGCCGACGTTTCCAGCTTCGAGGCTTTTCGCAGCACTGTGAACACGGTCCTTCAGGAAGTCTGGGGCACGACCGTGCTTGCGGGCTTGGTGAACAACGCAGGCTACGGCCTGTTCAGTCCGCTGGAGTCGGTCACCGAGGCGCAGTTTGACGGGCTCTTCAATGTCCACCTGAAAGGGCCGTTTTTCCTGACCCAGTCGCTGCTGCCGCTGCTTGGGGAGCAAGCCAGCATCGTCAACCTCACCAGCGCGACCACCCGTGTGGCCACCGCTGGAGTAGCGCCTTATGCAGCCTTCAAAGGTGGGCTGGAGGTGCTTACCCGTTACATGGCCAAGGAGTTTGGCGAGCGTCGTATCCGCAGCAATGCGGTTTCCCCAGGTGCGATTCGTACCGAGTTGGGCGGTGGCCTCAACGATGAGTTCGAAGCCCTGCTGGCCGGGCAGACCGCGCTGGGCCGGGTAGGTGAGCCCGAGGACGTAGCAAGGGTCATCGCCATGCTGCTCTCCGATGAGGGCGCCTGGATCAACGCGCAAAGCATCGAAGTCGCTGGCGGTTACATCATCTGAGGAGGGTCACCATGCTGGATCATATTTTCCTGTCGGTAAGCGATATCACACGCTCCATTCGTTTCTACGAGGCGGCACTCACGCCGCTGGGCATCACCGCACGGCTGGACTACGACGGCAAGGACGGTCCGCCCGGGCATCCTGATTTGAAGGGCTTTGGCGCCAACGGGCGTATGTTCTTCTGGTTGCGTGAGGGGGTTGTTGAAGGGCGGGCAGCGCATTTGGGTTTCATCGCGCGCAGCAAAGCCGAGGTTGAGACCGCCTATGCTGCGGCGCTGGCTCATGGTGGCGTCGACAACGGCGCGCCCGGAGCGCGTTTGCACTACGACCCCGATTACTACGCCGCCAATATGCTGGACCCGGACGGGTACAGCTTGGAATTCGTCTTTAAGAACTGGCAACACGTCCAATGAATACACTTCTGATTTATGGCGCCACGGGCTATACCGGCCGCATGGCTGCCCAACGGGCCAAGGCGCTGGGTCTGCCTTTCGAAATAGGCGGTCGCAATCATCAGAGCCTGGTTGATCTTGCAGGCGAGTTGCGCGTGCCCTATCGCGTGTTCGAGGCAGATACCAACGCCGCTTGTTCGTTGGCAGGCATCACAGTCCTACTGAACTTCGCAGGTCCCTTTGCGCATACGGCTCCAGCTTTGATGGCGGCGTGCATCGAAGCCAAGGTCGACTACCTTGATATCACCGCTGAGATCAATATCTACCGGCTGGCTGAGCAGTTGAGTGTGTCTGCGGACGCTGCAGGGGTGATGATGTTGCCCGGCGTTGGCTGGGATGTCGTACCCACCGATAGTCTAGCGGCGCACGTTGCCCAGCGCGTCGTTAATCCCTTGGCGTTGAACATTGCACTCCAGGTGCCTGGGTCGATGTCGCGGGGGTCGGCGATGAGCGTTGGCGAGATCATTGGGGCGGGTGTGCTGGCGCGAATCGATGGCGAACTGGTCCCGACTCCGAACGCCCAGCCACGCCATTTTGATTTCGGTGACGGCGAGGTCTTGTGTGTGCCATTGTCATTCGGCGATTTGGTGACTGGTTGGCATACGACGCGGATACCGAACATCGCGATGTTCGTGCATATCTCCGGTGATGCGTTTCCTGAGGGGGACTTGTCACTGCTGGCCGATGGTCCCAGTGCTCAGGAACGTGATGCCAATCGAGCCCGCGCTGTGGTCGAGGTGATGACGGAAGATGGCAGCAGGTTGTGTTCGAAGATCGAGACGGTCAACGGATATTCCTATACACCGCTGGCGGCCATCGAGGCGGCGCGGCGTGTTCTGAACGGTGAACGACGGCCCGGCTTTGCAACGCCCGTAGGCGTCTTTGGTAACGGGTTCGCCGAGAGTATTCCCGGAACGATCATCAGCGATTTATAGGCGCGATGCCCGGTTTTCACAAAACAGGTTCCGCCTAGGCGGCGGGCGGCAGTTTGAATCTCGCTGCATCGCGCGCCGGCGGCAGACCAAGAAGCCGCGCGCTCCCTTTCCCGGCATTGGCGACTACGCAGCCAGCAAAGCCGCAGTTGCCGCTTATGGCCGGGCTTGGGCTCGGATCTGGGGCAGCGCCATATCACCGTCAATATCATCCGGCCCGGTCCCATCAACACAGAGCTCAACCCTGAGACCAGTGACATGGCGGGCGCCGATGGTCAAGCAAATGAAGGCTTTGGGTCGATATGGCCAACCTGAAGAAGTCGCTGGAGCCGTAGCGTTTTTAGTGGGCCGGATGCATGCCGTCTACATCAAGGGCGTGACGCTGAATGTGGATGGTGGGGCAGAATAGCTGAATTCGGAATGTGCAACTCGGTGGTAGGCGTGTGCGTTAGCGGTTCATTGGCTGCTCCTTACCCAGCTCATGAGCAATGAAACGGCCCGCCGTCTGTGCGGCCTCGATCAGCCGTTTGCGGGGCATGCCGTTACACGCTGCGGACGATAGCCCGCGCAGGGTAATCGAAAGGTAGTCGGTAAGGCATTGGGCTTTTTCGGGCAGTGCCTGATCAAGATAATCCCGAATCACCTTGACGCCTCCGTCCGCCAGAGTTTGCGCCATCTTGCGGGCAACCTCATCGTCCGCGCGCATGCCTTCAGTGATCATGCAGCCTCGAAGGACACTGTCCTTTCCATACTGCTTCGCCGCCGCGACCAGCAAGGCGGCAAGCGCCTCAGGTACCGGTCGATCCGGAGCGAGTAGTTTGTCCAACGGCAAAGCGTGCTCGCGGGCGTAGCGCAGCATGGCCTTCTCGAACAACTCAGCCTTGCTGCCATACGCGGCGTAGAAGCTGGGCGGCTTGATATCCATGGCTTCGACCAAATCCGTGAGGCTCACCGCGTCGAAGCCGTGTTCGTGGAACATGGCTTGGGCGATGGCGACTCCAGCCTCTCTGTCGAAAGCAGGGCGGCGCTGGCGGATTTTGTCGGTCATGGTGATCTCGTTGGTGTGGTCGTGATTGTAGCGACCGCTATATGCCGGGGCAACTGTGCTGAGCTGAATGGTAGATTTATATAGTGATCACTAAATGTCTTGCTTCATTTGCTAGCGCTATGTAGTGTTCGCTATATAAGTTCATTCCTCAGTACACACTGGAGCTTCAGCATGCAATTTCAAGACAAAGTCGTTCTCGTCACCGGAGGATCCTCGGGATTGGGCCTTGCCATCGCTCAAGAGCTGGCGGGCCAGGGCGCCACTCTGGTGATCACCGGGCGTCGGCAGGAGCAACTGGACGAGGCATTATCAAAGCTCGGGGAGCGGGCCAGCGCGATGATCGCAGACGTCTCGGTGATAGCCGATCTCGCTGTGCTGTTTGACGCAATCAAAGCCCGCCATGGTCGAATTGATGTGCTCGTCGCCAATGCAGGTATGGGCGAGATCGCTCCGCTTGGCAGCATCACAGAGGCCTACTTCGACCGCGTATTCAACACCAACGTCAAGGGTGTGACCTTTACCGTTCAGGGAGCGCTGCCGCTCATGGGCAAGGGCAGCAGCATTGTCATCATCGGCTCCACAGCTTCCATCGATCCCGGTCCTGGCCTGAGCGTATACGGTGCAACCAAAGCTGCACTGCGCACGCTGGTCAGAAGCTGGACGCTCGATATCAAAGGCAGCGGGGTGCGCATCAACCTCTTGAGTCCGGGCCCCGTGGATACCCCATCACTGCGCCATATGCTCGCGGAACACGCTGAGGCCGTGATCGAGTCCTTGAGTGAAAAAAGCACCATCGGACGTATCGGCCAAGCTCATGAGATTGGCGCTGCCGTGGCCTTCCTAGCCAGTGACGCCGCCAGCTATATCAACGGTGTCGAACTGTTCGCGGATGGCGGAGCGTCGCAGTCCTAGATCACTGGATAACTGCGGACCTCGAAGTTTAACCGCAGGGTTGATCCCATTTCCGTCGCCTGCCGCAAGGCTGTCAACTCGCTTATCAAATCATTGTTCGCCAGACGCCACATTGGATTGCCGCCAAGGTCGTCTGCCGAGTGCTTCCAACGTATGGCCACCGCTATACACCATTCCTTTGTGGGCTAAGGCCCAGGAGAGAGCCATGACCAACTCACCAGAAATACCCGCGCGCCTAGCCGCCGAGAGCGCCATTCACCGCCTTCACGCCACCTACATCCATCGTCTTGATAGCGGGGATTTCTCGGGTGTGGCCGAAGTACTTCAGCATGCGGTGATTCATGTGCTTGGCAACGAGACCTCCTCGGTTGAGGGGCTGTTAGGTTTCTTCGAGTCGGGTCTTCAGATCCATGCCGATGGTACGCCCCGTACGTGGCATTCGATCACCAATGTGCTGATTGATGTCGCTCCGTCAGGCGATAAGGCTAGTTCGGAAAGCTACTACACCGTGCATCAACAGCTTGACGGCTTTCCATTGCAGCCTATATGCGCCGGTAAGTACCTCGACCAGTTCGAGCTGCATCATGGGGAATGGCGGTTCACTCGCCGTGAGGTGACTTTGCGTTTTGCCGGCGATCTGCAGCACCACGTCAAGGGTGCCCAAAGCGATGCCGCAGCTCAGAGCTCCTGACAGAACAACACGCCCCATCCCCGGCTTGCTACACGACACGGGTATGGGGGCGGATGCTTCACATTGGCAGCCCAGCGCCTTGAAACGTACAGAAAAAGCATCTTCAGACTCCGAGGACTACCACAATGACTATCACACGACAGGCGCTTGTTACCGGCGCGAATAAAGGTATCGGACTGGCGATTGCCAAAGGGCTTGCCGAGGCAGGGTTCTTCGTCTGGATCGGCGCTCGCGATCGGAGCCGTGGCGAGCAGGCCGTTACCCAATTACGTAATGCCGGGCTCAATGCAGGTCTCCTTGAGCTGGACGTTGCGGTCGAAGACAGCGTGTATCGAGCGGCAGCGACTTTATCTGCTCAAATCGGTGCTCTCGATATCCTGGTCAACAACGCCGGAATTGCGGTTGACATGACCAAGGCACCCAGTGAAGTGCGAATGCAGGATATGAAAGCCGTTTTCGAGGTCAATCTGTTTGGCCCGGTACGCGTCACCCAAGCTTTCCTGCCCTTGCTGAAAAACGCTGACCAGGCTCGGATCGTCATGATGAGCAGCGGTGTCGGTTCGCTCACGTTGATAACCGATCCGACATCGATCTATTCGACCGTCAACCTTCTCGATTATACCTCGTCAAAAGTGGCGCTGAATGCCGTGACGGTCTCCTTCGCGAAAGAACTTGAACCGCTAGGAATCAAAGTGAATGCCGTGGAGCCTGGGCATGTGCGGACTGATCTCAATGGCAACTCGGGCGTATTGACTCCTGAAGAAGGGGCGGCAACAGTCATCAAGATGGCGCTGCTGGGTTCCGACGGTCCTACTGGTGGTTTTTTTGGAAGTAACGGTCGGCAACCTTGGTAATCACGTCGAGGCCGGCCGTTTGTGCATTGATCGATTCGATTCGCGCTCCCAAAGATTTGACTATCCGCTTATGGCCGACTGCTGCCTGTCGCAAATGGCTGCAGTCGACCCAAAGCAGTCATCTGAACCGCATTGATCGACAGAAATGTCCACCGCCAATCCTAAAATCGTGAAGGTAGCTCATTTCCGGTCTTGATATTCGAAAAGACCTCATCTGGATCTGCCTGACACCAATATCTGAACAGAAGGCGAGGTTCGGTATTTCCGAAATATTGATCAACGGTGCTGTCGGGCGGCACTGTCAATTTAGGTGCTGGCCATTGCTGCGCTAAAACACCTATTGGTTTGTCAGACGACCAAATAATCCAAGTAGCCTTGCCTCCATTGATACTCGGTAAGTAGCCGGCATCTTGTATCACTTCGATTAAGGCGCGCAGCGTTGCAGATGGATCGAGTCTGATCGACGTCGCATGGCTTCCCAGATCATCTCCTGCATGAACGCTATCTCGATCAATGGCAACTTCCAACGTGACTACTCCTTTTTTTGCAGCTGTGCTGCCACTAGATCGTCCAGCGTAGAGACATCAACGGCTACCTGTCCACAGTCTGCTTTTGGCCGGAAGCAGTCAGCTGAATGTACCTATAGATACCTGGGGCAACTCGCCCTAACGAGTTTTAATACCGTGCGATGCCTTTATGGCTTCATTGCGCCGACTCACAGGCCTTCAACGGCTCCTTGGGGTGCAATGCACAGATGTCGAAACCGTCACGCCGGGTATAGCCCGCACGCTTCATACATACAAATCGCTGGGCCATCTCTTGGAAGCTGGCTTTGGGATCAACGCCGGAGCCATTCTTCTCACCACACGCCAACATGGACGCAACCACATCCTGATGACTGGCGCCGGGTTTCTCCCACAAGTCGGCATCGGCCGTGGGGGGCTGGAATGGCTTGCTAAAGCAAGCGGTGACGTGGGGGCAAATCAACAGCGCAAATGCTACATTTTTGAGCCACATGATCAATCTCCTTATTCCCTGGTGCCGACGGGCAGCGGCGGTAGCGGCCCTCTAAGCAAAAGCCCCTAATTGATAAGACCCGCCTTAATCATCACAAACCGCTCCTCCCAGAGCATTCATTGATGTAACACCTATTTGCCATGTAACACGCATATGGGCAAACCAGTCACAGCCGTTTAACGCCATATAAATCATTTAAAATCATATACTTACATACTTAATTAGCACGCGTAACACCCGTAACACGGTTTTATCAGGGTATCCCCCTAGCCCCATTTAGTATTGCTCCTCCAGCGAAGCGAGGCGGGTCATGCTCTTGGCTTTGGTTCGATAGTGAGGACCCTAGAGCATTCTTAAAGGTACGGGGCAAAGAACCCACGCGTTCGTGTTAGCGGCTGGATTTTTTAAGTTGGTTGACAGGTTGATGTGGTTGACACCCATACCATGCTTGACGGCATGCAAGGTGTTCACTATCAGCAACAGATACAGCCACCTTTACCGATGCTGTAACGATGGCCCTTTTTCTTCAACATCCTTTCAATTTCAACGATTGAAATTTCAGTAACTTCCTACGCCTCCCACTAACTCGATCTCGCGGGTTTCATGCCCCGTACCTTCAAGAATGCTCCAGGGTCCCCGGCGACATATCAGACCTACCCTCCCACCAGATTCGGGGGTATTTTCTCAGGTCACCCACTGGAGTAGGAAACACCATGTTCTGGCGCAGAGACAAACCGCTGAGGGTAGAGCTGCTTACACCTATCCATGTCACTGCTTCCTCAGTCCCTGCACATCACGAGAAGTTAGATGACCCAGCTGCCAAGGAGGCGAAAACCAATACAGACCTGGCTTTCAAACTGATTACATTTGGAGCGCTAGCATCGCAAGCCGCGCTGGTGATCTACGGGTACTCGCTCCTATCCGGCAGATTTCAGCAGTTCGGTATCGACCAGAACGAGCTATCACTGAGCACACCCACACTGCTTCTGCATGGGTACACCAGTCTGTTCTCTGGTGCATTGGACGCTGCGGAACAATGGCCCATCGTAGGCCCCAGCCTCCTGGCATTCGCATTTGTGGCAATTGCTGCGCTCTTTGTTGCGGTTATAACGAGGAGGCCCAAGGCCAACGTAGTGATTGGACTTGCAGCATGGATAGGGATTGCCATGTTTATGGCGTTCTTCGCTCCTGGCGCCGGAGTTCAACAAGGTAGGGGGGCGGGGCTTGCAGATTTTAAAAGGTATACCCAGTTAGAAACTGCCGGGGACCTCGAAGCTGTGGATACGGTGGTAACCGACAAGGGCGAACGCCTGGTAGGCCATTTGATCCTGGCGGACAGCAAAAGTACGTTTCTACTCGTGGGCAGGACCCTATTTAAGCTTGATGGTACGACTGGCCGCGTAATCCGTGAGACGGAGCTGAAACAACGTCCTCCTGAGATGGAAAAGCTCCCACCAAAGGCGTAAATCCAAGCGCAGCAGAAAGGGCCATGTATGCCCACGTGTATGCCTAACCGACACACAACCTACGAGGCCCAGTAAATACGGCAGCCTAACCGCCCAGTTCAAACGACGCCGGGGCACCAGATAGGATGAGAAAGCCCCAGGTCGAAAGACCTGGGGCTTTTTTGTGGACGACGATTTAATGTTTCTGCAACGCCTCCAACAGCGCCGGCAAATCTTCACCGGGAAAGCGCTTGTACAACTCCAACAGCTTTTCATCCGCCGCCTTGGTTTCCCCAGCCTCACGCAGGCTCACAATCTCCTGCAACCCCTCCTCCAACCCCGGCAACACCACCGGCGCGCGCTTGCTGAGCTTGGCGCTCGACTCATCCGCCATCGAGCCCATGACTTGCGCGCTCTCAGCCTTGGGGGCTACAGCCAGTCGGGCCACCGGCGCCGGCGCGGACATCGGTGCCGGGGCGGGACGCGCGACTTCATCATGAAGCGCGGAGAAGGTCGCGGTGGAGATTTCGGGTTGCGGCACGGGTTCGCGCATCACCACGCCAATCATCAATGCCAAGCCTGCGACGGTGGCGAATGCCATCTGCCAGCGTGGCCGTTGGCAGGCGTGCAGCCAGCGTTGCCACAGGCTTGGCTGTGGTGCCGGGGCTTCGCGGCGGGCGGCGTTGAGGATGAAGGCGTCGAGGGACGCGGGCGGTTCGCCGGTGCTGTGTTGACGCATGTGCTGGAGCAGCAGGTCGTCGGGGTCCGGGGTGTGTCGGGAGTCGGTCATGCGGGTATCTCCTCGGCCAGCAGGCGGCGCAGTTTCTGCTGGGCGTAACGCAGGCGGCTTTTGACGGTTTCCAGCGGGGCGCCGGTGAGGGCGGCGATTTGCGGCACTTCGAGGTCGCCGTGCAGGCGCAGCAGGAAGACTTCGCGCTGGTCTTCGGGCAGGTCTTGCAGCGCGGCGTCGAGTCGCGCCTGGTCGCGGCTGAGGCTCAGTTGCTGCTCGGGGCCGGCGCTGTCGTCGGCCTGGGCGTGCAGTTGCTCGTCGTAGCTGTCGTGTAGCGGGTTGTGGATGCCGTGCTTGCGCCAGTAATCGATCAGGCGGTTGCGGGCGATCTGGAACAACCATGTACGAAAACTCGCCCGGCCTTGTGGCTGGGTGGCGCTGCGGATCAAGCTGAGCCAGGTTTCCTGGTAGATTTCCTCGGCCAGTTCGGCCTTGTTGCTCAAGGACACGAGGAACCGGTACAGGCCCTGGCGATGCCGCGCGTACAGGGCTTCGAACGCGGCACTGTCGCCGGTTCGGTAGCGGGCCAGCAGCGCTTCGTCGCTGGGTGAATCATCGGGTACGGCCATGTAGGTGGCGAACTCCTTTCGATGGATCAATGCAGATTTCCTGTGGGAGCCGGGCTTGCCCGCGATGCAGACGCTTCGGTGTTTCAGTCACACCGCATTGATGCTATCGCAGGCAAGCCAGCTCCCACATTGGTTCGACGCTGCAGGCAAATTCAGTGTTTGAGGCTTTGAGCCAGCTCCACCAGCTGCACGAACTCGTTACGCAAGCCGAACGGGTCATTGCCTCGGGCCGAGCGGGCCAGTGCGGCAGTGTCCTGCAGGCTCATGCTGCCAGTGTAGCGGCCATCGCCCTTGAGCTGTTGTGCAAAGGCTGCCACTGCCGCCGCGAAGCGCAGGTCGTCGCTCGCTTGGGTGGATTTATTGCGGATGGGGCGCTCGATTAACTGACTGTCACCCCCCGCCGCCGACTTGTAGCGCACGCGCAGCATCGCCAGCTCACCCGATTTATCCTCAGCTGCAGGCGCAGCAGCGTAGCGCAAAGGCTCCGACCAGCCCTTCTCGCCCTTGGGCACAATTTCATACAACGCAGTGACCGTATGCCCTGCGCCAATTTCACCGGCGTCGACTTTGTCGTTATTGAAATCCTCGCGTTTCAAGGCGCGGTTTTCATAGCCCAGCAGGCGATATTCACTGACCTGCGCCGGATTGAATTCCACCTGCAACTTCACATCCCGCGCCACCACCGCCAGGGTCGAGCTGAGTTGATCCACCAGCACCTTGCGCGCCTCGCGCAGGTTGTCGATGTAGGCGTAGTTGCCATCACCGGCGTCGGCCAATTGTTCCATCAGGTGTTCGTTGTAGTTATCCACACCAAAACCCAGGGTGGTGAGGGACACGCCGCTTTTGCGCTGTTCAACCGCCATTTGCTTGAGGCTGTCGAAGTCACTGATACCGACGTTGAAGTCACCGTCGGTGGCCAGCAGGATGCGGTTGATACCCTTGTCGATAAAGCCTTCGCGCGCCATCTGGTAGGCCAGCTCGATGCCGGATGCACCCGCTGTGGAGCCGCCAGCGGTGAGCTGGTCGATGGCGTTGCGGATCTTCACCTTGTCGCGACCGGAGGTGGGCTTGAGCACCACCCGGGATTCACCGGCATAGACCACCAGCGAAACACGGTCCTGTTCACGCAGTTGATCCACCAGCAATTTCAGCGTGCTTTTCACCAGCGGCAGGCCTTCGCGACGGTCCATGGAGCCGGACACATCCACCAGGAACACCAGGTTGGCCGGCGCCAGTTGGGCCACGGCGCGGTCGGACGCCTTGATGCCGATGCGCAGCAACTGGGTGTGCGGGTTCCAAGGTGTGGCGGCCACTTCGGTGGTTACGCCAAAGGGTGAGCCGTCAGTGGGCAGCGCGTAGCTGTAGGGGAAATAGTTAACCATTTCCTCAAGTCGCACAGCGCCTTCGGGCGGCAGGCTGCCTTGGTTGAGGAAACGCCTGACGTTGGCGTAGCTGCCGGTGTCGACGTCGACGCTGAAGGTGGACACCGGCGTTTCGGCCACGCGATGCACCGGGTTATCCGGCAGGTTTGCGTATTGTTCGCGGGGTTCGCTGCGGTACTCCATCGCCGCCGAGTCCTGCCTCATCATTGTCGCGCTCATGGGCGCCGGCATGGGCATGCGCTTAACCAGCGCGCCTTGCACGGGCACGCTTTGCAGCTCGGCGACAGGCGCCGCTTCGGCAGGCTTGGCTGCATCACGGGAAGAAGACAGCCCGCAACCGGCCAGCGCCACCAGCAAGGTAACGGCAAAGCCCTGGGCAGCAGGACGCAGGAAGAGCAGAGGACGGGACATGGGCTGAACCTCGTGAATGAATGATCCGTTCACAAGGTCAGACGCAGGGCGCAGGCTGTTCGGGTTAAACCGTTCGACGGGACAGAAAAACCTGCCCCGTCGAACCGCTCAATCAGTCCGTACCGTACTTCGGATTACGCGGACCGTACAGGATCCCCGCACGCTGCCCCGGCGACAGCAGGCGCGCACTGGTAATACCGGCGATCGGGTGCGCCGCATCGGTGGAGCTGTTGATCACCTGCTTGACCGCCGCCGTGATCAGCATGCCGACGAGGCCGCCACCGTTGTTGTTGCCTTCTTCGCTGGAAGCGCGCGCCGAGCCGGTCCACAGGGTGGTGCCGGTGCGCAGGTCCACCAGTTTGGCCGAGGCCGTCACGGAGGTGTCGCTGGAGATCAGCATGTACTTGGTGCCGTACTCGGTGACGGTGATATACAGCGCCGCGTCCGCCCCAAAGATGTCGTGCAGCTTGGTCGGCGGTACGGCCTGGATATCGTTGGCGGTGGTGAGACCGTTCTGGCGGAAGGTTTCGTCCACCAGGGCAATCGGCAATACGTAGTAGCCGGCTTCCGCCAACGGGTAGGTCACTTGCGAGACCATGCTGTAGGACGCCTGCACTTCCGGCGATTCATTGAGTGGCGGCAATACCAGGATCGACTTCGGTCGTGCCTGTTTGTAGGCCGTGTAATCAATGGTCTTGGGGGCTGCGCAACCGCCGAGCAAGGCCAGGGCCAGCAAGGCGCCGGTGAGTTTCAACAGGCTCATTTAGTG
This sequence comes from Pseudomonas sp. VS40, assembly GCF_018587885.1. Taxonomy (NCBI): domain Bacteria; kingdom Pseudomonadati; phylum Pseudomonadota; class Gammaproteobacteria; order Pseudomonadales; family Pseudomonadaceae; genus Pseudomonas; species Pseudomonas sp. VS40. Next base: position 63,628 of record NZ_JAGYWD010000011.1, on the reverse strand, counting down.
GCGACTCCGGTCTTGGCGTTTTTCAGCAAAAAGTCCATGTACGCAGCAGACTCAGGGAATAGCGCTTTCTCGGTGCGGAACTCCTGCACCATCTGGTCATCCTTGCCCATGCTCAGGTACAGCATGCCCAGGTGGGCGTGGTAGCCCGGCGGGGCCTTGCGGCCGCTGGCATTGATCTTCTGCAGATCCCGCTCCAGTGCCTCGACCTGTGCTTCCTTGGGCTCGCCCTTGAAGTACTCGTAAACCTGCGGCTGGTAGCTTTCCCACTGATACAGGGGTTGAGGCGCCGTATGGCACCCGGCGACCGCTGCGACTGCTGTCAGCATCAGCGCCAACTTGACTGCCTTGCTCATCCTTGTACTGCTCCTTGAGGTGCTGCTGATCAGTTGCGCGGGTTCCAGGCGCCGGCGTTGATGCCGTCGACGAGGCGGTTGATGGCTTCGCGCATGGCCAGGTCCAGGACCTTGCCATTGAGGGTGGAGTCGTAGCTGGCGGTGCCGCCGAAGCCGACCACTTCACGGTTGGACAGCGCGTATTCACCGGCGCCCTGGGTGGAATACACCACTTCGGACGTGCTGATGTTGACGATGTTCAGCGCGACTTTGGCGTAGGCCACCTGGGTCTTGCCACGGCCGAGAATGCCAAACAGCTGGCGGTCGCCGGTTTCCTTGCGGCCGAACTCGGTCACATCGCCGGTCACGACGTAGTCAGCACCCTTGAGTTTCTGCACGGTGCCTTTGATCGCGGCTTCCTGGGAGATTTCGCCCATGTTGTCGCGGTCCAGCACGCTGAAGCGGTTGGTCTGCTGCAGGTGGGTGATCAGGATAGTCTTGGCCTGGCCACCGAGGCGGTCAACGCCGTCGGAGAAAATGCCGCGCATGTAGCTGGAGCGGTTGTCGAACTTGCCCACGGCAATCGGCACACGCACGCCGGAATAGGCGACGTGGGCGCTGGCGACTTGTTCCACCGGCATTGCGCGGTTGCTCTCCGTGGCGCAACCGGCCACGGTCAGCAACGCTGCGGCGGTGAGGCCGGACAGCAGGATTTTGGACAGTGTTTTCACGGGGTGCTCCTGGAGTGAAAGTTTGTTCTGCAAATGAACTAGCGGGACGGAATGTTGCGTAAATCATCGACGATAAAGCGGCTCAACAGACCGGTGTAGAACGGCTCTACGTTGGCGTTGCCACTGCGGGTCAGAATCCCGCCGACCGTCTTGAGGTTCTGCCAGTGCCCAACCGCGCCGGCAGGCATCAAACCTTCGCGCGCCTGGGCGAAGTGCAGGACTTCGGTATCGCCTTTCCTGACGGTGACTTTGTAGTTGAAGTCCACACCGACCAGGTACTTGTTGTCTTCGATAAGCGGGCTGACCAAACCACCCTGGGTGTCCTGAATACGCCGGGCGTAGATCACGTCCATATCCAGGATGTAGTCGGCGGATGCCTTGCTGGTCGCATAACGCTTGGCCTTGAGCAGGCGATCGATCAGGTCGACGCCCAGTTGCTGGCGGACTTTGTCATCCGGCAAGAAGCGCTCGTTTTTACCCCGGACCTCAACATCAAAGTTGTCGAGCCAATAGGTAGCCGTCTTGGGAATGGTCACCGGCGCCGGGGAGATGTAGTAATCCGGCTTGGAGGCACAGCCCGCCATGAGGCAGGCCGCGAGAAATACGACAAACACACGCATGTCTGAATTCGTCCCTGAAAAGTATCGAGCTTTAAACAATCGCGGCATTTTACGGAGTTGAAAGCCGTTCTCAAGCTGTTTTGGCGCCAGGATAGTGTCGTTTTAATGGCACTGGCGCATAAGCCCCTGGCGTCAGTCCCTAAGACGTTGTGTGGCAAACAAAAACAATAATGGCTCTTGCCTCATCCTGATAAATAAAATTGCGTGCTCAAGTTATGCCCGTAAAGGGCGAGACAGTGGCTTGGTTCGTTCTTTTATAGGGATATTACGTGTCGAAAACCCTCCTACGGGCGACGGTGCTCTTTGCCGCGCTGTCGATGACCGGCTGTGTCTCCTACACCGTCACCGGCCCCATCGGCGCCCCGCTCCATCCGGTTTCCACCAGCAGCGCGCGCAGTGCACAAGTTGCCGATGTGACGGTGAGTGCCGCCGACGTCAACGAAGCCAACAAGACGGCCATCAGCCGCTCATTGACGGCCCAGATCAACCAATACGTGCGCACGGCGGGTTATTTCAAGCAGGTCACCGAGTACCCGGTACGCCTGGGTGAGCACGACGTCACGCTCAAATTCAACATGACTTCCCTCAAGGGCCATCGCGCCCCGCACCCGGCCTACGTCCCCGGCGCGCTGCTGACGCTGACCATTTGGATCTGGGTCAACGGCCCCATCTACGTGGACAGTTTTGACGTGGCCGGCGACCTGGTCATCGTCGATCGCGACGGCAAGGAACTGGCATCGGCGAAGGAGTCGATCACGTTCGAACACAACGTCGGGCTTTACAGCGGCCAGTATTGGGCGCCTTCGATGGGCGGCCAGCAACTGACCAAACTGATCGCGCAATTGCTCGACACCGCCACCGCCAAACTGGCGAAACCTTAGTTTCAAGGAGCAACACATGAAAGGATTGATCAAGCACAGCCTGGTACTCGCGGCGGTCCTGCTGACCGGCTGCGTGTCCTACTCGCAACACGAACTGCCAGTGGTACAGACCTGGCCACCGACCGCTCACGCCCCGGCGCAAAAACCTACCGCGTACGTGCGCACCACGGCGCAAAACCATGTCAACGGCGGCCCGGGCAATGCGGCAGTCGGCGCCCCGGTAGTGCTGTGGGAAAAGGCTGTGGCCGACACCTTCCAACAGTCCAACCGCTTTTCGCGGGTCAGCACCGACAAGGCCGACTCGGACCTCTATGTGGACGCCACACTGCACAACAATGAAGAATACAGCCCGGTTTCGGCGTTCATTACTGGCTTCACATTCTTCGTGATCCCCACTACCGCGAAAAACATTTTTACCCTTGAAACCGTGTTCAAGGACAAGGATGGCAAGGAGCTGGGCCGGGTCAAAAAGAGTGAGTCGGTGCGCACCTGGGTGCATCTGGTGCTGATCGTGGGCCTGCCGTTCCAGACTGATACGCGGGAAGTGGTCGAGACGTTGACGCGCAGCACACTGGACGAAGCAGTACAACGCAAGTTGCTGTAAACCGGCACGGGCGCACGCCGTTCTGTGTGGCAAGCGGGCTTGCCACACAGGCTATTCAAAGGGTCACTGAGGCCGGCACACGTTGTAAGCCTGGTTCTCGGCGACCTCTTCCATGTGATGACCAACGACGGTATTGAGCACCAACTGGCGCTCCGACTTCCCGGTCGGGCGGTAGGCTGGGCCCTGGGCATCGCGCTGCAACTTGAAACCGCTATTGCCCAGTTCCTTGACCAGTTGCACGCGCCTGGCCATGTCGCCATTGCCACGATGGTCGCTCGGCGAAAGGAACACGAAGCGCTCTTTTTGCAGCAGCCATACCGGCCTGTCACTGCCCTCGCTTTCGAAGATGTAGGCACAGTCCACCGATGCCACCGGGAAGCTGGCCTGGCTCACATAGTGCCCGCCCTCATACCCCACCAGCGTGACCAGGCCCGGTTGCACCACGGCAACCGCATCCTTTGTCTGGGTACCGGATTGAATGCCATAGTCCGAGTAAGCCCAACGCAAGGGGATGAACTGGGAAGGTGTCGCCCCCAGTTTCAAGTCGGCGTTGATCCGCGCCTGATCTTCGGCGCCTCGGTAGGGGACACCCTGGCAACCTGCGAGTGTTGCCAGGCAAAGGAGGATGAGCGCGGCCCGGCGTCGGCCGATGCTGGCCAGAATCGTCGGGCGTTTAGCGGTGTTATTGACGTCCATGCGGTGTCGTTCCAGGTTCAAGGTGTTTGTGTCTGTCTTGAGCGGGCGCAGATGGGCTCACACTCTTTCTCAATCGTGCCCGTGTACTTGACTGAACGTCGGAAGGCTCACGGGAATAACGTGCCGATACGTGCGCGATCATTCGAGAACCAGATCCCGGTGACCTTGCCCACCACCTCTGCAACCGGGACTTGGCCCATGAAGCGGCTGTCGTTGCTGTTGTAGCGATTGTCACCCAGCAGGTAGACGTGACCCGGTTCGACCTTTACCGGTGCCAGCGTCAATGACTCAGCGCCTTTGACCCGGTCTGCCGGTGCGTGGAAGAAGCCGAGGTTTTCGCCGTTGCGGATCAACTCGCCGTTCACGATGGCCAAGGTATCGCCGCCGATGCCCGCCACGCGCTTGATCGCTTCGGTGCCATTCCAGCGGTACACCACGATGTCGCCGACCTTGGGCGCACCGGCCTTGAGGTCGGACACGATGTAGTCGCCAATCGACACTGTGGGAGCCATCGAGCCTGTCGGCACGAAGTACGTATTGAAGCCCAGCAACGGCGCCCGGAGCACGGTCAGCAGAATCAAGGTGATCACGATCAGCACGCCAACGTAGAGCGCGTGGAACCGTTTACGCGGTACGTCCAGCGGGCCTGTATAGCGGCGTGCCAAAACGGCGGACGCAACCGCCGACGCCAGCTTCACCGCGATGATGAAGCCCAACAGCACATACAACCCGACCGGTGTTGCGATCACCCCGCAGAGGCCCATCAGGATGATACCGGTGTACAAGAGTGCCGCGACGCGGATGCCCCACTTGATGCGATCGACGTACACCAGGCCCCAGCCAGCTACCAGGCAGGACATGAGGAAGGCTTGGAGGGAGAGTTTTACAGGTTTCATTGATCATCCTTGATTAGGCCATCGGGCGCGCATGTTACTGCGTGGCTCGCCATTGCACGTAACCTTTAACCACTACGAATCAGCCAAGTTCAATAGCCTCCGGCATCCAGATCCGCAATGGACAACCAATAGTCGACCACTTTATCAAAGCGTTCATCACCGGCCCGAGCCTGCAATGCCACCAGTGCCTGGCGTGCATCGGCGATGGACCAGCCAGTGGAGTTCAAGGTCAGCCATGCGCAGTCAAGGCGCCCCGCTTGCATATAAGCCTCGAACAACGGCTTTTTCTCGCGTTCAGGATCAAACCACGCGGGCAATTCCACGCCTTTGGGCACCGGCATGTGCTCGTCGACAACTTCAAAATAGCAGCTGCTTTCCCACCAATCAGGGGCTGGGGCGGACGGGTTCGGGAAGTTTCCGGTGTAACGCGTTACGCCGTCAGCAACACTGGCCAGTGGCGTCAACGTCTTGAACGGTTCGACGTTGGCGAAGCCTTTGGGGTCGTCGCCACTTTTCAAAGATTGCGCATCCAATGCGCCCAGGCAATCAAGCCCCACCGCCTTGGCGAACTGCTCAAGTTCGGGCGTGACACCCTCCTCAAGACTCATGGACATCATGGCGAGCACGGCCATCAGTTGCTCAGGCGTGCGGGCGATCTCGACGGTCATTCGGTCGCTGCCAACGTACATTTTTACGAAGGTGGGTTCACGATCAACAAACCAGTGCTTCCAGTACCCAATATAGGTAGGCCGAGATCCGTCACTCCATATCGGGATCAGCGCAGGTGGAAACCCATACCACTCGGCAGGGGCCTGCAGCGTGCAAATGGGCGGGTCGATGCTTCCATCGGCGCAGGCCACCAACGCGTGGGGTAACCCCAGCGCTTCCAATGCTGTTTTAACGTTCATGCCTTCACCGTTTTGGCGCCAGGGGCGTCGACCATTCGGGGATCTCTATTCGGTGCAACGGAGAAATAGGCCCCACCCAGATGTTAGAGGTCGCGCTCGTTTGTTGGTGTATCAGTTGATGAGCCTCGCGCGAAGGTACGGGCACAAGATGGCGAGGGTCAACGATCTGCGTTGGGAAATCTGTCTTGCCGAAGTTCCAATGGTGAATAGGATTCGGCTCGTTGCACGGTACTGCTACCTAACTCTCTATAGACCGCATGTGGGCTTAAAAAGCTTGATGGCTCGCCCTGTGCATTTGCCCTGTAGCTGGTCCAGCGATAGTCGCCCGGATGAGCAACCATGCCCGCTCTAACCGGATTCATTTCGATATATCGATAGCAAGCTAAAACATAGTTGTCTTTTTGAACCAGACAGGAGCGGAAACGTCCTTCCCACAACGTGCCCGTTCGTTGATAGGTTCGATTGATGTATTGAACGTAGCGCTGCCCCAGCCCTTTCATAAGTAGACCAGCCCCTGCGAAGCAGGTGGGAGTCAACAACAAGTGAACGTGATTTGTCATCAAGCACATTGCGTGAATTTCACAGCCATACAATTCAGCAAGCAGGTCTAATTTATCAACGTAAAAAATATAGTCTTCGTCTGAATAAAAACACTCAGATCGGTTGTTTCCCCGCTGAATCATGTGCAACGGGATATCCGGCAGTATAACTCTAGGACGGCGAGCCATATAAACCCCCAAATGAATAAGAGCTTACAGCTTAGCCGCCCATCACCAGGCCAACAAAATCGAACAATTACAAAAAATGAATCATATTTTAAAAGAGCAATTCTGCTGAACTCTAAAAAGCGCAAAACCGTGGTCTGACCACTATATTTTCCCAATTCCTTATAACAATCATGAGGCGTTATAAGTGCTGAAGGTTCCAGCTGTGCATTTGCTCGGGGGAAATAGGGGAAATAGGGGTCAGACCAGCAATATACATAAGTGCACTAATCGTGGTCCGCCCCCTATTTTCCTCCCCTATTTTCCTTTCTATTTCCCTGACCCCTATTCCCCTCAACTCAGTAAACCATATAAAAAACAAGAAAATTCATCAGACAACTTTCTAATATTCATATTCGATGAGTCCACTTCGACTACAGACCAGTTGTCGTTTGTATCGAAGCCGAAGCATCGGCCCTGCATATCATCTCCGAAAAATCGAATATCCCGAAAAGCGTTAGCAGTACCTGCATCAAAAATCTCTTCAGCCTCTAAAAAGCCGCTGTAAAGCATGATACCTGCATAGTCAATTTCTCCAGCACCAAAGTCTTTTAAGAATGCCAGATAATCTTCGGGAACATTTTGAAAACTGTCTCTTATCGCACGTAAAACTGCATCATCCACAGCGTCTAACCCATCCAATAAATGCTCATCTTTCTTCTCTCGCATCAAAACTTCAAAGTTCTCCATCAGAGCCTCTCTATTTTTTATCTGAGAAAATTTCTCGCGCTACGCTCCCCGCGCGATGGATTCCACCTTGGCGCTGATCCGGGAATCTAGCAGGGTGCATGTTCCACCATTCATTAGGCCCCCCAAAGCTATTTTCAATAATATGATGTGCATCGAAAGGTTGCCCCGCCTTTCGTGACACTGTAAGCCCATTCTTAGCAAGAACGTCCTCAGTATAGCGCGGCCACATTTGGCCTGTATTAGCCTCCCATTGACTGATTAAGTCATTCTTCACTTTATGGAAATAGGGGTCAGACCACTATTCTTCTATTCTTTTAGCTCACACTCCTTGGGCGTCCTGACACCCCCTGCGAAACTCGTTTACCTAATGCCTGCTCAATCTCGGCCGCAAACTTCTGATCGCCCAAAACGTAATTACCGTTTGTAGAAAATCGAATTTGCTCTATCAACTCAGGTGAAAGCCGATCCTTGAATAAAGACCGGTAGGATTTGGCTCGCTGCATGGTGCTGCTACCTAACTCTCTATAGACCGCATGTGGGCTTAAAAAGCTTGATGCCTCACCCTGTGCATTTGCCCTGTAACTGGTCCAGCGATAGTCGCCCGGATGAGCAACCATGCCCGCTCTAACCGGATTCATTTCGATATATCGATAGCAAGCTAAAACATAGTTGTCTTTTTGAACCAGACAGGAGCGGAAACGTCCCTCCCACAACGTGCCCGTTCGTTGATAGGTTCGATTGATGTATTGAACGTAGCGCTGACCCAGCCCTTTCATAAGTAGACCAGCCCCTGCGAAGCAGGTGGGAGTCAACAACAAGTGAACGTGATTTGTCATCAAGCACATTGCGTGAATTTTACAGCCATACAATTCAGCAAGCAGGTCTAATTTATCAATGTAAAAAATATAGTCTTCGTCTGAATAAAAACACGCAGACCGGTTGTTTCCCCGCTGAATAATGTGCAACGGGATATCCGGCAGTATAACTCTAGGACGGCGAGCCATATAAACCCCCAAATGAATAAGGGCTTACAGCTTAGCCGCCCATCACCAGGCCAACACAATCGAATAATTACAAAAAATAAATCATACTTTAAAAGAGCAATTCTGCTGAACTCTAAAAAGCGCAAAACCGTGGTCTGACCCCTATTTTCATCCAAAAGCATCCCTTTTTCGCTCAATGCCCTTCCAACTTGCCCCTCTAATACCTCTCCCATCACATTTGATTTAAGCGCCCAGAGAAATAGGGGTCAGACCACCAATATACATTGGTGCACTAATCGTGGTCTGACCCCTATTTCCCTCCAACGAACCAATTAAAACGCTAATACTATTCGTAAATCTTAGATGCAAACAATATTTTTGCAAATGTCTGCCAACTAGGGACGAGGGCTTCCTCATCTCCAGAGTTCATTGCATAGAAATTCATTGCTCGAACCCAAGCTTCCATTGCATCCAAAAACCTTTCCAGCGTAGGGTTTTCCCACTCGCCTGAATTCAGCTCCAAATCTTCCTTAAGCCCACAAATAAAATCTGCAAACTCCTCTCTTGTTTTAATACTCTCAATCATCTTATCTAAATCCATAAGTCACCTATTTACAAACCCCACGAACACAAATTATAGAGCCGTTGTTTGGTGTAGTCATCTTCCTTCCAATTTCCTTGGCTATTTCGGCCTCGGTGGCGGGAACGATTTTGATGGGCACACCGGCTGCAGATGCAGCTAGAACTCGACGATTATCTAAACTATAGACTAGCCCATCCTTTTCAAATACTCGAACAGCTGGCAAGTCAGCTGGCGAGAAATAGGGGTCAGACCACCAATATACATTGGTGCACTAATCGTGGTCTGACCCCTATTTTCTTAAGAGATGTTCCGGAGAATATCCAAAACAGAAAAAGTCCCGCATTTCCTCAACAGAAAACTCAATCAAACTTGCAGCTTCTAGATACCGAGAAAAGGTATTGACATCCAGCACAGGGATGCCACCTCTAAAATTAGCTACTACATCATCATAAAGATCCGCGTCCATTTCACCAGCATCTATATAGGCTTTGTACTCCACCCCAACATCGATGCAATAGTTTTCTTTATCATCAACAACATAATAATATTTGCCACTTACAACAAACATGGCCACATCTTTTCGCCCTTCAAAAATATCATGAAGTACATCATTTAAGTCATTTTCCAAATTCATCAAAAAACTCCTTGCTCGTTATCACTCTAGCTTTTGAAGAACTCTGCTCTATCAATCTATCCCAAACTTTTTTAAAAACGGGGACGTAGAAAAACGGGGACGGATTTATTTAGGTTTGGCGCTGGTCGGTACTAAATAAATCTGTCCCCTTTTCTCGAAACTCAAACAAAAAGGGTGTCTGGCCCCGATCACCCACTCGAGATGCTCGTCCATACTGATGTGGATGTTGCTGTAAAATTCGCATCATTAGCCGCTGGTTTACCGTTACCGACTAACTTTGTTTCACCAGACGGCGAGCCGCTCGCAGGTCCTTTTGAACCATCAACTTACCCAGGAAATGTGATTTCCATCTAAGTAATATAGTCCCTCAAGCCTTCCTGAAATTTCAGGCAGCTCGAGAAGGGAATCTGAAATATATGAGAAAGGAAGTCCGTTCCTTAGCTCTTGAGCTCTTGCAGAGTAGTCTGCCCAAGAAGGTTCAACCATCCCATTCCATAATGTAACAAACGAGCCATCTTCAAGAAGAATGACAGGCTTTAAGTACTCAACTTCCCCACCGCCATCCCAGTACAGATAGCCCAAGTAACTAGTACCATCTCCCCCAACAAAACTAGCGCGAACGATTATTTGAGCGTCAGTACAAGTTTCCTTATCAATGAGAGGGCGAACTGTTAACTCATCTTCCGCAGACTCATCCATAGGAAAGTACCAAACACCACAACAAGCAAGATCATCAATAGCTAGTTCATATATCTGTTTATCAGTCATGCTTGCATACCTATTTAATCAGGTGCTTTATTGACTCAAACAATTCGGGCCGTCCTATACCGCCATAGGCTTTCTGCAACGCTGAGCTTATTTGACCAGAAGTATACGTAGCCGGCTTAACGCCTACCAGGGGAGACAAACATGAAATAGGGGTCAGGCCACCAATATACACTGGTGCACTAATCGTGGTCTGACCCCTATTTTTCCAAGAATGCGCCGGATATTAGGCAAAGCAAAAGACCTACTGATTAAGACTTTGGCAAACCCGAAAGTACTGCTTTAAAAATTTGAGTTCCATCATCAACGGCTGATGATGCTTCATATATTGCTTCGGCTGCTGCCATAAGCGAGTTCTCTCCACCAGCTAAGGACAGCGCCGATACAGCGCGAGCTTGGCTAAACAGCTGAAGGCCTTCTACATTTAAGTTTTGCCCTTCGTCCAGACTGTCTTGCAAGTCAAAATACTTCTCATCCAACTGTGCAGCTAAAGCATCTAGCTCAGAAATCTGATCAGTCGTAAGTTTATTACCAGATCTTAGTTGCCTAAGAGACTCGACAACAATAGGCACTTCCACTGGACAGGCCTGAAAAGCAAGTTCGCAAGCCACTTTTACAGCACTTCTTCGTTGCTCCTCACTGACTAACTTAAGCTTTTCTACAAGGCCTTTCTCAACCGTCTCTAAACGCATAATCATTGTTTAGCCTTTGGCAGTGGTTTTAATGGCGTTGACACATTGGCCCCTGTCGGTTCAATTACGTTCTGACATGATGCACAGACAGGGCGTGTGGCACCGATATCAACAACTTTCAATCCGTTGGCATTGGCATAGCTGACAATATCCGCTTCTGCGTGGCCTGTACCAACAACTACTTTCTCACCTTCTTGCAAACTCACTCCAGGACGAAGATAGCCACGAGGTTCACTTGTACTGACTAGAACAGAGCGAACACCATTCGTATCCTCTACTACCGCAACCCCCATAGTTATTCGGCCTTGAGAATTCGCAGGTATTTGTGACTGAATTTCACTTACACGATTTTGGACAAGGTTCGATGGGTTTTCGTAGGCAAGATCTCGCTCTAGAGATGTACCTGCACCTTTTGCATCAAGAGCGCTACCTTTTGCAGTCTCGACATTCCGCGCTGCTGCCGCAGCATCTGCAGTAGCAGCTACCTCCTTCGCTGCAAGCCTGCCAAATCCTCCCACACCTAACGCCGTACCGCCAGCCGTCGCGGCACCAAAGGGCAACTCAACTGCTGTTAATGTCAGTTCGGTACAAACTACTGGGTTCATCCCACAGGCATTTAACAGTGCTGGACCAAGCAGCATGGCTCCTGCCACCGTTCCGGCTACAACTGCACCACCCGCCACCGTATAAGCAAGGTTTTCACGACGCTCATCATACATTTGCACCGAGCACGCTTGCGCGCTCAGTCCTGCACAGTTTCGCTCCTTGTAGCGCTCATTTTCAGCCTTGATGCGCTCTTCAGCCTTTTGTTCAAGTGTCTTACCCTCAGCTAACGCACTTGCAATATCACCCAGCGAGTTGTTCTCAACCGCATTGTTGCCAGCCTTTGCACCGGCAATTGCACCGCTCAGGTCACCTCCTGCAAGCCCGCCTGCCAACCCCGACGCCAATGTCGAAAGCGCCGATACGGTCTGTCTCTGCTCCTCGCTCAAATTCTCAGTTTTAATATCCGGATACAACCGCGCCGCAATTAACTCCCCCGTACCAGCTCCCGCGGCACCGGCACCCGCCGAGTTCCCTTGGGCCTGTGCAACCACAGCACCCAATACCACGTGGGCCATGATTCGGGCGGTATCGTTGCCCTGCGTTGATTGCTTGATGAGGTTTGCCAGATAGGGTGCCGACGCACCCGCAAGGGCAGAGCCGATGTCACCCCCTGCCAGTCCTTGCAAAGCTGCCGTCACCGCTTGAGCGGCACGTTGATAATCGCCCCCCGTTCCGTACGGCTGCATCACCGTACGGGTCACCTGTGCGGCGATCTGTTCATCCGTTGGCCGGGTATTGCCCTCCCTGATCAGCTTGTCTCGCGCAGCTGCTATCGCTTCCGGATCTTTTTGAGCGTTGGCCGCGTTGATGGCGCCTTGAGTGCGAACGATGTCCGACGCCTGAGTGCCAATATCAGCAATCAACTGCACTTGCCGCAGGCGCTTCTGCTCTTTCTCCTTATCGAAGATAGGGCTGATGCTGCCGTTGGCGTGTTCGACATCGTGGCTCAGCGTTGCAACGTCCTGCTGCTGTTTGGCAGGGTCGCGGATGTCGAGGGTGCCGTTGGAAATGGCCGATGACGTGGTACCGCTGTCGCTGTCGCCATGGTTGAATGCGACCAGCGTGCCACTCGGCATATTGCTGATGAAACCTTCAACGCCATTGTTGCCACTGCTGACGCTGGCGCTCTGCAACTGGCTTGTATAGTCGGCTTTGTTCTTCAAAACGCTCCAGCCAAGGGTGCCGGTGCTCAGGCGGTTTTTGTCCGGAGTTGCAGTGCTGGCGATCACGCTGCCATCGAGTTGCGTGTGGTTGCCCACATCAATCTGGTAGCCGCCCTTACCGCCGAACAGGCCAGTTTGCTCCTGCACACTTTTATAGTTGGAGTCGATCTTGCTTTTGCTGACGCTGAGCGAGCCGCTACCCGTCATGGTGCCAATCGTGAAACTCGCGCCGCCGCTGACATCTGTTTGCTTGGACTTGTAGTCGTCGGTGTCTTGCAGACTTTGCAGCGTCAGGTCGCGACCGACTGTGGCTTTAATCTGATCTGCACTGACCTGTGCGCCTTTAAGGACGGTGTCGCGCCCACTGATCAGGCTGACTTGCTTGCCAGCATCCAATGTCGTTTCTGTCCAAGTTGTACCGGTGCCTTTCTCGTTGCCGCTGCCCTTATTCGCATTGGCGAAGATGCTCAGGCCAGCACCACTGGAACCGAACCCAAGGCTGACGCCTATGGCACCACCGCCACTGCTGTTCTTGCCATCAAGCTTTTGTGTGTTGGCGGCTGCTTCCAGGCGGATATCACGCTCTGCTGCCAACAGCATTTCATTACCGGCCTGGAGCTTGCTGCCCTGGACACGGATGTCCCCGTCTGCGCCAGGCGTGCCGTTACCGGCGGCTACAATGCTGAGGTTATTGCCGCTGGTGAGGCTGCTGCCTTGGTTTGCTGTCTGCTCCTGGGTCTGTTTGGAGCTGGATTTTTGCGAGCCGAGCGAGATGGCGATGCCTACAAACTGCCCAGCGTTAGCGCTGGTCATGCCGCCATTCTGCTGTGCCGCCTGCCACGCCTGCACACCCGTCAAACCCGCCTTCACACCTTGCAGCGCCGAGAGGCGGCCGTCGTCCTCATTCTTGGCTTGTTTGGCGGTCTTGTAAGCGGAGTCCACCGCGCTACCCACAGTGCCGGATAACGCCAGGGTCAAACCACTGGTTTTGCTTTTGGCCGTCTGTTCGCTGCGATTGTTATTTTCGGACGCCAGGATGCTGACATTTTGCCCAATAAGGCTGATGTCCTTACCGGCAACCACGTCAGAGCCGCGAATGGTCAGGTCTTTACTAGCCTGGACGTCCACACTGCCCAGCACACTCCCGATGTTGCTGGCCCGGGTGGTCTCGGTGCTGCTGGTGAAGGTGTTTTGGTTGCTGCTTGAGCCCAAGGTAACGCCGATCCCACCAGAGCTCATCAAACCCGATTTTTTAGTCGAGGAGGAATGGCTTTGTCCGAAGGTTTCCGTCGCCCCGTCAATCACCACATTGCGCCCGGCAATCAGGCTGGTGGCATTGGTGGAAACCACGTCACTGGCGGTTGTGCCGATGTCCCGCCCGGCGCGCGCAACGACGGTGTCAGCACTGATGGAAGAACCCTGCTGGCTGATCTGGTTACTACTATCGATGCGCGTCTTCTGGCTGCTGGACAGCAACCCGCTGCTGGTTTTGGTTTTGCGGTAATAGCTGTAGTCGCTGTCTTGCACGGCGTTCAGCGCAAGGTCGTTGCCAGCGTACAGGTAAGCTTCCTTACCGGCGCTCGCGCGGCTGGCGCTGACGAGGAGGTCGTTGCCTGCACTCAAGGAAAGGTTGTCACCGGCCACCAACGATGTGCCCACTTGTTGGACATGATCTTCCCGGCTCGTAACCTTCTTCGAATTAGATGCCGAGTGTTGCTCGTTCGCGACCGAACCGAGACTCAAATTACCCGTAGCCGCCATCGCTAAATTGCGTTTGGCATTAACCTGGCTGGCCACGGCGCTGATGTCGCGCCCGCCAATCACATGCAGGTCGCGGCCTGCCTCGACCACCGAGCCTTGCTGGGCGATGGTGGTGAAGCTGGAACGATTGCCGATGGCGCCGCTGTCGAGGCTTTTTGAAGCGGTGATGTTGACGTCGCCCGCCGTCTTGACTGTGGTGTCGGCACCGCTCTTGAGCACGCCGCCGACGTTGTTGACGTTGCCACCGGCTTGCATGGCCAGATCGTTGGCCGATTCGATGCGCGCGGCGCTGTTGACGAAGTCGCTGCGTTCGGTACGGTAGCTACTGGCGCTTTCGTGGGTGGTGACGCTGCGTTCGTTGAGCAGGTCGGCGCCGGCGGCGAGGTTGACGTTGCCCGCGCTGATCACACCGCCTGCGCGGTTGCTCAGGTTGTTGCCGGCCAGCAGGTCGAGACGGCCAGCGGCCTCCATCAAGCCGCTGTTGGTGAGGTTGCCGCCGACGTTCGCCAGCAGGTTGCCGGTGGCACGCAAGGTGCCGGCGTTGTTGAGGTTGCTGCCGGTGATCAGGTTGACGTCCGTGCCGGAAATCAACGCGCCGTTGGGTGCCAGGCGGTTGTTCGCCTGGGCCAGGTACAACACCGGCACCAGCACTTGTTGCCCGGCGACGGTGGCGTTTTCCAGCCAGACGATGTCGTGGGTCAGGGCCGCGACCTGTTCGGCGGTGAGGCTTACGCCCACCGACAGGTTAAGCGCGGTTTTGCTGCCGATGGCGTTGTCCATCAGGTGCTTGAACAGGTCGGCGTCGCTGGTCTGGCCGTCGATGAAACGCTGGCCGGTACGGGCGAGTACGGCTTGCTGGATCAGGCGCTGTTCGTAGAAACCATCGCCCAGGCGCTTTTGCGCGGTGTCGGGGTCATAGCCGAGCTTGGTCAGCATGTAGTCCGAGCCCAGGAACTTGCGCATAGCCGTGAACAGCGGGTTGGTTTCGATCAGGTATTTATGCGGGCTGGCCGCGAACTGGCTGGTGGGCAGGCCTTTGGCGCCATCGCTGTCGTTGAGGTGGAACAGGCCGTTCTGGCCGGTGGGCAGGTCGAAGCCGGGCAGGCGCAGTGGGTTGACCTGTTGCTGGGCCACGTCCGGTGGCAGTTGCGCGTTGAGGCTGACCAGGGTCGAGTAGCCTGGCGCATTGGTGTTGGCGCCGCTGCCGACGTAGGTGTAGCCACCTCGCACGACACTGTTGTCGATGCCGGCCTGGGCCTTCACGTCTACGCTGCCGCCGGCCTGGATGACGGCGGCGTAGCTCTGGTCGGGCGCCATCAACTGGGTGGTCTTGCGCAGCTTGTCCTTCTCGCCCTCCATCTTGCCAATGAACGACGCCAGGCCGGCTTCGACGCCGGTCATGTCCTGGCCCGCCGAATAGCGCTGGGTGAACGCAGCGGCTTCACGGTACCAGCCTCCAGGCTTGCGCTCGCGGGCGGAGGTAAAGACGCGGTCATACTGGGTATCGTGGGTCACGACGCCGACGTTGGTGAGTTGGTTGACGATGGCCGTGAGGTTGCCACCGGCGGCGATGCTACTGCTGCTGTTGAGCAGCTCGCCGCCAGTGAGCAGCATGTTGCCGCCCGAGGTGATGCTGGACGCTGCCGTGGCATCACTGACGATGAAGTGATCACGCTGGGTGATCTGGAACGGCCGGTTCTGCTTGCCGCCTTCGCAGTCGCCACCGGTCACCCCGTCGATACAGGCGATGGGCGTGATGGAGGCACTGTAGATGCCGGACTCGGTGGTGAGCACAGTACGGATGTTCTGGATCGTGCTGGCGGCCAGGACCAGGTTGCGCTCGCTCTCGATGGTGCCCGAGCTGTTGATGATGCTGGTGGCCAAGCCGCCCTGGCCGTCGCGGTCGACGCGCAGGTTACCCATGGCGTAGATCGTGGCGCCGAGGTTTTTCAGGCGCTCGACCTTGAGGTTCAGGTCGCCGCCACTGAAGATCAGGCCGTGGTCGTTGAGCAGGTTGCCCACCGAAAGATCCAGGCTGCCCTGGCTGGCGACGCTGCCGCCCACGATCCAGTCCTTGCCGCTGCCGACCAGGGCGCGGGTGCCGAGCAGTTTGCCGGTGGCGGTCTGTTGCAGGTTATCCACGTTGACGGTCAGGCGCCCGGCCTGGATCGCGGTGCTGTTGGTCCAATTGACTTTGTCGAAGGTCAGGTCGCCGTTGGTGACCAGGCTGCCACCCACGTCATCGAGGCTGATGCCACTGAGGTCGAGCACCCCGGTGCCCACATGCAACACCTTGCCACCGGTGTTCTGGAAGCGATTGGCGGCGAGGCTCAATTGGTCGTTGGCGGTCTCCAGGCTGCCGCTGTTGTTGAGCAGGCCACCGATGGCGTAGCGGGTCTTGCCGCTGGCGCCCAAGGCACGCATTTGCCCGCTGTTGTTCAGGCTGGCGGTCTCGACATCAAGGGCCGTGGCGCTTTCGATCAGGCCTCGGTTATTCAATGCGCCTTCCAGGCTGATGTCGATCCGGTTGCCGGCGATCTCGCCGCCGTTATCCACATTCATACCGGTCAGGTGCACGCGATCGCGAGCAAACAACGCGCCGCTGCCGTTGTTGAAGTCAGTGGCGTCGATCTGCGCATCACCGCCCTTGGCGGCGATGCGGCCACCGTTGTTGTCGAGGGTGCCGGCGGTGATGGTCACGCCAGCGTTTTCACTGTGGATCAGGCCGTTGCCGCTGTTTTGCAACAGGCCGCTGGTGGTCAGGGTCAGGCCAGCGTTGGCGGCCAGGGTGCCGGTGTTACGGTTGTCGATGCTGTTGGCAAATACCGTCAGCAAGCCCTGGCTGGCGAGCTTGCCGCCCTGGTTGTCAACGTGAGCGGCGCGCTGGATCAGCAGCGGCCCGGCGCTGGCCAGCTTGCCGTTGCGGTTGATCAGGTCGCCGATCAAATCCAGGGTGATCGCCCCGCCGGCGGTCAGGCTACCGGTGCTGTTATCCAGGGTATTGCCGTTGAGGGTGAACGCACCGGTGCTGTCGATGATGCCGCCCTGGCTGTTGTCCAGCAGGCCGCTGACGTTGAGGGTTTGTGCACCGTCGCTGAGCAGGCGACCTTTGTTGCGGTTGTCGACGCTGGCGGCGGTGACGTTCAGTGCCTGCTTGGCGCTCAAGGTAGCGCCCTGGTTATCCAGGCTTTGCGCGGTGGCGGTAAGGCTGCGATTGGCGATCACCGTGCCGGTGTTGGTGAGGTGCTGGCTGTCGAGGGTGACGTCGCCACCGGCATTGCGGGTGTTGTCGGCGTTGACCCCGGCTTCGACGATGCCGCTGTTGGTCAACTGGCCATTGCTGGCCAGGGTGATGCTGTCGCGCGCGGCGAGGGTCTTGCTGTTTTTCAGGGTGCCCTTGGTCTGTGCCTTGAGGGTGGTGCCCGCGTACACCGCGCCCTTGGTCTCCAGACTCGCGGCCTTGATGTCCACCGCACCGCTGGCGGCGGCCTGGGCCATGCTCAGGTGGCCGTTGGCGTCGAGCTGAATATCACCACCACTGGCGGCCAGTGTGCCGTCGAGCTTCACCCCCACACCGGCTTCGGTGCCCACCAGTTTGATCGCACCGGCATACATGCCGCCCAGGGCCGACGAGTCGATGGCCAGTTCCGGCTTGGTGCTGCCGTCGTCGGCGCGCGCGGTGGTTTTCAGGCTTTGGGCGTCGACGTCATTGCGCCCGGCGATCACCGTGAGTTGTTTCGCGTTGATCTGCGCATTGATCTTGGCCGAACGCGTGATGATCTCGAAGTGGTCGACGTTGCTCGCGTTCAGGCCTTTGCCATCGATGGTCACGGCGCCGCCGTCGACTTGGTAGCTTTTCAGTTGCCCGGCCTGATCGATCACCGGTTTACCGGTGGTCAGGGTGACGTTGGGGGTGTTGATGAACCCGCAGCCGTTGCAGCTGATGCCGTAGGGGTTGGCGACGATGACCTTGGCCGACTGGCCCGCCACTTCGGTGTAGCCGCGCAATTGGCTGGGGCTACCACCTTTGACTTCGTTGAGGATGACATTCGCCGCGCCGCCCTTGAGGTTCGGGTTGCCGACAATGATCCCGCCCAGTTGCGTGCTTTGCACAATGCTGTTGGCGTTGTTGAGGATCACGCCGTTGGGGCCGACGTTGTAGTCCTTGAACTGGTTATGGGACAGGCCGCTGCCATTGGGCGTGGCGATATTCACCACCGGCACGCCGTTGCCCGCCTGGCCGACCGTGGTGCCCGGGCCACTGACCACGATACCGTCGGCCTGGGCCAGCAGTGGCTGCCAGAACAGCGCGTTGGCCAGGATCAAGGCCAGGCCGCGTTGGCTCAGGGTTTTCAGGGCAGTAACGGGGCGAACGTCCATATTCAAAATCTCAAAGGCTGCGGGCGTTGAATTACAGGTAGAAATCCAGGCGGAAATAGATCGGCGCTTCGCGCTCGGTCATCACGCCAGGTCGCTCCAGGGAGTGGGCAAAGGTCACGCTGGTGCTGACGTTTTTGCCGCGAGCGAACAGCTCCAGGGAGTTACTCGACACCCTGCCGTGCTGGTCATCGTTGTAGCGATCGTTGCGAATCACGCCCTGGTCATAGCCGACGCTGGCGCCGTATTCGGCAAAGGCGGGGCGCATCCAGTCGAGGGTCACCGGGCGTGCCCAGCGCACTTCGTTGCGCCAGTAGCCGCCGCTGTCGCCGGTCAGTTGCTGGTCCTTGAACCCGCGCACCGAGTACGAGCCGCCGAGACTCATGCGTTGCGCCGGATACAGCACGTCCTCACTGCGCTGTCCGGTGGCCAGGCTGGAAAAACTCAACGATTCGCCCCACAGCGTGAAGGGTTGCAGGTAGCTCACGGTGGCGGTGTATTTGCGGTAGCGCGGGGTTGGGGTGAGGTTGCCGCGGATGCGTTCCTGGTCGTCCTTTTGGGCGTCAAAGGCACCGGTGCCGTTCTGCATGCCGACATCCAGGTTGACGAAGGCGCTACCGATGCGGCGCCCGTGGTTGATGCCCACCTGGAACTCGCTGAGGCGGTTGCTGCTGACGTCCAGGCGCTCGTCGTTGAAGTAGTTGTTGGTGCGCAGATGGGTCAGGCCGACGTTGACCGAGGTCTTGCTCACGTCATCGCGATGCACCACGCGCTCGGCACGCACCTGGTGGTTCTGGCTGTCGCCCGTTTGCTTGTACTTGTAGCCGTCAAGGTCGCCCGGCGCGCGGTACTCGCTCTCGCTGTAGGTGTAACTGAAGTTCCACCAGCCCCACGGCACGTTGTAATACAGCATGCTGTTTTTCGAGGTTTTCTGATGGTCGCTGATGGCGTCGTGGCCGCCGCGCAGGATCAGTTGATCGGCCAGGCCCAGCGGGCTGTCCCACTCAAGGCCGGCGCCCCACTGCTGTTCGCCGGTGCTTTTCTGGCCGTCGTTATTGCGCGACAGGCTGGCGCGCCAGGGTTTTTGCGGCTGGTTTTTGACCAGCACTTCGCTGCCGCCGATCTGGGTGCCGGGGGTCAGTTCCATTTGCGCCTGTTTGGACGGCAGGCGGCTCAGTTGATCCACCAATTGTTCGACTTCGCGCAGGTTGAGCGCTTCACCGACCTTGCCGGGAAACGCCATGGCCAGTTCGCGGTCGGTGACCGTGCTGCCCTGGGCGCCCTTGATGCCTTCGAGTTTGCCTTCGACCACCAGCACTTGCAGATGGCCGCTGGAAAGGTCCTGTTGTGGCAAGTAGGCGCGGCTGGTGACGCGGCCCTTGGCGATGTAGTCGTCGGTGATGACCTTGAGCAGTTCATTGAGCTGCGTAACGCCCAGGCATTGGCCGATATAGGGTTTGAGCAAGCGCGTGCGGTCGGCGGCGGACAGGCTGTCGGCGCCCTTGAGTTCGATGTCCTGGATGGGAAAGCAACGCGTATCCGCCGGCAGCGCCGGGGCCTGGGGCTTGGTGTCTTTGCCGGGCAGGTCCTGAAGCTCTTCCAGGCGCCGGCGCTGCTCTTCAAGGAGCCGGTTCTGCCGGTCGCGGATCAGGTCTTGATCCCCAGGCGTAGGGGCGGCCATGGCGCTGTTCAGGCTCAAATAAGCGAGCAGGAAAGTGCACAGCAGGTACCGGGTCCGTGGCAATAACAAAGACATGTTCGATCCATCGAAAATCAACGGCGGGCAAACTAACATCGAACTTGCACCCACTCAAAAAGCCGAGTTAGTTAGACGCTCGTACTAGTTTTCACCACAAGCCATTGATTGATAACGACTTAATATAATCAAAAGGTCATGCAACTTGTAATCGGACTTATTATTCCGACAAGCGGCAGCACTATTGATCGCGATTCGTCGGAGAACTTATAAATTGCCATTAGTTGGCCATCAAGTTCTTGCCGAGATAAGTTAGTACCGGAAAGTGCAGAAAAGTTCGCGGCGGTTTTGTGAGTTGGATCCCATTTGTCGGGATTAAACGAGATCGTTCCCACCTTGCATGGGAACGACCCTTCCAGCCTTTACCTAGCTGGCGTCTTTATTCTGGTCCTTGCCCGGCACCAGGGTCAGCCCAGGCTTCTCCACATCACGGGATACGTGGGATTTCACTTCGGCAACACCGCCGTCCTCGTCGTTATGGATCACCAGCACACCCGGTCGACGCAGCTGCTCCAGGTCGCCTTCGCCCAGGCTGAAACTTTCGTTCAGGTTCTGGTCGGTCAGGGCCTTGGCCTCGGCCCGGCGCTGGGCAAACTTGCGGCCTCGGCGCTGCTGGTAGCGCGCCCAGCTGATCAGGATCACGGCGTTGAACAGGGCGATCCACAGGTAGATCTGCAGGGTGTTGAGGGCGGCAAAAATCGGCGCCTCGATCCGCGGCCCACCGTGGGTTTCCAGCATCGAGCTTATCCCGCGCGCCAGCAGCCAGATCAACCCGGCCCAGGCCATCAGGGTCAACAGCACATCGATAATCCACATCACCGTACGTTGGCGGGTTCTGACCAGTTTCATGATCACGCCTCCTCTTCAGTAGGTTTGATGCCGCGATCAGGGCTGACCCAGCGCGCACGCTTCTGATGCTGGTTGAACAGCACCTTGGGAAAACTGACCAGGGTGGTGAACAGGCTGACCAGCCAGAACACCATCGGGTACCACACGGTCCAGAACAGAGTCTTCCACAGGTCTTTCTCGTAGCGGCGGTCGATGATGATGCTCACCGCAAACTGCAACAGGCACACCATCGCCAGCACCAGGCCGGTAAACGCTGGCGGGACCAGGGAGTCCACCGCGATCGCCGGTGGCAACACCATGAACTTGCCAAGCACGTAGAAGATCACCGACAACAGGAAGGTAAACGCCCAACCGGTGGACAGGCAGTATTCGAACAGCAGCGGCCACAGGTAGCGATGGCGCCATTGCCAGATGCCACGGATATTTTTGAACAGCACTTCAGCACCGCCCTGGGCCCAACGCAGGCGCTGTTTCCACAGGCCGCCGACAGTCTCGGGCATCAGGATCCAGCACAGGGCGCGTGGCTCGTAAAAGATGCTCCAGTGATCGAGCTGCAGCTTCCAACTGACATCGATGTCCTCGGTGATCATGTCGGTGCTCCAGTAGTCGATGCGGTCGAGCGCCTTTTTACGGAACGCTACCACCACACCCGACACCGTGAAGATCCGGCCGAACACCCGCTGCGTGCGCTTGATCAAACCGATGATCGACGAGAACTCACCCACCTGCACGCGGCCGATCAAAGTGGAGCGTGTACGAATGCGCGGGTTGCCGGTCACGGCGCCCAGGCGCGGGTTATCGAGCATCGGCGCGACCATGTAGGCCGCCGCGTTTTTATCCAGCAACGCATCACCGTCGATGCACACCAGGTACTCGCTGCGCGCGGCAACTGCGCCCATGCGCAAGGCCACAGCCTTGCCTTGGTTCTGCGCCAGGTGCAGTACGCGCAGGCGTGGGTGTTCCAGTGCCAACGCATCGAGCACCGCAGCGGTGTTGTCCGTGGAGCCATCGTTTACTGCGATCACTTCAATGTTCGCATACACCTGCCCCAGCGCCGCACGCATGGTATCGGCGGCGTTATCGCCTTCGTTGTAGCAAGGGATGATGATCGAGATCAGCGGGTTGCCGGCCAAGGTGGGCGCCGGTGTGTCCTCTTCCCACGGCCAATGGCGCTCCCAGTGCAGCCAGAAATACAGGCCGCCTGCGATCCACAACGCCGACATGAACAGCGGGTAGAAAAACACGAAGTCCATCAGGAACTGCCCGGTGACCAGGAAGATCAGGCCCAGGGGCACGCCCAATACCAATGCCAGCACGAATAAAGCCAGGATTCTGTCGAACATGGTCAAGGGTTCCATTGGTTGGAAAGGGCCGGACGCACAGTCTTCAGGTCCGGGGAGTTTTCCAGGAAGTTGTCCGGGTAGTAACCAAAACTCGTGACACCCTGGCGCTTGAGCACACCCATCCATTCAGCCATTTGCTTGGCATTGATATCCGGCGCTTCTTTGGTGCGCCAGTCTTTGGCTTGCAGTTCAAATACCGTGCGTTCCAACGCGCCAGGGCGCGATTTCACCGTCGCCACCAGCTTCTCCAGCCAGGCGTTGGAGGTCTTGTACTCCTGGCCTTCCATCAGCGGCATGGCCATGGGCGCGGTCCAGTCATAGGTCTGGAGGAAGTCATCGAGGTTCTGCGCAAACCAGGTTTCGCTGCCCGGATTGAGCATCGGCTCGGCGAAGATATTGCGCGCGGTCTGCACCTGCGGCCCACCGATAGCACGGACCTTGGCGGTCAGCTCATTGGTGAAGTCGATCAAGTAGCGGCTCTTGAAGCGCGTCCAGCGTTGCATCACGGCCGGGTCGGCACGCAGGGCCTCGATGGTGTTTGGCAGACCGTTGGCGGCATACGCCTTGAGCGCGGCCGGGCTGGCATCTTCGAAGTCGTTGAACACGGCGTCGTCGTGGTACAGCACACCGTCGATGGCGTTGTTGCGTGCCAGGTCCTCGTAGATCTCACCGATGATCTTGCGCACCTGCGGGTCAAACGGCGACAGGCGCTTATATTGGTCCGGGTCGAGGCCGACCTTGCCGGTTTCCGGGTCCCAGCGCGTCACGCGTGGCAGCTTGGGATCGAGGGCGAAACTGAGCACCGGCATCCAGGCATACACAGCCGCATGGGCACGGGTGTGCAATTGCCAGGAGACGCGGTTGAACAAGTCGGCACGTACCGGCAAGTGGCGGTTGGGGAAGTACAGCTCATGCACCAGGCCGTCGCCCTTGGGGTCGGCGAAGGCTTGCAGGAACACGGTGCCTGCGCCCATGTCGACCACCCTCTGCACCAGCTGGTCGAGGTTGCGGGCCTGTTGGGCCGGGTCCGGGTCGTAGACGTTATCCAGGTCCACGTGCAACACGCGCAGCGGTGCCTTGGCTTGCGCCGCGACGATGCTGTTGGCGAAGTGCTCGCCGTCCGGGTCGGAGGCCACCAGGAAGCGTGGGCTGTTCATCAAGTCATTCGAGCTGTCGAGGCCATCTTCCAGGGTCAGGGCCATCTGATAGCCCTGCTCGCCGACGATCGCCAGTGAAGTGCCCTTGGCTGCGCCGTACGGCCATACCCACACGCGCGGTTTCTTGCCGGTGACCTTTTGGATTTTGTTGGAGATCGCCATCACATCGGCACGCATCCGTGCATCGAACTGCGCCTGGCTTTCATAGCGCCCCGTAGCCGGGTCAAAGCGCAGCGAGGTCGCCGCCGGTTCCAGGTTGCCTTGGGGGTTGGCGAGGATGCCGGTGTGGCTGGCATCGGTGTGCGCCGCGATTTCCACAAGGCCTGACTGGGACACTTCGCGGATCTGCTGCCAGGTGAGGAATTCGCCACGCGGCCGTGGCTGGCCAGCGAAATCCACCGGCTTGTTCAGTGGCGTATCGATCCAATAGCCCACGGGCGCCAACAACGCAGGCCAGTGATAAGCGCGCAGGATCGGCATCACCCGTGTGTAGAAGCTAGAATAACCATCATCGAAGCTGAGCATGATGGCTTTGGGCGGTAACGCCGGCCCACCGTTGCGGGCCGCCAGGATCTGGTCGACGCTGACCGCCTGGTAGCCGTTCTCGCGCAGCCAGGCCAACTGCTCGATCAGACGTTCGGTGCGCACCGCCACCACCGCCTGATCGGGGTCGCGATCCTCGACGTCGTGGTAGGCAATGCCCAGGAAATGGTTTTTCGGCCACGGCGCTTCGTTGGCCGGTGTCGGCCGCTCGGCGGGTGGAGTGAAAGGCGCGGGTTGCTGGGCACAGGCACTGGCCAGCATTACGCCCAGAATCAACAAGCATCGGCTGAGGACGGTCATGGTCAGGCTCTTCTAGAAACGGTAAGTGAGGTCGACGAGCAGGCGCAGATCGCGTTCGCGATCACCGTCGTAAGGTCGGCTGATCAGGCTCAGGTTGGCGCCGGCGTCCAGGACATCGTTCCAGCGAAAGCGTTGGCCGTAGCCCACCAGACCGATGCCACCGGTGGAATAATCCCGCTGGCTATACGTACCCGCACCGACCTGGAACTGCTGACTCCACTGGGTCTCGTAGCGGTGATAGAGCACATGGTTGATATTGAGGACCGGCAACACGGTGAAGTCCGACTTCGGGTTGAAGTAGACCGTGTCTTCCTTGCTGTTGCGGCTGGCACCCACTTCGAGACCCAGGTCCACTTGCACTTTGGACGAGCTGTAGAGGCCTTCGCGGCCGCTGAGCAAGGCTTCGAAGCGGTCATTGCCATCACTGAAATGGGAGGGGCTGAGGGTCAGCTTCCATTCACGGCTTTCGTTGGCGCGCCAGCGGATAAAACCGCTACCGCCGTTGGCTGTGACGCCGTCATTCAACGCCCGCAGGGGCGTGGTGGACAGGAGGTAGCCCAGGCTGCCGCCGTATTGCCAGTTGTCATTGATGTCGCGGGCAATCGACACGGCGGCGCCTTGTTTGGAGCCGTCGCCGTAGGAGTGGTTGGAGACCTCGGCTTCAATGGTCATGTCGCGGGTACGCCGCTCGACGCCGACAACCTGCCATCGGTGCTGGCCGGTGCCTTCTTCGAAATCGGCGCGGGCATAGCCGGCACCGGCGAACAGGCGCCAGTCTTCGTCGATGGGTGGCGTGTAGAGACGGCTTTCGATGCCCCAGTCACGGTTCCCCGACACCGCCCCCGCATCGCCGTTGTTGCCGCCACCGAAGCTTTTGCCGGTGTAGGCCTCGACCCGCAGCTCGGCCATGTCATGCACATCGCGCAGGCGGCTGAGGCGCTGCACCTGGCGGTTGTCCGGGTTGCGTGCGACCACGTCATCGGTCAGCACGTCGAGCTGGCGCCACTCCTGCAAGTCCATCGCGGTGTAGGCCTGGCTCACTTCCAGGCCAATATCGCGCGGGGCCTGGGCCTCGGTTTCCTTGAGAATGCCTTCGGCGCGCCGTGGCAAGTCGCGGGCGCGGTACATATCGGCCTGGGCCAGGCGCAAGCCGACATTGCCTGGGGCCTTGGCCACCAGCGCTTCCAGGCCGGCCTCGCTGCCTGGCAGGTCGCCGCCAAAGACGCCAGCCTGGGCAGACAGTTGCTGCGCGTCCATCCATGCGTCGCTGGGGTTGCCAACGGGCAAGCCCTTGAGTTCAACCCGTGGGTTTTGGCTTTTGGCCAGGGTGTTGGCGACCTCGCGCGCGTCGTCGGCTTTGTCGCTTTCCTGCAAGGCGTAGAACAGCGCCGTGGTGTCTTCGACCCGATCATCGGGTTCGGCGTCGGGCGCACTCAGCGCCTGGCGGTATAACGGTTCGGCTTTTTCCGGCTGGCGCTGATCGAGGTAGGACGCCGCCACCCAACGCACGGCGTAGGTGGGCAATTGCACACCTTCGGCCTTGAGGGTTTCGTACTCGCGGATCACGTCAGCGGTGCGCGCGCGGGCTTTGAGCGCGCCCAGGCGGTCAATGCGCCAGGTCAGCACGTCGTCATGGGCGGTGGGGTCCGGGGTCCAACGGGCAAGGAGTCGGTCGTAACCCTGCAACGCGCGGTCAGCGATGACATAGCGTTCCTTCTCGGAGCGCGTGGCGAACTCGGCCATGCGCACGCGCTCGGCAGCCAAGTCACCTTCCAGGCGACGTTGGGTCACAGGGTCTACAAGCCCTGGCCGCTGGGCCGACAGGCGCAGCGCAGGCTCAGGCAAACGGGCTTTTTGCAGGGCGACGATGTATTCGCGAGCCACTTCCGGTTTGTCGCCGGCGCGGATAAACGCCTGGTCGAATTCATTCAGCGCGTCGAACTGCAAACCGGCGCGGGTCAGCGCGTAGCCGAGGGCCATGCGCCGGTTGGGGTCATCGGGCTTGGCGGCCACCAGCGCGCGGGCGCGTTGCACCGCTTCGCTGGCTTTACCGCCGTCTGCCTGGGTGAGGGCCAGACCCAGTTGCAGGTCGACATTGTTCGGCTCACGCAGCAGCGCCTTGCGATAGACCGCCTCGGCCTGCGCCCACTGCTTCTGGTTACGATAGGTCTTCGCGACCGTGGCCAGCGCCTGGGCGGTCAGGTTGCGGTTCTGACCCTGGGCCTCGTACACCTTCAGCACTTCGGCATCCTGGCCGGCCCAACCGGCAATCACCAGGTGATCGCTGATCTGGCCTGGCGTCTGGCGCTCGGCAGGCAGCTGACGCAATTGAGTAAGGGCGGGTGTGAAGTTGCCGTTGCGCGCCTGGATGATCAGGGCGTCATAGGCCGGGTCGGCCATGGCAAAGGTGGGCATCAGCAACTGGCTGCACAAGGTTACCCCGATGAGCAGCCGTAACCGGCCTGAGGCACTGAGTGGAATGTTTCGCAGCATATCGTGAGCTTCCTTACACACGGAAAGCTGTAACGATAGGTGGTCCTGAGCGATTTGCGTCAGGGTGTCGGCGTCTCGTGACCCGACCTAGCTTTCCTGTAGGAACTATCCCCGACGACTGTATGAAAAGGGACAAGTCAGAACAATTGTTCAGAATTGCCCGCAAATCTGAAAAACGAATGGGGGAACGAACTTGCCTGCGATAACGGGCTGCCAGCCGGCATGAACGCCGACTGTTTGACCCTTATCGCGGGCAACCCCGCTCCCCCATCTTTTATTTCAGGGCGATGGCGAAATAGTTACTGCGCGCCGCCAACCGCACCGACTTTGGACATCACGAAGCCAATGAACTGCTCGACGGTCATCTTCTGGCCGTTGAAGGTCACTTCATTGTTGGCGTAATGCAGCTTGGAGACCACGTCGCTGCCTACCAGGGTCGCCAACTGCGTGCCGACGGCCATGCCGCTGACCATTTCACTGGCCATCCGGGATTGCTGCTCGATGGCTTTAGGGTCGGTCACACCACCGACCTGCGCTTGCAGGGCGGCAACGTCGGCGATCATCGGCTTGGACAGGGTCAGGTTGGCGTCCAGCAGCGAGACCATTTGCTTGCCCAGTTCCACCGGCGGCAGTTCCATGGAGGTCGGCTTGGCCAGGTCCAGCACCAGGTTGAACTTGCTCTCACCGTGAGTGGTTTTCAGCGACAGGTTTTCCAGCGCCAGGTGCGGCTTGGCGGCCAGCAATTGGTTGACGTTGGCTTCGGCCAGGGTTTGCTCGGCCTCGGTCAATTGCAGCTCCGGCACCGGCTGGCCGGCGGCGGCAGCGGCTTGCACCGGCTGCATCTTGTCCTGGTAGAGCTTGGTCAGCACCAGGCCCGACGGCACATCGATGTTTTTCAAGCTCAGGGCCATGGCGGCAGAGCCGACGGGTTTGCCTTGGTAGCCGATCTCGTCGATCTTGTAGTCGACACGGCCGGCCATGTTGTTGTCGTTGATCTCACTGGAGTCTTTCTGCTCGAAGCCCTTGAAGGTCAGCACGGCTTTCTGCGGACCAAAGGTGAGCTTGGTGTCACTTAGCTCTACGGTGTTCTGGCCGGTGTAGAAACCGAAGGTGGATTTCTCCAGGTTGCTGGCGACGGTCAGGCCGGCGAACTCAGCGTTGAACGGCGCGCCATTGGCGTCGACTACGTCCAGCTTCAGGCTGTTCATATAGCCATCCACCTTGACCTTCTTGCCCTCGGCGGTGCTGTCAAAATCCAGGTTCAGGCCCGAGAAGCTCACCGAGGAGGTCTCGTCCTTGAACTCCAGCGGCAGCAATTCAAGGTTGCCGGTGACCGAACGGCTGTAGCCGATATTGGCCACGCCTTTGAGCGGCGACACGTCTTTGGCGGCGGCGAACCATTTTTCGGTGGTGGCGTTCTTTTCCAACGCATAGTGACTGGTGGCCATGACCGGCAGCCACTTCAGCGACACCAGGCGAGAGAACGGCAGCGGGCCGTGTTCGATATGGTCGACAATCAGCAGCTCGGGGTTCGGGTTCTGTTCACCGAAGAACGAGCCCTGGCCCTTGAGGCGGTAATGCGCGGTACTGCTGAACAGGCCACGGTCCAGGGACACCAGCTCCAGGGCAACGGTGCCGTCGACACCGGCCATGGAACGTTGCAGTTCCTTGTTGGCGTCCTGCACAGCCGTCTGCAGCACCGGCTCCAGCTGCTTGCCGGTGTACCAGGCGCCGCCTGCACTGACGACGCCGACGGCGACAACAAAACCCAAAAGAACGACTGCTGGCTTATTCATGAAGTGACCTGATCAAATCCTGTGAGAAGTGGGCTGTCTTCCTTGAACCCCGAGGGGGATTGGCTCAAGCCCGCCGAAAACGGGGGAAGATTAGCACTGGCGGCCACAAACGGCCCAGCCTTTCAGAGGGATCAGTTCAGTAGTAGTTCAGGAATACTCCAGCTCAATTTCATCCAACTGGTGGTCAAAACTCTTCAGCCGCGCCGTCCAGGTGTACACCAACACCTCAAACTCGCGGTGTATCACGGCATTGCCGGGGGTGTCGGCCTTGGGGTCACAGAAATCCAGCTGGTAGCGCTCGCGGGCCATCTGGGTTGCCACATCGGACAATTCCCGCGCGTTATTCAGCCAATGCCTACCATCCGCGACCTGCTGGTCGAGGGCTACGCACTGCTTTTTCAGGACTTCGAGGCTTTTTTCCAAGGGCGTGCCGGTGAGGTCACCCATGACTTCCTGGAACGTACGCCCCGGCTGCCAATAGCTGCCCCAGAAATAGCGGTCGAACACGGTCTCGACCCGGCGCAAGGCGACCTTGGTGTCCCAGATCGCCACGCGGGTCTTGCCTTGTTCGAGAAGCTTTTTTTTCACTCGTTGATTCTGGTAGGAAGCCCAGGCCACGACGCCGATGGACAGGGTGCCGATCACCAGGCAGGCGCTGTCGAGAAACACCATGGCCTTGTCGAGTTGGTGAGCCAGCATGACGCCGTAGAAATAGGCAGCCGATAACAACACCAGTGCGAAACACACGCACCAGAAAGCGGGAGCATAAGGGTTTTTCATTATTGGAATCCCCATGAGCAAACGCGAGCAGTGTCAGGCGAATCGTCACGGCGATCCGCCTGTCAAAGCATAGCTATTCGCTCAGGGTTTGCCGGTCTGTGACGCTTGCGTTCGTCCGCTTTCCCAGCCACCGCCCAAGGCCAGGAACAGATCGATCTGGCTCATGGCAACCTGGGTGTTGGCGGCTGCCAGTTGCGCGCGCACATCGGTGTAGGTGCGGGTGGCTTGCAGGTCGGCCAGGAACGACGCTCGGCCCGCCTGGAAGAAGCGGTGGGTCTGGTCTGCGGCTTCCCGGGCAGACTCGCCCGCTTCGGCCAGGGCGTCGCGGCGTTGCAACTGCGCGGTGTATTGCGCGAGGCCGGTCTGGGTTTCGCGGATGGCGTTGAGCACCACACCGTCGAAATGCGCGAGGGCGCCCTGGGTCGCGGCCTCGGCTTCGTGGATACGGGCGCGGGCGCCGTTGGTCGGCACCGACCAACTGATCAGCGGGCCAAAGCCCCAACGGTTGGTCGCCGGTGTGCCCAAGTCATCGAGGATCCCGACAGTGCCCACCGTGGCGCCGATGCTGATGTCCGGGTACAGCGCGCCGGTGGCCACGCCGATACGTGCAGTCGCGGCGGCGAGTTGGCGTTCGGCCTGGCGTACATCGGGGCGACGCTTGAGCAGGGTCGCGCCGTCGCCCACCGGCAGCAACTGGGCGATGTGTGGCAGCTCGGCGCAGCTGGCGGTGCCCACCGGCAGTTGGTCCAGCGGCTTGGCCAGCAGCATCGACAGGCGGAACAACCCGGCCTGGCGTGCCGCTTCGTAGCGCGGCATGTCGGCGCGCAAGGATTTGTATTGGGTCTGCGAACGGGTCACCTGGGTTTCATCACCCCGCCCGGCGTCGCGCAGGCGCTGGGTGAGCTGGGTGCTCTGGGCTTGCAGGTCGAGGGACTCGTTGGCAATCGCCAGTTCTTCGTTGGCCGCGCACACCTGGGTGTAGGAGCGCACCACATCTGCCACCAGGGTGATGCGCGCGATGTCGGCAGCCGCCTGGGCCGCGTCGGCACTGGCCTGGGCGCTTTCGATGCCGCGCTGCAGGGTGCCGAACAAGTCGAACTGGTAGGACGTGCTGATGCTGGCGCTGCCAATATTGGCCACTGGGACTTTTTCTGTCAGCAGAAAGGCTTCGCCCGACTCTTGCAGGCGCTGGGCCTCGGCCTTGGCGCCGGCGCTCCAGCCGCCTGCGGACTCCGCTTCCTGGGTCTGGAAACGCGCGCGTTGCAGGTTGGCGGCGGCCACACGCAAGTCGGTGTTGGAGGCCATGGCCTGGCGTACCAGCTCGTCCAGGCGCGGGTCTTTATAGAGCTTCCACCAGTCCGCCGGCACCGGCGCCGACACCACATTATTGCCTTCGCCCGCGAGCGGCCCTTGCAGGTCGCCACGGTTGACGGCCGACGTTTCCGGCAGCTTGTAATCCGGCCCCACCACTTGGCAGGCCGACAGCAACAACCCCAGCGCAGCGGTTGCCAGCAGCTGCTTCATGGCTGGTCTCCGTCTTTGGCCTTGTCGCCGATGATCGACACCGTGGCAGTGCGCCCGGCGATCATACGGAAGTCCGCCGGCACATCATCAAAGGCGATACGCACCGGAATCCGCTGGGCCAGGCGCACCCAGCTGAACGCCGGGTTGACGTTGGGCAGCAGGTTGGAGCCGCTGCTGCGGTCGCGGTCTTCGATACCGGCGACGATGCTCTGCACGTGGCCACGCAGGCGGGCGTTGTCGCCAATCACGCGGATGTCCACGCCCATGCCGACATGGATACCGTCGAGCTTGGTCTCTTCGAAATAGCCATCGATATGGAAGGAATTACTGTCGACCACCGACAGCACCGGGCGACCGGCGGTGACGAATTCCTGGGTGCGCGGCGCGCGGTCGTTGACGTAACCGTCCACGGGGCTGCGGATCACCGAGCGGTCGAGGTTGAGCTGGGCGGAATCCACCGTCACCTGGGCTTCGGCCAGGGCCGACTGGGCACGGGCGACGCGGGACTGGCTTTCTTCCAGCTGCTCGCTGGGCACCAGGTTGCCGAGGCCACGGTTACGCTTGTACTCGCGCTGGGCCTGCGCCAGGGTTTCCTGGCGGTCGGCGACGGCGGCCTGGGCTTGGCGCAGGGCCAGCTTGAAACGGTCCTGGTCGACGGCGAAGAGCACTTGGCCCTTGGTCACCAGTTGGTTGTCGCGCACGTCCACGCGCTGGATCAGCCCGGACACGTCCGGCGCAATCTGCACGATGTCGGCACGGATGTGGCCGTCACGGGTCCAGGGGGCAAACATGTAGTACATGACCATGCGCCACACCACGACGACCGCAAACGTCACGATCAACAACGTGAGGACTACACGGCCGATGGTTAAAAAAGGTTTTTTCATGTCATCAGGTATCGACTGAGTGAGTCCACCGCGCCCAGCAACAGCGCGTAGAGCCCCACATTGAACAATGCCCGGTGCCAGACCAGGCGATAGAAGTGGACGCGGGTCAACAACCCGTGCACCACCAGGAACAACACGTACGTAATGCCCATCAGCACCAGCAGCGTGGGCAGGAACACCCCGCTGATATCCAGATCACCGATCATAAAGGCGCTCCATCAGGTAGCGGCGCTTCCATTTCGGTGCCGCCAATAAATTCCACGCCCGGCAGCAGCGACAGGCGCAGCCCGGCCAACGCGTGCAGCAGGTGCAGGCGGGTGTCGTCTTCGTCTTGCAGGCCCTGGCCGTTGAGGGCGCGGCGCGTGCGGTCCAGGGTCATCAGCAGACCGCTGGGCGCGGGCAAGCGTTCACCGGCCTTGAGGCACGCCTTGAAATAGCCGCCCACGCCTTCCACCACCTGGTTGAGCAACACCCGTGGCACCCCGAGGATGCGCGGCGAGTAGGCCAGCAGGTCGAGCAGGTTCAGCGCCACGCGCAAATCGCGCAGGGCGGTGCCGGTGTCCTGGTTGATCAGGGCCAGGCGCGGCAGGTGTTGCATCAGGCGGTCAAGCATCTGCGCGGCCATGTGCCGGTGTTCGGCCAGGGTCGCGGGCTCGGTGAGGCTGACGATGTCGCGCCAGCTGAAACGGGTCAGGCGCTTGGCCGCCAATTCAGCGCCGAAGGGCCGCGCGATCAGCGTCCACACAAAGGCAAACAACAAGCCCACCGGCCCCGCCAGGTTGACGTTGGCGAAGTTGAGGAAGTCCGCGTCATAGGCGCCCTGGATGCTGATGAACGACGAGGTGTTCACCAGCGTCAGCAACATGCCCAGGTAAAAACGCGGCTGCACGGTGAGCGTGCCGATACAGATAAACGGCACGGCGAACGCCAGCACCAGCATCGGGAAGTCATGCAGGTTGGGCAGCACTAGGAACAGATAGAGGCTGGCAAACAGCACTGACATGGCGGTCCAGAAAAAGAACCGATAGATCTGTGGCGCCGGGTCATCCATCGAGGCGAAAAAGCTGCAGGCGACAGCGGCCAGGATCACCGCGCTGCCGCCGTCGGTCCAGCCGAGCAGGATCCACAGCACCGAGGCGACGATGATCGCGGTGACGGTGGAGAACGCCGAGTAGAACATCAACCCACGGTCGAGGAACGGCGTGAGCCGGCCCAGGCGCCAGTGACGGTACACGGCGCGCCAGGTGTCCTGGCTCTCGCACTGGATGGCAGCTTGCAGGCTGCGGCAGTCTTGCCACAGGTCGATCCACTCTGCGAGACGATAGAGCGCATTGGAGAACAGCAGCGTGTGCCGGTCATCCAGCGCTTCGCCCTGGGGTTGAGCGGCGTCGACCTTGTCGCGCAGCACGCGCCAGCGTTCAAGCGGGGCTGTTTCGGTGGTGCTTTCCAGCCAGGCGTTGGCGGCCTCCAGCAACGGTGTGAGCTGATCTGCGAATTCCGGGGCGCGGTGTTCAATCGCGTACACCGCATCATCCAGGGCATCGATCACCGGCAGCAGGTGGATCATGCGCCCGCGCAATTCCTTGGTGTTGCGCACTGTCTGCGGCCGCGCGCCTTCGTGGGGCAACTGGCCGATCATCAATTCGAGGGTGTTGAAGGTGGCGACCATACCGCCGCGCAGCGTGCTGATTTCGTCGGGCTCTACATTGCGTGTGAGGAACCGCTGGCTGTAGACCTGAGCGTCGGCAAACCACTTGGCCACCGAACCATCAAACACCGGCATCAGCCGGCGCGGCCAGAACATTGCGCCCACCACTGCTGCCACTGCGATACCGAGGAAGATTTCTTCGGTACGCGCCTCTGCCACATCCCACACCGCCAGGGGGTTATCCACCACCGGCAGGGCGATCAACGGCAAGGTGTAGC
This sequence comes from Pseudomonas sp. VS40, assembly GCF_018587885.1. Lineage (NCBI taxonomy): Bacteria > Pseudomonadati > Pseudomonadota > Gammaproteobacteria > Pseudomonadales > Pseudomonadaceae > Pseudomonas > Pseudomonas sp. VS40. Next base: position 29,588 of record NZ_JAGYWD010000011.1, on the reverse strand, counting down.
CGGCGAGCATCAGGGCGTAGTTGTTGGCCGTGCGCAGGTGCATGGAGAGGAACAGCAGGGTGCCCGTCCACAAGGCAATCACCACCACCAGCATGTAGGGCGACTGCACGAACATCGGCACAAAAAGAACGGCCGCCGCCGCCCCCATGAAGGTGCCGATGGCGCGGTACAGCGCTTTGGAACTGGTAGGGCCGACAAACGGGCTGGAGACGATATACACCGTCGCCATCGCCCAATACGGACGCGGCATTTGCATGAGCATGGCGATGTACAAGGCAATCATCGAGGCCGCGAAGGTACGGACCCCATAGAACCAATCACGGGCAGGCGGGAAACCGGTAAAAAATCCGTTCAAAGCGACGCTGCCTCGAAGGCGCGCAGCACTCGCAGCGCGGCCTCCATATCACCTGGGGTCATGTCTGCCAGCACTTCCTTGCGCAGCCGCACCAATTGCACTTCCACCGCTTGCACCAGCTCGCGGCCGCGCTCGGTCAGGCTCAAGGCCTTGGCGCGACGGTCATGCACGTCTTCGGTGCGGCACACATAACCGTCGGTGCACAGACGATCGAGCAAGCGCACCAGCGACGGGCTTTCCATCCCGGACGCCTGGGCGACCTTGACCTGGTGCACACCATCGCCCAGGCGGCCGATCATCAACAACGGCACGGCGCAGGCTTCGGAGATGCCGTAGCTCACCAGCGTGGTCTGGCAGATTTTGCGCCAGTTACGGGCGCCCACCACCATGCTGCTGCTGAGGTTCATCTGGAGTTGTTCGAGGGATTGAGGCACTGGATAGTTCGCATACAGTTAGTTTGCTAACTATCAATATGGTGGATGGATCCAGATGCGTCAAGTTTTGAAACAATTTAGCGGATGGGTGGTGGTCGGTGCGTCGGTACAGAATTTACTAACACCGCAAAACTCTGTGGGAGCTGGCTTGCCTGCGATTGCGGTGGGCCACTCGAGGTATATGTCGACTGACACTCCGCTATCGCAGGCAAGCCAACTCCCACATTTAGATCGGGGCTTGGCCCGTCCGGGTCTTAGCGTGGGGAGACAGGCGCGTGCGTCAGAAAAAGCTCACTAACGCGGTAAAACCCTAGGTTTTTTTACCCCCCTCGCCCACCCCGCAACATGAGATTCAACTCATCCACCACTTCCGCCCAATCCGCATCCTCCAGAATCTCCTCGCGCAAAAACGCCTTCTGGCTGTCCGTCCAGAAAAACGCATCCGCCAGTTTCAGCTCCGGCTTGAGCGGCGAATGCACCGCCACAAACTTTTCGATACTCACCGGGTCATCCGGCAGACCCAGCTGTTTGAACAGTGACGGCAAGCTATGCACGGGCGATTCCATGATGGGCTCCTGATAGAAAAAAGCATTCACCCAGTCTAGCGGCAGCCCTCGGGTTGCGCCGACGGGACATTACACAACACGAACAAGCGCGCCCTGGCGCCGCCGCCATCCTGGCGACTGAGTTCGCGCCAGCCCTCAGGCAGCGGGGCGAAATCGTCCGGCGCTTCGTTGCTGCTGATCAGCCACACGCGACGGGTTTCGGCGGGCAGTGCCGACAGGTGGTCGAGGTAGATGCGTCCGCCGTCCTGGTCCACCAGGGTGCCGAAGCCATAGGCATTCGGCCGGGTGGGCGTGCCGTCGGGTTTGGGCGGGGTGTAGAGCTGCAACTGGGCGTCGGTCTGGTCGTAATACACATAGCTGAGGTACCACATCATGTCGCTGAGGACGATGCGGTCGTCTTCCTGATAGTTGCGGTTGACGAACTCCACCGGCACGTTGAATTGGTCGTGCTCATCCACGGTGAAATTGTTCTTCAACCCCACCAGCTCGACGCCGACGAACAGCACAAACAATGCCGCTCCCAGCAGTGCAAACCGCGACGGCAGACGATCAATGGCCATCGCCAGCAGAATCGGCAAGCCCAGAGCGTAGACCGTCAGGTAACGCTCGATAAACACCGGGGAGACAAACGACACGCCGTAGACCAGCAGCAATGGCAGCAGAAAGAACAGCACCATCAGGCTGGCCGGTCGGTAGCGCTCGCGGTCATGCCAGGCAGTAATGACAACCACCGCCACCAGCAGCAGTGGAAACAGCCAGAACAGCGGCGCCCAGAAGCCGACGCCTTCATCCTGGAGCACGAACTGCCAGATCATCGAGGGGAGGGAGAACAGGCTGACCGGTTCTTCCCAGCCAATGTCGCCGCCCACCTTGAGCTGTTCGACGTGTTGCACCAAGTCCAGCAGATTCGGCAGCCAAGGCAGGTACAACAGCACAATCGTGGCGTTGACCAACCACCACGCCGGGCGCGTGATCAGGCGTTGGTCGCGCGGCATCGTGACACTCAGCATGCCCAGGTAAGCCCAATGCACCAACACGCATAGCGCAGTGAAGTAATGGGTGTAGAAACCGGCCGTCATCAACACGACATACGCCGCCAGATAACGCGTGCGCTCAGGTTGGCGTACCCAGTAAACCAGCGCCAGCGTGGCGCCCAGCAGCCATACACCCAGCAGCGAATACATGCGCACTTCCTGGCTGTAGCGCACCGCCGTGGGCAACAGCGCCAGCAGTATCCCCGCCAGCAGCGCCGCACGACGGGTGGACAGTTGCCGCGTCAGCCAGATGCCCAAGCCCACGACGACCACACCGGGAATGGCACTCATGCCGCGAATCGACCAGATGCTGTCGCCGAACAGTTCGATCCAGCCGCGCAGCAGGAAAAAATACAGCGGCGGGTGCACGTCGTGCGCGGCGTGGAACCACAGGTCGCCCAGGGCGTATTCGCTGAGCAGCAGACTAGAGCCCTCGTCGCCCCATATCGCCGCCGACGTCAGGTTGTAAAAACGCAGCACCATGGCCAGCGCCAGGATCGGTACCCACCACAGTCGGCTGATCCAGCCGGCACCTTCCCACGTGAGGCGATTGAGTGCGGGCAACGTCCCGACCTTTTCGTTTTGCTCTACCACAGACCGACGCACCTCGATTCCCCCGATTGCCCAAGCGCAAACACCGCCACTCTAGGACAAAAGATCCAGGCTGGCTGCTGGAATCGGACAAATCAATAATTTGTGCAGGGCTTCTCCGAAGCAACCGTAGGAACACGCTATTATTGCCTCCCTCCAAGGACTCAGGATCAAGGACACGTCATGCGCATCGGTTTTCTGTCACCCCTGGCACTGGCACTGCTTGCCGGCATCACCCAACAGGCCCAGGCCAGCTCTGACGACTCGTGCTACCCCGACTGGCGCGTCTCGCGTGATAGCCTCGATTCCTGCAGTAACCTGCCCTTCCTCAGCCCCGGCAACGACAGTCGCGTCAACCTGCGCCTGCTGCTGGCGGACAAAAAGGCCGAACCGCTCACGCCCAATGCGCTGAGCGAAGATGATCTGTCTCAGGGCTTCGGCCCGGTGCCGTTCCCGGTCTATCGCCTGGCGCCTATCCCCGCGACAAACGATGAGCCCGACAACAAGCCGGACAATTCACGCACCGCCGAACTCGACACCCTGCTCAAGCCCCTGGGCATCCAGCGCGACGAGTACAAGACCGCAGGCGAAGCGTTCCTGACTGGCGAGGGCAGCCGTTGCCGCAGCAACGATGATGACAGCGCCACGGCGTTCATCAGCCAGGTGATCAAGGCCGACATGCCGGCTGCTGAGCGTGAGCTGCTGATAAAAGCGCGCCTGCAACTGCTCACAGCCTGTTCGTGGGAAGGCCAGGTGGTGGACGCCCAGCAGATCCAGGCCAACGACGGCCAACTGTTCCGTACCTACCTGCAAGCCGCCGCCGACTTCTACAGCGGTCGCTTCGGTGACGCTGAGCGCGGTTTTGCCGCCGCCAGCGCCAGCCACGTGCCTTGGCTGAAGGAAACCGCGCTGTATATGACTGCGCGCACGTCTTTGAACCAGGCCCAGGCTGAAGCCTTTGACGAGTACGGCATGCCGCAGCTCGAGCATGTGGATAAGTCCGCCCTGAGCCATGCCGAGGAAGGCTTTCTCGGTTACCTGAAAACTTATCCACAGGGCGACTACCTGGCCTCCGCCCGTGGCCTGTTGCGCCGTGTTTATTGGTTGGCAGGTGACAACACCAAGCTCGCCGAGGCCTTCGGCTGGGCAATGACCGAGGCAACGGACGCGCAGCGTAATGTGTCGGTGGATGAACTGGTGGAGGAAGCCGACCTCAAGCTGTTGATGGTCAATAGCGAAACCGTCAGCACGCCGATGATCCAGTTTGTCAGCAACCTGATGGTGATGCGCGGTGGCAACCAGCCCGCCCTCTCCCGCACCGACCTGGAAAAGCAGAAAACTGCGTTTTCCAGCGCGCCGGAGCTGTATGACTACTTGCTCGCGGTGTCTGCGCTGTATACCGAGCATCAGCCGGACGCCGCGCTGAAACAATTGCCCCAGAGCGTGCCGTCGAGCCTGAATTACTTTGCCTTCAGCCAACAAACCCTGCGCGCCCTGGCCCTGGAAGCCAAGCAAGATTGGAAAGGCGCCGAAGCGCTCTGGCTGCAACTGCTGCCGCTGGCGAAGTTGCCGTTGCAACGCGATCAGCTTGAGTTGGCGTTGGCCATGAACTACGAGCGCAGCGGCCAGTTGGCCAAGGTGTTTGCCGCCGATTCGCCGATCAGCGCCAAGCAGGTGCGTTACATCCTGCTGCGCAACGTCGCCGGTCCCGAGTTGCTGCGCCAGCAGATCGCCCAGGCCAGCGATCCGCTGGAACGCCAGACTGCGCAATTCGTGCTGCTCTACAAAGACCTGCTGCGCGGTCAGTACGCTACCTTCGCCGACGACCTCAAGCAGCTGCCAGCCTCTGCCCCGGAAGACAAACTGGGCACCAGCCTGGGCTACGTCTACAGCACCAGCCAGACCTTGAAGCTGTTCCAGTGGAACGGCGACAAAGCCGAGTCTGGCTACAGCTGCCCGAGCATTGCGCAAACCGCCGCGACCTTGCAGGGCGATGCCAAAAACCCACAAGGCTTGAACTGCCTGGGTGAGTTCATCCTGCGCAACGGCCTGGACGGCATGCCACTGGAACAGGCGCGCGCCGCCGGCAGCCTGGGCAGCAGTGCATCGGACTTCAAGGGTGAAACCTTCTCGCGCCTGGACGGCTACAAACAGGTGATCGGCAACGCCAAGGCACCCAAGAATGACAAGGCCTACGCCCTGTTCCGCGCCATCAACTGCTACGGGCCCTCGGGCTACAACAGTTGCGGCGGCGTCGATGTAGAACCGGCCGTGCGCAAGGCCTGGTTTCGCCAGTTGAAAACCAGCTACGCCGACACCCAGTGGGGCAAATCGCTGCAGTACTACTGGTGAAGCACCTGTGGCTAGGTTTGCTGTTGCTGGCAAGCCCGGCCTTCGGCGCCGTCGACGCCCGCGACTATGACGCCTTCTGGCTGTGGAGCGGGGTTACACCACAGCCGGTGCTCAAGCAGGCGAAAACCCTGTACATCCTCCAGGGCCAGATCAACTCCACGCGCCGCGCGCCCCAGCGCGGCGTGCAGATGATTGCCCAAGGCATCAGCGTGCCGCGCCTTACCGAAGGCGACATCTGGATCGTCTACCGCGCCCACACCCTGCACTGGCCCGAGCAGGTCTACCGCCAACTGTTCGGCCAGGTGCAACGCTGGCGCGACGCAGGCAATCCGGTGGTGGGCATCCAGATCGACTTCGATGCTCGCACTCAGTACCTGCATGAATACGCCGACTTCCTGCGCGACCTGCGCCAGCGCCTGCCCACCGACCTGCGCCTGAGCATCACCGGCTTGATGGACTGGAGCAGCAACGCTGATCCGGCTGCCATCGCTCAACTCAAAGGGGTGGTGGATGAAGTGGTGGTGCAAACGTATCAGGGGCGGCACAGCATCCCGGATTACACGGCGTATTTGCCACGGATGAACCGGTTGGGGTTGCCGTTCAAGGTTGGCTTGATTCAGGGCGGGGAGTGGGAAGAGCCGGGGTATCTGAAGGACAGCGAGTGGTTTCGAGGCTATGTGGTGTTTTTGCAAAACCCTTGATGCACGCAATCTGTAGGCGCAGGAAGGTGTCCTGCGCCACAACGGCCGCATGCTCACGGTCGCCCAGACGCTTGCGCAACCCGCCTTGCAGCCAGCCGTGATGGTCGCGGTACAGGAGGTGAAGCTGTCGCTGGCCGTCAGTCGCGGTGTCCATGAAAAGCTCAGATACACTATTGAGAGCAATTATCTTATTTCGCGACTGACAAAAACTCTTCGCCGTTCAGCGCCCAGCGGTTTGCAGCGGATACACCGATTCCCAGCCGCCACCCAACGCTTTGTACAGCCCAACCATGGCCAGGTCCACGCTGGTCGAGCTCTCCACCCACTGCTCTTGCGTGGCCAGCAACGCGCTCTGCACGGTGAGCACGTTGACGAAATCCACCACGCCTTCCACGTACTGCTGTTGCGCGGTGCTCAGGGCAATCTGGTTCTGGCGCACGGCTTCGGCGAGGCTGTCGCGGCGCAGTTGGCTGGCGTTATAGCGAGTCAGTTGGTCGTCGATCTCATGCCAGGCTCGCAGCACGGTTTGCTGGTACGCGAGCGCCGCTTCCTGTTGCTGGGCTTCGCGCAGGTTCAGCATGCCTTGCAGGCGCCCGCCATTGAACAACGGCAAGCTGAACTGCGGGCCGAAGGCAAAGGCGCGGGAGCCCCAGGAACCGAGATCCGAGAGTTGCATGGCCTGGGAACCGAGGCTGCCGGATAAAGTGATGCGCGGGTAGAAGTCGCCCTTGGCCACGCCAATGCTGGCGGTGGCGGCGTGCAGGCGTGCTTCGGCCTGGCGGATATCCGGGCGGCGTTCGGCCAACTCCGACGGTAAGCCAATCGCGACCTGGCGCTGGGTCTGCGGCACAGCGGCGTCCTTGGACAACTGCGCATGCAGGGCCTGCGGCGGCTCGCCCATCAACAGGCTGAGGGCGTTGATCAGTTGGTCCTGGCGCTGTTGCAGATCCGGCAGACGCGCTTCGATAGCGGCGACCTGGGCGGCGGCTTCGGCGACGTCCAGATCCGTCGCCACACCGTCCGCCAGGCGCAACTGCGAGAGTTTGAGGCTGTGTCGCGCGACGTCGAGGTTTTGCTCGGTGACGGCGCGGGTGTTCTGTACGCCGCGCAGTTGGATATAGTCCTGGGCCGTCTCGGCGAGTACCGACAACAACACCGCGCGGCGGTCGTCTTCAGCCACTTGCAGGGTGGCGTCAGCGGCTTCGGTTTCGCGTTTTACCCGGCCCCAGAAGTCCAGCTCCCAAGAGGCGGAAAAACCCATGTCCCACTGATTGAACGCCGAGCGGCCGTTGTTGCCGGAAGGGTCGCTCAGGCCCTTGCCGCTGTTGCGTTGGCGCAGGTAATCACCGTTGGCGTTGACGTTGGGATAACGCTCGGCGGTGGTCACCTGGCGCACGGCACGGCTTTGCTGCAGGCGACTGCTGGCCAATTTCAGGTCGAGGTTATCGGTGAGCGCGCGACGGGTGAGCGCCGAGAGTTGCGCGTCGTGGAATACATCCCACCAGCGCTCCTGCAAGGGATCGCTGACGGCACGGCTGGCCGCCTGGCGACCCTGGGGCGCGTTCCATTGCGTCACTTGCGGGCTCTGGGGCTTTTGGAAATCCGGACCGACCGTGCAGGCGCTCAGGCTGATGAGGCTCATGGTGAGCCAGGCCACTCGTTTCATTGCTGGGCCACCTCACGGGTCTGCACGACCGGCCGGGTGTCGACGCTGGCTTCCACCGACATGCCGACCCGCAAGCGTTCGGTGTGCGCCTGGTTGGGTTCGAGGACGATTTTCACCGGGATGCGCTGCACCACCTTGGTGAAGTTACCGGTGGCGTTATCGGGTTTGACCGAGGCAAAGGTCACCCCGGTGGCAGGCGCGAGGCTTTCCAGATGGCCGTTGAGCAACTCACCGTCGAGGCTGTCGACGCGCACCTGCACGGCCTGGCCGGCGTGCATATGGGAGAGCTGGGTTTCCTGGAAGTTGGCCACCACGTACGCTTCTTCCAGCGGCACGACCGCAAGGATCTTGCTGCCTGGCGTCACGTAGGCGCCCACCCGCACTGCACGCTCGCCGACCATGCCATCCACCGGCGCGACAATGCGCGTGTACGACAGCTGGTAACTGGCCAATTCCAGCGCGGCCTGGGCACGCTTGAGCCCACCTTCGGCGGCGTCGCGCTGGGCGGTGAGGATTTCCACTTGCTTGCGTTCAGCCGCCAGCACCGCCGTGGCATTGGCCAGGCGCGCGGTGGCCTGGTCGATGCGGGTCTTGGCTTGCTGGGCATTCTGCACGGTGCCGGCACCGACACCGGCGAGGTGGTTGTAGCGATTCAGTTCGTGTTCGGCAAAGGCCATTTCGGCACGATCCGCCGCGACGGTGGCCTGGGCCTGGGCGATCACCGAGCTTTGGCGCTCGAGGGTGGCGGTGGCGTTTTTCAGTTGGGCCTGGGCCACCAACGCATCGGCGTCGGCAGCCTGGGCGGCAGCGCGGAAGTCGCGGTCGTCGATCAGCGCCAGCAGTTGCCCGGCCTTGACACGCTGGTTGTCTTCCACCAACACCTCCTTGATGAAACCGGCCACACGTGGCGCCACCAGGGTGAAGTCCGCAGCAACGAAGGCGTCGTTGGTGGTCTGGCGCTTGCTGCCCAGCACACCCGGTGCGACCAGATACACCAGCACGCCGAAGGCGAACACAGCAATAACGGAGACGGCAATTTTGTCTTTGCGTTTCATGAACAGTCCTTTCAATCAAGTCGGTGCGCGAGGCGGGAAAATCCGCGTGGGCATCCAGAAAATCAGCAGGATCAACGCCACCGCGACTGCGGCCATGACGTAATACAGATCCGAAGAAGTCAGCACCACGGCCTGTTCGTGCAGGCGGTGCGCCAGGCCCGGCGCGTCGCCGTCGGCCAGCGGTGAGTTACCCAGGCGGTCGACCAACATGGTCGAGTGAAAATGCAGGCGCTGGGTGGTCAAGGTATCGAGCACACCGGTGGCGATCACGGCGGCCAGGCCCTTGATGGTGTTGAACCAGGCCGAGGCGAACGGGCCGTCCATGGGCTGGATGCTGCCGGTGGAGAGCATCAGCAGCGGCAACACGGCCATCGGTTGCCCGAAGATTTGCAGCAGGTACAGGCCGTAGAAATCGTCACGAATCCATTCCGAAGTGAGGTGCGCACTGCCCACGCAGCACAGCACCAGCATCCCCAGGCCGATCCCCAGCACCCAGCGACAATCAACCCAACGCAGGTTGCACAGCGCCGCCACCAGCGGCAGCGCGATCAACTGCGGGATGGCCATCAGCAGCATCACTGGCGCGGTTTGCAGCGGACGATAGCCCTGGACCTGGGCGAGAAAACTCGACGGGATGATGATCACCGAGGTCAGCACCATAAGCACGCCCGCCAGCACGATCAGCGCAAACGACAGGTTGCGCAGGCCGAGCATCTGCAGCTTGAAGAACGGTATGGGCTGGGACCACTCGTTCACCATGAACAGCACCAGCAAGGCACTGCCGCCGCACAACAGGAAGGTGATCAGGCCCGACTCGAACCAGTCCAGGCGGTTGCCTTGCAGGATGCCGATGACCAGCATGCAGATCGCCGGGAAGCCCAGCAGCAGACCGCGCCAGTTGAACTGCTTGAAGCGCTCCAGGCGCAGCGGGTCCTGCGGCAGCCCGTAGGCCACGGCGACCATGGCCAGCAGGCACGGCGCGACGATCTGCCAGAACGCCCACTGCCAACCGACGTACTCGGTCCACAGCGCCGCCAGCGGCGTGCCCAGGCTCGGGCCGAAGGTGGCGGTGAGTGCATAGCCGGCCAAGCCGTACAGCTTGACGTTGGCCGGCAGAAAACGCAGCGCCACGGTCATCAGCATCGGCGGCAACGCGCCACCGGCCAGGCCTTGCACAGTGCGCAGCACCAGCAGGCTTTCGTAGTTCGGCGCGAACGGGCACAGGATCCCCAGCACGGTGAATAGGCCGATGGCGCACAGCGTGAAGCGGCGCAGGGAAAAGGTCACCGAGCACCAAGGCGCAAACGCCATGGCCGACACGGAGGTGGCGGTATAAGCCGCGACCAGCCAGGTGCCTTCGTCAAAACCGATGTACAGCGCACCGCGAATATCCGCGAGGGCCACCTTGGTGACCATCTCGTTGAGACCGGAGACCAGCACGGCCAGCAACACGCCGACCAGACCGATGATGATGCGCGGACCGAAGACGGGCGGGGTCATGGCAGTGGGCTTGGCTGCGGCCTGGAGTGCGGGGGCAGCGAGGGACGTCATGAACAGATAACTCGGAATGGTAAATACCCGAGCAGTTTAATCAGGCACACACATGACAAAAAGTTACTTATTGGCAGGGTATAACTGCGCCAGACGCAATCCTGAATTCGTGTAGGAGCTGGCTTGGGGCGTCAGGTGGGCTGGGCTTCGAGCCAGGTGGCGTGGCAACTCTCGCGCATGGTTTCGCGCAGCCATTTGTGGGCGGGGTCTTTGTCGAATCGCGGATGCCAGGATTGGGCCAACACCAACGTCGGCAGCGAGATCGGCAAGGCGAATGCACGCAGTGGCAACTTCAGGCGATTAGCGCTCAGCAGCGCTTCCTTGGGCACCGGCAGCAGCAGGTCGGAGTCGGGCAGCATGAACATCGCACCGTGGAAACCCGGGGCGATCATCGCCACGCGGCGTTCCAGCCCCTGGGCATTCAGTGCGGTGTCGATCGGCCCGCGCGCAATGCCGCGCCGCGAGATGCTGATGTGCGAGTAGCTGGCAAAACGCGCCGCGGTGATTTCTTCGTCAAACAACGGATGGTCTTCCCGCGCCAGGCCGACGAAGGTGGTGGAGAACAGGTTCTGCACCTTCACTTCGGGGCTGACCGGCATGGTGTTGCTCACGCGCAAGTCCAGGCGCCCTTCGCGCAGGGCCTCGTCGTCGGTGTCACCTTCGGGCACAAAGCACAGTTCGCACAGGGGGGCCATGCGTTCCATGGTGTCGAACAGGCGCCCGCCATACACACCGATGAAAAAATCATTGGCGCGCACGCTGAAGCGGCGGCGCAATGTGCTCAGGTCCACCTGGTCCGCCGAGCGGAACAGCAGCGCTGCCTGCTCCACCACGTTGCGCACCTGGCCTTGCAGTTGCAGGGCCTTGGGCGTGGGCACCAGGCCGCGCCCGGCGCGCACCAGGATCGGGTCGCCCACGGCTTCGCGGATACGCGTGAGGGTGCGGCTCATGGCGGCGGGGCTGAGGTTCATGCGGCGCGCGGCGCCGACCACGCTGCCCTCGTCGAGCAAGGCGTCGAGGGCGACCAGCAGGTTCATGTCCGGTAGTTGCATGCCAAGCACTCGTGATCAACGGGGCGTGAATTGAGCGCAATCGTAGCAGGCTTTACAGGTAGCGTCGGAGGTTGCTGGGCAGGTATTTCGCGTAGGTCGATTTGGGATGGGCCTGGCATTTGCGCACGATTTCCGGCAGGGCGCTTTCAAGCGCGTCGGCGCGGACCAGGCCTTCGTTGTAATCGCTTTTACCGCTCAATGCCGGGAACATCACGGCGACGCGGGTGATGGCAAAACTCTTCATTTGGATGAGCGGGCGGGAAGGATGGTTGCGGCGGAACTGGCTGACTTCTTCGTTCAACGCGCTGCAGGACTGATAGGTCGTTTCCATGAAGGACAACTGAGTACTCTTCGCCTTGATCTCCTCGGGCGTGAAGATCATCTCGTTTTGCGCGTCGATCACCGCTGGCTGATCCGCATTTACCGTCCAGGGTTTGAAACGCCATTGTGTGGCCGCCTCCACGGCGGCTTCGCCGAACTCGGGCTTGGTGGCGCTGAGCGCTTTTACATCGCTGACCGAACCATCATTGTGGATCTTCAAGCTGATGCGCGCATGTCCCGGGACAGACGTCAGGAACGAGGGGTAGTGCGGCTTGGGCATGGACACGGCTTCGGGAACGAACGCCGCCAACACCGAGGTCGATAGCAACAAAGCCGCTGCCAAGACAAAAAAACGCATAGTCGTAAATCCCTTTACCGATCGACGCCATCGCAGCGCCGAATTCGGGCGGGATTATCGAAGCCAGCCTGGGCAAAGAGCAACCATTCCTATTAAAAACGAAGATTCTTACGCCCCATGAAATCAGCGCTGCATGCCCCAGCGCTTCACCGTCAGACGCTCGAACGTGTCAAACACCAGGTTTTCCACAAGCAGCCCGATCAGGATCACCACCGCCAGCCCGGCAAACACCTTATCGGTGTACAGCTCGTTGCGGTTCTGGAAGATGTACCACCCCAGGCCACCCTTGCCACTGGTTGCACCGAACACCAGTTCGGCGGCAATCAATGTACGCCAGGCAAACGCCCAGCCGATCTTGAGGCCCGCAAGAATCGACGGCAGCGCCGCCGGGATGAGGATGAACAGCACAAACCGCATGCCCTTGAGGCCGTAGTTGCGCCCGGCCATGCGCAGGGTTTCGGACACGCCAAGGAAACCTGAGTAGGTGTTGAGCGCCAGCGCCCACAATACCGAATGCACCAACACGAAGATGAGGCTGTTCTGGCCCAGGCCAAACCACAGCAGCGCCAGCGGCAACAAGGCAATCGCCGGTAGCGGGTTGAACATCGAGGTCAGGGTGCTCAGCAAATCACGGCCCAGTTGGGTCGATACCGCCAATGTGGTCAGGGCGAACGCCAGTACGATGCCGATCAGGTAGCCCTTGATCAGCACCACCAGCGAGATGCTGACCTTGCTGAGCAATTCGCCGCTGAGCAGGCCGTCGTAGAGCGCGTGAAAGGTCTGCAAGAAGCTCGGCAGCAGCAGGTCATTATTCTGATAACGCGCAACGGCTTCCCAGAGGATCGCGAGCACGATCAGGATCAGGCCCTTGCGCAGCCAGCCTTGTTGCCACAGGCGCTGGCGCAGGGGCAGTTCGCGTTCAACGGGGACGCTGAGCAGCGGTTCGAGGGTGATTTCATATTCCTGGCGCATGGATGTTCCCCTTAATACGCGATGCGGATATCAGCGAAGCCCAACTCACGTTCGGCCTCGGGCGCTTCATCGAACAGCAGGCGATGAATGCGCCGTGCCGACGCCTGGAACTCCACGCCACCGAGGCTGTGCAGGTCGTATTGATGGCTGTGGATTTCCGCGCGTACCCGCCCAGGGTGGGGCGACAGCAACAGAATGCGATTGCCCACCACCAACGCTTCTTCGATGGAGTGGGTGACGAACAACAGGGTAAAGCGCACCTCTTCCCAGAGCAGCAGCAACTCTTCCTGCATCTTGCGCCGGGTCAGCGCATCGAGGGCGGCGAAGGGTTCGTCCATCAGCAGGATCTTGGGCTGCATGGCCAGGGCACGGGCGATGGCGACACGGGCTTTCATACCGCCGGACAGGGTGTGTGGGTAGGCGTCGGCAAAGGCGGTGAGGCCGACTTTGTCGAGGTAGTGCAGTGCACGTTCTTCGGCGTCGGCGCGCTTCAGGGTTTTGGAGGCCAACAGTGGAAACATCACGTTCTGTTTGACGGTTTTCCACGGCGGCAGTTGGTCGAATTCCTGGAACACCACGATACGGTCCGGGCCCGGTTGCTCGACCTTTTGCCCCAACAGGCGGATCTCGCCTTCGCAGGGTTTGATAAACCCGGCGATGGATTTGAGCAAGGTGGACTTACCGCAACCCGAGGGGCCGAGCAGCACGTAGCGGTCGGCCGGGTCGATCTCGAAACTCACCTGGTGGGTGGCCCGCACCACGCGCTCGGGGGTGCGGTATTCCAGGCTGACGTTATCCACCGCGAGTAAGGGGCCGGTGGTGTGCAGGTTGCTGGCCGTGTGGCCTTGCAAGGGCGCGTTCATCTCAACTTCCTTGCAGGGGCTTGGCGTCCTGGAAGAAGTAGTCCTTCCACGATTCAGGCTTGTTCTTGATGGCACCGACGCGGTAGAGGAATTCCGCCAGCGGGTAGGTGTTTTTCGGCGTAACGCTGAATTCGAACTGCGGGTTGTCGATGATTTTGAGCAACTCGGCGCGGTCGATCTTGGCCTTGGTCACGCGTAGGTAAGTGTCGGCTGCAGCGCCTTTGTCGTTCTGGGCGAACTGCGCGGCTTCGGTCAATGCCTCGACGAACGCCTTGTAGGTTTTTGGGTTGTCGTTGCGGAATTTCTCGGTGGCGAACAATACCGTCGGCGAGTTCGGGCCGAGCAGGTCGTAGGTGTTCAGCACCACGTGCACGTTCGGGTTGGCCAGGGCCTGGTCCTGAAACGGCGGGTTGGAAAAATGCCCGGTCAGCTCGGTGCCGCCAGCGATCAGCGCTGCGGTCGCATCCGGGTGAGGGACGGCGACGGTGTACTTATCGAGGCGATTGAATTCCTTGTCGCCCCACTGCTTGGCCGCCGCGTATTGCAGGAAGCGTGACTGCACCGACACGCCCACCGCGGGCACGGCAATGCGGTCCTTCTCGGTGAAATCGGCGATGGTCTTGACCTTGGGATTGTTGCTGACAAGGTAGTACGGGAAGTTACCCAGGGAAGCCACGGCCTTGACGTTCTGCTTGCCGTGGGTGCGATCCCAGATGGTCAGCAGCGGGCCGACACCGGCTCCGGCAATGTCGATGGAACCGGAGAGCAGTGCGTCATTGACTGCCGCGCCGCCAGACAACTGTGTCCAGTCGACCTTGATGTCGATGCCTTCTTGTTTACCGTATTTTTCGATCAGGTTCTGGTCGCGTACCACGTTCAGCAACAGATAAACGATGCCGAATTGTTCGGCGATGCGGATCTCGCCTTCGGCCTGCGCGGACGCCGGTGCAATCAGGCTGCCGGCCAAGAGGCTGACACCCAGGCCGACGGTCGCCGCCAGCCGTGCGAATGGAATTTTCCTGGACATGGTCATGCTCCGATCAGAAAGGCGCGTCGCCCTGGATGGTGGTACGAAACAGCTTGCGGCGCAGATGGCTCGGGCAACCGGCGGCCAGGTGGATCAGCGAGCGGTTGTCCCAGAACACCAGATCGTGGGGCTGCCATTGGTGGCGGTAGATGTTTTCTGGTAACACGCTGTGGGCGTAGAGTTGGGCCAGCACGTCGCGGCTCTCATCCTCCGGCAGGCCGACGATGCGGGTGGTGAAGCCTTCACTGACAAATAGCGCCTTGCGGCCGTTTTCCGGGTGGGTGCGCACGATGGGGTGCACGACTTCCGCCACCTGGGCGAGCTGCTCGGGGGTCAACGTGGGGCGCCAGTTGCCTTCGAATTTGGTTTCGCTGTAGCGCGCGGTATAAGAGTGAGCGGCGCTGCGACCTTCGACGGCTTTGCGCAGATGCTCGGGCAATTGGTCCCAGGCTTTGTGCATATCGGCAAACAAGGTGTCGCCACCTTCGGAGGGCAGCTCCTGGGCGTGCAGCATCGAGCCCAGGCTCGGCAGTTCTTTATAGGACAGGTCCGAATGCCAGAATTTGCCGGCGTCACCCAGGCCGATGGATTGGCCGTTTTCGATAATGTTGGAGACGATCAGGATTTCCGGATGGTTGGCCAGCAGGAACTGCTTGAGTACGTGGATCTGCAGCACGCCGAAGCGGCGGCTGAAGGCAATCTGTTGTTCGGGCGTGATGCGTTGATCACGAAAGACCACGACGTGATGGTCCAGGTGCGCACGGTGAATGCGCGCGAAATCCTGCTCGTTGACTGGGCGTGACAAATCCAGGCCAATGACCTCGGCGCCTACACTGCCGGGAAATGGGCGAATCTCGAAGGTTTGGGCGGTAGCGGTCGCTGTTGGAACAGTAGAGGTGGCGGACATGAGGTCACTCCCGGTCAGACAGGAGTGTGACTTTATAGATATAAGAACGGCTATTTAAATACCGTTAGTGAATATCGATAGACAGGAATGTATCGACCGAACCCATACTTCCTAACGCATGGGGAATAAACTGCAACAGCAAAGTGTTCATTCCATAACCGCCGATAATGCAGCAATCGGCGCAGGAAGCCGGCCGATGAACCCGGCCGTGTAAGACGCCGTAAATGTCGGTTGTGGGGGGTGGGAGCGTGATGTTGAAGCGCTTACAAGCCGAAACCGTACCCGTTTGACAAGCTTATGGGCAGTCTCTAGTGTGCATTGGATCCAATTAGCCACCCTATCAGAATAAGGAGGATAGCGTAACCGTGACGCAGAAGCCGAACCCTTTGAACAGCATCAAGATCAGCGGGCCTATTCCCGCCCATCTCGCTCGTTCCGTGATTGAAGAAACCTTGCGCAACGCCATCCTCGATGGACGCTTGCCGTGCGGTACCGCCATGCGCCAACAGGAATTGGCCAGCCTGTTCGGGGTCAGCCGCATGCCCGTGCGGGAAGCCCTGCGCCAGTTGGAAGCCCAGTCGCTGTTGCATGTGGTGACGCACAAGGGTGCCGTGGTTGCACCGCTGATCGAGGATAACTCGGCGGAAACCTATGAACTGCGGATGTTGCTGGAGTCTGAAGCTTTGCGCTTGTCGATTCCGTTGCTCACCGAGGCCGATATCGCCGAGGCGGATGCGATCATCGTCGCCCTGGAGCAGGAAAAAGACTACAGCGAGATTGGCCGCCTCAATCGGCTGTTCCACATGGCCCTGTATGGCAAGGCCCCGAACCAGCGGCTGCTCAATCTGGTGGAGCACGGGTTGAACGAAGAGGAGCGTTTCCTGCGTTATAACCTGGAGGCCATGGGGTTGGGAGAGACGTCCCAGGAAGATCACCGCGAATTGCTGAACCTGGTCGCCCAGAAGAAAACCCAGGAAAGCATCCTGACGCTGCGCAATCACTTGATGCGAGGCATGGAAGTGATCAGCGCCTACCTCAACGGCCTGGAGGCCGACGACGCCAAGAAAGGTAAGTACTAAGGCGCGCGGCCCTCCTGTCGCGAATCTTCCTTACCCCGGGGCTCACTAACTCACTATTAGCGCCCCGCACAGAAGAAGTTTCCCACCTGCCGTAAAGAAGCAAACTTACAGCACATATTATTTAGAAAAACTTCTAACACATTTGTATGCTCGCCAAATTGTTTAACCCGCTTATTATCTTTCCTTACTAAACCAGATAGTTCATTCCGACGTCGCGACGCCCCCATATTGAGCGGCTCGCACGCCAGCGCCTGGTTTATATCTGCTCAATCCTTGCCGATTACAAAAACTCATCGCTGTTTCCACACAGCAGACGCAACAACTTATAGGCATCAACCATGCATCAACCGTTACTTGAAACAATAAAACTGCAGTTATGCAGCCATTCGTTATTTACAGAAATAACTTCTCTGCGAAAGTTGCAACTTTTTATGGAAAGCCATGTATTCGCTGTCTGGGATTTCATGACCCTCGCCAAACGTCTGCAACAGGAGCTGACCTGCACGCGTCTACCCTGGTTGCCACCTGTCGACCCATGGGCTGCACGCCTGATCAACGAGATTGTGCTGGGAGAGGAATCTGACGAACATCCTGCGCAAGGCTATTGCAGCCACTTCGAGCTTTACCTGGAGGCCATGGCGGAAGTAGGCGCCAGCACTGCCGCTATCAATCACTTCATTGCGCTGCAACGCCAGGGCCTCGAAGCAACTGCCGCCTTGCATGAAGTCGAGATTCTTCCCGGTGTGGCCCGCTTTGTCAGCGACACCTTACACCTTGCGCTAAATGCCCCTGCCCATTGTGTGGCCGCCACATTCCTGCACGGCCGTGAGCACGTCATCCCACCGATGTTCGAGCGCATCCTGCAATCCGAGGCGCTCGACCACCGTCAGACGCCTACCCTGTGCGCCTACCTCAAGCGCCACATCGAATTGGACGCCCAGGACCATGGGCCGGCAGCAGAGCAGTTGCTTCTGCGCCTCTGCAGCGCAAACCCGGCCTACCCGCAACAGGCCAACGCTGCCGCCGTGGCTGCCGTCCAGAGCCGCATCGCGCTCTGGGATGTGGTTCGGGCTTCGCTGCACGAGATGAAGTCATGACCGCTGCCGATTACAAAACCATTGCCGACGACTGGGAGCGCCGCGCAACCATCCGCACACGTCCTCGCCGTTTGCTGGAGGATGATGACAAGCTGATCTACCCGTTGTGTCGCCAGCCCCTGGTGCTTTGTGCAACCTTTATCGAACACTGCCCGCAGTGGCGCGATTTTGTCCTGGCACAGAGCTTTTATAAATTCATCAACGACGTGGTGATATTCGAGACCGAGATTGTCGACCAGACGGCACGCAGCATTGCCAAGAATCGCTTCTCGGTGCCCTTCCCGCTTGCCTGTCGTATTGATGCGATGACCATCGTTGTGGACGAGGACTACCACGCGTTGGTGGCACTGGATTTCCTCCAGCAAACCGTGGCCATGACGGGTATACAACCCCTGGCGCTGCCCCAGGAAATCGAATTGAGCCGAGCGCTGCCGGCGGCACAGGCGCAGGTACCCCCTCACCTGCACGATGCCGTCGCGCTGATCGGCGTGGCCATTGCCGAAAACACCGTCACCCACGATGTGGCAGCGTTCTCCAAGGACGCCAGCGTCAAAGCCTCCGTCCGTGGCTTGATGGCCGACCACCTGGCCGATGAAGGCCGCCACGCACAATTCTGGACGCGCTTGGTACGCCTGTATTGGCAGGCTGCCAGCACCGACGACCGCGACAGCATTGCCAAGGTGCTACCGATTTTCCTGGCCCGGTACCTGACCAACGACCTGCAAAAGAACTTCGACCTTCAGTTGATCGACCACCTCGATATCAGCAACTCCCTGCGCAACGCCTTGCGCGATGAAGTCGCGGCGCTGGCCTTCCCCATCACCCGCCAGCATCCTTTGATGGGCAATATCCTGGGCTTCCTGCAACACAGCGGCTTGCTGCAGACACCAGGTGTGGCCCAAGGGCTGACCGACTACTTGCACGTGGCCGGGAGGGTAGCATGAGGCGCCTGACCATCGGATTTTCCGGCACCAGCAGTGCCTTGGCGGCTATCAGGCGGGAGCTGGAGCAGTATGGGTATGTCTTGAGTGATGCCGGCTCGGACCTGTGGATCGATGACGGCAGCCAGTCGTTGCCGAACCCGGCACACCAAACCTCAGTGCTGGGCCTGCGCCTGGGGGTTGGCCCAGTGACCGACTGCGGGTTACCCGCACTGCAACTGCGCGCCTATGGGCCCGAGGGGCGACTAGCGGCTGTCCTTGAAGTCGCAACGGAGCCCAGTGGAAACGGCCAGCGCCTGCGCCAGCAAGTGACCCAAACGATGATGGAATGGGTTGCGCTGCACGTCAGTGGTTTTTCGCGCGACCCCGGATATTTCTCCGTCAAAGCGGTCGCCAATGAATGGCCCGAGCAGGGTTTGGACGCGCTTGACGCCTTGGCATTTGTTCACCGATTCAACCGCACCGAAGACCTCGCTGTCATGCGGGAGGCCCAGGTGCCTGTGATCGAACGGTTGCAGGCCAGCCTTCACCAATTCGCTGATAGGCGGGCGCTGAACATCGACGGCAGCGTGGTGACTTATCGCGAGTTGCACGTGCAGGCCCTCATGATCCAGCAACGGTTAAGCCCTGTGTTGGGCGTCACGCAGGCACCACCGGTGGTTGGGGTTTGCCTGGAAAAGTCCGTCGCGTTGTACGCCAGTATTCTCGCGGTTATGGGCTGTGGCGCGGTGTATCTGCCGTTGGCTCCGGACCACCCGCCTCAACGCCATCAGGCCTTGCTCGAGAACGCAGGGGCCCGGGTGTTGCTGGACGCTGGCCAGCACCCCTTGCGAGAGCGCTTCATTACACTGGATGTGCGCGAGGTCGACCCGCAGGACACCGACTTGCTGCGTCCGCTGATGCACGCTCAGCCCGCCCTCGATTCGCCCTGCATGACGCTCTATACATCGGGTACCACCGGCCATCCCAAGGGGGTGTTGCTCAGCCAAGCCAACCTGGCACATTTCGCGGCCTGGTTCAGGGCCTGCATGAACCTGGATGAACAAAGCCGTGTCCTGCAGTTTTCACCGGTGAGCTTTGACTCGTCCCTGATCGATATTGTCCCTACCCTGATAGCGGGCGCCGAGTTGATCGTCCCCAGCGCAGAGCAACGACACGACCCTCAGCAACTGCTCGATCTGCTCCACCGTCAGCGCGTTACCCATGCCTTTTTGCCCCCCTCGCTGCTGAGCATTCTGCCGCCCGATCAACCGCTGGGCCTGACGCACCTGCTGACCGGGGGTGACGTCTGTGAACCCCATGTCATCGACCGCCTGGCGGCGCAGTGCCAATTTCACAACCTTTACGGCCCCACGGAGGCCACCGTACTGATCACCCATCGTACGTTTCAACCTGGCGACAGCAACCGCAATCTCGGCCGGCCGATCGCCAACAGCTGGGTATTGATCCTCGATGACGCCCAGCAGCCGGTCGATGAAGAGGTGATGGGTGAGGTGTACATCGTTGGGCCTGGCGTAAGCCTGGGCTATGTGAACGACCCACCTCAGGCGACCAGTGCCTTTGTGGAGCTTGCAGTGCCTGGGGGCCAGCCCTTGCGCGCCTACCGCAGCGGCGATTTGGCCCGGTGGACCGCCGATGGAATCGTGCTGGGCGGACGACGTGATGATCAGGTGAAGATTCGTGGCTTTCGGGTCGGGCCCCAGGAGATTGAGCAGTGCCTGCGTACCAGCCGGCTGTATCGCCAAGTGGCGGTGGTGATCGACCCTGACCGCAGGATCCGTGGCTTTGTCGCTCAACCCGAACCCGGGTCTACCCTGGCGGCCCTGCAGCAACACGCGCGGCAGTGGCTGCCCGACTACATGCGGCCCGGCTTCTGGGATGAGTTGGGATGTATGCCGTGCGCCAGCAACGGCAAGATCGACCGTGAGGCCTTACTGGCAGTGCCGCTCCAGCCCAGCGTGCAGGAGGAAGGTGGCACGGCACACACCCCGCTTCAAGTTCGGTTGACTCGCCTGTGGAGCGAACTGTTGACGCTGCCCGAGGGTGAAGTGTCTATCGATGAGAGCTTCTTCGATCTCGGCGGCCACTCGATTGTGCTATCGACGTTGTTGCTGCGCGTTCGCGAGCAGTTTGGTCGTAGCTTCGCACTGAGTCATTTCGTTGAAGTACCGACGATTCGTACGCTCGCAACGCTGCTGGAGAACGGTGAACGACCCGATGCTTCCTGCGATGCTGCTGCACGCGATGCTCAACGGGACTGGACTTTCAACACGCTGCCAGAGGACCGCGCAGGCGACCCACACAAAGTAATCGTGACGGGGGCCAACAGTTTTGTTGGTGTTCATATCGTCGAGGCATTGCTGGCCGCAGGTGCAACGACCGTGGCGTGCCTGGTACGTGAGACGCCGGGACAGCCGGCGATGGCACGATTCACTCAGGCGTTGCGTGAGTACCGCCTGGAACATCTGGACCTGAGCAGGGTGCGGGTATTCGCCGCCGATATCAGCCTCCCTCGGTTGGGCCTGGCCAGCGACGCGTATGATGCTATCGCCCAGGATTTCGGGGTGCTGATACACAACGCAGCACGGGTCAATCACGTGATGGACTATACATCTCTGGCCAGGGACAACGTTGCCCCCCTTTTCGAATGCCTGTGCCTGTGTGAGACCCACAGCAAGAAGGTCCTCAACTTTATCTCGACACTGTCCGCTTCGAGCGCTGTCGACTCGCAGGGTTATGTCCTCGAAGCGCCCGCTGCAACGACGCTGCCGCTGTACATCAAGAATGGCTACAACCTGTCCAAATGGGTTGCCGAGCGCCAACTGGGTCGTGCGGTGGAGCGCGGCGCCTGGGTGAATATCCATCGACCCGGCAACATCAGTTTCAACAGTCACAATGGTGCCTGCCAACCGCAAAAAAATCGTCTGATGCTGATGCTCAAGGGGTCACTGCAGCTGGGCCTGATGCCTCGGTTGACGCTGAACTTCGACCTGATGCCGGTGGACTTCCTGGCGCGCTTCATTGCATTCCACAGCAGCCGCTTTCAGGCCGACAGGCATGTGTTCAACCTGCATAACCCCAAGCCGTTGAGCTGGGAGGACTACCTGGATGCGTTCAATCGAGCGGGGCACCGTTTCAAGCGGGTGAGTATCGCGCAGTGGCAACAGGCGCTGCGAACGGTAAACCAGGACAACGCACTGTTTGGCGTGCTCGGTTTCTACCTCGATCGCCTCGACGAAGACATCGGCGACACATCGATGATTCGCCACGACAACGCACGACAGGGTATCCAGCAGATGGGGGCTCGCTACCCCGAAAAAGACCCGGCGTTGTTGAGCAAAGGCTGCAACTACCTCAAGACCATCGGCTTTCTTTGAACGCCTCAGGACAACCTCATGAAACTGCTGCAACCCGATACGTTAATTCGCAATCCGAACGGCCTGCCGATAGTGGCGTCCGTCACGGTCAACTGCTGTGCCTCTCGCCTGTGGGCCATGGTGGGGCAGTTTGCCGGCTTCGATGTGTTTATTCCGGACCTGATGCATATCGAAATGACCGGCTCAGGCGTGGGCGCATTGCGGACTAAATTTTTCCGCGATGGTAACTGTGTCGTGGAACAGCTCAATAGCCGGGACGAACAGGCCATGCACATGACCTGGACCACAATCTACAACACACTGGGCGTGGCCAGGTTATGGGCGGCGATGCATGTGGAAGCGCTTGAAAAGGAGCGCTCCAGGGTGACATGGACAATTATTGCTGAGCCCACAGAGGAGGTGAGCCCAGGGTTTGAACAGTTTGTGCAGGGCTTCGCCAACAGCGCCTTGGACAACGTTCGCCGGTTGCTTGGCTAAGCGGCAGGAGCGGCGCGCATCGCTCCTGCCATTCAGTCAGCGGGTTAGATCTTGAAGCTATCGACCAGTTGCTTCAACCGATTGGCCTGCTGCGACAGGGCATCGCAATCCTTGAGGGTTTCATTCAGATTGGCCACGCCCTGCTGGTTCAGCAAGTTGATCTGGTTGATGTCCACATTGAGGGTTTCCACCACGGCAGTTTGTTCTTCGGTGGCGGCAGCCACGGACTGGTTCATTCCGTCGATCTCGACAATCCGCTGCGTCACGCTGACCAGGCGCTCACCGGCCTGGTTCGCGACCTCTACGCTTTCTTCGCTGGAGGTCTGGCTGGCGTTCATGGTGGTGACCGCTTCACGCGAGCCCACTTGCAGCGAGGTGATCATTTTGTGGATCTCCTCGGCCGACTCCTGGGTTCGATGAGCCAGGTTGCGCACCTCGTCCGCGACCACTGCAAAACCTCGACCGGCCTCACCCGCACGCGCTGCCTCGATGGCCGCGTTAAGCGCCAGCAAGTTGGTTTGCTGGGAGATGCCTTTGATCACATCAAGGATGTGACCAATGTTGTCGGTGCTGGCGTTCAGGGTTTCGATCTGGGTGCAGGACAAGCTGATCTTCTGCGACAGCTCCGACATCGCAAGAATGGTTTGCTCCACCACTTTGCGCCCATCGTCGGCTTGCTCACTGGCACCACTGGCGTGCTGTGAAGCATCCGCGGCGTTACGCGCGATTTCCTGGGTAGCGGCACCCAGTTCATTGATCGCTGCGGCCACGCTATTGGTGCGTGCACTCTGCTCATCGGAACCGATGATAGAGGCATTGGACGAGGCCATTACACGCTGGGACAAGTCGTGTACCTGGCGGGTTGCCGAAGACACTTCCGAAATCGAAGCGTGGATGCGCTCTACAAATTGATTGAACGCACTGCCGACCTCGCCGAATTCGTCCTTGCTGGTGACAGCCAGGCGACGGGTCAGGTCACCCTCGCCCTGGGCAATGTCCTGCATCGCTACGCCCATGGTGGTGAGGGGGCGCAGCAAGACTTGGATCAGCAAGCTCAGGAGCACGGCGATCACGACCACGGCGATCAGCATGGCAATCAACGCGGAAGTTCGGAACTTGCCCAGCGGCGCGTAGGCTTTGTCTTTATCAATCGAAAGGCCGATATACCAATCTGCGCCAGGCAAACCACTGATAGGGGTGAAGGACAGGATGCGGTCCTGCCCATTGAGGACGACGTCCTGGCTGACCTTGTCGATACGCACCTGGGTGCCGGGGTAGATGTCCTTGAGGTTCTTCATCACTTGGTCCTGATCAGGACTGACGATGACTTGGCCGTCGCCGCTGACCAGGAATGCGTGGCCGATACCGCCGAAGTCCACCGAGTTGATGATCTTCACCAAGGTTTGCAGGCTCAGGTCACCGCCGACGACGCCGAGCAATTCACCGTTCTTTTTCACCGGCATGGCGATGGTCACGATCTGTCCACCCACTGCGGCCATGTAGGGTGGCGTGAGCATGGGTTTATCTGCGGCCACTGCCTGCTTGTACCAAGGGCGCTGACGGGGGTCATAGCCATCGGGCATTTTCGCGTCGGGGCGCTGGGTGAACACGCCGTTGGTTTGGCCAACGTAGGTGAACTGGAAGTTCGAAGTGAATGCCGCTTGATCGACCAGACCGGGAAGGTCGGCACCACTGCCTTGGTGGGCAACGTTTTGCGTGAGGCTTTCGAGTACCAGTATTCGACCACTGAGCCAGTTCTGAACACTGCTGGCGGTGAGTTCACCGGATTGTTGGATGGACGACTCCAGGTTCTGCGTGATGATGCTGCGTTGCAGGTAGTCGTTGTAGAGGGTGAATAACGCGAAGGCCAGAACCACGACGCCTGACGCGGCCAACAGAATTTTATGACTGAACTTGAGATTCATTTCATCGACTTCTTTTGCCAAAGGGGGGTGAGCGTGCCGAGTGGAACATTCCATGTAACGCGATAGGCGGACTCTCGGGCCGCTCTATTTCGGTGCACGCATGGCTCGTCAGGCTTTCGGCCAATCCGCGGCAAAACTTAGAAAATTGTGAGATAGATCCTCTTTTAACGTAGGAAACCGACAAGTGGTTACTCGAGGAGGATCGGTGTTGCAAAATTTTTCTCCCTCCCGAACAATGCGACTAATTATCATTTGTGACGTTTGGCCGAGTTCGCTTGAATGCCGTCTGCTGAGTACTTCCCGTGTGAAAACGCTGTTCAGGCGCTGTATTGCACCCATCACAGTTGGCTGAACACCTGGCTGCGTAGCCGTCTGGGCAACGCGGCGGATGCTGCCGACTTAGCACAAGACACCTTTGTACGCCTGCTGCAGAAAACCGAACGCTTTGAACTCAAGGCTCCCCGGGCCTTTTTGCGCACCATTGCACGAGGGTTGGTGATTGATCACTGGCGCCGCGAGGAGATCGAACGGGCTTACCTCGAATCTATCGCCCATTTGCCCGAGGCAATGGCGCCGAGCGCGGAAGCGCGGGCGCTGGTGTTGGAATTACTGGAAGATATTTCCCGTCTTTTGGAGGGTCTCAAGCCTAAGGTGCGTAAGGCATTTCTGCTGGCTCAGTGCGATGGGCTGACACACAAGCAAATCGCGATGCACATGGGCGTGTCGCTGCGCTCAGTGGAGCGTTATGTGGCCGAGGCGCTCTACCATTGCTATGTCCTGCGATATGAAACATGACACCCATGGATAATGCCGCGCGTTGCGGACTCGATCCCCGGGTGATCAAACAGGCTATCAATTGGGCACTGCGCCTGCGTAACAACCGTGCCAATGTCCGGCTGCGCGAGCAGTGTGAGCAGTGGCGCGAAGCTCACCACGACCACGAAGTGGCCTGGCAACGAGTACAGGCGCTGCAACAGGAGTTGAGCGGCACTCTGGCAGCGATTCCGGGCGCGCATGTGGCGCTGGAAAACAGTGCGCAGGGGTTGGGCCGTCGACAGGCGTTGAAGCTATTGACCGGCGTGCTGGTGGCTGGCTCAGCGGCCTGGGTAAGCCGGGATCTGACTGGCTGGCAGCGCTGGACCTCCGACTTCGCAACCGCCACCGGCGAACGTCGTAGCATCCAGTTGTCCGATGGCACGCGCCTGCAACTTAATACTGACAGTGCCGTAGACCTTGCCTTCAATCCTCAGCAGCGCCTGATAACCCTGGTGCGCGGTGAAATCCTGGTGACGTGCGGTGCGGCTGCCTCGGCGCCATTGTTGGTTCAAACACGTCACGGCTTGTTCGAAGGTATCGACGGACGTTTCGCTGTCCACCAAACCAGTGACTGCACGCGGTTAAGCGTGGTCAGCGGCAACGTGGCCATCCATTCACCACACCAGCCGAATGGGTTGTTGACCCAGGCCCACGCCGGCGATAACTACCTCGTGCGTCAGACCCAAGCCACCCTTGCTCCGCCTCTGGCCATGGACATTGGCGCCTGGACCGATGGGCTGATCGTGACGCGGGATATGCGTCTTGCGGATTTTCTATCAGAGGTTGGGCGTTATCGACCGGGTTACCTGGGTTGCGCGGTAGAGGTAGCTGATTTGCGGCTATCGGGGGTCTTCCGCCTGGAGAACACCGATCAATTGCTGGCGATCCTGGCGCGAACGTTGCCGGTTCAAGTGCGTTACCGCACACGTTGGTGGGTGAGCGTGGAACGGTCGGCCTGATCGTTTGTTTTTTTGGCGGCTTTTTTTCGTGAGTCCGGCTTAGACAGTAAGCCTATCAATCTGCCCTCACCGGCCTCTACGGAACCTGATCATGACTGCGTGTTTCCACCACAACTCTTCCTACCCGTTATTGGGAAAAGCCGTACGCGTGGCATTAATGTCCACCGCATTGGGCATCAGCATGACGCCGATCGCCGGTATGGCTGCACAGGCCGGTATCTCGCAGGTCAATCAACGCTACGAGATACCGGCAGGCCCACTGGGTGAGGTGCTCAACCAGTTTGCGCGGCAGGCAGGCATTACCCTTTCCAGCACGCCCGCGCAAACCCAAGGTCGCCAGTCAGCAGGGCTGCTGGGGGAATATTCTGCCGGACAGGGGTTGAATCAGCTGCTCAATGGCTCGGGGCTGCAGGCTGTTTCTGAAGACGGTGTGAGTTTTGTATTGCAGGCCGTGCAGGAAAGTAGCGCCCTGACGTTGCCAACCACTGATATCAAGGGCTTTGCATTGGGCAATGCGTTGGGAAGCATGGACGGCTACAACGCGACTCACAGCCAGATCGCAACCAAGACCAGTACGGCCTTGCTGGAGACCTCGCAAACCGTCTCGGTGGTCACGCGCGAGCAGATGGATGACCAAGGCTCGCAGACAGTCGCTCAAGCCATGCGCTACACGCCTGGTGTGTTGACCAACCCCTACGGCGCGACGCACCGGTATGACTATGTGGCAATGCGTGGCTTCAACGATGGATCGGTGGATAACATCTACCTCGACGGCTTGAAGTCCATGGGGGACAGCGGCACCTACAGCACCATGCAGGTAGACCCGTATTTCCTGGAACGTGTAGACATTCTCAAGGGGCCTTCCTCCGTGTTGTATGGGCGTAGTTCACCTGGCGGTTTAGTAGCGCTTACCAGCAAGAAGCCCCTGTTCGAGCCTTATCATCAGGTTCAGGCGACAGTCGGCAGCAATGGTCAACGCGGTATGGGTTTTGACTTCAGCGGTCCGGTAGATGACGACAAGCGCGTCGCCTATCGACTAACGGGGTTAGCGGATAAATCCGACACTCAATTCGACCACGCCAAGGAAAAGCGCTACGCACTGGCGCCGACGTTGAGCATCGACTTTACCGATGACACCTCGCTGACGCTCCAGGCTTATCTGCAGCACGACCCAGAGGGTGGTTATCACAGCGGTATGCCGGCCGATGGTGCGCTGCATCAACGCAATGGCCAGAGGATCTCCAGTCACTTCTTTGAGGGTGAACCGGCGGTCGATGGCTACAAGCGAGACCAGCAGTCGTTTGGCTATCAGTTTGAGCATCGCTTCAATGATGTTTTCACTGCGCGACAGAACTTCCGTTACCTGGACTCCAAGGTGAAGTTGGATCAGGTGTATGGCTATGGGTGGACCACACCGAGCAGCAATGAGCTGAACCGCTACTATTCGGGGGGTGATGAGAAGCTGCATGCGTTCATCATCGATAACATGCTGCAGGCCGAGTTTTTCACAGGGGCGACTAAACACACGGTGTTGATGGGTGCCGACTATCAGCGGCGTAAAACCGTAGTGGACTGGACGAGCGGGTCACTGCAGCCAATCAACGCATTCAATCCTGTGTATGGCAATTCCTCTATCAGCTATTACAACCCAACCAGTTATCTGCGCCGGCTGGAGCAGACTGGCGTCTATCTGCAAGACCTGATTGAAATGGATAAGTGGCGGTTTTCCCTGGGTCTACGGCAGGACTGGGTAGAGACCTCCGACGAAAACCGGATCGCCGAGACGAGCCGGCCGGTTGGCACGGAAATAAGCGACAAGCGCACCAAGCTCACTGGGCGTGCGGGGGCCTTGTATCTGTTTGATAACGGCCTGGCGCCCTACGTCAGTTATTCCGAATCCTTTAATCCCAACTCCTATTCAGACAGCGCCGGCAACCCGTTGGCACCTACTGATGGGACGCAGTGGGAGGTGGGGCTGAAATACCAGCCGCCAGGCACGGACAATCTGTTTACCGCGTCGTGGTTTCGTATCGACCAGGAAAACCTTGCGACCAAGCTGCCCCAGGAAAACTTTTATCGTGCTGTAGGGGCTGTGCGATCGCAGGGGTTGGAGTTGGAAGCCCATATGCAGCTGACTGAGAACTTGAAGCTGTTGGGCAGCTACACCTTTACTGACATTGAATTCTCCAAGTCGATGGTGAGCACCCTGAGCACAGCTGGCAATCTGATTGAGAACCAGGGCAACTCTCCGACTCAAGCCCCGCGTCACATGGCGTCCGTTTGGGCTGACTATAAATTTAATCAGGGTGCCTTCGATGGGTTGAGGCTTGGAGGCGGATTGCGCTATGTGGGCTATAGCTGGGCGGATGCGGAAAACACAATGAAGGTACCTTCTTACACCTTGTTTGATGCCTCTGTAGGGTATGACCTGGGTAAGGTTGGACTGAAGGGCGTCGATGTAAGACTCAATGCCAACAACCTTACCAATGAGACCTACGTGGCTTCTTGTGCCAGCCTGAACTTCTGTTATTTGGGGGAAGAGCGAAACGTCAGCGCGACGGTGAGTTACCAGTTCTGATTCGCCCGTGTTTCACCCAAGCCAGCGCCTGATGTCAGGTGCTGGCTTTTTTGTTTCTAACTGCGGCTTCTCCTCGGTTTACTACGCGAAGAGTGGCTCGCGTCACCGCAGAAGGGCAAGAAACTGGATCGCCAGGCCCCTAAACGACAAAACCCCCGTCTGCGTTAGCAGACAGGGGTTTCGGAATTCAATCTTGACGATGACCTACTCTCACATGGGGAAACCCCACACTACCATCGGCGATGCATCGTTTCACTGCTGAGTTCGGGATGGGATCAGGTGGTTCCAATGCTCTATGGTCGTCAAGAAATTCTGTGTACCAGACCGTTGCGCTAGCAACGTGCCGGTGAAATTCATGGACTTCTACATAAACAAAACCCCTGTTTGCGTTAGCAAACAGGGGTTCTGGAATTTAATCTTGACGATGACCTACTCTCACATGGGGAAACCCCACACTACCATCGGCGATGCATCGTTTCACTACTGAGTTCGGGATGGGATCAGGTGGTTCCAATGCTCTATGGTCGTCAAGAA
>NZ_JAGYWD010000010.1:0-200196 GCF_018587885.1 Pseudomonas sp. VS40 | reverse complement strand
CGATTACATCGAGATGTTCTACAACGTAAAACGCCGCCATGGTTTCAACAATCAGCTGTCACCGGTAGAGTTTGAAAAGCGTTACGCAATGAGCTTGCAAGGTGTCTAGAGAATCCGGGGCGATTCAGAAATTGAATCGAGCATCAACCGTTACCTGACGGCACTCGATGCTGCCGATCGGCAAGAACCAACAGCTTCCGAGCCCAGTGTCGTGCGGCTGGAAGAAAAAATCGCCAAGCTCAAAACTCAAATGAAGGAGCTTCAGGCGATCGAAATCCAGCTCAATGAATCGCCTGATAAACAGGTCTCACTGACCGACCCAGATGCTCGCTCCATGATGACGCGCGGCACGGGAATCGTCGGCTACAACGTGCAGACAGCGGTCGATACGCAGCACCATTTGATCGTTGCACATGAGGTGACCAACGTTGGTTCCGACCGCGATCAACTCAGCTCAATGGCCAAGCAGGCCCGCGAGGCCATAGCGTCAGAAACATTGTCGGTGGTGGCGGATCGAGGTTACTTCAAAAGCGAACAAATCCTGGCTTGTCACGATGCAGGCATCACCGCCTACGTGCCCAAGCCGATGACCTCTGGAGCCAAGGCTGACGGGCGTTTCAATAACGATGCCTTCATCTATGACGCGGAAAAAAACCAATACATTTGCCCGGCTGGCGAGGCGCTGATCTGGCGCTATTCCAACGTTGAAAAAGACCTGAAGTTGCATCGTTACTGGAGTTCGAAATGCCAGGGCTGCGCGTTGAAAGCACAGTGCACGCCGAGCACGGAACGACGAGTTCGACGCTGGGAGCATGAAGCCGTCTTAGAGGAAATGCAGCTTCGGCTGAGCAACGCGCCAGAGATGATGCGAGTCCGAAAACGGACGGTTGAGCATCCCTTCGGGACGCTCAAACAATGGATGGGTGCGGCGCACTTCCTGACGCGAAAGCTGGCCGGGGTGAGTGCAGAGATGAGCTTGAGTGTGCTCGCCTACAACTTGAAACGGGTCATGAAGATCATGGGTGCCAACGGTTTGATGAAAGCGCTGACTGCCTAAAAAGGCCGATTTGGCCCATCCCAGAAGCTGTAAGAACAGGCTGGTGTGTTCCAAGTTACGACTGATGCGACCCGCGACATTGACCGTGCGATCGCTCAGCCACGAACGTAAATGACCCAAGACGATCAGGTTATGAGCGTTTTTACACACTCTGGGCCGATTGCTGCCTGTCTCGAAGAGCTGCAGCCCGCCAGAAGCGGACGGATTGCGAGCAGAGAAAAGGGGACTGATATAATTTCTGAGAAATAAATCAGTCCCCTTTTCCCTAAGACCGCGGACGCGTCCGAGACGCTTGGCCAACGATCAGCCGCAGACAGCTGCAATGGCAAGTCGCTGACGATGCTGGTCGTCAAATTGTGCCAGGCGGTGTTACCACGGGCCCGCCGGCTCCTAGGCGCAAGGTCGTCTAATTGCTGGACCGCCTATCAGTCAGCATATTGATCAACGCCCTGAGGCCGGATGGTACATGGCGATTCGCCGAGTAATAGAGGCACAGCCCCAGATACGCGGGACACCACTCTTCCAGAACTCGTTTGAGTCGGCCCTCCTTGAGCGCATGTGCTGCAAGATGGTCGGGCACGAAGGCGATCCCTATTCCCTCGATTGCTGCCTCCACCATCAACGATTGATCAGTCAACGTGAGAGGGCCGGGAGCGTTGATCCTTTCGACAGCGCCATGGCGCTCAAACTCCCATCTGTAGATTGCACCACTTTCAAACCGGAAGCGGATGCAATGATGGTCATACAGATCTTGCGGCACTACTGGATATCCGCGTTGCTCGAAGTACTCGGGCGACGCCACTACCGCAAAGCGGACCTCTCCCATAACTGGGATGGCCACCATATCTTTGGGTACTGCTTCCGCTAATCGGATACCCGCATCAAAACCATCGGCAACGATATCGCTCAGCTTGCCATCACTGAATATGTCGAGATGGACGCGAGGATTCTCGCGCAAAAAGCGCGCAAGCACTGGCCACAGTACCAACCGGATGGCGCCCTCACTGGCATTGATTCGCACCGTTCCGCTGGGAGCGTGGTCATTGCCCTCCAGCTCCCGAACGGCTTCTTCAACTGAGGCCATTGCCGGTCTTAGTTTTATGGCCAGGCGCTCTCCCGCCTCGGTCAAGGAGACGCTTCGAGTCGTCCGGTTGAAAAGGCGGACGTTTAACCGTTGTTCGAGAGCCTTGATCGAGTGACTGATCGCCGAGGGCGTCATGTCGAGATCGATTGCGGCGCTGCGGAAACTTCGGTGGGCTGCGACCGCTAAGAATGCGGCAAAGGCCGACAGGTCATTGCCCTTGGATTGGTGAATTACTTTCATCATGAAATCAAATATTGACCAGATTGTCGCGACAGTCAACGACCCATAGACTCGAATGAAGCTGCAGCATCGTGGGTCCAAAAGGGCCGGTGTAGCTCTCAGAGCATCTCGTTCGCAGCCCTAACAGTAATGACCACCTGATCGAAAGGAACATGCGATGAAGATGAAGGCAGTTGTGATGACCGGCGCGAACAAACCCTGGGAGGTTCATGAGGTTCCCATGCCCAAGGCAGAGCCAGGGCTGGTCCTGGTGAAAGTTCACGCCTCCGGCATGTGCTACACGGACGTGTGGGCAACTCAGGGGGCTGGCGGTGACATTTATCCTCAGACTCCGGGTCACGAAGTGGTTGGTGAAATCGTCGAAGTCGGTGCGGGTGTCCACACGCGCAAGGTTGGAGACCGAGTCGGTACCACCTGGGTACAGTCCTCGTGCGGTCGATGCCCTTACTGCCGCCAGAACCGCCCGTTGACCGGCCAGACTGCCATGAACTGCGTTTCGCCCAGAACGACCGGCTTCGCGTCGCAGGGCGGGCACGCAGAGTACATCGCAATTTCTGCGGAAGGCACCGTATTGTTGCCCGATGGGCTGTCCTACACGGACGCCGCGCCCATGATGTGCGCGGGCTATACCACCTGGAGCGGCCTGCGAGACGCGGAGCCGAAACCGGGTGACCGGGTCGCTGTGCTGGGGATCGGCGGGTTGGGCCACGTCGCCTTGCAGTTCTCAAAGGCATGCGGATTCGAGACCATCGCGATCACGCATTCTCCAGACAAGCACAAGCTTGCGACCGACTTGGGTGCCGACCATGTCGTCACCAATGCCGAGGAGCTATTGGCAGTCGGTGGTGCCGACGTGCTGCTGATCACCACCAACGACTTCGAAACCGCCGAAAAGGCGCTCGCGGGAGTCAATTCTGACGGTCGCATCGTCCTTTGCGGGCTCGACTTCAGCAAGCCGTTCTCGATTCCGTCCGATGGCAAGCCATTCCATATGATGCGCCAACGGGTGGTTGGCTCCACGCATGGGGGACAGCACTACCTCGCCGAAATTCTCGAATTGGCCGCGAAGGGTAAGGTCAAGCCTATAGTCGAAACCTTCTCTCTTGACCAAGCAACGGAGGCTTATGAACGCCTGTCCTCCGGGAAGATGCGATTCCGTGGTGTGTTCCTGCCTCACGGCGGAAATTGATTCCCAGAGCGGTTCCGGCGACCGCGCGGTCGCCGGCTTCGACTCCAACACATGCAGATGCCTGTTTGCGACTGACAAATATCGGCTTCCGCTTCCAGAGCGATGCATCGCATCTTGGGCGGGTGCGTGAATAGGTATAGCTTTTCTAGAAACCTCGGTACCTCAAAGCGAGCCCACTGATCCGTGTGGGGCGGTCTGCTAATGGCCATCTGCTGCCTGTCGCAACGGCAGTTTTTGGCGAATGCTGACCCTCACTCTAAACCGTTTCATTCACTTAACTCACGGGTGGCTCGGGACATCCGCCTCCCCCGCTGCTACGCTTTCGGCTCCTTCATTGGAGTCGAAACAATACCCACTGAATATTCACTGCCTGATGTCCTTGAGCGTCTGTACCAAAACCAGCTCGCCTTAGAGGCGGCGGTGATGGAGTTGACGTTGTGGATTGAGCGCAAGGGTACGACGGACACAGGCGACAATATCCGCGGCGCGCTACAAACGATTGGAGAGAACGCCGGACACATCAAACAAGGCTTGGCAAAACTGAAGGCCCGAGGCCCACACTAATTAAGCTGTCCACGACGTCCCGCATGCGGCAGCCTTGCTTGGACTTTGTGCGCATACAGTCCGGGCCATCTGTTCGGCGCAAAGGATGACCCCACACTTTACAGTTCGTCAGATACAAATCCCAAACTCCCTGAGTTTATGTAAAATGGCATAATATGCCAACGATCGAAACAATATGTTTGCCCAGAGTTGGAGCTAATGATGGCGACGCGAAACGTTGTGCTCACCCCTCAACAAGAACAGGTTATCCAAGACCTGGTCCAGTCCGGCCGTTATCAAAATGCCAGCGAAGTGATGCGAGAAGGTTTGCGTTTACTGGAGCAGCGCGTCGCCGAAGACACTGCCAAAATTGAGGCGCTGCGTCTGGCGACCTCGATCGGCATCATGGATCTTGAACACGGGCGCTTTACTCAATTGAACGAAGGGCATCTGGAGCTTTACCTAGAGGGCTTGAGCCTGGAGGCCACCACTCTCGCGAGCGAGAAACACTGAGCATGCCGCAGTATCGGATTTCCAACGCGGCGCGCGCCGACATTGTCGACATCCTCAGGCTCTCCCAGACGCAGTTCGGCGATCAAGCACGGCAGCGCTACCAGGCGCTGATACTCACGGCGTTGCAAGCTCTTGCCAGCACTCCTTACTGCATTGGCAGCCACGACCGCGATGAGCTTGCACCGGGCCTTCGCAGCTATCACCTCACCTATTCACGCCAGCAGGTCAAACACCCCCATGGGAGGGTCAAAAGCCCACGCCATATCGTGTTCTATCGTGTGGTAAATGACGCCCTGATCGAGGTCGTCCGACTCCTTCATGACGCCATGGAAGTGCAGTTGCACTTGCCTAATGACTGATCACCGAGCGGGCCCAACAGCATAACTGGCCAGGAACAACGAAGGTAAGACGCGCCCTCTACTAGCGACCGCGCCATTGCAACATCGCGCAGAGCCTGAGCATCTCGCGAGCCAATTTCTGGATAGGTACAGAGAGACAGATCCGAAAAGTCCGCTTAGGGATATCAACTCATAACCCATATCCCTCTTCCGAACGACCATGGATTTGCCACATTCGGGTTGCTCATCCAGTATACGGAGGCGCACTGAATACCAGCCACGGCCACCCAGGTCCGCGTCAGAAATCGCCATTCGCGATCGCTCGAACACCCGGTGCAATTGGGGGCAAAACTGGGGGCATAATTCGAGCTTTTCACGCTATAACTACCGTGCTAGAGCAATGTCAAAATGTTTTTTGGCTTGCCTGAGAGTCTTTCTGCCTCGTAGGACAGGCAATTCTTCTGATCATTTTCGCATTTCCACAAACCATGTGGCTTCGTTCACTTCCAGTGGATTGCTAGATTGGGGGCACATCTGAGGGCATGCTTTGGATGGTCTGAAAAGGATGCCCCTAGCCTGAGGCTCAACAATCTTCTTCTCGAAAAGTCACCTGCTACAGTTCCCTACCGCCGTTGAATGCTATCAGATCACCTCAGTTCAAAGACGCAGAGTGCTCATTGTCGCTGGAGCAACCTGCGCGCTTGCTGGGTTGATGTCGCAGTGGCTGACTACAGACATTACTTGCAGAACAACCGTCACCCCAAGGAGTACCAATCCATTTCGCGCACAGCCCATACCTTCACCGCACAGTGTCGCAGGGCGTGCTGGAAATCAGCGTCAACGATGATCGCTATCTGCTCTCTACTGGTGACTCTATTCTGTTCTTCGCCGATCAGCCGCACCGCTATCTCAGTCCGGCCGATAGTCAGGCTGCAGGGCTCCTGATAGTGACGTAGTCCGAACGCCAAAGCTGAAGGGCCCGCATCCACAACTGAAGCCAGATTAGCTGGACGCACCTGGACGCTGATCAAGTTTTTTCATCAGCCTCTGGAATGCCGCCAGCACCTGCGCAGGCCTTTCCAACATCAATTGATGACCACACCGCTCCACCACCTCAAAGCTACCCGTTGGCAGCTGTCGGGCGAGCGCTTCACCCCCACTGGAGGGCGTCAGCCCGTCGCTGTCTCCCGCTAACACATAAGTCGGCAACGTCAGTCGGGCCAGGGCATCGGCGTCGGGCCATTGGGCGTTTTGCAGTAGAGACTTGAACACATACAGACGATTACGACGAGTCAGGTTTTCCTCGTAGGCCACCAGCCGGGCATCGGCTGCGAGGTGCCACGCACGCTGACGAAAGCCCTTGGCCAGCAACGGCCGCAGCAGCTCCAACACCCAGGCAGGCAGCGCCATCAGGCCACCGCGGCTCAACGGGCGATGCAGTTGCGTGCCTAGCAGCAGGGCGCCATCTATGGTCACCTGCGGCAACCTGTGTGGGAGCTCCAGCAAGGCACTCAACCCCAGTCCGGTACCAAAGGAATGTGCAACCAGGATATTCCGACGTGCAGCGTAGCGGCTCAGTATTTCCAGCTGATCTGCCACCAGTTCCGACCAGGCATAGGCCTGCGGCTGGCGCGGCTTTTCACTATCGCCGTGCCCCAACAGGTCCCACGCCACCAGGCTGTATCCCTGATCGGACAACGCCTGCCATAACTCGCGCCATTGATCCTTGTGACCACCCCCACCATGCCCGAAGAACAAAACTGTATCTGCCTGATGCGTGCCTGGTTGATAAGCGATGCTCAGGTACCGTCCTGGACGGATTTCCACCCGCTCGCCCCGCACCAGAGGTAAATCAGAAAATGCGTGTAAATCAGTCATGAGTGGGACAAGCCTCTTTGAATTCAAGGTTTTGAGGAGTGACTGTCGAAGGGAGGACGGTTCTGGAGAAGCCACGCAATAAGGTCTGGGTATAAGCATGTTGCGGATGGACCAGTAGCGTTGCCGCTTCCCCCTGCTCCACCACATGCCCGCCCTGCATCACGGCAATGCGATCACACAGTCTGGCGGCCACTCGCAAATCGTGGGTGATGAACACAATGCTCAGCTTGAGCCGACGTTGCAGGTCTTCAAGCAACTCGAGAATCTGTACCTGGATCAGCGCATCCAGAGCGGAAACGCATTCGTCCGCGATGAGTATTTTCGGCTCCACAGCCAAGGCACGGGCGATACCGATACGTTGGCGCTGGCCACCGGAGAACTCATGGGGATAGCGCTCGAACGCCGTGGCGGGTAGCCCAACCAACGCCAAAAATGAGCGCGTGC
Organism: Pseudomonas sp. VS40; assembly: GCF_018587885.1. Classification (NCBI taxonomy): domain Bacteria; kingdom Pseudomonadati; phylum Pseudomonadota; class Gammaproteobacteria; order Pseudomonadales; family Pseudomonadaceae; genus Pseudomonas; species Pseudomonas sp. VS40. The sequence continues at coordinate 192,910 of NZ_JAGYWD010000010.1, read as the reverse complement.
GCCGCTCGGCCTCGGCCTTTGAGTGCCCCTGTACCAGCGGGCCGGTCATGACGATACGACCGACGGTCTGGCGCGGATTGAGCGAGGCAAACGGGTCCTGGAAAATCATCTGCACATCGCTACGCAATGCTCGCAAACGCCCTTCGGAAAGCGCCGTTACATCCTGACCCAGCCATTGAATTTGACCACTGTCAGCGCGTAGCAGCCGAACAAGGCAACGCCCCAGAGTGGATTTCCCCGAGCCTGACTCCCCAACAATGCCCAGGGTTTCACCCTCGCGCAGGGTCAGCTGAACCTGCGCCAGGGCCTGGGTAGCACGCTTGCGCCACCAACCGCTGTTGCTGCGAAACACTTTATTGAGTTGCTCGGCCTTGAGCACCACACTCCCGTCCACCGTTGTGCGCGGGGCCCGAGGTTGCGCCGAGACCGCTGCCAGCAGTTGCTGGGTATAAAGCGCCTGAGGCTTGCGCAATACTTGATGGGCGCTGCCCTGCTCCACCAGTTGACCTTTTTCCAGCACCAGCACGCGGTCGGCAATGGCCTCGACCACGGAGAAATCATGGGTGATGAACAACAGCGACATGCCCTTATCCTGTTGAATCTTGCGTAACAGATCGATGATCTGCGCCTGGGTGGTCACGTCCAGCGCCGAGGTGGGTTCGTCGGCGATCAGTAACGAGGGATCGAACGCCAACGCCATGGCGATGACCACGCGCTGACGCTGGCCACCGGAGAGCTCAAAGGGATAGACCAGGCGCAGGCGTTCAGGCTCGGGCAGGCCGACATAACCCAGCAATTCCACAACCCGTCGGCGACGCTCCTGGGCCGATTTCACCCCGTGGGCGCGCAGGGTTTCATCGATCTGCTCACCCACACGCAGCAGCGGGTTCAGCGCGCTCATGGGCTCCTGGAACACCATGCTTATATCTCGCCCGCGCAGCTGGCGCATCGCGGTTTCACTGAGCTTCGCCAGGTCTTCATCACGAAACACCAGTCGCCCGCTTTCCACGCTCAGCGGCGTCGGTAACTGGCGCAACAATGCCTTGGCCAACATCGACTTGCCCGAGCCGGACTCGCCCACTACACATAGGCATTCGCCGCTGCGCAATTGCAGCGACAGGTCATACAGCGCGTGACTGCGGTCGGCACCGGCCGGCAAGGCGATACGCAGGTTTTCCACACTGAGCAACGTCATAGCGACCTCCCCGGTTCAAAGGCCACGCGCAGGCCTTCGCCCACCCGGTTCACGGCCAGCACGCACAGCACAATCGCCACCCCCGGCAAGAAACTCATCCACCAGGCATCCCGCAGCAGCCCACGTGATGCGTTGATCATGTAACCCCAGCTCATGGCCTCAGGGTCGCTCAGGCCGAGAAACGCTAACGCGGCTTCGGTGAGAACTGCAGTGGCCATCACAAAGGTCATGGTCACCAACAACGGCGCCAAGGCATTGGGCAGGATTTGTTGGCTGATGATGCCTAATGGCGATTGCCCCAGCACCCGCGCCGCCTGCACAAACTCACGTTGTCGCAGGGTAAGGAATTCGCTGCGCACTAGCCGCGCGACGCCCGGCCACGCTACCAGCGAAATCGCCAGCACGATGGAACCCAGGGACGGCTCCAGCACCGCCACCAGGATCACCGCCAACACTAACTGCGGAATGATCTGAAAGAACTCGGCGATCCGCATCAGCGCGCCGTCGAGCCATCCACCAAAATAACCGGCGACAGCGCCGACGAGCAGCCCCACCAGCAAGGTCGCCAGACTGGTCAGCACCCCAACGGCCAGGGACACACGGGCGCCGTAGAGCAAGCCGCTGCCGAGGTCGCGGCCAAGCATATCGCTGCCCAGCCAGTGCGCAGAATCGTGGAACGGCGGTAGCATCGGCTGGGTGTTCATTTCCCAGGGCGAGCTACTGGTGAGCCACGGTGCGGCAGTCGCTAGTGCTGCTAACACCAGCAAAAACACCGCGCCGGCCAGCGCCGACGGCTGGTGAATAAAGCGTGTGAACACCGCCATCAGCCCTGTCCTCCAGCGCCAATACGTGGGTCGAGCAAACGGCAAATCACATCGGTCAACACATTGAAGCCCACCACCAAAATCGAGATCACCAGAAAGCCGCCCATCAACACACCGTAGTCACGCTGGGCCAATGAGTCATACATCAAGCGGCCAATGCCAGGCCAGGAGTACACCACCTCCACCAGTAACGCACCGCTGGCCAGTTGGCCGAGTTGCAAACCAGCGAAAGTCACCACCGGCAGCAGTGCATTGCGCAACACATGTACATACAGAATCCGCCGTGGATACAGGCCTTTGGCGTGGGCAGTGCGTACGTATTCCTGACCAAGAGCATCGAGCACGGCGGCTCGGGTGAGGTGGATATACAGAGCCAGAAACAGCACGCTCAGGGATAGGCACGGCAACAACAGATGCCGCAGGCGATCCAGCAGCGAGAAGTCCCGGCCCACGGTCTCCATACCGAACGCCGGCAACCAATCCAGACTGACGGAGAACAGCAAAATCATCAGCATCGCCAGCCAGAACGGCGGCATCGCGTACAGCAACAAAGCACCATGGGAGATCACGCCGTCCAGCCAATGCCGCTTCTGCCGTGCCCGCGCCGCCAGCACACCTAAGGTCACGCCGAGCACGGAAGAAACTACAAAGGCCGAGCCCATCAATGCCAGCGTCGCCGGCAACCGCTCGGCGATCAGCGACCACACCGAGGTCTGGTTTCGGTAGGAATAACCCAGGTCCAGGTGGGCGATATTGCTCAGGTATATCAGCAACTGCTGGAGCAACGGTTTATCCAGGCCCATGGTCTGGCGCAGTTGCTCGATAAACTGCACATCGTCCACTCCTGCCTCTCCGGCCAACAGCAATGCAGGATCGCCCGGCGCCAGTCGAATCAGCAGGAAACTCAGCACCAGCACCGCCACCACCATCAGCAACGCCTTGACGAGCCGCCCGCTGAAATACAACACGCCGTTCATGGCGTCAGGGCCTCGAGGTACACGCTCTCGTAGTCCTCATTAAGGCTGGTAGCGGTCTGCAGCAGTTTTTTCACCTGTTTGTGAAACAGCGTCGGGTAACGCATTTCGAAGATCGGTGCGATGGGCAGGTCGGTGTTCAGCAGGTTCTCCAGCTGGCTGTAGAGCTGTTTGCGCTCCGGGCCTTCCGGGGTATCGGCGACTTTCGCCCACAAGGCATCGGCCTCTGCGCTGTTGTAGCCGCTGACGTTGGCGAACGGAGAAGTTTTGAGTATGTAGTCGGAGCGGAACAGATAGGCGCTGGTCAGGTAGGGATCGCCGATCTGGAAGATAAAATTGTAGGTCAGGTCGAAGTCCCAGTCGCTCACGCGCTGGAACCAGGTCGCCGCGTCGGACGTCACCACCTGCACCTTGAAACCCAGGGGCTGCAAGGACTGCTTAGTGTATTCGGCCAGGCGCTCCCAGGCCCCCCCCTTCTCGCCATTGAGCAGGCGAATGCGCACCGCGCCGACATCAACGCCGGATTCGGCAATCAGCGCTTTGGCCTTTTTCACGTCATAGGCGTACTGCGGCAACTGGGGATCGTGGTAAGGCGAGCTGGACACAAACGGCCCCTGGGCGACCTTGCCCGAGCCGAAGAAGATGTTATCGACGATGAACTGTCGGTTCAGCGCATACAGGATCGCCTGGCGCACCTTGGGGTTGTTCAACGGTGGCTTGCGCGTGTTGATTTGCAGGAAGGCCAGACCTGAGTACAACTCCCAGCCCTTCTCCGACGACTGCACATCGGGCAAGGCGGTTAGGCGCTTAAGGTCGGAGTAATCCGCATCGCCGCTGCGCAGCACTTGCACGTCGTTACGCTCGAACGCGGCGGCACGCGAAGAGGCATCAGGAATGACGTGGAAGATGATGCTGTCGAGGTGCGGCAGGCCCTTTTTCCAGTAGTTGGGGTTTTTAGCCAGCTTGATATAGGCGCCTCGTTTCCACTCGACGAACACAAACGGCCCGGTACCCACCGGTTTTAGGTTGTAGGGGTTGTTACGAAAGTCGGTGTTCTCGTAAAGGTGCTTCGGCACCACCGGGCGCAAGCCGCTGCCCAAGGCCGAAAGCAACGGTGCGAAAGGTTTCTTCAGGTGAAAGACCACCTGCAGCGGACCTTTGGCGGTGATGCTCTCGACGTACTCGGTGATGATACCGCCAAGACGCTTGTCCACCTCGGGGTAGAAGGTCTGGAAGCTGAACACCACGTCATCGGCGGTGAACGCTGGACCGTCGTGCCAGTGCACGCCGTCCTGCAAGTCGAAGGTATAGGTGAGGCCGTCAGGGGAGATAGTCCAGGCTTTGGCCAATACCGGTTTGGGCGCAAGGTGTGTGTCGAAGGTGAGCAGGCCCTGGAGCACCTTGCCGCTCACGTATTGGGTCGACACATGGCTGACTACGCCGTGCATCAGCGAGGGCGGCTCCGGCTGGGCCACCAGGTTGAGCACCCCGCCCTCCTGGGGTTGCGCTTGAGCCTGGCCGGCCAACAACGTGGTGCACAGTGCCACGGACGTGAGGGCACGGCGGAAAGAGAATGAGCGCATGGAGTCTCCTCGAATTGAAAAATATAACGAGGGTTTTGCAAGCGTTGTGCCATGGCCGGTTGGGCGGGTATTGCTGGGGTTGGTGGTGATCGCGCTGATGAAAAAACCACAGAGCTGCGCCTGAGTGTGCAAAAAGCAGCAGCAAAGCATTTCAAATGCGGGAGGGGGCTTGCCCCCGATACCGGTCGGTCATCAATGAATGAGCCAACTGACACGCCGCTATCGGGGGCAAGCCCCCTCCCACAGGGGTTCATCGCTGGTCGATGGCACAAGGTTTGCCCCTGTAACCGTCATCTGAATAAACGAGCCTCGCCACTATGTCACTGGATTACCTGGGCAACCCCATCGACACCACCGACCCCACCACCCGCCAAGGGCTGGACGACTTCATAGGCGGCTTCCTCGGCTACCAGCCCCGTGCCGAACGCATCCTTGCCACCGCCGATGCCGATCCCGGCTCCGCGCTGGCTAATGCGTTTGCCGGCTTGCTGCTGATGTTCAGCGAGTCGCCCGAGGGCCCGGCACTGGCGGAAAAATACCACCAACGTGCGGCGCACGCCGCTCACCCGCGCGCTGAGCTGTACCTTGGCGTGCTGCAAGCCTGGATCAAGGACGACCTCGATCAGGTCCTGCATTTGAGCGAAAACCTGCTCGACCGCTACCCCCGCGACCTATTCGCCGCCAAGCTCAACCAGTACCTGGAATTCAACCGCGGCAACTGGCCCGCCCTGTTGCGCATCGGCCTAAAGGCCACCGCTGGCGCACCCGATATTGCCCACAGCCACGGTCTGCTGGCCTTCGCCTACGAGCAATGCCACCTGCTTGAAGACGCCGAAGCCAGCGCGCTGCAAGCCTTGCGCCTGCAACCCTCGGAGCCTTGGGCCCAGCACGCCCTGGCCCATGTGATGCTGACCCAGGGACGTATCGAGGAAGGCACGGTATTCCTGGAAAGCGTGACCCATCACTGGGACGGTTTGAACTCGTTCATGTACACCCACAACTGGTGGCACCTGGCGTTGTTCTACCTGGCGCGGGGCGAGAATCAGCGCGTGCTGGAGATTTACGACCAACACGTGTGGGGCATTCTCCCGGAATACTCCCAGGACCAGGTCGGCGCCGTGTCCTTGCTCGCGCGATTGGAACTGGCCGGCATCGATGTGGGCGAGCGCTGGCAGGCGCTGGCACCGTACCTGCAACGCCGGGTCTGCGATACGGTACAGCCGTTCCTGAGCGTGCAGTACCTGTATGGCTTGGCCCGGGCGGGCAAGCCGGAGGCGGATAGGTTGCTGGCGACGTTGCGCCAGTACAGCTTTGACGCACGGCCGGTGTGGGGCGAAGTGACCCTGCCGTTGGCGAAGGGCTTATTGGCCCATGCACGTGGCGACTGGCAACAGTCGCTGGCGCAACTGACGATCGCCCTTCCCCGGCTGAATGAGATTGGTGGCAGCCACGCACAGCGCGATCTGTTTGCCCTGGTGGAGCTGGATGCACGCGTGAAGGCCGGGGATTGGTTGGGGGCGCAGCAGACACTGGAATTGCGGCGCCGGTATGACGGGTGGGATGTGCCGACGAATCGGAGTTTGGTACGGGTGTATGAGGCGTTGAAGTTGCCGGAGCTGGCGGCAAAGGCACAGACGCGCCTATCACCTTTCACCTGAGCAGCAGGAGCCGGCTTGTCGGCGTTAGCGGTCTGTCAGTTAATACAGGCGCAAGCTAAACCGCCGCCGTCGCCGGCGAGCCGGTTCCTACAGTGGATAGTGGCTAGCCCCTGGCACTGAACACCCCTCTGGCGATCGCCCGCGCCACGCAATCCGCAGCCGCCGAGCCAATACAACCAATCTCCACCTGCCGCCGTGGGCCATCGGTCAACTCAACCGCCGCCGACGCCAAGGCAAATACAGTGTCCCCATCAAACGGCAAATGCGCCGGACGCACCGCACGGGCAATTCCGTCCTGAGCCATGATCGCCACGCGCTTGCACTCAGCCACAGTGAGCCGAGCGGTACTGGCGACCACCACCAGCGTCGTGTTGGCCCCGGCTTGCAGGCGGCCCATCGAATCCAGGCGTGACAACTCCGGCATCGGGTCGCTGCAGTCCATCTCGGCTTCAGGCCGCCGGCCACCGAATTCCCCCGCGACTTCCCAGGGCCAGGCCCAGAACGTTTTACCGTCGGGCATGTACACCGAGCCAATGGGGTTGGCGACGACCAGTGCGGCGACGATCAATCCGTCACCCAGGTCCAGCGAGGCGGTACCCAGCCCGCCTTTCAATACACCGGCCATGGCGCCACGGCCGGCGCCCACCGAGCCCAACTCGAAATCTTCTCCAGCATTGGCCAGCGCTTCAAAGCCCAGGCGTCGGTAAGGCGGGTCCAGGCCCCAGTCCTTGTCGCCGCCGTTGGCCAGGTCGTGCAACACGGCGGCGGGCACTATGGGGATTGCCGGGGCGCCGGGTTTCAAGTGCAGGCCCACCTCGTCCTGAGACAGTTTTGCCGCCACGGCATCCGCCGCGCCCAGGCCGAACACCGAGCCGCCGGCGAAAACCAGAGCGTGGAGTTGGCCGACCATGTTTTCCGGCTCCAAGGCGGCGGTTTCACGCCCGCCAGGGCCACCGCCGCGAATGTCGATGCTGGCAGTCCAGAAACCATTGGGGCGAATCACTGTGACGCCGGTGTCGACGCGCAGGTCCGTGGCGTGGCCGACCGTGAGGCCTGGGATATCGGTGAGGGCATTGCGCGGGCCGGGTCTAGGCATACAGAAATAGCTTCCTTGGGTTCAGGGTGTTGCGTGGGGAGAGCAAGTCGTGTGCCAAGCACAACCACCCAAGCCTTACGGCTCAATACCCGGTTGCCGATGAAAGCCCCTGCACAAAAACCAACACCCTGCCCTTCGGCCTGTTAAAAAAACACCAACACCCCCGCTTACTACGCAATAAGCCTATGTTTTTAAACATTTTTAACAGATGGCACAGCCCTTGCTCTCCAGCCTTCCCACCAGAGCTTGAACTCAACAAGCCGTCCTCTATCAAGGCCCAACACCTTAAACCACTGGAGTATTTCCCATCATGAATGCATCACGCGCCACAGGTCGCCGACCCAGTAAGGCCTTCGCCCACACGTTGTTGTTTATTGCCCTGTACGAAGCCGCCAGCTACAGCAGCCTGACTCTCGCCGCCGACGCGCCGGCCAGCGATAACCCCTTGGACACCGTTGTGGTGATCGGCAACCGTGGCCAGGCGCGCACCCTGGCCGAGAGCACCGCACCGGTGGATGTGATCTCGTCCAAACAACTGCTCGCTACCGGCCAGGGCGACCTGACCCGCGCCTTGAGCAGAGTGCTGCCGTCCCTCAACCAGCCGGCGTCGTCGGGCTTCGGCTCAACCTCGGTGGTGCGCCCGATCAGCCTGCGTGGCCTCAATGGCGACCAGGTGCTAGTACTGGTCAACGGCAAGCGCCGCCATAACAGCGCGCTGCTCAACAACGGCACCTACCTCAACTCTGGCTCGCAACCAGTCGACCTGGACATGATCCCCACCGCCCTGGTGGATCACGTCGAAGTGCTGCGCGACGGCGCCTCGGCCCAGTACGGTTCGGATGCGATCGGTGGAGTGGTGAACATCGTGCTCAAGCAGACCGACCACGGCGGCAGCCTATCCACCAGCTACGGCCAGAACTATGAGAACGGCGACGGCGAAACCGCGCGACAAACCGGCAATATCGGCCTGGCGTTGCCCAACGACGGCTTTATCAACCTCGCCCTGGACGTGAAGAAACAGAAGATCTCCGACCGCTCCGACAACGCGCCATATACCGACTCGGCCGGCAACACCAGCCTGCAACACACCTACTACGGCACCGGCCTGCCCGAGGCACGCAACTTCAGTTTCGGCTACAACGCCGAGCTGCCGGTGGACGATGCCCTCACGCTCTACTCATTCTCCACCTACACCCGCCGCAACTCGGAAAAACCGCTGGCTTTCCACCAGCCCGCCAGTTTCGATGGCATCCGCACCCCCTTCCCCGAAGGCATCGAAGACACCCTGCGTTTTATCGAAAATGACTTCCAGGTAGCGTTTGGCGGCAAGGGCGAACTCGCCGGCTGGGACTATGACCTGTCCAGCACCTATGGCCAGGACCACGCCGAAGCGACCCTGCGTCACACCTACAACCTGAGCTACGGCCCGGACTCGCCGACCTCGGTGGACACCGGCGTCAAGACCTTCAGCCAATGGACCAACAACCTCGACCTGACCCGCGCATTTGACCTCGGCCTGCACAAACCCACGCAGATTTCCTGGGGCCTGGAGCAACGCTACGAGAACTACAAGATCGGCAAGGGTGACCTCGCCTCCTACGCCAGCGGCCCTTTCACCACCGGAGCCAGCGGTGGCCTGATCGCACCGGGCACCATCTCCGGTGCCGGTACCACCCCGCAGGATGCTGCGCAAAAAGGCCGCACCAGCCTCGCCGGGTATGGCGAGATCGGCCAGGACTTCACCGATAAATGGCACGTCGACCTGGCCGGTCGCTACGAGCACTACAACGATGGCTCGGGCACCACGACTAACGGCAAGTTCTCCACCCGCTACCAACTCACACCGATCCTGGCAGTACGCGGCACCTTCAGCACCGGTTTCCGTGCGCCTTCACTGGCCCAGCAGATTTACAGCTCCACCTCGCAAACCAGCGTCAACGGCCAGCTGTTCGACTACCGTAACGTTGCAGTCAACTCCGACGTGGCCAAGGCGCTCGGTGCCGAGACTCTCAAACCTGAGAAGTCCACCAACTTCAGCCTGGGCCTGACTCTGCAACCGACGGATGCCACCAGCATCACCCTTGATGCCTACCAGATCAAAATCAAGGACCGTATCGCGCAAACCGGCTACCTGGGCGGCACGCCTCAGATTAGCGCGATCCTCGCCGCCGCCGGCCTCAACCCGAACCAGGCCGTCACCTACTTCACCAACGCCCTCGACACCACCACCCGCGGCGTCGACCTGGTGGGCGACTACCGCCAGAGCATCGGTGCCTACGGCAACCTGCGCTACACCCTGGGCTTCAACTGGAACACCACGCAGATCGACGACATCCACGCCTCCAGCGTGGCCCAGCAAGCCCTCGGCCCAACCGGTGGTTATGACCGCCAGCGCCAGGGCAACCTCAAGTACGGCCTGCCGCAATCCAAATTGCTGCTGGGCACCACCTGGACCTACGAAAAACTCGAACTGGGCCTGAACCTGACCCGCTACGGCGAATACACCCAGTACGGCACCGCCGAAGCCTTCGACCGCACCTTCTCGCCGGCGTGGATCACTGACCTGAACATCGACTACCACCTGACCCCGGCAATCACCCTGAATGCCGGTGCCAACAACCTGTTCAACCAGTACCCCGAGCGCACAAAGCTGGCCAGCAGCTCCGGCGCATTCCCCTACGGCAACTTCTCGCCGTACGGCACCACCGGCGGCTATTGGTACACCGGCGTGACCTACAACTTCTGATCCTGCTCCACGGGCCGGTTCGCCGGCCCCTTGCCTGACTCAAATGGGAGCCTGTCCATGACCCGCCGTACCGATCGACTCAAACTGGGGGCCTTCCTCGCCAACAGCGGCCATCACGTCGCCGCCTGGCGCCACCCACTGGCTCAGGCCGATGCGAGCCTGGATTTCGAGCACTTCAAGCACATCGCCCAAACCGCCGAACGCGGCAAGTTCGACGCCCTGTTCATCGCCGACGTGGTTGCGCTGTGGGGGCATCATCACGACGCGCTCAGCCGTACCGCCCGTGCCGAGCACTTCGAACCGCTGACCTTGATGTCGGCCTTGGCGGCCGTCACACACAAGATCGGCCTGATCGCCACCGCGACCACCACCTACAACGAGCCGTACCATATCGCGCGCAAGTTCGCCTCCCTGGACCACCTGTCCAAAGGCCGCGCCGCCTGGAACCTGGTGACCTCGGTCGTCTCCGATGAAGCCTGGAATTTCGGCCGCGAACACCATGTGGACCACGGCGACCGCTACCAGCGCGCCGAAGAGTTCCACGACGTGGTCAAGGGCCTGTGGGACAGCTGGGACGACGACGCCTTCACCCGCGACAAGGCCAGCGGCGAGTATTTCGACCCGGCCAAACTGCACACCCTCAACCACCGCGGCGAGCATTTCTCCGTGCGCGGCCCACTGAATGTGGCGCGCCCGCCCCAGGGCCACCCGGTGCTGGTGCAGGCCGGTGCATCGGAGCCGGGCAAACAGCTCGCCGCCCGTGTGGCCGAGCTGATTTTTGCCCACGCCCATCATCAGCAAGACGCCCAGGCGTTCTACCAGGACATCAAGGCCCGTGCCGCCGCCCTGGGTCGTAACCCGGACCACATCAAGATCCTGCCCGGCGTCACGCCATTTATCGCCGACACCCGCGAACAGGCCCAGGCGTTGTTCGAGGAATTCCAGGCCCTGATCGACCCAGTGCTGGGCCTGCGCCTGCTGGCCGATACCCTCGGCGATGACATCGACCTGTCCGGCCATAACCTTGACGACCCGTTGCCGGATACACCGGTGGGCCAACGTGGCAGCCGTCGCGACAAGGTGCTGGAACTGGCGCGCACGGAAAACCTCAGCATCCGCCAACTGTACCTGCGCCTGGCGGGCGGCAACCCGGTGATAGGCACCGCCGAGGACGTGGCCGATCACTTCGAGACATGGTTCCAGGCACGCGCCTGCGATGGCTTCAATGTGTTCTTCCCCTACTTCCCTGGCGCCATCGACGTGTTCGTCGATCAGGTGATTCCGTTGCTGCAGGCGCGTGGGCTGTTTCGCCAGGAATACGAGGGCACCACCCTGCGCGAAAACCTCGGCCTGCCGCGCCCGGACAACCGCTTTACGGGAGAGAGGGCATGAAACGCAGCGCCTGGATGCTCGCCTTCGCCAGCTTGATCGCCCCCAAAGCCTTCGCCTTGAACATCTTGCTGAGCAATGACGACGGCTATCAGCATCCGAACATTCGCGCACTCTACACCGTGCTGAAAGCCCAGGGGCACACCGTGAAGATTGCCGCGCCGCAAAGTGACCAGAGTGCACGCGGCGGCGCGTTCTTTTTCGGACGCGAAGTCACGGTCGGCCACGACACCGACCCAGCCTACCCCGACAGCTACTACATCAGCACCTCCGATAAAGGCGTGTGCCAGAGTCCCGAATGCGCCGGCAAAGAGGTCCAGATCGAAATCAGCGGCACGCCGGTGATGGCCCTGCTGATGGGCCTGGACAAGGTGCTGCCCCACCCCGACCTGGTGATCGTCGGCCCCAACCCCGGCAATAATCTTGGGGCGATCAATATGGCTTCCGGCACCTTCAATGCGGCCAGCGTGGCGTTGCAATCGGGTATTCCGGCATTGGCGGTGAGCACCGACCTGAAGGAGCAAGACCCACAGCGCGCCGCCCAATTGGTGGCAAAACTGGTCGCCACCCTCGACCGGCATCGCCAACCCGACGGAGCCCTGCTACCGCTGGGACTGGGCTTGAATATGAACCTGCCCAAGGACACGCAGATCAAGGGCGTGAAACTCACCCGTGTGGGCAGTTACGTGGGCTTCGAAGCGCGCTACACCGATGACCTCAAGCAATTCAACCTGCCGGGCAAACCGGGCATCGGCTTCCAATACAGCCCCGCCGCGACTGCCGCGCAGCAAAACGATGAGGCGGTGTGGCTGAACAAGGGCTACCTGACCATCAGCCCGTTCAGTGGCCTGCCGGAATCCATCAACGCCGGACCCGCGTTGCAAATGCAATTGGCCCGTGAGATGAAGCCATGAGTGGCGGTTTTTCCCTGGGCTTTTTGAGCCGGGTCTATAGCCCGCAATTTGATCCGAGGGTATATCGCGACACCCTGGAACTGTTCAGAGTCGCTGAAGAACTGGGTTTCGACAGCGGCTGGGTGGCGCAGCACCACTTCGCCAGTGAACACGGGCGCCTGCCTGCGCCGCTGGTGTTATTGGCCGCCATTGCCCAGCGCACGCGACATATCAGCCTGGGCACCGGGATTGTCGTACTGCCCCAGGAAGTGCCGCTGCGCCTGGCCGAAGATGCGGCCGTGCTGGATGTGCTGAGCAATGGCCGGCTGGAACTGGGCCTTGGCGCGGGTTTCGATCCCGAGACATTCCTGGCGTTTGGCCGCGAACATGAGGCGCGCCATCGTGACTACGAACAGCACCTGCAACAACTGCGCAACGCCCTGGGCAATATGCCGCTGACCGACAGCGGCTCACGCCTGTTGCCACGCGCCAACGGCTTGAGACATCGCCTGTGGGAAGCCACTTCGCGGGTAGAACAGGTCGCCGAGCGTGGCCACGGCCTGATCATGGCACCCAATCCGCATTTGCCTGCCCAAGCCGGTGTTGAACTGGTGAACCGCTACCGCAACGCCTGGACCGGCGACAACGGCACGCCCGCCCGCTTCGCACGGGTGCAGGCGTTGCTCGCCGCACCGGACGACGCCACACGCCGCGATATCCAGGCCTATGTGCAACGCCAGCAAAACATCGGCGTACTCAAGGGCATGCCGGACGCTGACTTCGACACCACCCTCAAGCGCCTCGGTGTGTTGCACGGCCCGGTGGAGAATATCATCGAGCAATTGCAGCAAGGCCCGCCATTGACAGCCCACGATCAACTGATCCTGCAAATCCAAACCACCAGCACACCGTTGCGCGAGGCGATCCGTGCGCTGGAGATCATCCGCCAACACATCGCACCAGCACTGGGCTGGCAGCCCACAGGAGCCCCCTCATGACGTTCAAATTGGGTTTCCTCAGCCACGCTTTTGGTGATGACCCCCGGCAGGTCTACCGCGACCTGATCGAACAATTCGAAGTGGCTGAAGCCCTTGGCTTCGACGGTGGTTGGATTGCCCAGCACCACTTGAGCAATGGCTTTGGTCGTCTTCCTTCACCCTTGGTGCTGCTGGCGGCCGTTGCCGAACGCACGCGGCATATCGAACTGGGCACCGGGGTGATTGTGTTGCCATTCGAGGACCCGATCCGCCTGGCCGAAGACGCTAGTGTGCTGGACGCTCTGAGCAGCGGGCGCGTGCAATTGGGCCTGGGCAGTGGTGGCGCCAACCTCGATAACTTCAGCGCTTTTGATCGCGACCCAAGCCGGCGCCAGGCGGATTTTGCCGAGCGCCAGCAACGTTTGCAGCGCCTACTGGAAGGTAAACCGCTGAACGGCGAATTAACGTTGCAACCGCCTGCCATCGGTCTGGGCGAACGCCTTTGGCATTCCCACGGCAGCACTGACGGCGCGGTCTATACCGCCCGACAAGGCAATGGACTGCTGCTGGGCACAGCTACCCATGATCCGCTCACCGTGCAAAAGCCTTTGGCGGATGCCTACCTGCAAGCCTGGTCGAGCAGTGAGCGCGCACCGCGTATCGGCGTGGTTCGTGCCATTTTCCCTGCCATCGACCGCGCCAGCGCCCAGGCCGAACTGTCGGTGGATATCGAGCGGCATATCCCGCGCCTGCAACGTGAGGGCCTGATCGACGAAGCCTTGGATTTGCAGGAACACCTGCGCTTGATGAACGTGCACTACGGCCATCCCGATGAAGTGATCGAAAGCTTGCAACAGGACCCGTCGCTGCTGCCTTATGCTGACTACATGATTGCTGTGGTTCAGGCCGAAAGCTCGACCCAGGCACAAATTCTCAAACGTTTGGAAATCCTGGCCCAGGACATCGCCCCGGCCTTGGGTTGGAAAAAACGATGAATAATGGAGCTTATGCATGCCCCTGGAATTCAGCTGGTTGATGCCCTTGTGTACCCCAGACTGGGCGGCGCGGCCGGGACAATGGGTTCAATTGGCCCAGGCTGTGGAATACGCCGGGCTCGATGGCCTTTGGATTCCCGGTGGCGTGTTATGTGCCGACAGCCTGGGCGTGGCGGCAGCCTTGTGTGCGCATACACGCAGCGTGCAGTTGTCGGTGAGTGTGCCGCCGGAAGTGATGCTTCCAGCCGCGCTGGCCACTACCCTGCAAAGCCTGCAGTCGATCAGCGGCCACCGTGTGCGGCTACATTTACCCAATAGCGAACACAGTGCCTTTGGGGAGTGGCTCAACCGCGACCAACGCAGCGAACGCATTGGAGAATATCTGGAACTGTTGCAACGACTGCTGGCTTCCAACACCGGCGGGTTCGACTATCAGGGCCGTTATTTCCAACTGGAGAACGCCGGCTTCACCCGCCGCGAAATACCCGCCCCATCGTTGCTACTGGACGACACCCAGAGCCATGCGCTGGTGGCGGCACATGCCCAGACCTGCCTGTTAGCGCCTGGCCATCCACAACGACTGGCCCAGGAGATACAGCACTGGCGACAGGTCCAACCTACGCTCGACTTTGCCTGCACGTTTGGGTTGATCCTCGGTGACAGCGAAGACCTCGCCTGGGAGACCGCCGCCGCTTTATTATCGGCTCCTCAATTGCCCGAAGAACCCCTGGCCACCCTGCCCCGTGCACGCCACCCGCTGCGCCAGTGGGAAGTGCATCCCAACCTGCTGCAAAGGGAAGCCGGCCAACCGCTGATCCTGGTGGGCACCCCGCAACAAGTCGCTACACGCCTGCAAGAACTGCACGGAATTGGCTTGAATCACCTGATCCTGGAGGGCGGGCCGTCAGTCAGCGAAGTGCTGCGCTTTGGCGAACAGGTTTTACCGTTGCTTTTCCAACAGGGTTTGCGCAAGGAGCGCCTGCACCATGACTGATGATTTACGCCCACCGATCCAACTGGACTGGTTTTTACCCACCAATGGCGATGGCCGTCACCTCACTAGCAGCGGCTTGCCCAAGGTCGGGTTGTTCCAGCAAGGCGAGCGTGCACCGACGCTGGAATACCTGCGCCAGATTGTGCGCGCCACCGAACAGGCCGGTTTCGACGGCATCATGGTGCCCACCGCTGCCGGGTTTGAAGACCCATGGCTGATCACTGCGGTGCTGGCCCAGGAAGTGCGCCGCCTGAAATTCCTCCTGACGCTGCGACCGGGCACCGAGCTTCCAGCCTATACCGCCCACCGCGCGGCGACGTTGCAACTGCTCAGCGAGAATCGTCTGGCGTTGCATGTGGTGACCGGCTCCAGCCGTTTTGAACAGCGCTCCCTCGGGGATTTTCTCGAACACGATGAACGTTACGCACGCACCGCAGAATTTCTGCAGGTGTTCCAGTCCGTGTGGGCAGCCCAACCGCCCGCGCATCAGGGACGTTACTACCGCAGTGGCATTCAAACGCCGATTGCGCCAGGCGCACACGTACCGCCAATTTACTTTGGCGGCGCCTCCGAAGCCGCCGAGCGTGTCGGTGCGGCCCATGGGCAAACATATCTGATGTGGTGCGAACCGCCGGTCATGATCGCCGAACGCATCCAACGCATGCGTGAACTGGCTGCCGCCCAAGGCCGTACTCTGCGCTTCGGTCTACGTCTGCACGTGTTCGCCGCTGTCACTGACGACGCGGCGTGGGCCCACGTGGAACGGCTGCTGGAAGAAATCCCAACGGATACCATTGACCATGCACAACGGCAGATGGCGGCATATGAGTCGGTGGGGCAAAGCAGGCAGACGCAGTTGATGCAGGGCCGTGGGCGCGGCGCTCGGGAACTTGAGGTGTCAGCCAATCTTTGGGCCGGGGTAGGCTTGGTACGCGGCGGCGCAGGAACAGCGTTGGTCGGCAGTTATGCGCAGGTGGCAGAGCGAATCGAGGAGTACCACCAGTTGGGGGTGGACAGTTTTATTCTGTCGGGTTTTCCCCATTTGGAGGAAGCGATTCACCTGGGCGCGCAGTTGCTGCCTAAGCTACGCCGCATAGGTAACCCACCCAGCCAGGTCAAACAAGGTTGAACGCAGATCAGGGTTTTGCTCGACCTTTGAGCATGCCGTGATTGACCAGTAAGGTGCGCATGGCGTTGCGGGTAATACCCAGTAGTTGCGCGGTGCGTAACTGGTTGAAACCGCAGTAGGCAAAAGCCTCGCGCACCATCAACTCCTCAATATCGTGCAAGAGCGAATCACCTGGAACATCGAACAATCGCAAAAACTGTTCGCGAAGCACTTCCTGAGGAAGCTTTTGCACCCCGTTGGAACTTGCGCCTTGCAATGCACTAAGGCCTGCCGAGAACTTCAAGTGCTCGGGGCGGACCGGTCTGTCGCCGGCCACCAGTAAAGCCAAGTGAACAACGTTCTCGAGCTCTCGGATATTCCCCGGCCAGGGATAATCGAGCAGCGCCTGAGTAGCCGACTCCGAAAGCATAGGCTCATTGATTTTAAGGCGGGCGCTGTAGAGTTTCCTGAAGTGTTCCACCAACGGCAGAATGTCCAAGGGACGTGCCCTTAACGGCAGAACTTCCACTTGGGCGACGTTTATTCGATAGAACAGATCGAGCCGAAAATTGCCAGCTTCAATGGCCTGTTCCAAATTGACGTTGGTAGCCGTCACCAATCGGATGTTGATCTTGATCGGTTTGCGCGAGCCGACCCGAACCACTTCCTGTTCCTGTAGGACACGCAGCAATTTAACTTGCAAAGGCAGCGGCAGATCACCAATCTCATCGAGAAACAGTGTCCCTCCATCTGCCTCCTCGAACCAGCCGGCTCGCCGACCGACAGCTCCGGAAAACGAACCGGCCTCATGGCCAAAAAACTCGCTTTCAGCCAGGGTCTCACTGATCGCACCGCAATTGACCGCAATAAAAGCGCCAGTGCGGCCACTGCTCGAATGGATGTAGCGCGCCACCAACTCCTTACCGGTGCCCGTCTCTCCATTGATCAACACTGGCGCGTCACTGGGCGCCACCCGCTGCAGATACTCCAGCAACTGCCGAGACCGGGGGTCGGCAAATACCAGCGCTTTCGCTCGGATTGAAAGAGGATCTTTATCGCCCTGAGGCAATGTCAAAATCGGGCTGGGGTGTCCGCGCGGGATGTTCATAGACAATTTCCAATGGCGGCCATGAAGGAGTTAACAGCACTTTACTGCTCGCGCCATATAACAAGAAATATTAAAAAAACATGAGGATATAACCTCGCAACAAGAATGCAATTCGACCGGCCATAAACCAATCGCTTACATGGGCGAACGATAAGAAAGGATCCAGGGGGCTTAATTGCAGGCCAACCCTCTGATCCCCTATGCCTGAAAAGACGAGCATAACCTTAGCTGTCGATATTCTTATTCCTCCCGCCCGGCCATGGGTAGATTGGTAGCCACTTACCCCATTGGAGGATGTGGCGCATGGCGGAATCAGTGGTGTGGATTGCCGGGGTCGGCGCGGTTGCCGGGCTGGGTGCAGCCTTAGCACGGCGTTTTGCCCGCGAGGACTACCGCGTAGCGGTCAGCGGCAGGAGCCAGGACAAGTTGCAGACGGTGGTGGCTGATATAGAAGCGAACGGCGGCAAAGCCAATGCAATCGTGGCCGACTTGGGTATCGAAGCCGACGTGCTCGCCGCCATCGCCCAGGTCAATGAGCTCGGCACACTCAGGGCGGCGATCTTCAACGTGGGCAATTCGGTGTCCAAGCCGGCGCTTGAGTTGAGCGCCGAGTTGTTCGAGCAAACCTGGCGCGCCTCGACATTGGGGGGCTTTTTATTCGCCCGCGAAGCCACCCGCACCTTGCTCGCCAATGGCGGCGGCAGCCTGTTATTTACCGGCGCCACCGCCTCACTGCGCGGCAAGCCGCCGTACACCGCGTTTGCGGCAGGCAAGGCCGGGCTGCGCTCGGTAAGCCAGTCGTTTGCGCGGGAATTCGGCCCACGGAATGTGCATGTCGCCCATGTGGTCATCGACGGTTCCATCGATGGCGAGCGCGTGAAAAGCCGTGCGCCCGACTACCTGACCAAGCTGGGCGAAGACGGCGCATTGCGGCTCGAAGACATCGCCGACGCCTATTGGTATCTGCACACCCAACCGCACAGCGCCTGGACCCAGGAGCTGGACTTGCGGCCATTCAAGGAACCGTTCTGACACCGGGAGATGGTTATGGGAACCCATCAGACACAACTCGCGCCCGCCTCCGTGCTCGGCGTGCTCAATTACCTGAAAGACACCGGCGAGCGCCCGGTGAACTACACCTACCCGCCACCCGATGGCGCGGCCCAGCGCAGCGGCGTACTTGACCCTACCCAGGTGACCATCCATAACGCGCGGTTGCTGGATACATCTGCGAGCCTGCAGCGTGAGGGCTTCGAGAAGGTCGAGCACGCCAGCGCAGTGGTCAACCTGGAGGATGACGAACAGGTGCGCCTGCATTACTACCCGGAAACCGAAGCCCTGCTCAAACAGCAGACTGGTGCGATAAAGGTGGTGATTTTCGACCATACGATTCGCGTCGATGACCCTGGCCGTGAGGCGCGTGGCCTGCGCGAGCCGGTGCGCTACGTGCACAACGACCAGACCGAACGCTCGGCGATTCGCCGTGTGCGCGACCACCTCGACCCAGACGAAGCCGAACAGCGCCTGCTCAAACGCTTTGCGATCATCAATGTGTGGCGGCCCATCGGCACGACAGTGCTGAGCACGCCCCTTGCCTTGTGCGATGCGCGTAGCATGGTCGATAGCGATTTATTGCCCAGCGACCTGGTGTATCGCGACAAGGTCGGCGAAACGTTTTCGGTCAAGGCTAACCCGGCTCACCGCTGGTTTTACTATCCGCAGTTGCGACCAGACGAGGCCTTACTGTTGAAGATCCACGATTCGCGGCGGGATGTAGCCAGGCTGAGTGCACACACCGCATTTGATGACCCCACCACGCCAAAGGACGCGCCGCCACGGCGCAGCATCGAATTGCGCGCACTGGTGTTCTTCGACACGTAAATCAAGGCTTCACCCAGCAACGGATCGCGGCTAACCTTGGCCACCGGCCAAGCCTGCGATCCGCGCTTGCCGAACATAATGATTTCGGAAGCTGCTGCCACCATGGATATTTCTTCGACGCCTTCTCCGCCTGCCAGTAACAAGGAAAATACCGGTGGGCGCGTACAGGTCATCGACCGCTCGATTGTACTGCTGCGCACCCTCTCGGGCCTCAAGCATGGCGCCAGCGCGCTGGACCTGGCGCGACTGACCGGTATAGACCGCACCACCATTCATCGCCTGCTCAAGACCCTGACCCACTGGAGCCTGATCGAATCCCAGGGCGGCACCTATCGCATCGGCCCGGAATGCCTGATCTACTCGGCGGCGTACCTGAACCGCCTGAACCTGCGCAAGATCGCCCTGCCCTACGCCATCGAGTTGCAACGGGTGATCGGCGAGCGCCAGGCGATTGTGTCGTTGTCGGTGCCAGTGGGTGACCAAGTGGTGTTGATCGAGCGGATGTGGACACCGACCACGCCGCTCAACGTGATTGTCGACCTGGCCGACCAATTCCCCATCGACGGCAGCCCCAGCGGGCGTGCGGTACTCGCCACCTACAGCGAGACGGCCGCACAGGCAATCCTCGGCGAAGCGCGTTACGCCAAAGCCCTGCCGGCACTGGAGCAAATTCGCAGCCAGCAGGACTTCGCCTTCGGCCACGGCGAGTTCAAGCCGGGCCTGTCTTCGGTGGCGTTTCCGATTCGCGTGGAAGCCGGGCAAGCCATTGGCGCGGTCGTCGTTGCCGGGCTTGAGATGGAAGACGAAACCCACCCCGGCTCGTCCCTGGCCAGCCATGTGCGCCGCGCCTGTGAAGGTATCGCGGCGCAGTTGGGCAACCTTTAGGGCTTGAGGCCCAGTGCGGCGAGCAGGCGATTTTTCTGCACCTTGCCGTAGTGGGAGCGCGGTAGTTCGTCGATAAAGTAGACGCGGCGCGGCACCTTGTAGCGCGACAAACCGGCGCGGCAGTGGTCCATCAACTGCTGCGCCGACAGGTCTTGCGAGCCGTCCACTACCACGGCTGCGCATACTTGCTCACCCCATTCCAGATCCGCCAGGCCAAACACGTGGGCGTCCTGCACGCCGGGATGGCTCAGCAGGTTTTGTTCGACTTCACCGGGCTGCACGGATTTGCCGCCGCTGCGGATGATGTCCTTGCAACGCCCCAGCACACGCAGCAGCCCATCGGCGCCAATGCGCCCGAGGTCACCGCTGCGCAGCCAGCCGTTGTCCAGGGTCTTGGCGCTGAGTGCTTCCAGCTGCCAGTAGCCGCTCATCAATTGCGGGCCGCCGAGCAGGATTTCGCCCACACCGTTTGCGTCCGGTTGATCGATACGGATCGCGGCGCTGAACAACGGTCGGCCCACCACACCTTCGCCACTGTCGCCGGCCGCGCGCACCGCCGACATTTGCGCGGGCGAGAGGTAGCAACTCCAGGGCGCTTCGGTCATGCCGTAGAGCACGCCGATGCGTTCACTGAACAAACTGCATGAGCCTTCCAGCACGTCGCCGGTCAACGCGGCAGCGCCGATATCGAGGCTCTTGAATACCGGAAGATCGGCCGCTGCAGGGCCGGTTTCGCGCAACAGACGCAGTAATTGCGTAGGCACAAGAGAGCTGAACGCCACCTGGTACTCAGTAAGCTGAGCGATGAAGGCCTTGCCGTCGAAGCGACCACCCAACACCACTCGGCCGCCGCT
This sequence comes from Pseudomonas sp. VS40, assembly GCF_018587885.1. Classification (NCBI taxonomy): domain Bacteria; kingdom Pseudomonadati; phylum Pseudomonadota; class Gammaproteobacteria; order Pseudomonadales; family Pseudomonadaceae; genus Pseudomonas; species Pseudomonas sp. VS40. Next base: position 171,750 of record NZ_JAGYWD010000010.1, on the reverse strand, counting down.
GAGCACATGGGCCAGCACCGCCACCGCTGCAATCGGCCATAGCGGGCGGACGTTGAGCAGTACATCGCCGACCACGGCGCCGCGGCCCATGACGATGTTCTGCAACACCGCGCACAAGCTGGCATGCCGATGCATCACCGCCTTGGGCGTGCCGGTGGTGCCGCCGGTGTAGTTGAGCGAGGCCAGCGCCTGGGGTGATTGCGCCGGGCGTGGAAGGATGTCGACGGGGTTGGAGTCGGTCACGGCTTGCAGCGGCAGGCAACGGATGCCCAAGCCTTGCGCCACACCGGCGTACTGCTCGGAAAACAGCAGCAAGGCAGCGCCCGCGTCCTGTAGCTGAGCAAGCAATTCATCAAGCGCCAGGGCCGGATCCAGCGGCACGCGCACACGGCCGCTGGCCATGCAGCCATAGTCGGCCAGCAGGTAGTCGAGGCTGGCGTCGGCCAGTAAGGCCACCCGCGCACCCACCGGGATTTGCAACCGATCCAACGCTTGTCCGACGCCACTGAGGGCGCGGTCCAATTCGTCAAACGTGAGGGTGCGAGCACTGGCCGGTTCGTGCAGTGCGATGTGGTCGGGCCATTTAAAGGCCGCCTGGCTGAGCAGCGTACTGATGTCCATGCTTACCACCCGCTCAACACAATGCGCCCATTGACCTGACGCGATTCCAGCAGCGCGTGGGCCTCGGCCACTTGGTGAAACGGCAGCACACGGTCAATCAACGGCTTGACCTGCCCGCCCTTGATCAATGCCAGCGCCAGGCGCACTTCTTCGAGGGTGGCGCTGCCGGAGCCTTGTACCCGCAGGCGTCGGCCGATCAACAGCCCTGGGTTGATCGGCACACTGACGGGCGTCACATTGCCCAATACCACCACGCGCCCTCCGAGGGCCATGCTGCGCAGAGTGTCTTCAAGGGTGCTGCCGAGGTTTTCCATGGCCACGTCCACGCCGCGTTTGCCGGTTAGTTTCCAGACCTCGGCACTGTAGCTGCCGCTGCTCACAATCACGTCATCGGCGCCCAGGCTGTGGAGAAAATCACGCTTGTCCGCACTGCCTGTGACGGCGATGACCCGCGCGCCGAACGCCTTGGCCAATTGGATCTGATGGGCGCCCAGGCCACCGCTGGCGCCATTGATCAACACGCTTTCGCCGGGTTTGAGCGCGGCCTCGCCGTGCAACGCGCGCACGCTGGTGCCGATCGGGCAGGACGCCAAGGCGGCCGGGATGTAGTCCAGACCGTCGGGCAGTTCGATGGCGGAGATCGCGGGTACTCGCAGGTATTCGGCATAGGCGCCTTCCGTGTCCACCGATGGCAGGCCAAGGGCCCGGCACAGATCCTGGCGACCGCGCAGGCAGTCACGACACTGACCGCAAAAGCGTCGCTGGTAAACCACCACCCGGGCGCCGACCGTCAAATGGTGCACACCCGTGCCCACCTCAACCACTTCACCCGCCACTTCATGGCCCAGTACCACGCCGGTATGGGCTCCCGGTAACCGCCCGGCACGATGCAAAAGGTCATGATGGCAAACCCCGGCTGCCGCGACCTGGACCAGCACTTCACCCGCGCCAACCTGCGGGGTCGGCACCTCCTCGACCTGCAATTGCTCCGGCCCGCCGAAGGCTTTTAGAACTATGGCTTTCATTTTTTATAACCGTTTTTGACCCGATAAGAATATGTTCATATAACAAACATCTTGTTTGCATTGTGCACATCAATTAAGTTTTCCTCACTTTGGCGCTGACCTCAAGGGGTAATCGCGTCTTTCTTTCACACCGGATAAAAAGCACCCCATGACAGTCGAGTATCAAAATATTGGCGAAGGAATCCTGGTGGTCACCCTCAACCGCCAGGAGCGCCTCAACGCACTGGACAGCCAGGCCAAGCACGCGCTGGCCGAGGTTTGGCAGCGCGCGCAGCAAGACACCGCCGTGCGCGCCATCGTGCTGCGCGGTGCCGGCGAGCGGGCGTTTTGCGCCGGCTCCGACCTCAAGGAGATCGACGCCACCGGCGAGACCGTCAGCAGCGAAGTCCTGGCCCGTGCCCTGCCCGGTGTCGGCAACGATTTGAGCAAGCCGGTGATTGCCGCGTTGCACGGCTACACCCTGGGCCTGGGCATCAGCCTGGCGATTCATTGCGATTTCCGTATTGCGCGGCACGACACGCGCTTTCACTTCCCCGAAGTGCAGCACGGCATGTTGTCCGGCTTCAGTGCGATCACCCTGCCCAGCCTGATAGGCGAAGCAGCGGCCCTGGACATCATGCTCAGCGCGCGCAAATTCGATGCCCAAGAGGCTTTGGCCATCGGCCTGGTCAACCAAGTGGTGGACGACGCCTACGCCAGCGCGCTGGAACTGGCCGCACGCCTGGCCAGCCATTCCTCTAAGGCCGTGGAATGGACCAAGACCTTGCTGCTGGCCGAACGCAAAGCCCGACTGACGCGGCAGATGGCACTGGTCGACCAGGCCCGCCAGGACGTGATGCTGGGGCGTTGACCTCAACCCATAACTAGAAACAGCCAACACATAAGCCTCCCCAGTACTGTCAGGAACTCCCACCACCAGGAATGGAAAGCGGCACCTAACCATCGGAGCCTCACCATGTCTCGCCCATACACTCGCTTTCGTCCCAGGTTCAGCCTGCTGACCGCCGGCATCCTCGGGCTGTGCGCCCAGCCGGCAGCCCACGCTGAAGAGAACCCGTCACGTCCGTCGGCGGCCAGTGACACCGCCCTGCAAACCGTGGTGGTCACCGGTGCCCGGGACAGCGGTCGCACTGTCGCCAAGAGCCTGGCGCCGATCGATGTGATCAGCGCCGACGACCTCGCCCGCTCCGGTAAACAGAACCTGCGCGACGCCCTGGCCGCCAGTGTGCCGTCCTACACCAATGCTGCAGGGTTTACCGGCGGCACCGGGTTGTCGGTCAAGTCCGCGACTTTGCGCGGCCTGGGCGGTAACCATGTGCTGGTGCTGGTCAACGGCAAGCGCCGCCACAATACGTCGCTGATCTTTGTGCAGACCGCCGCCACCTCAAGCGGCCAGTCGCCCGCCGACCTCGACCTGATCCCCATCGCCGCGGTGGACCACGTGGAAGTGCTGCGCGACGGCGCGGCGGCGCAATACGGTTCGGACGCGATTGCCGGGGTGATCAACATCATCCTCAAGACCAACCGCTCCGGCGGCAGTGGCAGCGCCCTCTATGGGCAGTACGCCAACCGTGTGGGCGGCAAGGGCAATTTCGGTGCGCGGGGACAGGGCCAGATCAACCAGGGCTTCGAGCTGCCCAATGACGGCTTTTTCAGCCTCAGCGCCGATATCGGCCTCCAGGAAAGCTCCAACGTGGCCGGTGCCGTACCGGACCGCACCAGCATCTATTTCCGCCAGAACGGCCAGCCCGACCCGCGCGAAACCAGCGAAAGCCGCTACCGCCAGCAACTGGGCCAGCCCCGTTCGCAAACCTATAACTTCGGCTACAACGCCGAGCTGCCGCTGAACGAGGATTACACGCTGTATTCGTTCTCCACCCTCAGCCACCGCAACTCCACCAGTTGGGGCACCTACCGCACCGCCAACTCGCCACAGAACATTGTCTCGGTGTACCCGGACGGTTTTTCGCCGCGTTTCGTGGTGGAAGAAGACGACTTCCAAAGCGTGTTCGGCGTGCGCAACGACGACCTGCTGGGCTGGGCTTGGGACCTGAGCACCAGCTACGGCTACAACAACGCCAACACCCGCAACGAACGCTCGCTGAACCCTTCCCTGGGACCAAACAGCCCTCAGGATATGGACGGCGGCAACCTGATCGCTAGCCAATGGACCAATAACCTCGACCTGACCCGTGCGTTCGATACCGGGCTGTTTGCCAAGCCGCTGAACGTGTCGACCGGCCTTGAGTTCCGCCGTGACGGTTTCGAAATCCAGGCCGGCGAATACGCCTCTTACGCCGATGGCGGCTACGTCTTCCCCGCTGGCAGCCCGCTCGCCGGCCAACGCCCCAACCCCGGCGCGCCTGGGCTGGTGGGCTTCACCCCGGCCGACGCGCACAACTACTCACGCACCAACACCGCAGGCTACGTCGACTTCAGCCAAAGCCTGACCGACCAATGGGACGTGAGCCTGGCCGGGCGTTTCGAGCACTACAGTGATTTCGGCGACACCGGCAGTGGCAAGTTCTCCACGCGTTACGCGTTCACCCCGCAATTCGCCGTGCGCGGCACGGTGAGCAACGGTTTCCGCGCGCCGTCCCTGCAACAGCAGTTCTATTCGTCGTCGCTGACCGCCTGGCGCACCAGCCCGCTCACCGGGCAACTGGAGCAGGCCACCACGCGCTACGTCACCGTCAACGACGCCGCCGGCCAGGCCCTGGGCGCCAAGGAGCTCAAGCCTGAACGCTCGATGAACTACAGCCTCGGCTTTGTCGCCACACCGACCGAGAACCTGGACATTACGGTCGACCTGTACCAGATCGACATCAAGGATCGCATCCTGCAGACCAGTAACCTGCAAGGCACGGCGGTCTCCAACGTGCTGGCCGCCCAGGGCCTGAACCCGAACCAGATCGTCTCGTACTTCGGCAACCTGGCCGATACCCGCACCCGTGGTATCGATCTGGTGGCCGACTACCGCTATGACCTGGGCCGCTACGGCAAGACCAAATGGACCTTGCTCAGCAATCAGAGCCTGCAAACCATCGAGAAGATCAAGGAGCCCGCAGCACTGGCCGGCACCGGCGTCAGCGTGATGGGCCGTGACCGCCAGGGCAACCTGACCTCGGCCTACCCGAAAAACACCACGTCGCTGAATGCCGCCTGGCAACTGGGGGATTTTGAGGTGAATCTCAAGGAAACCCGCTATTCCAAGGTCACCGGGCGCAACCAGATTTCGGCCAGTCGCGATGAAAAAATTCGCCCGGCATTCATCACCGACCTGAGCGTGGGTTACTGGCTGAGCGACGCGGTGAAAGTCACCGTCGGCGGCGAAAACATCTTCGACCGTCGCCCCCAGCAACTGAATGACGAGGCCAAGCGCTTCTACTTCTTCCCCACCGACAACCCGACCTATAGCTGGTACTCGCCCTACGGCCTGGAAGGTGCTTATTACTTCGCTAAAGTCGACGTGAGCTGGTGATGACGAACTTCGAACGCCCGCAGGCGACCTTCGACCAACGCCTGTACCGCAAACTGGCGTGGCGGATCATGCCGTTCCTGTTCCTGTGCTTCGTGCTCAACTGGCTGGACCGGGTCAACATCAGCTTTGCGCATTTGCAGTTCAAGACCGACCTGAACATCAGCGACGCCACGTTCGGCATCATCGTCGGGGTGTTCTCCATCGGTTACCTGCTGTTCGAGATCCCGAGCAACCTGCTGCTGGAAAAGATCGGCGCGAAAAAAACCATGATGCGCATCATGGTGCTGTGGGGGCTGGTGACCATCGCCACCGCGTTTGCCCAGACCCCGGCGCAGTTTTATGTGCTGCGGGTGTTGCTGGGCGCCGCCGAAGCCGGATTCTTCCCAGGGGTGATCCTGTACCTCACCTACTGGTTCCCGGCCAGCCACCGTGCGCGCATCACCTCGCGGTTCATCATGGCAATTGCGGTGTGCGGGATCATCGGCGGGCCGCTGTCGACGTCGATCATGGGGCACTTCGCCGGGGTCGGCGGCTTCACCGGCTGGCAATGGCTGTTCGTGATCACCGGCATTCCGCCGGTGCTCGCGGGGTTGTTCGCCTGGTACTGGCTGGACGACAAACCAGCCTCGGCCAAGTGGCTGAGCGACGCGGAGAAACACGCCATCGAGCAAGCCCTGGCGCGTGAACGGCTGCAGCGCAAACCCGGCGGGCATACGCGCTTCGTCGAGGCGCTGAAGGACCGCAAGGTGTGGTTCATCACCCTGGCCTACTGCCTGACCATCATGTGCACCGGCAACGTCACCAATATCTGGGCACCGTCGATCATTCGCGATTCCGGCGTGAGCAACCTTGGGCAACTGGGCTTGCTCTCGGCTTTGCCCTATGTGGTCGGCGTGTGCGTGATGCTGTGGGCGTGCCGCCATTCGGATGTGAATCAGGAGCGGCGCTGGCACTTCGCGCTGGGCGGCCTCACGGCGGCGCTGGCAATGCTGGTGCTGCCCAACTTTCTGTTCAGCCCGTACTCGGCAATCGCCGTACTGACCCTGATGACCAGCGGCTACCTGGTGGCCACGGCGATTTTCTGGACCATCCCCACGTACTACCTGTCGGATCACGCCAAGGCCGCCGGCCTAGCGCTGGTCAATTGCTGCGGGCAGATCAGCAGCCTGCTCACGCCGATCATGATCGGTGCGATCAAGACCTCCACCGGCAGCATCAGCCTGGCGCTGTATATCGTGGCGGCCCTGGTGGCCAGCGGCACGTTGATTCTGTTGTTCGGCGTTCCACGCAGCGCCCTGCGCGACGCTTCCTGACCTTTTTGATGGACACTTCCATGACCGATTACCTTGCCCTCGCCCACCAGCTGGCCGCGCAGATCCGACCCGGCGCCGCCGAGCGCGACGCCGGCAGAATCTTGCCTTACGCCCAGCTCGACCTGATCCGTGAGTCGGGCCTGGGCGCCGCGCGCGTTCCGGAGGCGTTTGGCGGCGGCGACATCAGCCAACTGCAAGTGGCGCATATTTTCATCATCCTGGCCAAGGCAGACCCCAGTGTGGCGCAGGCGCTGTTTCCGCATTTCGCCACCGTCGAGCATTTGCGCCTGATCGCCAACCCGGAGCAACAGCGCGAATACCTCGGGGCTTTTGCCGAGCGCCAGCTGTCGTCGGGGGCGATTGCCGAGCGCAACGGCACCTTTCGCGGTGAAATCCATACACGCCTGGAGCAGCGCGGCGACCAACTGGTGCTCAATGGCAGCAAGTTCTATAGCACCGGCTGCCTGTTTGCCGACCTGCTGAAAATCCAGGCGGTGGACGAAGCCGGCAACGCGGTCTACGTGATGCTGCCCGCCGACACCATAGGCATTACGCTGCTGGATGACTGGGACGGCATGGGCCAGCGTGTGACCGCCAGTGGCAGCACTTTGCTGGAGAATGTTGTGGTGCGCCCCGAGCAGGTGATCCCGTTGGCGCAGTGGTACCAGCGCCGCAACTATGTCGGCGCAAGCGCGCAATTGATCCACTGCGCCCTCGATGTCGGCATCGGCCTCGCGGCGCTGGATGACGCGGTGGAATGGGCGCGCAGCGGTACGCGGCCAGTGCGCGAAAGTGGTGTGGATTCGGCACGTAACGACCCCTACATCCTGCACACCCTGGGCGATCTGGCCGCGCGCATCCACGGCGCCGAAGCGCTGGTGGAAAAAGCCGCCGGTGCGGTCGACCTGGCCGCGCGCACGCAATTGCAGGGGTTGGCGCAGGGTGAGGAACTGGAAGCTATTTTGGTCAAGTCCTCGATTGCCGTGGCCGAAGCCAAGATCGCCTCGACCCGCGCCGCCCTCTTCGTGTGCGAGCGTCTCTATGAAGTCGGCGGCGCCGCCACCACCCAATCGCGCTACAACTTCGACCGCCACTGGCGCAACGCGCGCACCCACACCACCCATGACGCCCTGGCCTACAAGTACAAGGCGATTGGCGATTATTTGCTGAACGCGAAAGCACCGCCGATTGCGTTTACTTACTGAGCACTGGATATGTTGAAACGACCGATTTTCCTGCTGCTTCTGTCTGGCACCGTGTCGGCCGCCGAGCCTTGGGACGATCTGGACGCGCAGATCAGCCAGGCACTGCCCGGCGTGATAGAGCTGCGCCACGCCATTCACCAGCAGCCGGAACTGGGCAATCGCGAGCTCCACACCAGCGAGCGTATCGCCCAGCGCCTACGGGAACTGGGGCTGGAGGTGCAGACCGGCATCGCGCATACCGGTGTCATCGGCATTTTGCGTGGCGGCAAACCTGGCCCCGTGGTCGCGATTCGCGCCGAACTGGACGCTCTGCCGCTCACCGAGCAAACCGGCCTGCCGTTTGCGTCGACAGTGCGCAGCAAAGATGAAGGCGCGGACTTTCGCAGCAGAGGCAAGGACGTTGGGGTGATGCACGCCTGTGGTCACGATGCTCATATGGCGATGGCGCTGGGGGTTGCCGAGGTCTTAGCGGCCCATCGCGAGCAACTGCCGGGCACGCTCAAGCTGATTTTCCAGCCGGCCGAGGAAGGCCCGCCACTGGGCGAACAAGGTGGCGCGCAATTGATGATCAAGGAAGGCGCGCTGCAAAATCCGGCGCCCGCGGTGATCTTCGGTATTCATGTGACAGCCGGTACAGCGGGCACCTTTACCCTCAGCCGCCAACGCACCACGGCAGCGGCGGATACCTTTGTTGCACACATCATCGGGCGGCAAACTCACGCGGCCTTCCCGTGGACCGGCATCGACCCGGTGCCAGTGGCAGCCCAGGTGATCCTGGCCTGGCAGACCATTCCCAGCCGCCAGTCGAACCTCAGCCTGTTGCCGGCGCCGGTGATTTCGGTGGGCCGTATCGAGGCCGGTGACCGACATAACATCATCCCCGCCGAGGTGCGCCTGGAAGGTTCGATTCGCACGGTCAGCGATGAGCAGCGCGAGGACGTGTTGCAACGCATGACCCGCACCGCCGAGAAAATCGCCGAGGCTTCGGGAGCAACCGCCAAGGTGGACTACCTGCCAGGCAATTACCGCGCCGGCTACAATGACACCGCGTTGGTGGACCAGTTGATGCCGGTGCTGCAACAGGTGTCGACCACGCCGGTACGCATCGACAACGGCACTTACGGTGCCGATGACTTTGCCGAATATGCCCGACAGATTCCTGGAATTTTCATGCGTATGGGCGTGACACCGCCTGCGCTGGAGGGCAAAAACGTGTGGCCTACCCATTCGCCGGGCTTCCAGGTGGATGACCCGAGCCTGGCGGTGGGGATCCGGGCACTGAGTCGGATGACGTTGAGCTACATGATTGACGCTCCTCGGTTGTCGCCCTAGGGTCCAGAACGTCGAATTCAGACCGCGCGCTGCGGTTATATCCATAGCAACAAAGGATATTGGTATATACCAGATTACTCGCTTATAAATCGCTCCCATCAAAGGACGTTGGGCTGGAGTAACACGCGATGGTGTCGGTAAAGGTAATGCTGGAGTACTTTCACCCATGGCCGAATTCGGCGGGTTTGTACCTGGCACGGGAGCGCGGCTGGTATGCGGAGTTGGGCCTGGATGTAGAACTGGTGGTGCACGACCCCTACCGTGGCGACACCCTGGAGCACCTGCTGACTGGCGCCGCCGACTTCGGCGTATTCCCCAGCAACCGCCTGCTGGTACGCCGTGGCCTGGGTCAGGCGTTGCAAGGCATCGCGGCGATCAACCATGCCGGGCTGGAGTCCATCCAGACCCTCACCGATTCCGGCATCCGTCGCCCCCGCGACCTGGTGGGCAAGCGCCTCGCGCTTAACCCCACGCCGCGCGGCCTGGCCATGGTGCGTCACTTGGTCAGCCGCGACGGCGGCGACCCCGATGGCGTGATCCTGGTGGACAGCGGTGTGCGCGAGTTGCGCCCCGAACAATTGGCAGAAGGCGTCGCCGACGCCAGTTTCGGTGGTTACTGGGCCTGGGAAGCACTGATGCACAGCCCCATCGAGGCGGCGCGCCGCGTGGTGTTGCCGGTGGACGAGATCGGCGCGCCGGTCTATCACAGCTACCTGCTCGGCGCCCACGAACGCACGTTGGCGGACAAGCCCGAAGTGGTGCGCGACTTTCTCGCCGCCACCGCCCGCGGTTACCTGGCCGTAGCCCAGGAACCGTCGATTGCCCTCAGCGCGTATGAACACACCACGCCGTATTTCCCGGCAGAACTGCTAAGTGCCTCGCTGCATAAAATCGCCCCCACCTGGCTGCACCAAGGCCGCTGGGGCGAGCAACGCCAGGCGCTGATCGCGCCTTACGCCGAGTGGTTGCACCACCACGCGGTGCTCGACAACCCGCAGGTATGGCAAGGCGCGACCAGCAACGCCTACCTGCCCGAGGCGCGCCCATGAACCCGCAACGTACCGCCCATGGCCTGGGGCTGGAGCCTGTCACTGCGGATTGGCCGGCCCTGCACGAAACCGACATCGAACACCTGCTGCGTGACTACCCGCAACTCGGCCCGCTGCACAGCCTGCACTGGCACAGCCCGCGGCCATTTTCCGCTGCCGGCTTGATCACCACCGCCGATGCGACGCTGTTCGTCAAACGCCATCACCAGCAGGTGCGCCAGGCCGCGTGGCTGGAAGAAGAACACCAGCTGATCGCCCACCTGTATCGCCAGGGCGCGCCGGTGGCAGCGGTGGTGCCGAACCGCCACGGGGCGACGGCCACCGTGCTAGGCGAGTGGACCTATGAAGTGCACCACCTGGCCGAGGGTCTGGATCTGTACCGCGACGCGCTGTCGTGGTCGCCGTTCCAGCACCATCAACATGCCCTCGCCGCCGGCCAGGCCCTGGCCCGTTTGCATCAAGCCGCCGAACACTACGCAGCGCCGCCACGCCGCACCGCCGTGCTGCTGGCCAATGCGCGGCTGATCGAGCACGAGGCACCGCTGCACGCCATCGCCAACCGCCACAACGCCTACCTCGCCGACAAGGATTGGCACGCCCAGCTCAGCGAGCTGCTGCTGCCATGGCACCAAGCGCTACAGCCCTTATTACGCAACCAGCCACCGCTCTGGACCCACAACGACTGGCACGCCTCCAACCTGTTGTGGAATGCAGACGGCAGCGTCTCCAGCGTGCTGGATTTCGGCCTGGCCGACCGCACGTTCGCGCTCTTCGACCTGGCCACCGCCATCGAACGCAACGCCGTGCCCTGGCTGGACCTGGACAGCGGCGGCACGGCCAGCGCCGACCTCGACAGCGTTGATGCCCTGCTCAATGGTTATCACCAGGTGCGCCCGTTGAGTGCACACGACCTACACACACTCAGCGCCTTGCTGCCGCTGGTGCATGTGGATTTCGCCCTGTCCGAGGTGGCGTATTACCAAGACGTGGTCGGTTCCAGCGCCAGCGCCGACGTGGCCTACTACGCCTACCTGCTCGGTCATCTGCGCTGGTTTGCGGGTGCCGAGGGGCAACGCCTGCTTGAGCATATCCGGCGCCAAAGCGTATGAGCCTGCTGGTCGATGCCCAATGGTTACAGGCACATCTGGCCGACCCGGCGCTGGTGGTGCTGGACGCCACGGTGCTGCTGCCGTCGCCGCAATTCGACGGTGACTATCGGGTTGCCAGCGGTTATGACGGCTGGTTGCAAGCGCATATTCCCGGCTCGCGGCACGCTGATTTGTTGACGGCACTGGCAGATACCCAGGCCAGTTTCAGCTTTGCCTTGCCAGCGCCCGACGCGCTGGTGCAAGGCTTGGCAGCGCTCGGCGCGGGGGTGGATAAAACCTTGGTAATCTACGATCGCGCCGACGGTTTCTGGGCCGCCCGCCTGTGGTGGATGCTGCGCGGCGTGGGCATCGAAGCGTCGGTACTCGATGGCGGATTCAACGCCTGGCGCCAAGCGGGTTTGCCCGAACACGGTGGACCTGAGGCATCGATTGCTGCGGTGCAACCTTGGCCGATCAACCGGCGCCCGCAGGTGTGGATCGACCGCGTCGGCGTCGAAGCCATCGTCGCCGGGCAAGCGCCCGGGGTCTTGATCTGCGCCCTGGGCGCGGCACTCTTCGACGGCAGCGCCGCCACCCGTTACGCCCGGCGCGGGCATATCCCCGGCAGCCGTAACCTGCCGGCGCGCAACCTGTTCGACGCCCATGGCCGCTACCTGCCCAAGGATGCCCTGGCCCTGGCTATCGGCCCCACGCTGCTGCACAGCGAAGGCCCCCTGGTGTTGTATTGCGGCGGCGGTATCTCGGCCGCCGCCAACGCCCTGGCCCTGACCCTGCTGGGGCGCCAGGACATCACACTCTACGACGGCTCCCTGCAGGAATGGGCCGCCGACGCACGCTTACCAATGACTACCGGAGCAGCTCCGGCCTGACGCCCTCTGCGGCGAACTCGGCTTTTTCATTTCGTACTGGCAACCCCTCGTTGCGCAGCGCTGGGCACCCTGTTGTCCGATAAAAGCGTACGGCAGCGGCGGCAGGCCTTTGGAGCGCTCTTTTCATGGCTACACCTTACCGTCACACCCTGCTCGCCTTGAGCATCACCCTCGCCGCTGCGGCGGCTCACGCCCAGGACACGACCCTGGACACCGTCACCGTGGTCGGCCAGGAGGCCACCGACTACCAGGCCAAAAAAGCCGCCGTGGCCGGCTTCGACAACGCGCCGTTGCTGGACACCCCGGCGTCCGTCTCGGTGATCACCGAAGGCCGCTTGAAAGACCAGCAGGCGCGCCTGCTCAGCGAGGTCTTGAAGAATGACGCCTCGGTCGGCGACAGCTATGCCCCCGTCGGCTACTACGAGAATTTCGTGATACGCGGCTTTGCCCTGAACCCGGCCAGCAGCTACAAGATCAACGGTCGCACCATCACCGGCGAGCAAAACGTGGCGCTGGAGAACAAGCAGCAGGTAGAAGTGCTCAAGGGCCTGGCCGGTTTGCAGAGCGGCGTCTCGGAGCCCGGCGGCCTGGTCAACTACGTGAGCAAACGCCCGGAGAATGTGCGCTCGGTCACCGTGTCTACCAACGAACAGGGCGAGCGCTACCTGGCCACCGATATCGGCGGCTGGCTTGGCACCGAACAGCAGGTGGGCGTGCGCATCAACCTGGCCCATGAGGATATTCGCTCCTACGTCGACCACGCCGACGGCAAGCGCGATTTCGCCTCCCTGGCGCTGGACTGGAACATCAGCCCCAACGCCTTGCTGCAACTCAACGCCGAGTACCAGAACCGCGAGCAGCGCTCGGTGCCGGGCTATCAATTGCTCGGGGGGACCGAGGTGCCGCACCATGTCTCGCCCAAGGATCTGCTGGCGTACCAGAGCTGGTCGAACCCGGTGGGTATCCAGTCGCTGAACCTCGACGGGCTGTTCGAGTACCGCTTCAACGACGCGTGGAAAGCCAGCTTCAGCGCATCCCGCAGCCGCGTGGTGATCGACGACTACAGCACCTTCGCCTGGGGCTGCTACGGCGCCGCCAGTTGCGCAGGCACCGCGGTGCCCAACCACTTCAGCGCCGAGGGCGACTACGACATCTCCGACTACCGCAGCCCCGATGACACGCGTAGCAATGAGGAAGCCCAGGCCGCGCTCAACGGCCAGTTCGACACCGGCTTTCTCAAGCATGACCTGACCGTTGGCACCAGCGCATTCCGCCGCCTGGTGGACCGGCGCCAATCGGTCAACGAGTACATCGGCGAAGGCAATATCTATCAGCCGTCACCCGTGCTGGAACCCTACGACGGCCCGCTGGGCCACACCTACCGGCGCCTCGACAGCCGCCAGTACGGCCTGTTCGCCAGCGACCGCATCAGCTTCAACGAGCAATGGCAAACCATCCTCGGCGGGCGCCAGGTGCGTCTCGACGAAGAGACCTACAACCAGGCCGGCGCCACCACCCGCCATACCCAGCGCAGCGTGTTCCTGCCCCAGGTGGCGTTGATCTACAAGCCGCGCCCGGACACGTCGTTGTACGCCAGCTACAGCAAGGGCCTGTCCCTGGGTGGCGAGGCGGCGTGGTTCAGCAACAACTCCGATGAGGTGTTGCCACCCACCACCTCGCGCCAGCTGGAAGTCGGGATCAAGCGTGACTTCCAGCGCCTGAGCCTGACGGCCGCACTGTTCCAGATCACCCAGGATCTGCAATACAACCGCCCCAACGACGACGGCACGATCACCTTTGTGCAGCAAGGCAAGCAGAAGAACGTCGGCATCGAACTGTCCGCCAACGGCCGTGTGACCTCCGACCTGCAAGTGTCGGCCAGCGTCGCGGCGATCCGCGCCCAGGTCAGCGGTAGCGGCACCGATGACTATGACGGCCATCAGGCGATCAACGTGCCCAAGCTACGCGCCAGCCTGCACGGCGACTACAGCATCCCCGGCGTACCCGGCCTGGCCCTGCTCGGCGGGGTGCAATACAGCGCGAATAAATACGCCAACCGCGAGGCCACGGTGAAGGTCGACGACTACGCGGTGTTCGATGTGGGCGGCCGCTACACCACCAAGGTCGGCGATTACGCTACTGTTCTGCGCCTGACCGTCGACAACCTGTTCGACAAACGCTACTGGCGGGATGTGGGTGAATCCGCAGGCGATGGCTACTTGTTCCTGGGCGCGCCACGCACTGCGCGGCTGTCTGCCACCGTCAATTTTTGAGGCTGAGTGTTCATGCGTAATCTGATGTTTGCCAGTGTGTGCCTGCTCTCCACCGCCATCGTCGGCTGCCAGCAGCAACCGCCCGCCAACGACCAACTGGACGCGGTGCTGTGGACCCAGACCTCCATCGAGCACGAGCTGATTTACCGCCAAATCTTCGCCAGCGCCACCCGTCAGCTGGACGTCGCCCTGGCCGACCCGACCTGGGACGCCCTGCCCTTGCCACCCCGCAACCTCAGCGGGCTGCCGCCGGCGGTGGTGGTCGATATCGACGAAACCGTGCTCGACAACGTGCCGCTCAACGCCCGGGACATTCTCAGCAACCAGGTCTACTCCTACGACCGCTGGAACACCTGGGTCGACCAGGCCAAGGCCCAGGCCCTGCCCGGAGCCGTCGAGTTCCTGCAGGCGGCCGATAAAAAAGGCGTCAGCGTCTACTACATCACCAACCGCGAACACAGCCACGTCCAGGCCACGGTCAACAACCTGCGCCTGCGCGGCTTTCCGGTGGCGAGCAACGAACAGGTGCTGGCTGCCAGTACGCCCACCGGCCATTGCGAACAGGCCGGCTACGGCAAGAACTGCCGGCGTCAATGGGTGGCCAGCCATGCCCGTGTGCTGATGCTGGCGGGCGATTCCTTCGGTGACTTCGTGCAAGCTGAACACAACACCCTGGCTGATCAACGCAAGGCCGCCGCGCCGTACCTGGCCTGGCTTGGCCAACGCTGGTTCCTGTTGCCCAACCCCACCTACGGCAACTGGTACAGCGCGCCCTATGGCGACCAGGAAAAACTGCCCTTCGAACGCAAGCGCCAGCTCAAGCAACAGGCGCTGCATCTGGAAAACTAGTTCCGAGAGAACCCTATGTCGCCACTCGAAATCGTCGCCGTGTTCTTCAACATCGCCGGGGTCTGGCTCACCGCACAGCGGGTGCGCTGGTGCTGGCCGGTCAGCGTGGTCGCGGTGTTGTTGTATGCCTGGATCTTCTTCGACGTGAAGCTGTATTCGGACATGCTGCTGCAACTGGTGTTTGCCGTACTGCAAGGTTATGGCTGGTGGCGCTGGAGCACTGGGCGCATTGACGCGGGCAAGGTGCGTGTAGAGCGCCTGCCGCCTCAGGAGGCGTGGCGGCATCTGTTGGCGGGGCTAGTCGGCGCCGTGGCCCTGGGCTCCGTGATGCACCACTTCACCGACGCCGCCCTGCCCTGGCTCGACTCGCTGCTCACCGCCTTCAGCCTGGTGGCCAGCCTGTGGGCGGCGCGCAAATACGTGGTCAGTTGGTGGCTGTGGATAGTGGTGGATGCGGCCTATGTGGGCCTGTTCCTGTACAAAGACCTGCAGCTGACCGCCGCGCTGTACGCCGGATTCGTGGTGCTGGCGACCTATGGTTTGCGCGCCTGGCACCGGGATTTGCAACAACAGGAACATATAACCAAAGCGTCGGTTTACAGCGTTTAATATCATTAAACATTAGGGCATCTATCGCGTTTAAATATAACAAAACTCGCCTGGATGCTTTTATGAACTTACGCACTGCCGCCGCCCTCAGCGTCACCCTTCTCCTGGCCAGCCCGGCCGTGTTCGCCGGGCAAACCTTGGACCGCATCACCCAATCCAAGCAGTTGGTCGGCGTGTTGATGGAGAACTACCCACCGTTCTCCTTCCTCAACGAACAAAACCAGTTGGATGGTTTTGACGTTGATGTCACCAAGGCCGTGGCCGCCAAACTCGGCGTGAAACTCAAACTGGAAACCCCGTCCTGGGAAGTCATCGCAGCGGGCCGCTGGAACGGCCGTTACGACGTGTGCATCTGCTCTATGACCCCCAGTGCCGCACGCGGCCAGGTGTTCAATTTCCCGTTCGAGTACTACGCCTCGCCTGCCGTGGTGGTGGTCAATGTAACCGACAACAGCATCAAGTCACCGGCCGACCTGACCGGCAAAAAAGTCGGGGTGGGCAGTGCGTCCACCTACGAGGCCTACCTGGCCAAAGACCTGGTGATCGAAGGCGCGAGCAAGCCCATCGTGTACCCGTTCAAGGCCGTACAAGCCGTGCCCTACGACAACGAAACCATCGCCTTCCAGGACCTGGCCCTGGGCACCGGCAAACGCCTGGATGCCATGGTCACCAACCTGGTCACCGCCAAGGAACGCATTGACCACGACCCGCGCTTCAAGATCACTGGTGACGTGCTGTACGCCGAGCCCAATGTGGTGGCCACCGAGAAAGGCGATCCGGCGTGGGATGCCAAGCTGACCCAGATCCTTGCCGAGCTGAAAAGTGACGGCACGCTGGCGAAGATCTCCCAGAAATGGATCGGCTCAGACATTACCCAATGAGTGTATTCCCCACCCCACCTGCCGTTGTGAAACCACCACCGGTCAAGCGCACGCTGCTGTCGTTCAAAGTACGCCTGTGGCTGACCTGGGGCGTGATGCTGTGCCTGTTCGCCGGCCTGTTCATGAGCTTCGACCTGCAGTTCGCCATCGTCGCCGCCAAGTGGCAAAACCTGGTGGGGCTGCACCTGTCGCCCCAAGGTTTCCTGCAAGGCGCGGCGCTGACGCTGTTCCTGTGTTTCTGCTCGATCTGGTTGTCGGTGGCGCTGGGTTTTGCCACCGCCCTGGCGCGGTTGTCGAGCAGCGCGGTGGCGTTCGGTATCGCCAGCTTCTACGCTTCGTTTTTTCGCGGCACGCCACTGCTGATCCAGATCTTGCTGATCTACCTGGGCCTGCCTCAATTGGGGGTGGTGCCGGGCGCCATCAGTGCCGGGATCATCGCGTTGTCGCTGAACTACGGCGCGTACCTCAGCGAGATCTTCCGCGCCGGCATCCTGGGTGTGTCCCAAGGCCAACGCAACGCAGCCGCCGCTCTCGGCATGGGCCGGGCGGTAACGTTCTGGCAGATCGTCCTGCCCCAGGCCATGCGCACCATCATTCCGCCCACCACCAGCCAGTTCATCTCGATGCTCAAGGACTCCTCCCTGGTCTCGGTGATGGGCGTGTGGGAAGTAATGTTTTTGGCGCAATCCTATGGCCGCTCGTCTTACCGCTATATCGAAATGCTCACCACCGCTGCCGTCATCTACTGGTTGCTGTCGATCGGTCTGGAACTGATCCAGGCCCGGCTGGAACGGCACTACGGCAAGGCTTATCTCCACGGGCGCTAGCCCTACTCTTTACCTGCAGGAAGCACCATGTCCGATCCCACCCCGTTGTTATTCGGCCTTTATGAACAAGCCAGCGTCGGCTGCGGCGGTGCGCCCAGCCTGTGGACCCACCCGGCGGATGAGCGGCTGGGCATCAATACCCTCAAATACTGGTCGAACCTGGCCCGCACGGCAGATGAAGCCAACCTCGACCTGATGTTCTTCGGTGACGTGCTGGGCTTTTACGATGTGTTCGGCGGCTCCGAAGCCATGGCGTTGAAATGGGCGGTGGAAGCCCCGGCCAATGACCCGCTGACGATTATTCCAGCGCTGGTGGCCCTCACCGAAAAACTCGCGTTTGGCGTCACCGTTACCACCACCTACGAGCACCCGTTCACCCACGCCCGGCGTTTCAGCACCCTCGATCACCTGTCGGACGGGCGCATCGGCTGGAACATCGTCACCTCGTACCTGTCCAGTGCTGCGCGCAATTTCGGCCTGGAGCAGATGATCAAGCACGACGACCGTTATGAGCGCGCCGAAGAGTTTCTCGACGTGGTGTACAAGCTCTGGGAAGGCAGCTGGGCCGATGATGCAGTGATCGCCGACAAACTCGCGCACACCTACGCGGACGGCGCGCGCGTGCGGCCTATCCAGCATGCCGGTGAACATTACCGGGTGGCTGGGCCGCACCTTACGTCGCCGTCGCCGCAACGCACGCCGTTGCTGATCCAGGCCGGTTGGTCGGGGCGTGGTCGACAATTCGCCGCCAAGCACGCGGAGTTGGTGTTTATCGCCAAGTCCAACCCGCTGGAAATCCGCCAGGGCCTGGAAGATATCTGGGGCCAGGCCGAGGCCCGAGGCCGTCAGGCGGCCGACGTGAAATCGCTGACCGTGTTGCGCATCGTCACTGCTCCCACGGCCATCGAGGCGCAGAAAAAATACGACACCCTGCAAAGCAACTATCACCTGCAAGCGCAGTTGGTGAGCTACGCCGGTGACACCGGCATCGACATCAACCGCTATGCAGACAACGAGGCGCTGTCGACCCACACCGAAGGCATGACCTCCTACATCATGAAGCCCGATGGCAGCGGCAAGCCGCTCACTGCCGGCGAGGTGCGCCAGCGCTTCGCCAATGTCACCCGGGGCAGCGACCTGATCCTGGTGGGCACCCCGGAGCAGATCGCGGAAAAGATCGAGGAGCACGCCCGCATCTCCGGCACCAGCGGCTACATGCTCAACCCGCTGATCAGCCCAGGCTCCTTGAACGACTTTGTCGAACTGGTGATCCCGGCCCTGCAAAAACGTGGCCTGTACCGCACCACGGCGCAAAGCGGCACCTTGCGCTCGCGCCTGCGCGCCGATGGCAGTGACCGGTTGCCGGCCTCGGCCCATGGGGCGTCATTCCGCTTTGCATAGCCCCTGCGTGGGAGAAGGTGACCTGCGCCAACAGGAACGGTAGAGTCACCCCCACGTCATGCCTGCTCACGGAACCCCAGGATGCCTTTCGACCCCATTTCCCCGCACTACCAGCGCATCCGCGAACAGATCGCCCATGACATCGCCGCAGGCGTGCCCCAGGCCGATGAGAAATTCCCCTCCGAACGGGACATGATCGAACGCTTCGGCTGCACCCGCGTCACCCTGCGCCAAGCGTTGCAGCAACTGGAAGCCGAAGGCCTGGTGTACCGCGAAAACCGCCGGGGCTGGTTCGTCAGCCCCCAGCGCATCCGCTACGACCCCACGCGTATCAGCGGCTTCATGGATTACGTCAGCGCCCAGGGCCGCACCCCGCGCACCGAATGCCTGCACGCCGAACTGCGCCCCGCCGGCCCCTGGTTGGCCAAGCGCATGGGCCTGGCCTCGGCGGACGAGCCGGTGTTCTTCCTGCAACGCCGACGCTGGATCGACCGCCGCCCGGTGCTGCTGGAGTTCAACGCGCTGCTCGCCAGTTGGTGCCCTGGCCTGCTCGAAGCCGACCTCAATACCTCGCTGACCCAACTGCTGCGCGAGCGTTTTGCGCGGGTGCAGTCGCGGTGTGAGCTGGAGATGCACATCGGCACGGTGAACGAAGAACAAGCCGAGTTACTGCAACTGTCGCCGGGCTCCACCAGCGTGTACCTGGAACGCTTGAACTTCGGCGAGGACAACCGGCCGGTGGAATTCGACCAGGAATTCTGGCGCCCGGATGCGTTGTCGATTGTGATGGAGACTCGGTATCCGGGAACTCACTGAGACGTCAACACAGACGCCGCTGACAAGTCCCGTGATAGGGTTGCTTCGGCGCGTCGAACAACTGCTCGGGTACTCGCTGCCTCCCCAGCACCACGGCGTCCTTGATCACGATCAAATCAGGGGCCAGCGCCCGTACCACAGCCAGGTCTTGTGTACGCGTAAGTCCTCATCATTGAGGTGCTGCACGTTCATGCATGGGGAACCCTGCGCAAAACCAACATTGCAATGAACAGCAAACCGACTATCCCCACCGAGATCATCAATCCGTGCTCACTGACATAGGAAACTGTGGCGCCCGTGGCAATGGGACCTAATACGCTGCCCAAGGTGTAGAACATCGCAATAGCCGTCATGGCGGTGGACACTTGATGTTCGCCGACCTGGTCTCCCACCTCGATCACAGCCAAGGTGTTCATGCCACCAATGGCGCCGCCCCAGAGGAATATGACATCGTCGCTAGCCAAGGAAGCGGCTGGCTGAACGGAATGGCCAGGGTGCCCAGCAACAGTATCAAGCCGCAGACTAATTGGCCGACTTTGTATGAACTGCGGTCGGCCATCCAGCCGATTGGCAGTTGCAGGATGGTGCCGCCAATTCCGAACGCCGATATCAGCAGGGCGGCGGCGGTCAACAGATAACCGGCCGAGAGGCTGTAGCCTGCAAGGAACGATACGGATGAGGTTTCCGAAAAGCCCGCGATAAACGCGCCACACAGTGCCGTTGGAATGATGCTGAACAACTTGCCATGGCGATTTTCTGCCGGGGTTTGCGGTCGCGTATCGTAGTCCTTGAGGGCTAATTCCAGCGCGCCGGACAACAACACGATCACGATACATGCGTAGTAAGGCGCGGCACTCCCGACGCCGAGTACAACCAACAGCAGCGGACCGACAGCAATACCCAGGCCCATCAAGGTCTCATGTATGCCGATCGCCCGACCGCGCTCGTCTTTCGATGCAACCGCGACAATCCACGTATCGCAGGCGATCCAGCGCAGAATCAACCCGATACCAAGCACGAAATTCAGCGAAAAAACCAGTGCCAAATGGGTTGTCAGGGTCATACCGATCAGCGCAGCAATCGTTAGCGTTGCGCTGAGGACATTCGTCTTGACCAGCCCCAGATGGGCCAGCAGACGCGGAAGCCATTTGTAGAGCAGCAGGATCGCCAACCACGAGGCGCTGACAATCACCCCGATCTTTGCCGGTTCGACCCCTAGCTGCTCAAGCGAAAGTGACAGCAGCGGAGTGACTGTACCGATCTGTACGATCTGCGACAGGGCCGAGAGGGTGTTTATCTTGGTAAAGGCAAACCAGCGTTGTTTGTCGGTGTACTCAATACTTAGATTTTCCATTCGTGACCGACCTTAGTTGGACAGCGGTAAAGTGCTCAAACTGCCACGGGCAAAGTTCACCTTCAGGCTTGTGGAACAAGGCATTGATGGTGTCTGGAGGCGACCAGTCGGTGAGGTTGTCTTCGAAAAGGCAGAGCATTCCAGCACTCGCTTCTGTTCCGGCTCAAAGGTCCCGCGGTCAAGGTTTCCAACGGCCCAGATGATGCCTGAGTACACGCCGGCGGCCACTGCAGACTGGTGGCCGTGTTGTACGGGCAATTTGCCACGTCTCGTCGAGACTAAGGATCGAAACATCCCAAAAAGCAACCATACAACCCAGTTTGGCAGACCCAAGCCTTAAACCATGTACCGGAAAGTTAAATGGCATAATATGCCAATTACCGAAAGACACTACTCGCTGAAAGCTGGAGTTCAATATGGCAACGAGAAACGTTGTGCTCACCCCTCACCAGGAACAGGTCATACATGACCTGATACAGTCCGGCCGTTATCAGAATGCCAGTGAAGTAATGCGAGAAGGTTTGCGTTTACTGGAGCAGCGCATCGCCGAAGACACCGCCAAAATTGAGGCCCTGCGTCAGGCTACATCGATCGGCATCATGGACCTTAAGCGCGGGCGCTCCACTGAGCTCAACGAAGGGGATCTGGCGCACTACCTCGAGGGCTTGAGCCTGGAGGCAACAATCCCGACGAAAGAGAAACACTGAGCATGTCGCAGTATCGGATTTCCAATGCGGCTCGTGCCGACATTGTTGACATCCTCAGGCTCTCCCAAACGCAGTTCGGCGATCAAGCACGCCATCGCTACCAGGCGCTGATCCTCGCGGCGCTGCAAGCTCTTGCCAGCACGCCTTATCGCATTGGCAGCCACGAGCGCGATGAGCTTGCACCGGGCCTTCGCAGCTATCACCTCGTATATTCACGCCAGCAAGCTAAACACCCTCATGGGACGGTCAAAAGCCCACGCCACGTCGTGTTCTATCGCGTGGCAAATGAAGAGGTGATCGAGGTCGTCCGACTCCTTCATGACGCCATGGACGTGCAATTGCACTTGCCTAATGACTGATCAGCGATCCAGGACACAGACATGACTGGCCAGGAACAACAAAGGTGAGACGCCCCCTCTAGATCTCAACCTCAACCCCCGCGCTGCCAGCCGACTCAACGGTCAATTGGAGCACAAGGTTTTAGGCCCTAGTGCACTATCGAGGTCTACGACCACAAACACGATACTCAACTTTGCCCCGCTTTTTTAACGCCGATTGCGTATTTAGACGCCTGGCATTGGGCCCCAACTTCCGATGGATACTCGCATCGATCCCTCTGGCGACCAGCGCCATTGGAACATCGCGCAGAGCATGACTATCTGGCGATGCCAATTTCAGGACAGGTGCTGAAGGACAGCCCGACAACTCCGATTAAGGATATCGAATCATCGAACCATCAAGGATTTGCCCGATTCGGTTTGGTCATCCAGTATACGGGGGTGCACTGAATGCCAGCCACGACCACCCAGGTCCGCGTCAGAAATCGCCATTCGCGATCGCTCGAACACTCGACGCAATTGGGGGCATAACTGGGGGCATAATTCGTTTTTTTCAAGCTGTAACTACCGGCCTAGAGCCCAGTCAAAATGTTTTTTGGCGATCCGAACAGCCTCTGAACCAAAGACCCCCCAATAACCATCCGCGCCCCGGCGACTCATGAATCCTCCTCATAGGTCCATCCCGATTTAACCGTCTAGTCCCCCCTACCCACCTCCCCTAAGGTGTTCACACCACATCTGCACGCGCCCGTCCCGGCCAGTGCAGCCTGTTCGTGAACACCCGGCGCCCGCTCAACGCGGTGCGCCAGACTGGGGGATCTCCTATGCAAAAGCGCAAACTCGGCAACAGTTCTCTTGAAGTCTCGGCCTTGGGCCTGGGCTGCATGGGGCTCAGCCATGGCTACGGCCCTGCCACGGATACCGGTGTCGCCATCTCATTGATTCGCAAAGCGGTTGATCTGGGCGTGACGTTTTTCGACACGGCCGAGGTCTACGGCCCTTACCTGAATGAGCACGTGGTGGGCGAAGCACTGGCCCCCGTGCGCGACCAGGTGGTGATTGCGACCAAATTCGGTTTCACCTTTGGCGACGACAACAAACAACAGATCCTCAACAGCCGCCCGGAACATATCCGCGCCGCGGTGGAGGGCTCGTTGCGGCGGTTGCGCACGGACTATATCGACCTGCTCTATCAGCACCGGGTTGATCCGGACGTGCCGATCGAAGACGTCGCCGGCACGGTGAAAGCGCTGATCGAGGAAGGCAAGGTCAAGCACTTCGGCCTGTCGGAAGCCGGCGTGCAGACCATCCGCCGGGCGCATGCGGTGCAGCCGGTCACCGCGCTGCAAAGTGAGTATTCGCTGTGGTGGCGTGAGCCGGAGCTGGAGATCATTCCGACGCTTGCCGAGCTGGGGATTGGCTTTGTGCCTTTCAGTCCGTTGGGCAAGGGCTTCCTCACCGGGGCGTTCGCGGCAGACGCATCGTTCGGCAGCGATGATTTCCGCAGCATTGTGCCGCGCTTCAACTCACAGGCCCTGCAGGCCAACCAGGCGCTCGTGGTGCTGATCCGTGAGATCGCGGCGCAGAAAGACGCCACGCCAGCGCAAGTGGCCTTGGCCTGGCTGCTCGCCCAGGCGCCGTGCATTGTCCCGATCCCGGGCACCACCAAGCTGCATCGCCTGGAAGAAAACATCGGCGGCGCGTCGCTGTCGCTTTCCAAGGCAGAGCTTGAGGCCATCGAAACAGCGCTGTCGCAGATTCATATCGAGGGTGAACGCTACCCGGAATCGCTGAAGGCGCGTGTCGGTCGTTGAGCACGCCCGTTCCCCTTGTATCTCTCACCTTTAAATTGGGACGCCTGCGATGAAAAAACTGATTGCCCCCATGATTGCCTTGTCACTGCTGTCCGGTGAAACCCGCGCTGAAACCGCCAATGAAGTCCGCGTCAACCGCGCAGGTGCCCAGCCCTCGATCCTGGGCGCAGCGCAAACCTTCACCGGCACGGTGCATGTCGATGGTCTGTTCAACGCCGAGCCCCCTGCTCGCGTTGGCGGCGCTACCGTGACCTTCGAGCCGGGCGCGCGTACGGCTTGGCATACCCATCCACTGGGGCAGACGCTGATTGTCACGGCCGGCGTCGGTTATGTGCAGCAACAGGGCGGCCCGCGCCAGGAAATCCGCCCCGGCGACACCGTGTGGATCCCGCCGCACGTGCGCCATTGGCACGGCGCGACTGCGACGTCGAGCATGACCCACATCGCTATCGCCGAGGCCGAGAACGGCACAGCCGTCACCTGGGCCGAGAAGGTCTCAGACGCGGACTATGCGGACGGCGCCGTGCAGTCACGATAAAACCTCGCACGTCCCGGCATCTCATGCTTACATTCAGCAATGTCCCGCCCTTCATGAGAACCGCTCATCAATGTCCCGCGCCAACTTCAATGACCTTCAGGCCTTCGTGGTGATTACCCGCGAAGGCAGCTTCACCCGCGCGGCGGCGCAACTGGGCGTCTCGCAATCGGCGCTCAGCCATACCATGCGTGCCCTGGAGGCACGGCTGGGGGTGCGGTTGCTGACACGCACCACACGCAGTGTGTCGACCACCGAGGCCGGCCAGCGCCTGTACCTGTCGATGGCGCCGCGCTTCGAGGAAATTGAACTGGAACTGGCCGCCGTCAGCGAGTTTCGCGACACCCCGGCCGGCAACGTGCGCCTCTCGGCCTCTGAGCACGCGGCCAACAACATCCTGTGGCCCAAACTGCTGAAGGTGCTGCCGGACTACCCGGACATCCATGTCGAAATCACCGTTGACTACGCCCTCTCCGACATCGTCGCGCAACGCTACGATGCCGGCGTCCGCCTGGGCGAGCAAGTGGCCAAGGACATGATCGCCGTGCCGATCGGCCCTCAACTGCGCATGGCCGTGGTCGGTTCCCCCGAGTACTTCAAGCACCGTCCCTCGCCCACAACTCCAGGCGACCTTGCCGAGCACAACTGCATCAACCTGCGGCTGCCTACCCACGGCAGCCTTTTGCAATGGGACTTCGAAAAGGACGGCCACGAACTCAAGGCCCGCGTTGAAGGCCAATGGACCTTCAACAGCAGCCTGCCGATCCTGCGCGCCGCGATCGCGGGTTGCGGGCTGGCGTTCCTGCCCGAGGATATGGTGCTGCAGGCGGTGGCTGACGGCGAGCTGCTGCGCGTGTTGGAGGATTGGTGCCAGCCGTTTCCTGGGTATCACCTTTATTATCCTAATCGGCGGGAGCATTCATCTGCGTTCAGGGTGGTGATTGAGGCGTTGCGGAATAGGGAATGAAGGGGCTAAGTCCACCCGACAGTCTATTCTCTAAGACTTGAATCCTATTGATCAGGGCGCAATGCATGAACTCACTCTTGATCGCATTCGCCATTTTTGGGTGCCTGGTTGCGGCCTCGCTGCTCATGATGCATTGGTACCCCAAGCTGCCAGCTCGCCACAGGGATGAAGAGACCAACACCGTGATTCGCCTGGTCGCGAATATTTTTGTGGTGATGACGTCGCTGGTCTTCGGCCTGATGATTAATTCCGCCAAGAATACCTTTGAGTCCATTGATGCGAACTTCCATGGGTATGCAACCAGCCTGATCATTTTTGACCGGACGCTGCGCGGCTACGGAGAAGCCACACAAGAAACAAGGACCCGTCTGGTCGCTTATCTTGAGCGTGCTATCGAGACCCCCTACCGAGGTGACGAAGCCTTGCAGCATCGTAACAGTGAGGCAGCTAAATACCTGGACGACATCGGCAAGTCACTGGCCGGTATAAAGCCCCCGGATCGCTTCCATGAAACCATGCTTCAGGATATCCGCCAGCAATACCACTCGCTCATCGAGCAACGCTGGAGGATCGTCGAGCAGTCGGAAGGCGCGATTCCAAGCCCGTTGATCGGGATGCTGGTCGCTTGGTTGACACTCATCTTCGCGAGTTTTGGCTACCGCGCGCCCCGGAACTCGATGGTCATTGGCATGTTCATCATCTCGTCATTGCTCATCGCGGCTTCTGTTTACCTTGTATTGGACATGGATGTGCCCTTCCACGGCCCTATCCAGATATCCGACGAGCCCCTGCGCCGGGCGCTCGCCGTCATGCAACTCTAGGCGAAAAAAGGGCGCCCGGTTGGCGCCTCAATGTTATTCAGCGATTTTGATCACGACCTTGCCAAATGCGCCCTTCGCGAGATGCTCGTAGGCCTCTCGTGCTTGCTCGAATGGGTACACCTGTTCGATCACGGGGCGGATCTTGTGTTCGTTGAGGAACAGGTACATTCGGTCAAATGATGAGCGCGGTGCTACGGCGATACCGCGAAGGGTCGTCTGACGGAATATGAGTGGCATCAAATACGGTGACGGTTAGCGACTGGCTATCAAAGCTGAGGGCTCCAGCCCTTCGGATTTACGCACTGCGATGGCTCCATCAATAACCCGTCACATTGGATCTTTCTTTATCAAACTGCCGCTCTAGACTGGCTCCAACCCCTTTGGCCACTCGGAAAGAAACCCATGCCCTCCCCCGACTTCGACTGCCAACCCGACCTGTACGGCAGCACCCTAAGGCTTAAACCGCTGGCAGACGGTGATTTTGAAGGCATGTTCCAGGCAGCGGCTGACCCGGACATCTGGTGCGGTCATCCCGCGCGGGATCGCTATAAACGCGAGGTGTTCGAGGCGTACTTCGCCTCTCTACTTGCCACGAAGAAGGCGCTCGCGGTCATCGAGAGTGCCTCGGGGGATATCGTCGGCACCTCAAGCTATTACACGCCGCCGGATCTACCGAACAGCATAGCCATCGGTTTTACGTTTCTGGTGCGGGCGAAGTGGGGCGGCAATGCCAACCGCGAACTTAAGCAGTTGATGCTGGAACATGCCTTCACGGTTTACGACATTGTCTATTTCCACATCGCGCCTACCAACATTCGCTCGCAAACGGCCACGATGAAGTTGGGGGCGGTGCATTTGTATGACGCCGAACTGAAAATATCCGCTGCACCTTCCTTGGCGAAGTGTTACGGACTGACGCGCGCTCAATGGGAGAGCGCTAGTCTATTTGCGTGAGATGCCGGAAGATGGGCGATTATTTGAAGGGAGGCAAACAATGCGTTGTTTAATTGGTTTTATGGTCCTGGTGTCATCGGCAGCCGCCCTCGGCTCAGAGGCGCAGATGAAGCAGTGGGAAAAGATGGATCGTTGCTCAAACGCCGCCTTTATCGCGGTATCCATCGTTGAAGAAAGTGCCGACACCTTCAAGCAGACACTCGCGCTGCAGGGCGCCATTGGCGGGCTCAAGAACAATACAAAGCTGGGAGAGGCGACACCGAGTGAAAACGAAGTTGCGGGAGCGCACAAAATGGCACTTCGAGTCTCTGCCGGGATGCCTCGGCCCTTGTCGAAGCGCGATCACGATTGGCTGATCGCCCAGGCCGCAACATCCTGCACCTTGTGGGTGCCTGACGCCAAACCTGCTTCATAGCGCCCGCACTGGCATGCCGACATCGCAGCTGAACTGGCCGGTGTGGGCGCCAAAATTCGCCAATAGCCGAAAGCTGCCCAGTCAGGCGTTGGCCAGCTCGATTATGTGGGTGGCATGGACATCTTCTGTTCGAGTGAAGCCGCAGCGCAGGTAAAACGCGTCGCCTCCTGACGTATCGGTGGAAAGACGCACCGTCTGAAAGTGAAGCGTGGCCTGCGCAACCAACGCTTTTACCAGCGCCTGACCGACGTGTTGATTCCTTGCCGCAGGTGCCACGTACACGCGCCGTAGCCTTGCGGTATCGGGCTGAGTATAGGGATCCACTGATAGCCCTCCGATACCTATCACTCGCTGGTTCGAATACGCTGCCATGAGACATTCACCGGGCGCGTTGAAGCGATTCGTTCCAGACTGCCACTCCGAAATCAGGCGCGTGAGAAACCTGAAACCTTCTGCAACTGCCTCTTTCTCCAACGTAAAAACTTCTGCCGGCAGGTGCGTAATCTGTTGAATCTCGATTCGTTTCATTCGTCGTCCTTGATTCGGTGTGAATCCGTTTGGCTTATCGAGGATGCATCGGGTGCAGACTATAAGCGGCAAGTGGCAGTGCAGCTACTGCATTAGGGCGCCGGATTTGGCCGCTGCTGAGAGTACAGAACTGACACAGCCACTAAATAAAAATAGATGATCTTATTTTTTAACAACATAACAATGTTTAATAATTAGCTTATTCCAAAAAAGACTTTCCACAAGGTTTTTTATAGATATATCTTCATTTCACAGACCGACCCCATACCTGGCGGAGGACGCACCCACACCCTCCAGGTTACCTCCATGCCAGACATCGCCTTCCCCACGCACTTCAAGAAATTACCTCTTTCACTCCTGACCGGCTCCCTGCTCCTGACTGCTGCGCCCTCTTTTGCCGAAGACGCCAAGCTCGACACCGTCACGGTGATTTCCACCGGCCTGCGGGGCCAGCAGCGCACCGTGGCGGACAGTCCGGCGCCAATCGATGTGATCAACAGCGACCAGTTGCTCAAGACCGGCCGCGCCGAGTTGTCCGAGGCGATTGCCAAGCTACTGCCCTCGTTCAACTTCGGCACCAACATCGCCGGCTATAACTCGGTGACCCGCCCGCTGAGCAACCGCAGCCTGGGGCCGGCCTACACCCTGGTGTTGGTCAACGGTAAACGCCGGCATAACGGCGCCACCGGCCAGCGCGGTTCCATCGATAACAGCGGCGCAAACGCGGTCGACATCGACCTGATTCCGGTGAGTGCCGTGGACCATATCGAGGTGCTCAAAGACAGCGCTGCCGCACAGTACGGTTCGGACGCGGTGGCGGGTGTGATCAACATTATTCTCAAGAACACCAAGAGTGGCGGCCACCTGGAAACCAGCTACGGCCAGCTGTATTCCGGCCAGGGCGAAACCATCAAGGTGGCGGGTGACCAGGGTTTTGAACTCGGCCAAGGCGGCTTCTTCCACTTTTCGGCCGATGCGCGCAAACGCGGCAGTGCCTCGTGGAACGACAAGGCCGACAGCACCGTGCGCGCTTTCGCCGACCCGGCCAAACAAGCGGCCTGGGACCGAGTGGCGATCAAGAATGGCGACCCTGACCTCAAGGCCTTCAACCTGGCCTACAACGCCGAACTGCCCCTGGAAGACTTGACGCTGTACTCCTTCTCTACCTATGGCGAGCGGGACGCCGAGGCCGCCAACTACTTCCGCTTGCCCACCGGCACGGCGGCAGTGCCGGAGGTGTTTCCCGACGGTTACTTCCCGCTCAACAACATCAAGGACCGTGACTACCAGTTCCTGTTCGGCGGCAAGGGTTTGGTGGCCGACTGGAACTGGGACCTGAGCACCACCTACGGGCGCAACAACGTGCACCACTCCAGCGACCTCAATATCAACCCGTCGCTGGGCACCGCTTCACCGACCAAATTCGACAACCTGGCGACCTTCCGGTTCGAGCAGTGGGTCAACAACCTGGACTTCACCCGCCGCTACGACAGCCTGTTCAACCTGACGCCGCCAGTGCAGGTATCGGCCGGCCTGGAGCATCGCTGGGAGCACTTCAGTACGTTCGCCGGCGACCCAGAGGCGTATGTCACTGGCACCTACCCCGCCGCTTCCGGCGCGCAGGCTGCCGTGACAATTCGCCCCGAAGATGAAGTGAGCCTGATCCGTAACAACTACGCGGGTTACCTCGACCTGGGCTTCGACCTGACCGACCGTTGGTTCCTCGACGTGGCTGGCCGGGTCGAGCATTACGACGATGACTCGGGTAATACCTTCGGCCTCAAAGTGAACTCACGCTACGAACTGACCGACACTGTGGCCGTGCGCGGCACCGTCGGCACAGGCTTCCGGGCGCCCTCCCTGACCCAGATCGGCTACACCGTGGCCGACAACCGGGTGGCGACCGATGTGAACGGCAATGTGGTGCCGGCCGTGACGCGCCTGACGCCGTCGGGCAGCAACCTGGCCAAGGCCCTTGGCGGCGATGACCTCAAGCCGGAGAAATCCCGCAACCTCGGGCTGGGCCTGACCTGGCAACCGGCGCCACGCACCAGCATCACCGCCGATGCCTATTTGATCGACATCGATGACCGCATTGCCCTGACCAGCAATATCTATGACCGTGGCAATGGCGCAATCAACGCCATTCTCGCCGCCCAGGGCGTGCCCACGGGTACCTGGGTCAACTATTACACCAACGCCTTCGACACGCGCACCAAGGGCCTGGATGTGGTGGCCGACCACACCACACCGCTGGATACCTGGGGCGATGTGCGCTGGAGCCTGGGCTTCAACTGGAACAAGACCACCATCGAAGGCACCCGCGACACGCCGAGTGCGCTGGCGGGTTCGGGCGTGACCCTGGTGGGCCGCGACCGTGAAGGCGACCTGACCGACGCATCACCCAAGACCAAATGGATCCTGGGCGCCAACTGGAAGGTCCAGGACCTGGCCGTCAACCTGCAGACCGCCCGTTACGGCGCGGTGAAGACCCTGGCCGTCAACCCTACAGGCGACCGTAGCTTCGGTGCCAAATGGATCACCGACCTGGACGTCAGTTACACCTTCGTCGACAGCCTCACCGTCAGCATCGGCGGCACCAACATTTTCGACGTACGCCCCGACAAACATGCCGTGTACAGCAACCTCGGCCTGGCGGCCTACGGCAACCCACCGTTCTACCCAGGCGGCGGCTATTGGTACACCAAGCTGGCGTACGACTTCTGATCCACACCTTGCATGCACCCGCAACGCCACATGAGGGCACCCCATTGAATACCTCCAACTTGATGAGCCGTCTGCTGGCCCCTTGCGCCTTGGCGCTGAGCCTCGCCGCTTGCTCGCCCGGGAATGACACCCAGGCCGGCAAGACTCTGAACATCGCGTTCTTTGGCGACAACACCACCCTGGTCAGTGTCGACCCGTTCCAGGTCTATTGGCTGGAACACCGGGTGCTGCTGCGCAATGTCGCCGAATCCCTGACCGACCAGGACCCGGAGACCGGCAAGATTATTCCCTGGCTGGCCAAAAGCTGGGAGGTCAGTGATGACGCGCTGACCTACACCTTCCACCTGCGCGATAACGTCACCTTCAGCAACGGCGAACGCTTCGATGCCAAGGCGGTGAAAACCGCCTTCGATAGTGACAAGGCACTGGCCACTGAGCTGCCAGCGACCTTTGGCGCCACCTACCTGGCGGGCTTCGACCACGCCGAGGTGGTAGACGATTTCACCGTCAAGCTGGTGCTGTCCAAGCCCAACGCCGGCTTCCTGCAAGCCACGTCGACGACCAACCTGGCGATCCTCGCCCCCGCCTCCTACGCACTGACGATGAAGGAGCGCTCCCTGGGCAAAATCATCGGCACCGGGCCTTTTGTATTGGCCAGCTACACGCCGGAAGTCGGTGCGCACTTGACCAAGCGCAAGGGCTACGCCTGGGCCTCGGCCAATATGAAAAACCAGGGGGAAGCGCACCTGGACGCGGTGGACATCAGCTACATCCCCGAAGAAAGCGTGCGCAACGGCCTGTTCCTGCAAGGCAAGGCCGACATCCTGTGGCCACGCAACCCGTTCTCGGAAGTCGACCTGAAACTGTTCCAGTCCAAGGGTGCGACCATCCAGAGCCGCTCGCTGCCAGGGCCTGCGCTCAACCTGTACCCCAACACCCGTGGCGAGCGCATCCTCGCTGACCAGCACGTACGCCTGGCGGTGCAGAAGTCCCTCGACCGCAAGAGCTACGCGAGCACCGTCTACAACGCCGAGTTTCCGGTGGTGGACGGTATCTTCGATGTGACCACGCCTTACTTCAAAAGCCAGGGCAACAAGCTCGCCTATGACCCTGCGGGCGCTGAACGCTTGCTGGACCAAGCCGGCTGGGCCAAGGGCACGGACGGTTACCGGCAAAAAAACGGCAAGCGCCTGACCCTCAGCTACAACATCAGCCCCGCCGAGACCGCTGGCGACGTGTTGATCCAGGACCAACTGCGCAAGGTCGGTATCGAATTGAAACTCAGCGTGGTCACTCGCGCCGAATGGGTCGCCAACAACTCTGCCGGCAATTACGACCTGACCATCAACTACATGACCCGCGCCGACCCGATCATCCTGCAGACCATCCTCGATCCGCGCAGCGCCAACAGCTCAACGGTGGCCACCAACACCTACGAACCGGCGGTGTTGGAAAAAGCCAAGGGCTTGTTCGATGCCGGTATCACCGCGACCCAAGGCCAACAACGCGCAGCGGCCTATGGTGACTTGCAGGACCTGCTGATCGATGAAAGCTCTGCCTTCCCGGTGTACGAGCGCGTGTGGCAGGCGGCGACGTCGCCGAAGGTGAAGAACTTCCGCTGGACCGCCGAGGGCTTCGCGCTGCTGGGTGATATCGAGATCGGCACGCCATGAGCCGTTACTTGATCGGTCGCGTTGGCCAAGCCCTGTTGGTGCTGTGGGGGGCGTACAGCATCACGTATTTCATTCTCTATCTGCTACCGGGTGACACCTTGTCGATCATGCTCAGTGCGTCGGGCATGGAAGCCGACTCGCTGTCGGTGGAAGACCTGGCCAAGGCCCGGGCTTTCTACGGGCTGGACAAGGGCCTGTTCGAACAGTATTTCGACCTGCTGCTCGGCGCACTGCACGGTGACTTCGGCCAGTCACTCTCGCTCAATCGCCCGGTCGCCGAGCTGCTCGCCGAACGCCTGCCGCAGACCTTGTCCCTGGCCGGCCTGGCCATCGTGCTGTCGCTGCTGGGCGGGATCGGCCTGGCCTACCTGACGGCCTATATCCGCTGGCAGCCGTTGAAGCAGGCCTTGGCGCGCCTGCCGTCGCTGGGGTTTTCGGTGCCGGTGTTCTGGATGGGATTGTTGCTGATCCAGGTGTTTGCGTTTGGGCTGGGCTGGTTTCCCGCCACTGGCAGCCGGGGTTTCGAAAGCCTGGTGCTGCCGGCCATCACCCTGGCAATACCCAGTGCGGCGGTGTACGCCCAAGTGCTGCAACGCAGTTTCCAGGGGGTGTGGAGAGAGTCCTACATCGCCACGGCCTACGCCAAGGGCCTGAGCCGTGGCCAGGTGCAGGCACGGCATGCGTTCAAGAATGCCGCACTGCCGATCCTCACCCTGATCGGCTTGCAGGTGGGCAATACGGTGTCGGGCGCGGTGTTGGTGGAGACCATCTTTGCCCGCTCCGGCATTGGCCGCCTGGCCCAGGAAGCGGTATTGCGCCAGGACATACCGGTGGTGCTGGCAATCGTCGCGGTGTCGGCAGCGGCATTTGTACTGGTGAACCTGCTTGTCGACCTGCTCTATCCGTGGCTCGACCCGCGTATCTCTCACACGCCAAAGGTGTCCTAGACCATGACGATCCTTGAGCAGAACCTGGGCCGCAGCACCCTCCCGGCCAGCCCGGCGCTGTGGCGCCGCCGCAGCCGCCTGCAACGCACCACGGCGGTGGTGTTGCCGCTGCTGCGCAGGCCCGGTTTCAGCCTGGCGCTGCTGGTGGTGGTATTCGCGCTGGTGGCCGCCGTGGCCCCGCACCTGTTGAGCGGCTTCGACCCCTACGCCACGTCCCCCATCGACAAGCTCCGCGCGCCCAACCTGAGTCATTGGTTCGGCACCGATGAGCTGGGGCGCGACCTGTACACCCGCGTGGTGTTCGGCTCCAGCCTTTCGGTGCTGGCGGCGTTTCTCGCCGTGGGCATCGCCCTGCTCGGCGGCCTGGGCCTGGGCATCCTGTCGGGCTTCGCCGGTGGGCGCATTGATGCGGTGATCATGCGTTTTGTCGATGTGTTGCTCGCCCTGCCCGGCCTGCTGCTGGCCCTGGCCATCGTGACGGCGATCGGCTTCGGCACCGTGCCGGTGGCTATCGCCGTGGGCATCGGCATCATTCCAGGGTTTGCGCGCACCACCCGCGCCGAAGTGCTGCGGGTCAAGACATTGCCCTACGTCGAGGCCGCGCGCCTGGGCGGTGCAAGCTGGGGCCGCACCTTGCTGCGGCACATCCTGCCCAACGCCTGGGGGCCAGTGGCGGTGCTCGCGACCCTGGACTTTGGCGCGGCCATCCTGGCGACTGCGGGTCTGAGTTTCCTGGGGTTTGGCGCCGCGCCACCGGCAGCCGAATGGGGCACCTTGATCGCCAACGGACGGCACTTTCTGATCACTGCACCGTGGGTGTCGCTGCTGCCCGGCCTGTTCCTGGTGGCCGTGGTGTTCAGCCTCAACCATATCGCCCGCACCTTCGAGGAGATCCAGCGATGAACGCTTTAGTGGATGTTCGCCAACTCAGTGTCAGCTACCGCTCCGGCGGGCACGTCAATCAAGCGGTGCGCACGCTGTCGTTCGCTATCGCCCAAGGCGAGACGGTGGCGATTGTCGGCGAATCCGGCTCGGGCAAGTCGACCCTGGCCAATGCCATCCTCGGCCTGCTGCCAGACAATGCGCAGATCAGCACCGGCCAACTCTGGGTGGACGGCAACGACCTCACCCACGCCAACGAGCGCCAGAAACGCAGCCTGCGCGGCCGCACAGTGGGCCTGGTGCCCCAGGACCCGATGGTCAGCCTCAACCCGACCCTGCGCATCGGCCAGCAGATTGCCGAGGCGCTGATCCTGGCCAAGGGCAAACGCTACCCCGCCGTGGATGCCGACATTGTCGAACTGCTGCAACAGGTGGGCATCGACAAGCCTCTGCTGCGCGCACGCCAGTACCCCCATGAACTCTCCGGCGGCATGCGCCAGCGCGTGCTGATCGCCATTGCCCTGGCCGGCAACCCACGCTTGATCATCGCCGACGAACCCACCAGTGCCCTCGACGTGACGGTGCAGCGCAAGATTCTCGACCACTTGCAACGCCTGGTCAGTGAGCGTGGGATTTCGCTGTTGATCATCACCCATGACCTGGGCGTGGCTGCCGACCGCGCCGATCGGATCCTGGTGATGCAGCAAGGCGAACTTGTCGAGCAGGGGCCGCCACGCCAGATCCTCAGCGCGCCGCAACACGACTACACCCGCGCGCTGATTGCCGCCGCGCCCGCGTTTGCCAAGCGCCGTGAGCCCTTGGTGCGCATTGACCCGGCGCAACAACCGATACTGAGCCTGCACAATGTGGGCAAGACGTTTGCGCTGCCCAAGGTCAAGGGGGAGGATTCGACGTTCGTTGCCCTCGAAGACCTCAACCTGCAGGTCTTTCCCGGCCAGACCCTGGCCATCGTGGGCGAGTCCGGATCGGGCAAGAGCACCGCGCTGCGTATCGCCCTCGGCCTGGAAAAACCCACACAGGGTCGGGTCTGGTTCGAGCAACGGGACGTCACCGACCTGAGCTGGCGCGACTTCCGCCCGCTGCGCCAGCGCCTGCAACTGGTGCAGCAAAACCCGTTTGCCGCCCTCGACCCACGCTTTACCGTGTTCGACAGCATTGTCGAGCCGCTGGTGTCATTCGGTGTGCTCAAGGGCCCGGCCCTGGAACAGGCGGCACGCGAGTTGATCAGTCGTGTCCACCTCCCGGTCAGCTACCTGGACCGGCTGCCGCGCGAATTGTCCGGCGGCCAGTGCCAACGCGTCGCCATCGCCAGGGCACTGGCGTTGAAACCGGACCTGTTGCTGCTGGACGAGCCAGTCAGCGCGCTGGATGTGTCGGTGCAGGCGCACATTCTTGATCTTTTGGAAGAGCTGCAACGGGAGATGGGCATTGCCTATGTGCTGGTGTCCCACGACCTGTCGGTGGTGGCCAACTTCGCCCATGAAGTGCTGGTGCTGCGCAATGGCCGGGTGATTGAACAAGGCTCGGTCGAGCGGATATTCAATCAGCCGGCGAGTGATTACACGCGGGAATTGATTGCAGCCATACCGGGTCGGCAAGTTACGGCGACGGCGGCGTGATCTCTCGTCTAAGCTGCTCCCAGCCCACGAGTCGAGCAGCTTGCCTGGTCCAGATCGATTTTGCCGTCGGCGGTGCATGAAGGTTCATCTGCGGGGGCATGCGCTGTATCCGGCTGGCGCGGGTGAACAGGCAGAGTTTGGTATAGGACGGCAGTTGGTGAAGTTTGGCGGTATGGATAGCCATTGGACAAATCAACAATAGGTCGCCGAACGCGAACAGCTGGTACGCGCTAACCTGCACCCTTGCATCATCGCGCAGGCGTGTCTGCCATTGCAGCGAATCCAGATCGCCCAATTTCACCTGGTCCTCCAGAATGAACCGGGCAGCGTGAGCCTGGCGGATCTCCAATGTGCCCGCGACGATGTAAGTGATGCTCGACATAGGCCCGCGCGCGGAAAGCAGGAACAGAATGAAAAATATCATCACTGACACCGCTACCATGGACATGCGACGAAACAGACTGCCCTGGACGACAAAAAACAAGAGTGCCGGTATCAGGCTGAGCACGAAGGTGCAAATCGAAAAAATCGCCACAAATGTGACTGCCGCCTCGTCATCCTGGCCGACGTAGCTGTCCAGGATCAACAGCGTCGGCAGTGTTCCGGAAACGACCGTCATCAGCAGCATCAGGGCGATGGGCACGTACACCCACTTGCGTTGGTCCCGGGGCGCTCCTCGCGCGATAAGCACCCGCACCGCTCTTATTTGAGCCAACCCCAGCAGTGCCAGAAGCGTAGTGCCCGAAACAATCGACAGGGCCTGCCCTGCGCTGACCTCTTCATTCCAGTAAAAAGCCAGTGTCATAAACGTGGTGAACCCGACAACCAGTGGCACCAGAAGCCATCCGGCAATGTATCGGGTGTTCTCGCGGCGGCTGTTGAGCAATGAAACCGACATTCCGTACAGCCATGCCGAAACCATCAGCACTGCCAGTTGCAGGGTCATCATGAAGGTCACCACAAGTACCCACACCAGCAACGCCGATTTGGAGTCCAGCGTGGACATGAAAATGTCCGGGCGCCCGATGGCTTTGGTGTAGATGTAGAGGCTGAGCATGCCGAAGCCCGTGCCGAGAAAAATTACAGTCACCGTAAACGGTGTCCAGTGTTCAAGCAGGCGCTTGAACCCACTGCGGAAAAACATCTGGAACGTTGAAGCGGGCGCCGGCGACATCAGATCTCCTTGAAGTGAACACTCTCAGGCGGCTGTTTTAATCCACAAACAACCTCACCGCAAACAGTATGGGCACGGCATCCTGACGCAAACGCTGGCCTGACGTGCCGCAGCGCCAGCGGCTGGCGACAGTCTCAATGCGTGACGCAGCCCTCATGGCCCTGTTGCCGCTAATAGCGCTGCGCATCAGAATCCCCCAAGTCGTCGGGCACTACAGGGATATTCTGCACATGGCTGCTTCAAATAACGCCTGACGCCGACGCGTCTTTACCACCCACGCAAAACACCTTTGTCATCACGCCTATTGATAGCCCCCTAACGAAACCCCCATGCTAGAGGGCTAATCGCTCGCTTATATCATTCCGAATGATAGTTACCTTTGCTTCATTCGATTCGTGACATAGCACCTCGCCGCGCATGATCCGCCCATCTCAAATACATTGGCGGATGCACCTCATGGAACAGTCACTCAAACATTTGCGCTTCCCTCTGGCGATTTTGGCCGTGGTCGTGATGAGCGCGTGCGGCAAGAGCCCGGAACAAGCGGCCGCCATGCCAGCTGCCAAAGTCAGCGTGGCCAAGGTGCTGGAACAACCGGTCAACGAGTGGGATGAGTTCACCGGTCGTTTGGAAGCCCCGGAAACCGTGCAGATCCGTCCGCGCGTGTCCGGCCAGATCGATCAGGTGGCCTTCACCGAAGGCGCCCTGGTGAAGAAAGGCGACCTGCTGTTCCAGATCGACCCGCGTCCTTTCCAGGCCGAAGTGCGCCGCCTTGAAGCCCAGTTGCAACAAACCCGCGCCGCGGCAACCCGCAGCGATAACGAAGCGCAACGTGGCGAGCGCCTGCGCCAGAGCAATGCGATCTCCGCCGAACTGGCCGATTCGCGCACCACGTCCGCCCAGGAAGCCCGCGCCGCCGTCGCCGGGATCCAGGCGCAGTTGGATCTGGCCAAGCTGAACCTGAGCTTTACCCGCGTGACCTCGCCGATCAGCGGCCGTGTCAGTCGTGCCGAAATCACCGCCGGCAACTTGGTGACCGCCGACGTCACCGCGCTGACCAGCGTGGTCTCCACCGACAAGGTCTACGCCTACTTCGACGCCGATGAGCGTGTGTTCCTCAAGTACACCGAACTGGCCCGCCAAGGCCGTCGTGGTGCGACCACTCCGGTTTACCTGGGCCTGTCCAACGAGACCGGCAACCCGCACCTGGGCCAGATGAACTTTGTCGACAACCAGGTCAACCCAGCCACCGGCACCATCCGTGGTCGCGCCGTGTTCGACAACAGCAAGGGCGAATACACCCCTGGGCTGTATGCACGCCTGAAGCTGGTCGGCAGCGGCACCTACTCCGCCGTGTTGATCAACGACGAAGCTGTCGGCACCGACCTGGGCAAGAAGTTCGTGCTGGTGATGGACGGCGACAAGCCGGCCTATCGCGCGGTGGAACTGGGGCCGAAGATCGAAGGTTTGCGCATCGTGCGCAGCGGCCTGAACAAGGACGACACCATTATCGTCAAGGGCCTGCAGCGCGTGCGCCCTGGCTCGCCGGTCGCCCCGGAAACCATTCCGATGGCCAGCAAGGAAACCCTCGCCGCCTTGGCCCAACAACGACAAGCGCTTGAAGCCAGCAACCTGGAACAAGTGGCGCCGGATAAAGCCGCGCCGAAACTTGCCAGCGCTGCGACTCCACGCGGTTAAGGGATACAACTCAAGATGAATTTTTCCAAGTTCTTCATTTCGCGGCCGATCTTCGCAGCGGTGCTTTCGCTGCTGATCCTGATCGCCGGTGCAATTTCGCTGTTCCAACTGCCGATCAGCGAATACCCGGAAGTGGTGCCGCCGACCGTCGTGGTACGTGCCAACTTCCCGGGCGCCAACCCTAAAGTCATCGGTGAAACCGTGGCCGCGCCGCTGGAGCAGGCGATCACCGGCGTCGAGAACATGTTGTACATGTCCTCGCAGTCGACCGCCGACGGCAAGCTGACCCTGACCATCACCTTCGCCCTGGGCACCGACCTGGACAACGCGCAGGTGCAAGTGCAAAACCGTGTGACCCGGACTCAGCCGAAGCTGCCTGAGGAAGTGACACGCATCGGTATCACCGTGGACAAGGCCTCCCCCGACCTGACCATGGTGGTGCACTTGACCTCCCCGGATCAGCGCTACGACATGCTGTACCTGTCCAACTATGCCTTGCTCAATGTGAAGGATGAGTTGGCGCGTCTGGGCGGTGTGGGTGACGTGCAGCTGTTCGGCATGGGCGACTACTCGTTGCGTGTATGGCTGGACCCGAACAAGACCGCTTCGCGCAACCTGACGGCCACTGACGTGGTGACGGCAATCCGTGAGCAGAACCGTCAAGTGGCCGCCGGTGCCCTGGGTGCGCAACCAGCACCGACCGCCACTGCGTTCCAGTTGTCGGTGAACACCCAAGGTCGCCTGGTGACCGAGGAAGAGTTCGAGAACATCATTATTCGCTCCGGCGATAACGGTGAAATCACCCGCCTCAAAGACATCGCACGGGTGGAGCTGGGCTCCAGCCAATACGCCCTGCGTTCGTTGCTCAACAACCAGCCGGCCGTGGCGATTCCGATCTTCCAGCGCCCTGGCTCCAACGCCATCGAGATCTCCAACGAAGTACGCGGCAAGATGGAGGAGCTGAAAAAGAGCTTCCCGCAAGGCATGGACTACAGCATCGTCTATGACCCGACCATCTTCGTGCGCGGCTCCATCGAAGCGGTGGTGCATACGCTGTTCGAAGCGCTGATCCTGGTGGTATTGGTGGTGATCCTGTTCCTGCAGACCTGGCGCGCCTCGATCATTCCGTTGGTGGCGGTACCGGTATCGTTGATCGGTACGTTTGCGGTAATGCACCTGTTTGGCTTCTCGCTCAACGCGTTGTCACTGTTCGGATTGGTACTGGCCATCGGTATCGTGGTGGACGACGCCATCGTGGTGGTGGAGAACGTCGAACGGAACATCGAACTGGGCCTGGAACCGTTCCCGGCTACTGAAAAGGCCATGAGCGAAGTGACCGGCCCGATCATCGCCACCGCGTTGGTGTTGTGTGCGGTGTTCGTACCTGCGGCCTTCATCAGCGGCTTGACCGGGCAGTTCTATAAGCAGTTCGCCTTGACCATTGCGATCTCCACGGTGATCTCGGCGTTCAACTCACTGACCCTGTCCCCTGCCCTGGCTGCCGTATTGCTCAAGGGCCACAACGCGCCGAAGGATGGTTTCTCCAAGTTCCTCGACAAGTTGCTGGGCGGCTGGTTGTTCAAACCGTTCAACCGCTTCTTTGACAAGGCCAGTCATGGTTATGTCGGCACCGTGCGCCGCGTGATCCGTGGCAGTGGTATCGCGCTGTTCCTGTACGCCGGCCTGATGGTCCTGACCTGGCTGGGCTTTGCCCACACGCCGACCGGTTTCGTACCGGCCCAGGACAAGCAGTACCTGGTGGCCTTCGCCCAATTGCCGGACGCCGCGAGCCTGGATCGCACCGAAGACGTGATCAAGCGCATGTCCGACATCGCCCTGAAACAACCAGGCGTGGAAAGCGCCGTAGCGTTCCCGGGCCTGTCGATCAACGGTTTCACCAACAGCCCGAACAGCGGCATCGTGTTCGTGACCTTGAAACCGTTCGACGAGCGTAAGGACCCGAGCATGTCCGCCGGTGCGATTGCCGGTGCCTTGAATGGCAAGTACAGCAGCATCCAGGAAGCCTACATGGCGATCTTCCCACCGCCGCCGGTACAGGGCCTGGGCACGATTGGTGGTTTCCGCCTGCAGATCGAAGACCGCGGCAACCTGGGTTACGACGAGCTGTACAAAGAAGTGCAGAACATCATCACCAAGAGCCGCACCACGCCGGAACTGTTCGGCCTGTTCACCAGCTACACGGTCAACGTGCCCCAGGTCGATGCTGCCATCGACCGCGAAAAGGCCAAGACCCACGGCGTGGCGATCAGCGACATCTTCGACACCCTGCAGATCTACCTGGGCTCGTTGTATGCCAACGACTTCAACCGCTTCGGCCGCACCTACCAGGTCAACGTGCAGGCTGAGCAGCAGTTCCGCCTGGATGAAGACCAGATCGGCCAGCTGAAAGTGCGCAACAACAAAGGCGAGATGATCCCGCTGGCGACCTTCATCAAGGTCAGCGACACCTCCGGGCCGGACCGCGTGAT
This sequence comes from Pseudomonas sp. VS40, assembly GCF_018587885.1. Lineage (NCBI taxonomy): Bacteria > Pseudomonadati > Pseudomonadota > Gammaproteobacteria > Pseudomonadales > Pseudomonadaceae > Pseudomonas > Pseudomonas sp. VS40. The sequence continues at coordinate 130,427 of NZ_JAGYWD010000010.1, read as the reverse complement.
GCACTACAACGGCTTTATCACCGCTGAAATCAACGGCAACGCTGCACCGGGCTACAGCTCGGGCCAGGCTGAAGCGGCGATCGAGAAACTGCTGAAAGAGGAACTGCCCAACGGCATGACCTACGAGTGGACCGACCTGACTTATCAGCAAATCCTCTCGGGCAACACTGCGCTGTTCGTGTTCCCGCTCTGCGTACTGCTGGCGTTCCTGGTACTGGCCGCCCAATACGAAAGCTGGAGCCTGCCATTGGCGGTGATCCTGATCGTACCGATGACGCTGCTGTCGGCGATTACCGGGGTGATCATCTCGGGCGGCGACAACAACATCTTCACCCAGATCGGCTTGATCGTACTGGTGGGCCTGGCGTGTAAGAACGCGATTCTGATCGTCGAGTTCGCCAAGGATAAACAGGCAGAAGGCCTCGACCCGCTCGCCGCGGTACTGGAAGCCTGCCGTCTGCGTCTGCGGCCGATCCTGATGACCTCGTTCGCCTTCATCATGGGTGTGGTGCCACTGGTGTTGTCCAGCGGTGCGGGTGCCGAGATGCGTCACGCCATGGGCGTGGCGGTGTTCTCCGGGATGATCGGTGTGACCTTCTTCGGTCTGTTGCTGACGCCAGTGTTCTACGTACTGATCCGTCGCTATGTGGAGCGCCAAGAGGCACGCAAAGCGGCCAAGGCCTTGAAGCTGGAGACACAGCAATGAGTGTGAAAGTATTCCTGCCGAGCTTGCTGGTACTGGCGCTGAGCGCTTGTGCCGTAGGCCCGGACTACAAGACCCAAACCCCGGAGGCGGCCAATATCACGGCCGCTGCCGATGCCAAGAAGTATGACCATGCCAAGTTCGAAGGCATCTGGTGGCAGCAGTTCGAGGACCCGACCCTCAACCAGTTGGTGACCCAATCGCTGCAAGGTAACCGTGATCTGCGCGTCGCTTTTGCCCGCCTGCGGGCGGCCCGTGCGATCCGCGATGACGCCAGCAATGACGCCATGCCGACCATCACCAGCCGGATCAGCAGTGACCAGGGCAAAGGCCAGATCCCAGGCCAGACCACTAGCCGCGTCAAGACCGAGCGTTACGACCTCGGCCTGGACATGGCCTGGGAGCTGGACCTGTTCGGCCGCATCCAGCGCAACCTGGAAGCCACCGACGCCGACCAGCAGGCTGCCGAGGCTGACTTGTACCAGCTGCAAGTCACCATGATTGCCGAACTGGTGGACGCCTACGGCCAATTGCGGGGCGCGCAACTGCGTGAACGCATTGCCCTGGACAACCTGAAGAACCAGCAGGAATCGCGCACCATCACGGTCAGTCTGCGGGATGCCGGTGTGGGCGACCAACTCGACGTGGAGCGTGCCGACGCACGCCTCGCGGCAGTCGAAGCCAGCGTGCCGCAACTGCAAGCCGAACAAGTGCGTGAGCGTAACCGCATCGCCACCCTCCTCGGCCAGCGTCCCGACAAGCTGACCGTCGACCTGGGGCCGAAAGACCTGCCGGCGATCGCCAAGGCGTTGCCGATTGGCGACCCGGGGCAACTGCTGCAACGTCGCCCGGACATCCTCAGCGCCGAACGCAAACTGGCCGCCGCCACCGCGCGTATCGGCGTGGCCAAGGCAGACCTGTTCCCACGGGTCAGCCTCAGCGGCTTCCTCGGCTTCACCGCCGGGCGCGGTTCGCAGATCGGCTCGTCCGCCGCCAATGCCTGGGCCCTTGGCCCGAGCATCACCTGGGCCGCGTTTGACCTGGGCAGCGTGCGCGCCCGTTTGCGTGGCGCCGATGCCGAGGCGGATGGCGCCCTGGCAACCTACGAGCAGCAAGTGCTGTTGGCGCTGGAAGAGTCCGAGAATGCCTTCAGTGACTACGGCAAGCGCCAGCAGCGTTTGGTATCGCTGATCCGCCAAAGCGAATCCAGCCGCGCCGCCGCCGACCTGGCCGCAATCCGCTACCGCGAGGGCACTGTGGACTTCCTGGTATTGCTCGACGCCCAGCGTGAACGTTTGGCCGCCGAAGACTCCCAGGCCCAAGCCGAAGTAGACCTGTATCGCGGCATTGTTGCGATCTACAAGGCACTCGGTGGTGGCTGGCAGCCGGACACGGTGGTCGCCAGCGCTAAGTGATGTAAAGAGCTCCTTTGGTTGGTCGCATCCAGCCAATTTTTTGCCCCGTGGTCCATTCGGTCACGGGGTTTTTTTTGAAAGCTTTTATGTGATTCTTTCGAATAAAAATCCAACGCAGCAGTGCGTGGTGTATGCATAAAAAAAATAAAGACTGTTGAGCATCCGTGCTCGAAACATTACAAGCAACTCATGGCGTTCAAACGGTTACAGCAGTACCTTGCGAAGGAACAGGTGGGGGTTGTTGGACGTACGCCTCAGTTCCGATTCCGGTATTGATCAACCCTGTGTTAGACAGCAGCCCTACCGTATCATTGGTTGTCCAGGGTTTAAATGAATTCCTGAAGTACCCATGATTACTCTTACCCGCACTAGACGCCAACGACCGGAAATTGGAAACACCTTTAGCCAAGGCTTTAGGCGCATGCGTGCCTATGCTTCTAACCCCGATAGATGTGAGACGGTACAACCCTTTACTCGTGTCTATAACAGCACCCGGTAAATTGAACATCGAGAGGGCGGCCCTACCATACTGCGCAAGTTTTGCCGCTGTCGTGGCAGCTTTTGCAGCTGCACCGACAGCACCGGCTACTACAAACAACGCCCCGAAAATTTCCAACCCGAGTCCGATTGCCCCCATCGCCATGCGTTTGGGATCGCCTGACGCGAGGTCTTCAATATTGGATTTGAAAGGAATTATCGTATTGATAATAAATGATTCGGCTGCTTCAAATCGCTTCTGAATGGCCTCATTCGTTGTTACCCCCCTGGCGCTTTCCAACATCAACTTACGATTCAGGAATAACTGATTATCCTTGAAGGTCTTAATGAGTTCATCGGTTCTCTTGGATGAAAAGGTGTTCGGCACCTGGTTGGATTCGCTTCGATCTTGTTTATCTGCAGGAAAGTAGCTCAAGATGTCGAGGTCAGCCGGCAACTCCGGATAGCTATTTTTATAGACGCGCACCCACTTCTTATCATGGTCGGCCAGGGCTCTCATCGCCGGCAAGTACTCTGGACGCAGGACGTAGCCCTCTCCTGAGGGAAGCATTTCATAGCACTGATCGCCTGTAGTGTCCTTGGCATATATTAGAGGCCCCATTTTTTGTTGAGCCTGCGCTTGAGAGAGCTTGCTCCCGTCCGATAATTGGTAGGGGGATGCACCCACTACGAAGACCTCTCCGAACTCTAACCGGACTCTGTCTTCAAGAGGCATGTCGCTCATAATTACCCTGGCCGACTGAAGGACGAATTTTTCCAGGTGTTGGGTTCCGTCATTGAACACGTCATCGAACACGTCGCCTAAAGGCTCTAACTTTGACAACTGAGACTTTAGCGATTCGAACTTAAGCCGATCTGCGGCGCTGGCAAACTTCCATTGCACGGTGTCCACATTCTTTGCGGTCAGCACGCCCGACATATACAAATCCAAGATCGAGTGGGTGCCAACCGCATGCTCGGCCGTTGAGACGGACTTTCCATCAACAGTGGTTCCGTCCGGAACAAGTGGATGCAGAGCCTTAACTGCTTTTACGGTTTTATATATCAACGAGTCTGGTTCAGCATAGATGATGCGCTTACTGAAAAAATTCTCATTACCTGGAGACACTTTCTCTAACGCTTGCTTCGCCATTTCAGAACGGGAAATAACACCCATGCGAGCGCTATCCAGATCACTGTTCATCGCGCTGTAGTTTTCAAGACGCTGGTTGTAGCTTGTGAGTGCCCGCTTGACTGCTGATTCCGAGTAATCGTCCTCGGCGGTGACAAGCCCCTGTGCAAGGGCCCAGTCATAAATAGGCCCCGCGCTCAGCGCGGTTTGCAATTCCTCATGGCTGCTGGTTATAGGCGTCAAGACACTGCGTGAGCTGACTTGCGCTACATCCATTTCCCGCGAACTGCCTTGAGAGGCCATTTCCACGAGGGCGGTCTGAATACGCAAGTTAACATGCGTCAAACTCCCCACCCGTTCCGCGCCAGCCCCCTTAACCAGGAACTCTGGAGCGACCGTCGCCAGCAAGCCATGCGTCATCAGTACAGCCTGCTCCATGGGGAGCTTTTTAGTGACACTTATGTGTTTTTCCAACTCATCCCGCACCTCAGACAGCTTTTTCCCCGCATTCGATGCTGAATACAGGTTGTAGCCCGCAATAAGATTACGTTTTTTACCCAGGTCTATATCAACGCGAAGCATATCGCGTAGCATCAGCAACTGTTGTCGATCACCGGGAGTGGCGTCCGCGATCGCGAAAGGGAGTTCGCCGTCAAACCGGGTGAGAATGGTTTGGCTACGTGCCAACCCTTCTCCCTGGCTTAACGCCTGGGCAATGAGTTTGTCGGCATTCTTACGTATTTGCTCCAAGGTTTTACCGGCCCGCGGTTTAGGCGAGCAATCGAATAGGGTTAACTTTGCGTCCGGGTCATTGTCAGTCGCAGTACGGCGCACTCGGTGGCGATGGTCGGCGCTCGGCGTTTCGGAATCCGTCAGATATTCCCGGCCATAGCTGCCAAGTGAACTTCCAGGTGGGATTGGATTAAGTTTCCAGTTGATCAGGTTCCGCAGTTCCTTCACCGTGGGTGTGCTGGGAAAGTCGTCAAGTCCGGAAGCACGCAGCATCTGCACGGCGTCGGCCCTTGCTCCCGAGTTGATGATACCCCCGGTACTTTTGGCCTTTTCGATAGCGTTATCGAGCAGTGGGGCCAATACGGCATTGGCTCGAACTTGCGCGGTCACATTTTTCCACGTCCCGGATTTACCACGGCTCTTTATGAACAATTGGCCATCTACCAGGCGAGTGGGAGCATACCAATCCGCCTGGTGCGCTAGCAGAATAGAAGCCATCTGGGGAAGTTGCCTCAGCTTCTTCAATAGCTCGGGCTTTGACGAATTGGCAGAGGCAAGTGATGACCCCGGTACAATGTCCGACCGGATCGTCGCTAAATCGATTTTTTCATCGTCCGGTTTATCCTTGATAGCGCCGAGTAATGTTTTTATCAACGCGGATTCTTGCTCCGTGTCCTGATACTGGCGCAATGTTAATTGCTGAGCCATAGGTCCACGTGTGGGATTATCAGCAGCGTTTACGGCAGGGAAACCATCTCTCTTGAGTTCGCGGGCTTCGACAGTGTTGATCGGCCAGGTTCCTCCGTAGAATGCCATGACCTCTTTGGGTGAGAGTTTAGCGTTGCCATTACCAGCCAGGCCTGTACGTTGCGGGTCCAGCATGGCAGCACTCTCAATAGCTTGGCGTCCTAGCGGCCACCAACCCGACTTGTCTGACGGGGTAAACTTGACGGCGGTAAGTTTACCATCGACCCTTTTTTGTGCGGTGAGCGTGAAACCCCGAAGACGAAGTGAGTCAGGCACTAAGTTCTGCGCCTTTACCCAGGTCTGCAACGCCTCGGAGTTCCATGATTTATTGTAAAGTTTGAGCCACTGACCCACCGATGACTTATCCGACGGCCACTTCCACCATCCGATGTCTACGTGCGAATCTGCTACAGTTGCGGCCAGTTTATCGTCCTCTATTTTTGCCGCTTTAATGGCCTCGTCCACCCCCCCAGAGGAAGTTCGCGAAACAGGTTCATTAGCTGATACACCCGATTGGGCGGTCTCCTGCGGATCAGACAGCTCACGCCTGACTGTTTCATCTCGGCCGTTAGGAGAATAGTTAGGTCTCGACACGCCCCCAGTATTAACGGTTTGCACACTCATATAAGTACTCCAGTATTTAGGAGACTTCATTCTGTAAACCGCTACCTTTACATGATGTAGGAGTTGTCCTGAGCCATTCGGGCGTGTTTATCCATGTATTGCGGTTGCGAATTGGGCACGTTGCCGAGTGTTTCACTTTCGTTGGGAGGTGCGTGTTTCCTATCGGATTAGTCGCATTGCCTTGTGGTACTCGGCCTCACTCAGCGCCATCCAAAATCAAGCTGCGATAGTGCCCAGGGTTGGAACCGGCCCACTTGCGGAAGGCCTTGTAAAAGGAGCTGGTATCGGCGAACCCAAGCCGCGCGGCGATCTCCGCAAAGCTGATCTGCGGTTCAGCCAGCCAGACAATGGCCAGTTCCTTGCGCACGCTGTCCTTGAGGCCTTGGTAGGTTTGCCCTTCTTCTGCCAATCGGCGCCGCAAGGTTGAGGCCGAGATGCACAGGCTGGCGGCGAGGCCTTCGGTTTCCTCCCAGGTGTCGGGGGCTCGCTGGCGCAGGTCATGCTTGATGCGAGTGGCGAGGCTGTCCGGGTCGCGGTATTTGACCAGAATGTTGGCCGGCGCATGGGCCAGGAAGCGCTTGAGTTCCTCTGTGCTGCGCTTGATCGGCAGGTCCAGGCAGTCGGCGGAGAAGATCATGCGGGTACGCGGCCGATCGAAACGCAGGTTGTCGGAAAACATCACCTGGTAGTCGTCGCAGAAGTCCGGTTTTGGACAGCGCAGTTCAATCGCCAGGATCGGAATCCGCCGCCCCGCCAACCAGCACGCGACGCCGTGCACGATCATCCAGTAGGTAAAGTAGGTGAAGGCCCGATTGGGTTCGGACTCGGGTTCCAGCAATACGATCTCTGCCAAACTCTGTTGACGCACCAGTTCAGCGGGCATCCGCTCCAGCATCAGCGACAGGAACCCCAGGCCAATTTCCAGGCTGGTGGCCAGGGTGGGTTGCGCCATCGTGGCGCGACAGAGAAACGCCAGGCTGCCGGACTTGAGCTTGCGCGGGTCCATGCCAAAGAACTCATCGTCCATGCGCCGCGCCAGCAGACGCCACAGGCGCGCGTAGGTGGTGGCCGAGACCCGTGCATTGGGCTCGGCCAACAGTGCCGGATCAATCCCGGCTTTAAGCAGCACTTCGGCAGTGGCCGCCCCAGGAACGCAGCTTTGCAACAAGGCTTCGCGCACGAGGTGGAGGGAGATGGTGTCTTTTTCCGACATTGGCGCGGTCCGTGCCCTGGGTGGGGTGAAATGCCGCCATCTTAGGCAGTCACGCGATAAAAGAGTAGGCGCCGCGTAACAGGTCTCAGGTATTCTGCGCCCGGATTTTTACTGACAGGATGTTGAACCGATGAGTTGCTGGGAAGTACTTGGACTGACGCGCGACGCCGACACGCGCACAATCAAGCGCCAGTACGCGGTGTTGCTCAAGCAGCATCGCCCGGACGAAGACCCGAGCGGCTTCCAGCGCTTGCGTGAGGCCTATGAGCACGCCCTTGAGTGGCACCGCTTCGACGCGGCCGCTGATTCGCCGCAACCGGTGCCTGTCGATATCGTGCAACCGGCCACGCACGAAGCCGACACCCGTGGCGAACAGGCTCAAGCCCTGATCGCAGGCGCCACTGCCAACGATCTCGCCAACCGCTACCGGCAGGCCATGGACAGTGACTGTGCCGATGCATTCGAGGCCCTGTTGCTGCAGCGCTGCCTGATATCGGCCGACCCGGCGTTCAGCGAATGGGCCGTCACCCACTTGCATTGGCTCAGCCCCTGGCAACGCGAAGCACCGATTTGCCTACCCGAGTACCGCCTCGGCGTGCTGTTGGAGCAGATGTTTACGCACGTCGAGCAGCGGTTGGTCGGGTTGCTTGATCAACAACAGGTCGAGGCGTTCAAGGCCGCATTGACCGAATTGAACCACACCGAATGGCTCAAGCCGCTGGCCCGTCACGCACGGATCAACGACCTGCTGGCCCGCACCCTGCTGGCGAGCCGGTTTTGGTCCGAGGCATTGTTCGACACCCTATGTGCCCAACAGGCCTGGTCCGACAAAGAGTTGGAAAACCCCTGCCCCGAACCCGAGTGGTCGCAACTCAAGGCGCGCAATGCACTCGAGCGCTTCAAGGCGCACACCTTCGCCCAGGCCAGCCTGGATTCGCGCGATGCGCAGTGTCGCGCCGCAAGGTTGTTGTTCGGCGACATGCCGCTGGAACAACGCCAGCGGTTCGCCCGACGCTTTGGCGAGCCCGACTGGAACGCCTGCCGTACGCTCAGCGAAACCCTCCTGAACCAATTCCCGTCACTTTGTGCCCTGACGCCCGGCGGTGACCCGTACTTCTGGCGCGACTGGGAACGTGCCACCCGCCCCTGGCCGATGTTCGTGGCACTGCTGGGCATGGCCGCCGGCTGGGCTGTGCACGACCAGCAGGTGACCGACCACACGTTGATGGAAACCCTCGGCATGGCGCCGACCTGGGCGTTTCTTATTACGATACCGGCGCTGATGATCCTGGCAATCTGGCGCCCAGCCACTGATGGCTACGGCGAAATCGACGACCGACTCGCCCCGCTGTCACGCTGGCTGAGCTTTCGCCGACCGTCGCCCTTGTTCATCCGCGAGATCCTGCCGTGCTGGCTGTTGGGTGCGCTGATCTGGGTCATCCTTGGCCCTTATGCCTTTATCGGCTATGGGGTGTCGCTGCAAGCCTTGGGGATCGCACAGCGTTTGTTCGGCCGGCGTGGCTGACGCGCGCCGTTCAGCCAGGGTTCAGCAAACGTCAAGATTGCTTGTTTAGTAATGAGTATCATTATGTTACAACTTAGGCTCCTATCTAGTTGTGATGCGGTGCCGAATGCTCGTTCCTTTTCTCATCATGCTGCGCGAAGGCATTGAAGCCGCATTGATCGTTGGCATTATCGCCAGCTACCTGCAACAGACCGGCCGCGGCCAATGGATGCCCGCCGTGTGGATTGGCGTTTTCCTCGCCGCCGCACTGGCCCTGCTGGTCGGTGGTGGCCTGGAACTGGTCAGCGCCGAATTCCCGCAAAAACAGCAGGAATTGTTCGAAGGCATCGTCGGCCTGGTCGCCGTGGGCATCCTCAGCTCCATGGTGTTCTGGATGCGCAAGGTGGCGCGTTCCATCAAGCATTCCCTGCATGAATCCCTCGATCACGCGTTGGCCGGTTCCAAGCACCAGGTCACCGCGCTGATCCTCATGGTGTTTTTCGCCGTGGCCCGTGAAGGCCTGGAAACCGTGTTCTTCCTGCTCGCGGTGTTCCAACAAAGTGAAGGCCCGGGCGCGCCGATTGGCGCCCTGCTCGGCTTGATCCTGGCGATCATCGTCGGTTTCCTGATCTACACCGGCAGCATGCGCCTGAACCTCGGTGCGTTTTTCCGCTGGACCGGCTTGTTTATCCTCGTGGTGGCCGCCGGCATCCTCGCCAATTCGGTACAGGCCCTCCACGAAGCCGGCGTGTGGAACCACTTGCAAACCGTGCTGTTCGACTTCAGCGCCGCGCTGCCCATGGACAGCCCGTTGGGCTCGGTGCTGGCCGGGATGTTCGGCTATCAGGAAGCGCCCACCCTCAGCACCCTCGGCGCCTACCTGATTTACCTGGTGGTGGCCCTGGTGATGTTCTTCCTGCCCTCCGCACCGTCCAAGCCTGCCGCCTCACCTTCTTCTGTTGCCAACCAGTAAGGACCGCCTCTTGTCCAACCCAACCCCTCAACCGTCCTCGCCACCCCGCGCCCTGCGATGGGCCGTGGCGGGCTCGGTGGTCGTGATGATCGCCGCCGGAGGCCTGTTCTATTACGCCTCGCAACTGGCGGCCAGCAAGCGCCAGACCAACCACAATGAAATCGCCGTGACCATTCATGGCCACGCCTGTGAGCCGAATGAACTGACGGTCCCCGCCGGCCGTGCGAGCTTTCGCATCATCAACCGCTCGGACCGTGCAGTGGAATGGGAAATCCTCGACGGCGTGCTGGTGGTCGAAGAACGCGAGAACATCGCTCCCGGCCTGAGCCAAGTGATCAACGCTAACCTGCTGCCCGGTGACTATGCGATCACCTGTGGGCTGCTGAGCAACCCGCGTGGCACCTTGCGCGTAACGCCCACTGCCGAGTCCGAGGCGCAGGCCAAGGCCAAACCGTCGATGGTGGCGTTTATCGGGCCACTGTCGGAGTTCCGCGTGTACCTGAGCAGCCAAGGCAGTGCATTGGTCAAAGCGGTCACCGCCTTGCAGCAGGCCATCGACAGCGGCGACCTGGCCCAGGCACAAGCGCTCTATGTGCCTGCGCGGGAGGCTTACCAGCGACTGGCCCCGGCGTCCCAACGCCTGGCGGAGCTGGACAATGCCATCAACGCCCGCGCCGACTACTTTGAAAAACGCGAGCAGGACCCGGCCTTCAGCGGCTTCCACCGCCTGGAATACAGCCTGTTCCAGCAACGCAGCCTCGACGGCCTGGCGCCAATTGCGCAGCGCTTGCTGACCGACGTCACCACCCTCAAGCAACAATTGCTGGCCCAGTCGCTGCCGCCGGAGCAACTGGTGCGCATCGTGGTGCGCAACCTCAACAGCCTAGCCGATGTACGCGCCATCAGCGGTGAAGAGGAACGCTACAGCCACGTCGACCTGAATGGTTTCGCTGCCAACCTGGAGGCCGCCCACAAAGTCGTTCACCTGATGCGCCCTTTGCTGACCAAGTCTGCCCCAGACCTGCTGCCTAAAGTCGACAGCGCTCTCACGGCCTTCGACAGCCAACTCAACGAATTGAAAGTCGACGGCCAGTACCGCCGCTACGACAGCGTAACCGCCGATCAGCGCAAGCAGATCGCCGACAAGGCCAAGGCTCTGGCCGCTGCACTCGATGGAATCGACCCCGCCCTTGGCCTTTCTGGCCTGCAGTGAAGACGACCGCACACATGAGTGATTCCGCACAATTTGACCTCCAACGCCGCCGTGTCCTGTTGGGCATGGCCGCCACTGGCGCTGCGATTGCTGGCAGCACCCTGACCTGCCCGGCCATGGCCGCCGCTGCCGAGCAAGTCACCACTGCGCCACGCAGCGACAAGACCCAGGACCACCACGATTTTTTCGGCAAGCACCAGAGCGGTATCGTCACCCCACGCCCAGCCTGCGGCATGCTCGTGGCATTCGATGTGCTGGCCAGCGACCGCGAAGACCTGGAGCGCCTGTTCCGCACCTTGAACGAGCGCATCGCCTTCCTGATGACCGGCGGCACCGTGCCACAAGTCGACCCGAAGCTACCGCCCACCGATTCCGGCATCCTCGGCCCAGTGGTCACGCCAGACAACCTGACCATCACCGTGTCCGTCGGCGAATCGCTGTTCGATGAGCGCTTTGGTCTCACGGCAGTCAAGCCCAAACGCCTGAGCCGCATGGTCGGCTTCCCCAACGATGCGCTGGAACCGGCGCAGTGCCACGGCGACTTGAGCCTGCAATTCAGTTCCAACACCCCGGACACCAATATCCACGCGCTGCGCGACATCGTGAAAAACCTGCCCGACCTGTTGCTGGTGCGCTGGAAGCAGGAAGGCAGCGTGCCGCCACAGGCGCCGGCCAAACCTGGCGAGCCGGCCCAGAGCGCGCGCAACTTCCTTGGTTTCCGTGACGGCTCGGCCAACCCCAACTCCAACGACGCCAAGGCCATGGACCAGATTGTGTGGGTGCAGCCCGGCAGCGACGAACCGGCCTGGGCGGCCAACGGCAGCTACCAGGCCGTGCGCATCATCCGTAACTTCGTCGAGCGCTGGGACCGTACCCCGCTGCAAGAACAGGAGAGCATCATCGGCCGCATCAAGCCGACCGGTGCGCCCATGGACGGCGACAAAGAGACCCAGGTGCCCGACTACAGCAAGGACCCGGAAGGCAAGTTGACCAAGCTCGATGCCCACATCCGCCTGGCCAACCCGCGCACCCCGCAGACTCAGGCGAACCTGATCCTGCGCCGGCCGTTCAACTACTCCAACGGCGTCAACAAAAACGGTCAGCTGGACATGGGGCTGTTGTTCATCTGCTACCAGGCTGACCTGGAGAAAGGCTTTATCAGTGTGCAAACCCGGCTCAACGGCGAGCCCCTGGAGGAATACCTCAAGCCGGTTGGTGGCGGGTATTTCTTCACCTTGCCCGGCGTCACCGGGGCCCAGGATTTCATCGGGCGCACGCTACTCGCTGCAACGCACCCTCAAACCACTGCCAACACCTAATAAACATACCCAGAGCGGATACCGTCCCATGAAGAAGTCGACTATTGCGTTGTCGTTGTTAATGACCCTTTCGCCGTTGGCAGCGTTCGCCGCTACCGCGCCGCTGGACCTGGTTGGCCCGGTGTCGGACTACAAGATCTACGTCACTGAAGAAATCGGCGAGCTGGTCACCCAGACCCAAGCCTTCACTGACGCCATCAACAAAGGCGACCTGGCCACCGCCAAGAAGCTCTACGCACCAACCCGCGTGCACTATGAGTCCATCGAGCCGATCGCCGAACTGTTCAGCGACCTCGATGCGTCCATCGACTCCCGTGTCGACGACCATGAAAAAGGCGTGACCGCCGAAGACTTCACCGGCTTCCACCGTATCGAATACGCGCTGTTCTCGCAGAACACCACCAAGGGCCTGGAAGCGCTGACCGCCAAGCTCAACACCGACGTCAACGACCTCAAGACCCGCGTCGATGGCCTGACCTTCCCACCCGAGAAAGTCGTGGGCGGTGCCGCAGCGCTGTTGGAAGAAGTCGCCGCCACCAAGATCTCCGGCGAAGAAGACCGCTACAGTCACACCGACCTGTATGACTTCCAAGGCAACATCGACGGCGCGAAGAAAATCGTCGACCTGTTCCGTGGCCAGATCGAGAAGCAAGACAAGGCCTTCCTGGCCAAGGTCGACAAAAACTTCGCCACCGTGGACAAGATCCTGGCCAAGTACAAGACCAAGGACGGCGGCTTCGAGACCTACGACAAGGTCAAGGAAAACGACCGCAAGGCCCTGGTGGGTCCGGTCAACACCTTGGCGGAAGACCTGTCGACCCTGCGTGGCAAGTTGGGCTTGAACTAAACCGTACGCCAAAAAAAAGACCCGGCCTTGTTGAAGGGGCCGGGTCTTTTTTTGCCGGAAGGTTTTACAGGATTCGGTACAGCAACCGCTCGATCCGCACACGACTGACCCGCCGCAGAAACTTGCCGACCGCCTCCGGGTAGTCCGGCAGTGTCTGCAAGTCCTGGTAACGCTCGATACGCGTGGTGTGCTGGAAAATCTGCGCCAGCTCGGTCCGTCGCGGCTCAAGCCACTGGCCCTGGGGGTCGTCGATCAACAGGGCGTTTTCCAGGTCAAGGCGGAACGCGCGCGGGTTGAGGTTGTTGCCGGTCAGCAAGGTGTAGCGCAGGTCGACCCACATGCCCTTGAGGTGGTAGGTGTTGTCACCGTCGCGCCACAGGTGCAGGTTCAACTGGCCGCTGTCGATCATCGGCTGATGGCGCTTGGCGAAGCGGCGCAGGCTGATTTCGTACAGGTACGGTAGCGCCGCAATGACCTTGAATGGCTCGCTCGGCGGGATGTAGAAGTCGTTGGCGGTCTTGTCACCGACGATGATGTCGATCTTCACCCCACGCGCCAACGCGCGGTTGATTTCACGGGTGACCGGCAGCGGCAGGTTGAAGTACGGCGTGCAGATGGTCAGTTGGTGCTGGGCGCTGGCGATCAGTTCGAGGATCACCCGGTTCAGCGGGTTGTTCTTGCCAACCCCGAGCAACGGGCTGACCGACAGATGCCCGTTGGGCAATTGCCCCGTGGTGGTGTCGTAGGTCGCGTGTTTCAGGCGGCTGCGCAAGTCGCCGATATCGTTGCGCAAGCTGCGTGTGGTGGGCGGGTTGGGCAGGTCCAGGCGATTGACCGCCTTGGAGGCGACCAGCCCGTGTTCCACCAGGTGCTGCATCGAATCCGCCAGGGCTTTGCTGTGGACCAGGTGATAACGGTCGAAACGGTACTTGTCGAACTTGTGCAGGTACACATTGTTCAGGCTCGCGCCGCTGTACAGCACGCTGTCGTCGATCACGAAGCCCTTGAGGTGCAGCACGCCGAACAGCTCGCGGGTTTGCACCGGCACGCCATACACCGGCACCTCGCTGCTGTGGCTTTGGGTCATGGCCTGGTACCAGGCGCTGTTGCCCGGTTGTTTGCCGGCGCCGATCAGGCCGCGCTGGGCGCGCAGCCAGTCGACCACCACCACGATGTCCAACTCCGGCCGCGCAGCCTTGGCTGCGTGCAGGGCGTCATAGATCTCCTGCCCCGCTTCGTCGTGCTGCAGATACAGCGCGACGATGTAGATACGCCGGGTGGCCTGGGCGATTTTTTCCAGTAGGCAACGGCGGTATGCGTCGGCGCCGGACAATACCTCAAGGGCGTCTGGAGTAACGGGGAAACCGCGCAGTTTGGGCAACAAGGAGCGTTTGAAGAACGACGGCATAAGGCTCGCAGTGGGTCGAATCCAAAGAGTCCCCGAGCTTACACCATGGGGGTGCCCAGGTCTCGCTGTGGCGCATGGAAAAAATCTTATTGACAAAGAAGAACGATCGTTCTACTGTTGGCCACATGAACGATATTACTCAAAATGAAACCCGCGACATCATCCTCGATGTGACCGAAAAGTTGATCTATCGCCATGGCATCGCCGCCACCGGCATGGACCTTCTGGTGAAAACCGCCGGCGTCTCGAGAAAAAGCATTTACCGTTACTTCGCCAATAAAGACGACTTGGTGATTGCCGCCCTGCAACGCCGCGACGAGCGTTGGATGCAGTGGCTGCGCAATGAAGTGGAACGCAGTGAAGGCTCGGGCGAACGCTTGCTCGCGCTGTTCAGCGCGCTCAAGGCCTGGTTCGGCACCGCCGATTTTCGCGGTTGCGCATTTATCAACACCAGTGGCGAAACCGGCGACCCCCAAGACCCGGTGCGCCTGCTGGCCAAGGCCCATAAACAGAAACTGTTCGAGTACGCACTTGAACTGTGTCAAGCACATGGCACCCCCGACCCCGAACGGCAGGCCGCGCAACTGCTGATCCTGATCGATGGCGCCATTACCGTTGCCCTGGTGATGGGTGATTCAACAGCCGCCGATAATGCGCAATGCATGGCGCGAACGTTATTGGGACTGTGACGCACAGGTCAGCGCAACTTTCGATTAAACCTTATTCCTTTGAGGAAATGCCCATGTCATCCGCCGCTGAAACACGCCCGCCGCTGCCGCCATTTACACGCGAGTCGGCCATCGAAAAAGTCCGCTTGGCCGAAGACGGCTGGAACTCCCGCGACCCCGAGCGGGTGTCCCTGGCCTATACCCTGGATACAAAATGGCGTAACCGCGCCGAATTCGCCTACAACCGTGAAGACGCCAAGGGCTTTCTTACCCGCAAATGGGCCAAGGAGCTGGATTATCGGTTGATCAAAGAGTTGTGGGCATTTACCGATAACCGCATCGCGGTGCGTTATGCCTACGAGTGGCACGACGACTCGGGCAACTGGTTCCGTTCCTATGGCAACGAGAACTGGGAGTTCGACGAGAACGGCCTGATGGCCAATCGGTTTGCCTGCATCAACGATCTGCCGATCAAAGCGAGTGAACGCAAGTTCCATTGGCCGCTGGGGCGACGCCCGGATGATCATCCGGGGCTGTCTGAACTGGGCCTGTAAACCTTGGCGGCGATGGCGCTGATGAAATCGCCATCGCCGCCAAGCCGGTTGCCTACGGCGTGCATGGACCTTCAGTCCTGGTTCAGGCCGACCCGATACAGCACGCCATTGTCCTCGTCCGTCAGCACGTACAAGAAGCCATCCGGCCCCTGCCGCACGTCGCGAATCCGCGCTTTCAAACCACCGAGTAAACGCTCTTCGTGGATCACCTTGTCACCGTCGAACTGCAACCGGATCAGCTCCTGGTTGACCAGCGCGCCGATGAACACGTTGTGCTGCCAAGGCTTGAAGCGGTCTGCATCGTAAAACGCCATGCCGCTGATACCCGGTGATTTTTCCCAGACGTGATGCGGCGGCACCGTACCTTCTGCCGTCTTGCCCTTGGCTTCGGGAATCGGCGTCAGGGAATAGTTGATACCGTGGGTTGCCAGCGGCCAACCGTAGTTCTTGCCGCGCTCGATGATGTTGATCTCGTCACCGCCGCGCGGGCCGTGTTCGTTTTCCCAGATCGTGCCGCTCCAGGGATTCAACGCCAGGCCTTGGGGATTGCGCTGGCCGTAGGACCAGATTTCCGGGCGCACCCCTGGTTGGCCGACGAAGGGGTTGTCATCCGGCACGCGGCCATCCGGGTAGATGCGCACGACCTTGCCTTGCAACTTGTCCAGGTCCTGGGCCGTCGGGCGGTCGTTGTTTTCTCCCAGGGTCACGAACAGGTAGCCATCACGGTCGAAGGCCAGGCGTGAGCCGAAGTGATTGCCGGTAGACAGCTTGGGCTCCTGGCGCAGGATCACCTTGAAGTCGGTCAGGCCACTGAGGTCAGCGGCCAGACGGCCACGCCCCACGGCAGTACCGGCCTTGCCGCCCTCGCCACCGCCTTCGGCGTAGGACAGGTAGACCAGGCGGTCCTGCTTGAAGTCCGGCGACAGCACCACATCCAGCAGACCGCCCTGCCCTTTGGCCCACACCTCAGGCACGCCCTTCAGTGGCGCCGAAAGCTTGCCGTCCGGGCTGACAAAACGCAGGTGGCCAGGGCGTTCGGTGACCAGGAAGCCTTGCTTGTCCGGCAGAAAAGCCACCGCCCAAGGGTGGTCAAGCCCTTTGGCGATCGGGGTCGCGGTGATGCTGCCTTGTTCACTGGGGAACTGCTGGGCGTCGGCAGCGAAAGCGGCCGTCATCGGCAGCAGCGTGGTTGCACAAAAGGCGGCGAGAAGGGTTTTGCGTAGCAACATAGGGCGGGATCCTTACCGGCGATTGCCGTTGGCATCATAGGTGGGGGATTTGGTTTGAGTCGCTGGGCGACTGGGGGCGGCATCGCGCTTGGGGTAACTATTGCCAATGCCACCGTTCTCCAGGGTTGGGGTGCGTGTGGTCGGCCCGGTCTGAATACCGCGAACGGCGGGCGCATTGGGCTGCGTGCCCTGCATGCTGTTCGGGTTGGCCCGGTGAATCGGGCTGTTATTGGAGTTGTTGTTGCCGGGCAGGTTTTGCGCAAGGGCCAAAGGCGCAAGGGCCAGACCCAACACCAGCGCAGCAACGTGACGCACACAGCTATTCATGACAAAGCCTCTCTGGGGGCCAAGGAGTACGTGCTTTCGATAACACGCTACGCCTTGGGTTCGGCTTTCGACACTAAATACTTTCTCATCAGGTGTAACACGATCTGTCCGCGCATCTGCCTGGGGAAACTTTTCACGCGGCGTCCGAGTCACCAGAACACAGCCTCTACTTAAGGAATCGCACATATGCCACGGTCAATCTGGAAAGGCGCCATCAGTTTTGGCCTGGTGCATATCCCGGTGTCGCTGGTCTCGGCCACGTCATCACAGGGCGTAGACTTCGACTGGCTGGACAAGCGCAGCATGGACCCGGTGGGCTACAAGCGCATCAACAAGACCACCGGCAAGGAAGTCACCAAAGAAAACATCGTCAAGGGCGTGGCTTTCGAGAAAGGTCGCTATGTGGTGCTCAGCGAAGAAGAAATCCGCTCAGCCCACCCCAAGTCGACCCAGACCATCGAGATCATCGCGTTTGTCGCCAGCGACCAGATCCCATTGCAGAATATCGACACCCCCTACTTTCTCGCCCCGGACAAGCGTGGGGGTAAGGTCTATGCATTGCTAAGGGAAACCCTTAAAAAAACCGGCAAGGTTGCGCTGGCCAACGTGGTGCTGCACACCAAGCAGCACTTGGCGGCCTTGATGCCCCTGGACTCGGCGTTGGTACTGGTGATGCTGCGCTGGCCCGCCGAAGTGCGCAGCCTGGATGAACTGGAACTGGGCAGCGACGTGACCAAACCCACCCTCGCCAAGGGTGAGTTGGACATGGCCAAGCGTCTGGTGGAAGACATGAGCGCCGATTGGCAGCCCGATGATTACCGCGACAGCTTCCAGGAAAAAATCATGGCGCTGGTGGCCAAGAAGGCCAAGGCTGGCAAGATCGAAGACGTGGAAACCAGCAAAGACACTGAAGAGCGCAAGTCCGCCGACGTGATCGACCTGACGGAACTGCTTAAGCGCAGCCTTGCCGGCAAACCCGCCAAGAAGCCCGCGGCGAAGAAATCCACCAAGGCCTCTTAAGTCATGCCAAAGCCCCTTAGCGAGTACAACCGCAAGCGCGACTTCGGCGTTACCGGCGAGCCGGCAGGCAGTGCGCCCGCCGGCAAGCGCAAAGCATCGGCGCTGTCCTTTGTGATCCAGAAACATGACGCGCGCAACCTGCACTATGACTTTCGCCTGGAACTCGATGGCGTGTTGCTCAGTTGGGCGGTGCCCAAAGGCCCGAGCCTGGACCCGACGCAGAAGCGCCTGGCCGTACACGTGGAGGATCACCCCCTCAGCTACGGCAGCTTCGAAGGCAGTATTCCGGCCGGCCAATATGGCGCGGGCGATGTCATCGTGTGGGACCGTGGCGTATGGCAACCCCATGACGACCCGCGCAAGGCCTACGCCGCTGGAAAACTCAAATTCACCTTGGTCGGTGAGAAACTTTCCGGCGACTGGACACTGGTGCGCACCCGCCTTAAAGGCAGCGCCGACAAGGAGCAGTGGCTGCTGATCAAGGAGAAAGACCCGCAGGCACGCCCGGCCGACGACTACGATATTGTCCAGGCCCAGCCGAACAGCGTGGTCAGCAACGCGTCGGTCGGCGCGCCCAAAGCCAAGCCCCCGGCGAAAACCAAGGCCAAGCCCAAAAAAGCCGCGACGTCCGCCCTCCCTGAGCAATTCGCACCGCAATTGGCCACGTTGGTGGACCGCGCCCCCGAAGGCGACTGGCACTACGAGATCAAGTTCGACGGCTACCGCATGCTCGCACGCATACGCGATGGCGACGTGCGCCTGTTCACCCGCAACGGCCATGACTGGACCGAACGCCTGCCGCGCCAGGCCAAGGCCCTGCAAGCCCTGAAGCTCAAGGACAGTTGGCTCGACGGCGAGGTGGTCAGCCTCAACGGCGACGGCCTGCCGGACTTCCAGGCGCTGCAAAATGCTTTTGATATCGGCCGCAGCCTGGACATTGTCTATTACCTGTTCGATGCGCCCTTCCTCAATGGCCAGGATCAGCGCCAGGCACCGGTCGAAGATCGCCGTGCGGCACTCAAGGCAGCGTTGGCGGGCAGCAGAAGCAAGCTATTGCGGTTCTCGGAAGCGTTCACCGCCCACCATCGCGATATTTTTGAAAGTGCCTGTGACCTATCCCTGGAAGGCGTGATTGGCAAGCGCCTGGGCAGCCCTTACGTGTCCAGTCGCAGCGCCGATTGGATCAAGCTCAAATGCCGCCTGCGCCAGGAGTTCGTGATCGTCGGCTACACGCGGCCGCAGGGTTCGCGCAGTGGTTTCGGGGCGCTATTACTGGCGGTGAACGACAAGACAGGGCTGGTGTATGCCGGGCGTGTGGGCACAGGCTTTGATCAAGCGGCGCTGAAAGCCATCTATGCGCAACTCACGCCGCTGGAGCGCAAGGCATCGCCCCTGGAAAAACCATTGACCAGCGCCCAGGCCCGCGGTGTGCACTGGGTGGAGCCGACCTTGGTCGGCGAGGTGCAATTTGCCGAATGGACCCGCGAAGGCGTGGTGCGCCAGGCGGCATTCGTGGCGATGCGTACCGACAAACCCGCAGCCCAGATCATTCATGAGCAACCGCGTACGGCCAAATCCATGAAACCCGCAAAAAAACCCAGCGCCGGGGTGAACATCACACACCCCGATCGTGTGATCGACTCGCAAAGCGGCACGCAGAAGCAGCAACTGGCGCAGTTCTACGCGGGGATCAGCCGATGGATCCTGCCCTTCCTGCACCACCGCCCGGTTTCACTGCTCAGGGCGCCTGAAGGCATCGACGGCGAGCAGTTCTTCCAGAAACACTCGGAGCGCCTGGCCATTCCCAATATCAAGCAACTGGATCAGGCCCTCGACCCAGGGCATGCGCGCCTGATGGAAATCGACAGCGTCAAGGCGTTGATCGGCGCCGTGCAGATGGGCTCCGTGGAGTTTCACACCTGGGGCGCCACCTCGGACAAGATCGAAACCCCTGACTTGTTTGTGCTCGATCTCGACCCGGACCCGGCGCTGCCGTGGAAAGCCATGCTCGAAGCGGCGCAATTGACCCTCTCGGTATTGGATGAAATAGGCCTGCAAGCCTTCGTCAAGACCAGCGGCGGCAAGGGCTTGCACCTGGTCGTGCCACTGGCGCGCCGAGACAGCTGGGACACCGTCAAGGCCTTCGCCAAGGCCATCGCCCAGTTCATGACTGCACAATTGCCGGAGCGTTTTACCGCGACCTCAGGCCCCAAGAACCGGGTCGGCAAGATATTCATCGACTATTTGCGTAATGCGCGGGGTGCCAGCACGGTGGCCGCGTATTCGGTACGGGCGCGGCCGGGCTTGCCGGTCTCGGTGCCGATCAGTCGTGATGAATTAAAGGGGTTACGCAGTGCACAGCAGTGGACAGTCGCCAATCTGCAGCAGCGGTTGGACGGCCTGAAGGCTGATCCTTGGGACGGCTATGCCAATCGACAGAAAATCGGCAAGAAGATGTGGGAAAAACTGGGCGCCCATTCACCGGAGTGAAGGCGCCCGAAGCGGTCAGATCAGCAGGAAGATGGCCGCCAACACGGCGAAGATCGCCCACTTTTCCAGGTAGTAACGCGTGCGGTTGCGCTTTTTCAGCTCCTTGCCCCGCAAGCGGATCTTGTACAGGCGGGTAAAGGCACGATTGAGCCCGCCGGTCTTGTCGCCGGCATCGTTGGGCGAGCCGGCAGCTGCCATCACATTACGGCTGAACCAGCGATTGAAGGCCGCAGCCCAGCGGTACTTCATCGGGCGCTCGATGTCGCAGAACAGGATGATGCGGTTGTGCTGCGTGGTGTTCTCGGCGTAGTGGATGTAGGTCTCGTCGAACATCACCGGTTCGCCGTCACGCCAGTAATAGTTTTCGCCGTCCACGTTGATATAGCAGCCAGGATCGTTCGGGGTATCCAGGCCCAGGTGATAGCGGTATGAACCGGCATACGGGTCACGGTGGCGCACCAGCTTGGAGCCCGGTGGCAGCTCGGCAAACATCGCGGCCTTGATCGAACCGATGCCCTGCACCAGCTCCGTGGTGCGCGGGCACAGCTTCATCGCCGACGGGTGGCTGTCGCCGTACCATTTCAGGTAGAAGCGTTTCCAGCCCGACTTGAAGAACGAGTTGAAACCCACATCGTTGTATTGGTCCGAGCGTTTGATCTCGCCCGCACGCATCAGGTTCTGGCCTTCCTGGCGGATTTCTTCCCAGTGTTCTTGCAGCGGGCTGAGGTCGGGGAATTCGCTGGGCGACAGGTACGGTCGGCTGGGCAGCTTGGAGAAGAGGTAGAGAAAGCAGTTGACCGGTGCCAGGAAGGTGGAATGGTCACTGAGCTGGCGGCCCAGCTTGTGTCGCACCCGGCCACGCAGGTGTACATACGCAATCGAGGCAACGTAGAGAACAACAATGATGAGTTTCAAGGGATTTCGTCACACGTCAGAAGAGAACAGGCTGCTCCTGCGTGCCCACGACGGCCGAGGTTGGATAGCAGCACCTGAAATCACAATTCACACAGTCGGCACTACCCGTTAAGTCACTACGGGTTCATGGCCATTGGCAGTTATTTAGCCACAGGTTGTAACCAAAAGTTAACTAAGAATTGTGAAAAGCTGTCTTCTGAATGTGCTGAGCGGGCTTGCCTTGGGGCAGGCCCGCTAGGGGTTATTGCGGACTATCGGGCTGGCAACCGACGTTCATCAAGCACAGAAAAGGGTCCGTTTTGCCTACGCACTTGCACAAAATGTCGCGCCAGTGCCAGCAAAATACCGAACATCAGCCCTGCCACCAGGCTTAACGCGATGATCAGGGATTTTCTTGGTTTGATCGGACCCAGGGGTTCCTGCGCCTGCCGGTCGACGGTCACCAGTTTGAGCATGCTCATATCGATATTGAGGCCGCGCAGCCGGGCTTCCTCCGCCCAGAGTGGCTCAACGTCTTGCAGGAACATGTCCTCATCCTTGCGACCGTTGAGCACCTCCACCTCACGATTGACGTCAAGCATGCGCAATTCCTTGCCAATCTCCGCGATGCGGTCGCTGGTGAAGTCGTCGTTGGTGCGGCGTACCAGAGCCGCTCGCTCGGCCTCCAATGCCTGGGTGCCCAAGAAGTACAAGGGGATTTTCTGGTTGGTGACCTCAGTGCGCATCACCGGGCTGGAACCACTGAACGCATCAGCCCCCATGGCCGAAGGCGTAGTGGGATTCTTGATGCCGATCGACTTGGCGATCGAGATCGCCTCATCCAATTCTGCCAGACGGCTGCCGCGCTGCAATTTCATCTGCAGGCGCAAGGCGGTGAGTTCGTCCTGCAACTGTGCACGCTTAACCTTGTCCGCCTCCAGCAACCGGGCAATTTTCGACGCCTTGCCTGTTTCATAATTGGCACGCGCCGCATCGATCTTACCCTTGAGCTCGTTCAGGCGGTTATTGACGATTACCTCGAGGTCCGCCCCCACCTGCTTGCGTTGCCGCGCGATAGCGTAGGCTACGAACCCATTGAGAATTGCCACTCCGTCAATGCCCTCGGGGTACTGCATCTCCAGGCGCAAGTAGCTGTTGGGCGAATCGGATTTCTTGGGATCCGGGAGCACCAGGTTGATGGCGGAGCCATTAAACGCCTCGAAGCTCTGCTCCAGGCTGCGTCCGGGCTGCTGAAAGGCCTCGAACAGCGCAGGATTAGCCCTGAAGAAATCCATGCGGGCCTCATACGATTCGAGCTGAGAGCCAACTTTGGCCAGTGCATCGGCCGGTGGCAGCTTGTAGACTTCAGACCGGTTGAGGGCATCCAGCTCATTGATCGCCGCAGGCCGCAACACACTGCTGACTTGGTAAACCTTCGGCGACAGGTACGCGTAGCCTACTCCCAGAAGGCCCGCCAGAATCGTGCAACCGATGATCCATTTTTTTTGCTTCCAGATTGCATGAAACAGCTCAAAAAGATCGACTTCATCCGACGGTGAATATTGATGTAGCTGGGGAGTGTTATTCAAAGTTCATACACCCTGATGAATTGAAATTCAGCGCCCAAACAACTCAGACCTGAATAACAACCAAATAGACAGGGGGCAACGTGCGGACGCTCGAAATAAGCGGCCCTCTGTCGGCAAAGGGACCACCCAAATCACTGAAGCCTCATACCTAAGCAGCCAAAGGTTTCATTTCAGTTACACGGGAGCCCTTATTGACAGGCACCCACAGCATAGACGGTCCGTTACAAGACGTTACCCAGCGGCCAGGCAAAGTGACGCTAATTGCCTGTTGTTATAACGAAGAATCGCATAAAAAATTAAAAAATAACTTTTTTCCTACGCTTAATTAAGCATTAGGCGGACAACCCTTCAGCAAAAAGGAATTTGTATGCCCTCCATTTCCGACCCGGATCTTCAAACCCTTCAGGGCGTTTGGGAACAAACCTCACTCGAAGACAGCAGCGTGCTCAACCCCATCGATGCCCACAGTGCCCCTGGGGCACTTACCACTATTACCGGTGACCGCTTCGAAGTGAAGACCGTCAGCGGTGACGTGTTGCTGGCTGGCCGGTTTTTCCTGGACAGCAGCACCGTTCCCAAGAGCATCACCTGGATCGACGCCATAGGGGATGACGCAGGCAAGCAACTGCCCGCCAGTTATCACTTGGAAGGGGATGAATTTGTGTTCATTGCCGCAGATGAAAGTATGCCCAGGCCAATCGAGTTCAGTACTGGCCCAGGTCAAACCATGCGCACTTTCGTGCGGCGTACCTGATCGACGGCCCATCCGAATTTGCGACCGCATTTTCACAAACTCTTCACTTTCAGGTCTATAGGGTGAAGCCTACCTACTCCGGTGAATCCCTTAGCCCGCCTCTGCTCGCGGGCTTTTTTTGCCTTCAAGAAAGCCCTCAACACCGGCCCCTGAACCCAGTACCAGGCTCGTAGGAGCCGGCTTGCCGGCACTGGTCTCAACGACGACGCGCACTATCAGGAAAACGGCGGCGCTCCTGAGTTTTTTCGCCGGCAAGTCGGCGCCTACACAATCAGCGCGTCACTCTGCACGCTTGATGGCGGTCAAGGTAAAGCACATCGGCAATTGCGCCGACTGATGCTCGTACTGGTCGTACAGCTCTTCGCGGTTCGAATGGGCATATTCCTGTAGATGGCTGATCTGCAAGTGCGCGCAGATCGCAGCACTGACAACATCGCCCAAGGTGTGCACGTACCAATAGGAGGTCGGCCCGGCCACCTCGCCCTGGCCCTCGTAGACAATCGATTCCTGCAGCACAAAGGGCTCGCGCTGGAAGTACGAACTGGCCGGCAGGAAGGGGTTTTGCGCACGAGGATCGAACACTTCCAGGAACGGGTGGGTTTCATACATCACCAGCGTACCGCCGGGCTTCAAGGTGCTGGCCACGTGGCGCATGAACAACCCCACGTCCGGCATCCAGCCCAGCACGCCGATGGTCACCAGCGCGATGTCAAAGCGCTCATGCAACTGCGGCGGCAGGTGGTGGATATCACTTTCAATGAATTCAGGGCTGTGGGGCGAGACAGCCGCCAATTCGCGGGCCTGTTGGAGAAAAGCCCGGGATTGGTCCACCCCCACCACCGAGCGTGCGCCCAGGGCAAATAACGAGAGGCTTTCACGGCCATTGTTGCAACACAGTTGCACCACATCTTTACCGGCCACACCCACATCCTGCAGCAAGCCGGTCAGGGTCGGGTCCAGGCAGGAAAAATCAGCCGCACCCACGCCGTTGAGCAGCGCGTTCCAGGTGTCGGTGGTTTTGTGCAGGTTGGCGGATTGGTCCCAGGCGTCCTTGTTGCTGGCAACTGCCTGTTGAGCTGAGGGCATGTCCATTGCGTGTCCAGATATTCAATACAGCGGGGCTGAGAAAATAAGCCAAGTGTTCACGGATTAAAACCCCACAAGGCAGGCGAAACTTAACACAGGCCGCGTAGGTCATTAACGCATGCGTGTCCAGCCCTTGGACGCCGCCTGCGAAGCCTTTGCCGTGGCCAATCATTCCGACTTGCGCACTACCCTGTCCCTGGACAGCCTGAATTTCTTCCTGGCGGATGTGCGCGATGGCCTCGGCCCCTACCTCGCCATTTATTTGCTGGCCGTGCACAAATGGGACCCGGCCAGCATCGGCGTGGTCATGACGCTGGCCGGTATCGCCGCCTTGGTTACCCAGGGCCCGGCGGGCGCACTGATCGACCGCACTCGCAGCAAGCGCGCCGTGATCGCGCTGGCCGCCATCGTAGTGACCGGCAGTTGCCTGCTGCTGCCCTTTGTCAGCTCATTCAGCCTGGTGGCATTGACCCAGGCCGCCAGCGCCGTCGCCGCCTCGGTGTTTGCACCGGCGATCAGCGCAATCTCCCTGGGGATTACCGGACCGCGTGCGTTCACGCGCCGCACCGGACGCAACGAAACCTTCAACCACGCCGGCAATGCCGTGGCGGCGCTGTTGGCCGGTGGCCTGGCCTACCTGTTCGGGCCAGTGGTGGTGTTCTACCTGATGGCCTTCATGGCGGCGGCCAGTATCATCGCGGTCAGTTGCGTGTCGGCCTCCGCGATCGACCATGACGTCGCACGCGGGTTCGACCCGGCGCATCACAGCGATCAGGAACAACCTTCCGGCATGCGGCTACTGCTGGCCAACCGCCCGCTGCTGCTGTTCGCGATCTGCTGCGCCCTGTTCCACCTGGCCAATGCGGCGATGCTGCCGTTGGTCAGCCAGAAGCTGTCGCAGATCAACCTGCAGATGGCCACGCCACTGACCTCGGCGTGCATCGTCGCCGCGCAGTTGGTGATGGTGCCGATGGCATGGCTGGTCGGGCTGAAAGCCGACATCTGGGGGCGCAAGCCCCTGCTGATGGCGGGCTTCATGATCCTGCCGCTGCGCGGGGTGCTCTATACCTTGTCCAGCGACCCTTACTGGCTGGTGGCCGTGCAAATGCTCGACGGCGTCGGCGCAGGGATCTTTGGCGCGCTGTTCCCGGTGATCGTCAAGGACCTGACCCAAGGCACCGGACGCTTCAACGTCAGCCTGGGCGCCCTCTCTACCGTCTTTGGCCTGGGCGCGGCGCTGAGCAGCAGCCTGGCGGGGTTCGTGGTGCAACAGGCCGGCTACAACGCCGCCTTCCTGACCCTGGCCGGCGTGGCTGCCCTGGCCCTGGCACTGTTGTGGCTGGCGATGCCGGAGACCTTGGAGAAACCTTCCTTCGCTCGACATACAACTGTCGCCTGACATATGCGACAATGCGCGCCAAATTCCAACACACATCCCCAATTTTCTGCTCAGCGACCGGGTTTCGCGCCTTGATGTCGCTGTTGACGCATGCCTGATGGCTCCTGCCGTCACGCTCGCAACCCATTGATAGGTAAAGTAATTGATCTCCACAGCTAACATCACCATGCAGTTCGGCGCCAAGCCGCTCTTCGAGAATGTCTCGGTCAAGTTCGGCGCCGGCAACCGTTATGGTTTGATCGGTGCCAACGGTTGCGGCAAGTCGACCTTCATGAAAATCCTCGGCGGTGACCTCGACCCGTCCGGCGGCCAGGTCATGCTGGAGCCGAACGTGCGCCTGGGTAAACTGCGCCAGGACCAGTTCGCCTACGAAGAATTCACCGTGCTCGACACCGTGATCATGGGCCACGAAGAACTGTGGAAGGTCAAGGCCGAGCGCGACCGCATCTACTCGCTGCCGGAAATGAGCGAAGAAGACGGTATGGCCGTGGCCGAGCTGGAAACCGAATTCGCCGAAATGGACGGCTACACCGCTGAATCCCGTGCCGGTGAACTGCTGCTGGGCCTGGGCATTCCCCTGGAACAGCATTTCGGCCCGATGAGCGAAGTGTCCCCAGGCTGGAAACTGCGCGTGCTGCTGGCCCAGGCGCTGTTCTCCGATCCTGAAGTGCTGTTGCTCGACGAACCGACCAACCACTTGGACATCAACACCATTCGCTGGCTGGAAAACATCCTGACCCAGCGTTCCAGCCTGATGATCATCATCTCTCACGACCGTCACTTCCTGAACAGCGTGTGCACCCACATGGCTGACCTGGACTACGGCGAGCTGCGCCTGTTCCCGGGCAACTACGACGAGTACATGACCGTAGCGACCCAGTCCCGCGAGCAACTGCTGTCGGACAACGCCAAGAAGAAGGCACAGATCTCCGAACTGCAATCCTTCGTCAGCCGCTTCTCGGCCAACGCCTCCAAAGCCAAGCAGGCCACTTCCCGTGCCAAGGCGATCGACAAGATCCAGTTGGCCGAAGTCAAGCCATCGAGCCGCGTGAGCCCGTTCATCCGTTTCGAGCAGAACAAAAAGCTGCACCGTCAGGCAGTCATGGTCGAAAAAATGGCCAAAGGCTTCGACGGCAAGCCGCTGTTCAAAGACTTCAGCTTCCAGGTTGAAGCCGGCGAGCGCGTGGCGATCATCGGCCCGAACGGTATCGGCAAGACCACCCTGTTGCGCACCCTGGTCAACGAACTGACCCCGGACGCCGGCAGCATCAAGTGGACCGACGCGGCGGAACTGGGCTACTACGCCCAGGACCATGCGCACGACTTCGAAGACGACGTCACCCTGTTCGACTGGATGGGCCAGTGGACCCAAGGCGAGCAAATGATCCGTGGCACCCTGGGTCGCATGCTGTTCTCCAACGACGAGATCCAGAAGTCGGTCAAGGTGATTTCCGGTGGTGAGCAAGGCCGCATGCTGTTCGGCAAGCTGATCCTGCAAAAGCCGAACGTGCTGATCATGGACGAACCGACCAACCACTTGGACATGGAATCCATCGAAGCGCTGAACCTGGCGCTGGAGAACTACCCAGGCACGCTGATCTTCGTCAGCCACGACCGTGAGTTCGTATCGTCTTTGGCCACCCGCATCATCGAGTTGAGCGCTACTGGCGTGATCGACTTCAGCGGCACCTATGACGACTACCTGCGCAGCCAGGGCGTGGTGTTCTAAGCACCGCGCGCCGAATAAAAAACCCCGTCCTACGACGGGGTTTTTTATTGGGAATGCATGCCCTGTAGGAGCCCGCTTGCGGGCGATGGCGTCGTTGAAATCGCCATCGCCCGCAAGCGGGCTCCTACAGTTTCAGGTCCATCCGGGTTTATCGTTAGGCAGCTTCCTTTTCTCTCCTCCCCTTGCCATGATGCCCTCACCGCCCGCCCGCGAACGAGTGCCCATGTCTGCCGCCGCCCCCAGTTCACTGTCGATCACCCTGCAGATCGTCTCCATCGTCTTCTATACCTTCATCGCGTTTATCTGCATCGGCCTGCCGATTGCGGTCATCCCAGGCTATGTGCATGAGCAACTGGGTTTCAGCGCCGTGGTAGCCGGGCTCACGATCGGGTCGCAATACCTCGCCACCCTGCTCAGCCGTCCCATGGCCGGGCGCATGTCCGACACGGTGGGTACCAAGCGCGCGATCGTGCTGGGGTTGGCCGGGATTCTGCTGAGTGGCGTGCTGACGTTTATCGCCACGCTGATGGACAGCCTGCCGTCGTTGAGCCTTGGCATCCTGATCGTCGCCCGACTGTTGCTGGGCGTCGCCCAGGGGTTAATCGGCGTGGGCACCATCAGTTGGTGCATGGGCGCGGTCGGTGCCGAGCACACGGCGCGCTCGATTTCGTGGAACGGCATCGCCTCCTACGGCGCCATCGCCATTGGTGCGCCGCTGGGCGTGGTGATGGTGGCCGACTATGGCTACAACAGCCTGGGCATTGCGCTGTCGGTGTTGTCGGCATTGGGCCTGCTGCTGATCCGCAACAAGCCTTCGGTGCCGGTGGTGCGCGGGGAGCGCTTGCCGTTCTGGGCGGTGTTCGGGCGTATCGCGCCGTTCGGCGCCAGCCTATGCCTGGCGTCGATTGGCTACGGCACGCTCACCACCTTTATCACCCTGTACTACCTCAATCGCGGCTGGACCGGCGCGGCGTATTGCCTGACGGTGTTCGGCGTGTGCTTTATTCTGTCGCGGTTGGTGTTCATCTCCGCTATCAGCCGTTTCGGCGGCTTTCGCGCAGCGATTGCCTGCATGACCATCGAAACCCTGGGCCTGACCCTGCTGTGGCTGGCACCCTCGACGGGCGTGGCATTGATTGGCGCCGGGCTGACCGGCTTTGGCTTGTCGCTGGTGTACCCGGCCCTGGGTGTGGAGGCCATCAAGCAGGTGCCCAACAGCAGCCGTGGCGCAGGGCTCAGTGCGTATGCGGTGTTCTTTGACCTGGCCCTGGCGATTGCGGGACCTTTGATGGGCGCCGTGGCCCTGAACCTCGGCTACGGGTGGATCTTCTTCTGCGCAGCGCTGCTGTCGGTCACCGCCCTGGCCTTGACCCTGTCGCTCAAGCGTCGCGCTTACTGATCAGCCGTCTGCATACCGGCGCGGGTGGATTGGCCCAGGGTGTGGCTGAAAAAACGCCCCGCCTCGGAAATCAGATCACGGTGAATGCCTTCGCGGTCGACACCGTCAGCGTCGGTGCAGATCGCCGGCATCGCCGCCAACTGATCGCTGTCGCACGGCGCCATGAACACGAAGTGCCCTGCTCCGGCCAGCAGCTTGAAGTCCGGCGGTTCCGGCAGCTTGCGCGCCAGGGCCGCTGCGTTCTTGTCCACCGCCACCAGCTTGTCGCCGTCGCCGCTGTAGAGCAGCACCGGCACATGCACGTCGGCCAGGGTGTGGCGACCGAACATCAGGCTCAGTGGCGCCATCAACATCAAGGCATGAATACGCGGGTCGGATTGCGGTTGCAGGTCGTCACGGTCCACCACCAGTTCGCCCTTGGTGGTGCAGGCGTCGCGGTCTTCCGGGCGCTCCTGGCAGTAACGGCGCAAGCGGTCGAAATCCGGCTTGGCACCGGCCAGGATCAATGCTGTCTCGCCGCCGGCTGAATAGCCGATAACCCCCACCTGGTCGACATTGACGAACGGCGATAGCATCGGATCGCCCAACGTGGCGGTGATTGCTTCGGAAATCTGGATCGGCCGGCCATACAGGTTGCTCACCGTGCCCAGTCGGCTGTGGTCCTTATAGTTGTCGCCAGGGTGCAGCACCGCCACCACGACGAAACCCTTGCGCGCCAGCGATGTGGCCAAGTCGTGCAGGGCCAGGGGCGTGCCGGTGTTGCCGTGGGACAACATCAGCATTGGGAAGCGGCCGATGGCGATCTTCGAATCTTCGGTGGCGGCGACGTGGTACGCGCCCAGTTGTGTGGTGTGCTCAAGGCCGGTGGACGGGTAAAAGGCCACGGCTTTCATCGGCTGCAGGTCCAGCGGATCAAGAAACGTCATGCGATGGAAGCCCACACTCCAATGCGGGTGCGGCGCGGGTGCAGCGTGCACTGAAATCAGGCTGCCGAGCAGGGAAAGAACCATAACAGCACAAAGACGCATCATGGGGATGTCCACCTTTGCTGCGTGAGAACCGACATATCGAAGAAACGTCCAGGTTGTTAAACCCATGCTTGCACAACCTGGGCCAAAGTAATGACAGCGGGCAAACGAAAAAACTCCGCACTCCGGTCGTTTTGAGGCGAGCAGAATACAGAGTTTAGGCGCCCGGCTTCAGATTGAAACCGAGGAAAGGCGAAATTTACACAAGCCTTACGCGGCGGCGAACAATTGTTCGTTGATCAGTACGTTGGCGTCGTTCAGGGCCTTGCTGCGCACTTCGTCACCGTAGGCCAGGCCTTCGGCACGCACGATTTCAATGTCGGTGATACCGAGGAAGCCGAACAGCAGCTTCAGGTAGCCTTCATGGGCGGCACCGGACGCTTGACCGGCATGCAGGCCACCGGCCGTGGACACGATGATGACTTTCTTGTTGCCGCACAGGCCTTCGGGGCCGGCTTCGCTGTAGCGGAAGGTCTGGCCGGCGACGGCGATGCGATCGATCCAGGCTTTCAACTGGGTTGGAATAGTGAAGTTGTACATCGGCGCACCGACCACGACGGCATCGGCGGCGAGGAATTCAGCCAGCGACGATGCACTCAGTTCGGCTTCGTGTTTCTGCGCGGCATCACGCAGTTCGGCAGCGGTGCCCAGGGCGCCCAGGGTCGCGCCGGAGAAGTGGTTGATGCCTTCGCTGGCCAGGTCGCGGTAAGTCACTTCAAGGCCCGGCTCTGCCGCTTGCCAGGCCTTGACCACAGCTGCGCTGAGCTGACGGGAGGCCGAGTTGTCGCCGAGGATGCTGGAATCGATATGCAACAGTTTCATGGGTGAACTCCAAGTGAGGATCGCGACGTGGCGATCAAGTGGAGTTGATCCTACAGATGATCCGAATAAACGATTAGAGGGCTCAAATGCGACTGTTTGTCCCGCTGATGAGACAATCCAACCAGCTCTGGCTTTCAGTCGGCACCCGCTACTACAACAAGGCCAGGCTGGCGCTGAATGCGAGCACCTTCGGCGTTTCTACCGCCCATGTCGGGCACCCTGCTCAGTGGGACGACACGTAAATCGACGCCGACGTAGGCGCCGGCAATGCATAGGTGCGCTTCATCCACTGGATCTCCTCCTGGGGCGTGCGGCCAAAGAAGCGCTTGAACTCGCGACTGAACTGCGAAGCGCTTTCATAGCCGACCTTGGCACAGGCCGAAGCGGCGGTGATATCGCTGCGCAGCATCAGCAACCGTGCCTGGTGCAGGCGCGTGGACTTGAGGTACTGCATCGGCGAGGTGTCGGTGACCGTGCGAAAATGCGCGTGAAAACTCG
The DNA here is from genome assembly GCF_018587885.1 of Pseudomonas sp. VS40. Classification (NCBI taxonomy): domain Bacteria; kingdom Pseudomonadati; phylum Pseudomonadota; class Gammaproteobacteria; order Pseudomonadales; family Pseudomonadaceae; genus Pseudomonas; species Pseudomonas sp. VS40. The sequence continues at coordinate 98,634 of NZ_JAGYWD010000010.1, read as the reverse complement.
GCACGCTCATCATCGCTTCCTTGGCCAGTTCCTCTACGTCCAGGTGCTGCTCATAGCACCCATGGATCTTGCGAATCGCCCGCGCCACCTTGCCGAACTGACCTTGGCGATTCAACGCGGCGCGCATCGAACCGCCCTGCTCGCCCGTAATGATTCGGTAGTAGATTTCGCGCATCAGCGCCGGGCCGAGAATGTGCGCATCCATCGGCACGCTCATGGCCTCCAGGAATCGCAACAACGACTCACTGAGCAAGTCATCCATGGGCGACGAATACATGCCCCGAGGCTTGGCTTCGACCAACGCCGGAAAGTCATCCAGCGCCACCATCAACTCTGCCGCAACGGTGAAGTCCAGGCGCAGGTACACCGCCAGCATCGGCTCGGCTTCGCTGGCGTCGGTCTCCATGGTGAAGGGCACCGGCACTGACACCACCAGATAGTGCTGGGCGTCATACAGGTAAATCTCATCCCCCAGGAAACCGCGCTTGCGCCCTTGGCAGACGATCACGATGCCTGGGTCGTACAGCACCGGCACGCGGTGCAGTGGGCGGTTGGACCGCAGGAAGCGCACGTCATCCAATGCGCTCAGGTTATAGCCTTCGACAGGCGCCAGGGTGCCCATCAGCTCGATGATTCTGTCTGTACGGTCCATGGTCGCGGGCCCTTGGGTAAAGCGCCACGGTACCGCGCGACCGGCACCGACGCTACGGACTTATAGGAATAGGCAATCAGCACATTGGAATGGATATTCGCTCGAACACCGCATGCCCGTAGCCTGAAACCGTACTTTCAGCCCTCGGAGATCCCCCATGCTTATCGTCTACAACCCTGCCACCGGTGAAGAAATCGGCCGTATCGCCAAAAACAGCGCAGACGAGGTCAAGGCCGCCGTCGACCGTGCCTGCGCCGCGTTCCCCGAATGGTCCTCCAGGCTCGCCAAGGAGCGCAGTGACCTCCTGCGCCGCTGGCACGACGCGGTGAAGGCTGACAAAGAAGCCTTCGCCGAACTGCTCTGCCGCGAAAACGGCAAATGCCTCAGTGAAGCCCGCGGCGAAATCGACTACGGCCTGGGCTTTATCGAGTGGTACGCCGAGGAAGCCAAGCGCGTCTACGGCGACACAATCCCCACCCACGACCGTAACGCGAATGTGGTGGTGACCAAGGAAGCCATCGGCCCGGTGGCCGCCATCACGCCCTGGAACTTCCCGTTCATGATGATCACCCGCAAGGTCGCCACTGCCCTGGCCGCCGGTTGCACCATGGTGATCAAACCCGCCGAAGACACCCCGCTCACCGCCCTCAAGCTGCTCGAATACGCCCGCCAGGCCGGCATCGCGGAAGGTGTGCTGGAGGTGGTGGTGGGCGATCCCAAGGAGATCGGCCTGATCCTCACGGGCGACCCGCGCATCCGCAAGATCTCGTTCACCGGCTCCACCGGCGTCGGCAAATTGCTGGCTGCACAATGCGCGGCGAGCATCAAGAAGATGACCCTGGAGCTGGGCGGCAACGCGCCGTTTATCGTGTTCCAGGACGCCAACCTGGATGAGGCGGTGAAGGGACTGGTCAGCGCCAAGCTGCGCAACTCCGGCCAAGTGTGCATCTCACCGAACCGGATCTTTGTGCAGCACAGCATCCTTGAAGACTTCATCCAGCGCGTGAAGCAAGCCGTGGCCGAGATCGAAGTGGACCAGGGCCTGCGCGAAGGCTTCGTGGTCGGCCCGCTGGTCAATCAACTGGGTTTTGACAAAGTCGTGCGCCTGGTGGAAAACGCCAAGGCCGCCGGCGCCAAGGTCTTGATGGGGGGCAAGCCTCACGCCAAAGGCGGCCTGTTCTACGAGCCGACGGTGTTGACCGGCTTGCAGGACGATTCTCCGCTCGCGACCGAGGAGATCTTTGGGCCGGTGTTTGCGATCTATTCCTTCAAGGACGAAGACGAAGTGATCGCCCGTGCCAACCAGACCGAATACGGCTTGGTCGCCTATGCCTACACCAGCGCGCTGGGACGGTCGTTGCGCCTGTCGCGTCAATTGGAAGCCGGCATGGTGATTCTCAACTCAGGGTCGGTGGGCACTGCGTCGGTGCCGTTTGGCGGGATCAAGCAATCGGGTTATGGCCGTGAAGGCAGCTATTACGGGATCGAAGAGTACGTGCATGTGAAGTATGTGTTGATGGCGGGCGCGCAGTTCTAGGCCGTCCCGTCGGAAAAAAGCCAGCGCCCACAAGGTGCTGGCTTTTTTTCTGGTGGATTTGCACACGCCAGGCGCGGATAGTTCGTCCCATTGACAGGACAATAGGTTGATCATGCAAGACCTTAACGACCTCTACTATTTCGCCAAAGTCGTCGAAGCCGGTGGCTTCGCTGCAGCCGGGCGCCTGCTGGGGATTCCCAAGTCGCGGCTGTCGCGGCGCATTGCCGAGCTCGAGGAACGTCTCGGTGCACGCCTGCTGCAACGCACCACCCGCCAGTTGACCCTCACCGCCGTCGGCGAGCGCTACCTGCGGCATTGCCAAGCGATGCTGCTGGAAGCGGAAATGGCCGATGAGGCGGTGGCCAGCATGTCCAGTGAACCCCGTGGACGACTGCGGGTGAGCTGCCCGGTGGGCATGGCCCAGCACATCCTGCCGGAGTTGGTCGCAGGTTTTCTCGCCGCCCACCCGCAGGTGCAGTTGGAGATGACCCTGGTCAACCGCCGTGTCGACCTGGTGGCCGAAGGCATTGACGTGGCGTTGCGGGTGCGCGAACTCGGCGATGAAGACCCGCTGCTGGTCACCAAACGCCTGCGTCAGGCACAGACCGTACTGGTGGCCAGCCCCGCGCTGATGCTCGGTCGCCAGGTGGCAACCCTGGACGACCTCAAGCAATTGCCGATCCTCGGCGCGCTGGAGGCGGACCGCTTGGTGCATCAACGCATTCTCGACCCCCAGGGCAACGCTCACGACTTGGCAATGGAGGCCCGGCTGGGGATTGACGACTTTATCGTGCGCAAGGCCAGCGCCATCATGGGCCTGGGCTTTACCGTCTTGCCGATGATGTACTGTGAAGAAGAACTGGCCAGCGGCCGGTTGGTGCAATTGCTGCCGGAATGGTCCTTGCCGGGTGGCTGGCTGCAAGCGGTGTACCCGCATCGCCGTGGCGTGTTGCCGGCCATTCGTGCCTGGATCGATTACCTGGAAGAAGGGTTCAAAGGGTGTGGAGACCGCCTGTTATGAAGATGACTGAAGCCCAAGTCGCGACGTTTTGCCTGAGCCTGCCGGGCGCGCGGGAAGACTACAAGTGGGGTGGTGTGCGGGTGTTTTCGATTGCGGGCAATAAGATGTTTGCCCTGCAGAATCTGCGCGGTGAGTCGTTGGCGTTCAAGGTGGACAAGGAGTTGTTCCTGGGGCATGTGGATCGCCCAGGTATTCACCCGGCGCCGTATCTGGCGCGGGCGCAGTGGGTGATTATGAATACGCCCTATCCATTGGGGGCTGAGGAGTTGCGGGGTTTGTTGCGGCGTTCACATCAGTTGGTGGTGAGTAAGTTGCCCAAGCGCACGCAGGTTGGGTTGTTGCTGGAGGCGTAGGTATTTGGGTATGGCGAGGGGCCTGACAGCCGACCACTCTCTAACTGTCACCCCGCGACTCAAAAATGTGGGAGCTGGCTTGCCTGCGAAGACGGCCTAACAGCCGACCACAATCTAACTGTCATCCCGCGATCCAAATGTGGGAGCTGGCTTGCCTGCGAAGGCGGCCTGATAGCCGACCTAGATGTTGGATTAGACCGAGTACATATCCGTTACTCGGGTAACGGCTGCTAATGGTTCCGCCCTTACGGCGGCTCACTTTGGAAAAGCCCCAAAGTAAGCAAAGGGCTCTTGCCCCAACACTCGGCACCTCGCCTAGGCTCGGTGTGCCCGTAATCCGACAGGTATTTGGGGGGCCGCTTGAGATCAAAAGCAGGATCAAGAGCAACATCAACATCAACATCAACAGCGGCTCGCTTCGCATCGTGGTTAGCGTTGGGTGTTGTTAAAGCGTTGTGTCGGCCTATAGGACTGACCACAGCGTGCCGCCCAGGAACAGTTGGTCCAACCAGAACACTTGATGCAACAGCACGATCACCCAGAACAGCACTTGATAAGACACCTTCCGCGTCTTGTGCCGGAATACTTGCTGGGCGATCAGCGCGCCTGGCCAGCCGCCCGCGAGTTCGACGGCGTGGAGGATGTTTTCAGGGGTGCGCCAGCTGTCGCTGCGTGCCTTGCGTTTGTCGCTCCAGTAGAGGAAAAACGCGATGACGCTGACTACGCCATAGGCCGCCAGTGGGATGACGGTTTCGCCGCGTTGCCACGCCAGTACCGAGCCCAGTAATGGCGCTGCGCATAGCAGCAGAAAGATCGCCGCTTTCAGGCGTGGGTGCTGGAGGGTCATGCCTTGGCGGCCGCCCAGTCGATCCAGCCGAACTGCCAGGTGGCCAGGATCAGCAGGCCGAATGCGATGCGGTACCAGGCAAACGCGGCGTAGCTGTGGCTGGCAATGAATTTGAGCAGGCCCTTGACGGCAATCATCGCGAAGATGAAGGAGGTCACGAAGCCGATGGCGAACACCGGCAGGTCCGCGGGCTGGAACAGGTCACGGTACTTGTAACCCGAATACACCGCCGCACCGACCATGGTCGGCATTGCCAGGAAGAACGAGAACTCGGTGGCGGTCTTGCGGGACAGGCCAAAGAGCAGGCCGCCGATGATGGTCGAGCCGGAGCGCGAGGTGCCCGGGATCATCGCCAGGCACTGGGCCAGGCCGACCTTGAGCGCGTCTTTCCAGGTGATGTCGTCGACGGTTTCGGCGTGTACTTCGTGCTGGCGGCGTTCGGCCCACAACATGATGATGCCGCCCACCACCAACGCCGTGGCCACGGTGATCGGGTTGAACAGGTAGTGGTGAATCAGGTCGGCGAATATCACCCCCAACACCACTGCCGGCAGGAAGGCGATCAACAGGTTGACGGTAAACCGCTGGGCCTTGCGCTGGGTCGGCAGCCCGCTGACCACTTCGAAAATCTTGCCGCGAAACTCCCACACCACCGCCAGGATCGCGCCCAGCTGGATGATGATGTTGAAGGCGTTGAAACGGTCGCCGGTAAAGTCGAGCAAGTCGGCAACGATGATCTGGTGGCCGGTACTGGAAATCGGCAAGAACTCGGTAAGCCCCTCCACAATGCCAAGAATCAATGCCTGAATGGCGGTCCAAAAATCCATGCTTCCCCCAAAGGTCATGCTCAACGGCATGCCTTATTAATCTTTTTTAGTGGTTCACTGACGACAGAGGCCGGTGCTGATTTTCAACGCCGGCCTGCAAAAATTTCGTGAAAAATCAGACGGTACTCAGGTTTTGCGATTACAGGCCGAAAGCCTATCAGACAAGTCGGAAAAGTCGATGCAGCCCCCACAATTATAAAAAGCACGGAGTGACAGGACGATGAACAGTTTGCGCAATATGTCGATCAGCCGGCGCCTGTGGCTGATCCTGATAGTCGCCGTGCTGATGCTGCTGGCCCTGGGTTTGCTGATGCTCAAGCAGATCCATGACGACCTGTACCAGGCCAAGCGCCAGCAGACCCAACACGTGGTCCAGACCGCCAGCGGGATCCTGACGTTTTATCACAGCCTCGAAACCACCGGCGTGATGACCCGCGACGCCGCCCAGAAGCAAGCCTTGAGCGCGGTACGCGGCTTGCGCTACGACCATGACGACTATTTCTGGATCAACGACCTCACGCCCGTGATGATCATGCATCCGGCCAACCCCAAGCTCGATGGCCAGAACCTCTCGGCCATTCGCGACCCGGACGGGTTTGCCGTGTTCAATGAGTTCGTGATCCTGGCCAAGGCCAAGGGCGCCGGCATCGTCAATTATCGCTGGCCCAAGCCCGGGGCCGACGCGCCAGTGGCCAAGACCTCGTATATCCAGCTGTTCGAACCCTGGGGCTGGATTATCGGCTCCGGCGTGTATGTGGATAACGTGCAGGCCGAGTTCAGCGGCCAGGTGTGGAAAGCTTCGTTCATCGGCCTGGGGATCGCGCTGGTCATGGCACTGCTGGTGTCACTGATCGCGCGCAGTATCGTGCGGCCTTTGCAGGATGCGGTGAACGCCATGGGCAACATTGCCAGCGGCGAAAGCGACCTGACCCGCAGCCTCGACACCCATGGCCGGGACGAAGTCACCCAGCTGTCACAACACTTCAACAGCTTCACCGCCAAGCTGCGCCAGGTGGTGAGCCAATTGCAGGTGTGCGCCAACGCCCTGGGCCAGTCCTCGCAGGAGCTGGGCAACAACGCCACCCAGGCTCACGACCGCAGCCAGCAACAATCGCAGCAGATGGAGCTGGTGGCCACCGCCATCAATGAAGTCACCTACGGCGTGCAGGACGTGGCCAAGAACGCCGAACACGCCGCCAGCGAAATGCGCGACGCTCAGGCCCAGGCGCAACAAGGCCAGGTCAATATCGACGGCAGCCTGCAGCAGATCGACCAGCTCTCCGGCACCATCAACCAGGCGGTGGAGGTGATCCGCACCCTGTCCGCCGAAAGCACCCAGATCGGCAGCGTACTCGAAGTGATCCGCTCCATTGCCGACCAAACCAACCTGCTGGCCCTCAACGCCGCGATTGAAGCTGCCCGCGCCGGTGAACAAGGCCGTGGCTTTGCCGTGGTGGCCGATGAAGTGCGGCTTTTGGCCCAGCGCACGCAAAAATCCACTGCCGAGATCCAGGGCATGATCGAACGCCTGCAAGGCCACTCGGAAGCGGCAGTCAAGGTCATCAGCGACAGCCACAGTGCCTCGCAACTGACCATCGAACAGGCCGGCCAGGCCGGTGCCAGCCTGACTGCCATCGGCCAGGCCCTGCGCAACCTCAACGGCCTCAACGCCTCGATTGCCAGCGCCACCCTGCAACAGGCCCATGTGGTCGAAGACATCAACCAGAACGTCACCCAAGCCGCCGGTCTGTCCCACAGCACCGCGTTGGCGGCGGAACAGTCGAGCGTGGCAAGTGCGCATTTGCGCGGCCTGAGCGACCAACTCGACGGGCTCTTGCGCCAATTCAAAGTCTGACACCCCACTTGTAGGAGCCGGCTTGCCGGCGATAAAGCCCTTGAGACCCGCGCAAGACTCAAGGCCGCCATCGCGGGTAAGCCGGCTCCTACAAAGGATCATCTTTGGTTACAATCCCCGCCCTCTCCCACGCTCCCAAGGAACCCTCATGTCCGGGTTTGAACTGTTCGCCGCCGCCCTTGGGGTGATCGCCGTCTGGCTGACGGTCAAGCAGAACCCATGGTGCTGGCCCATCGGGCTGGTGATGGTGTTGCTGTACACCTGGGTGTTCTTTGACGTGAAACTCTACTCCGACATGCTCTTGCAGGTGGTCTATGCCGCGTTGCAGGTCTACGGTTGGTGGCAGTGGACCCGCGCCGGCGCAGTCAAGCAGGGCCGACAGGTGACCAGTCTGGGCGTGCCGGCCATCCTCGCCAGCCTGGCGATGGGTGCCCTCGGCAGCCTGTTGCTTGGCGCCGCCATGGCGCACTGGACCGACGCCGCGCAACCCTGGCTCGACGCCGCCCTCACCGGTTTCAGCCTGGTGGCGCAAATGTGGATGGCGCAAAAGCGCGTTCAGTGCTGGCCGCTGTGGATTGCCGTGGATGTGATCTTCGTCGGGCTGTTCCTCTACAAAGGCCTCTACCTCACCGCCGCGCTCTACGCGCTGTTTACTGTGATTGCCGTGCAAGGTTGGCGTGAATGGCGCACTGACCCGGCGCTGCACGCATGAAGGTGGTGGTACTGGCCGGCCCGGAGTCCAGCGGTAAAAGCTGGCTGGCGGCGCAGCTGCAAGCGCAGTTCGGCGGGCTGATGGTGGGCGAATACGTGCGGTACTTCATTGATCACCATCAACGCGACACCACGCTGGCCGACATCCCGGACATCGCCCGTGGCCAACTGGCCTGGGAAGACGCCGCGCGCGCCAAGCAGCCGCAGTTGCTGATCCTCGACACGCACCTGCTGACCAACAGACTCTGGAGCCAAACCCTGTTCGGTGACTGCCCGGCCTGGCTCGACAGTGAACTGCTGGCACGTCACTACGACCTGCACCTGCTGCTCTCGCCGGAGGATGTGGAGTGGACCGCCGACGGCCAACGCTGCCAACCGGAACTGGCGGACCGCCAGGCGTTTTTCCAGGCCAGCCTGGACTGGATGCGGCAGCACCACCAACCGTTCGTGGTGATCGGTGGAGATTGGGCACAGCGCCGGGTCATGGCCTTCGCCGCCGTGACGAAGTTATTGGCGTAGCGACCGACCATCGGGCCGACGCAGTTCATGGCCCTGCCCGTCAGTCAACCTTCTAAAGGAGACTGACCCATGAATATGCGTATCGTTGCCCGCCTGATCAACCTGCCTGAAAACCGCGGTGTGCGTGTCGAGACCGCGACGCACCCCATGTTGTTGGTCCGCGTCGGCGACCAGGTCCGGGCCTTCCAGGCCGACTGCCCGCACGCGGGTGCACCGCTGGAAAAAGGCGTGATCTGCGCAGGCCGCATCGTGTGTCCCTGGCACAAGGCCGCGTTCGCCGTGGACAGCGGCGCCGTGCAGGAACCACCGGCGCTGGTCGGGCTCAGGCAATACCCGGTGCAGGTTCTCGATGGCGTAGTGAGTGTCGGTGACGAGCCCATCAGCGCCGAGCCCACGCAGCCCCGTGAGGACACGCGCTGTTTTGCCGTGATCGGTGCAGGCGCCGCCGGTGCCGCCGCCGTGGCCACCCTGAAACGCCACGGGTTTGCCGGGCGCTTGCTGTGGATCGACCGCGAACAGCAGCCCGCCTACGATCGCACCGCCCTGAGCAAATTCGTGATTGCCGGTGAAATGGCGGCCGAGGACACCCCGCCCCTGCTGGACGAGAGCGCGAACATTCATGGCGAAGTGCTGCGCCTGGACGCCATCGGCAAGCGCATCGAATTGGCTGATGGCCGCCAGTACGACTACGACGCCGCACTGGTCGCCACCGGTGGCAACGCACAACCCCTGGATATCCCCGGTGCCCAGCTCAATAACGTGTTCGTGCTGCGCAGCCGCGAAGACGCCGCGCGTATCAGCGCGGCGGCAGACCACGCCACCTGCGCGGTGATCATCGGTGACAGTTTTATCGGCCTGGAGGCGGCGTCGGCCCTGCGTCAACGCGGCCTGGTTGTGCAGGTGGTCAGCCGCCACACCATCCCGCTGGCAGCGCAACTGGGCAAGCGCATCGGCGGCGCCCTGCGCCAGTTGCACCAAGACCACGGCGTGATCTTTCACAGCAACACCGAGCCCGAACGCCTGGACGGGCATGGCGCCGTGAGTACGGTGCTGTTGAAAAACGGCAATCGCCTGGCGGCCGACCTGGTGTTGATGGGCGTCGGCGTAACACCCGCCACTGCCTTTATCGACGGCGTTACCAAAGCCGAGGACCAATCACTTGTCGTCGATGATCAACTGCAGGCTGCGCCGGGCCTCTGGGCCGCCGGCGACAACGTGACCTTCCCCTGGCAGCACCAACCCACGCGCATCGAACACTGGCGCCTGGCCCAACAGCTCGGCGTGCTGGCGGCGCGCACTATGCTCGGTGACACCCAGGTGTACGCCGACGTGCCGTTCTTCTGGACCTACCACTTCGACAAGACCTTCGAGGTGCTCGGCCACCCGCAGCACTGGAACCGACTGCACCTGGAGGGCGACCTGCAACGGCATGATTTCATCGCCCTGCTCTGCCATGACGATCAGGTGGAAGCGGTGATTGCCTGCGCACACCCGCAAGCGATGGCGCGCCTGTCACAACGCATGCAGCAGCCCCTGGGCAAGACCGAAGCCCTCGAACTGATCCGCAGCCATTAGCGTTTTTTACGTGTGCCCAGTTGAATCCACGTCGGCGCATGGTCGCTGGCGTGGGGCTCGTTGCGCACCCAGGCATCCACGCCGGCGTCTTTCAGATAAGGCGCGAGCGCCGGGTTGAGCAACAGGTGATCGATGCGCAGGCCTGAATTGGTTTGCCAGTGCTGACGGAAGTAATCCCAGAAGGTGTAGACGCGCGCCTCTGGGTAAAGGTGGCGCACCGAATCGGTCCACCCTTGGTCCAGCAGGCGCTGGTAAGCCTCGCGGCTTTGCGGTTGCAGCAAGGCATCCTTGAGCCAGGAACGCGGGTTGTAGATATCCCGGTCAGTGGGCACCACGTTAAAATCCCCGGCCAGGAGCACCGGATGCTCACTGGCTTGCAGCGCCTTTGCATAGGCAATCAAGCGTTCGAACCACGCCAACTTGTACTCAAACTTCGGCCCGGGTTGCGGGTTGCCGTTAGGCAAATACAGGCAGCCGACCAGTACGCCATGCACGGCAGCCTCGATATAGCGGCTTTGCGTGTCGCTGTCATCACCGGGCAAACCGCGCCGGCTTTCCAGCGGCTGGGCATCCCGCGCCAGGATCGCTACCCCGTTCCAGGACGCTTGCCCCAGGCAGATCCCGCCATAGCCGGCGGCTTCGAAGTCGGCATAGGGGAATAGGCTTTCGGCGGCCTTTAGCTCCTGCAGGCACACCACATCGGGCTGTTCCCGCGCCAGCCATTGCAGCAGGTTCGGCAGCCGGGCACGAATGCCGTTGATATTGAAGGTGGCGATTTTCAGGGCTTTCATGGGGTCCGGTCCTTCCAGGGCTCTTGGGGTAGAGCCCTGGAGAGGAACGGATGTTCAATCCGCACACCACAACTGTTGGAGCGGGCTTGCCCGCTCCCACCGCTTTTTACTGCGTCAGGCCTTAATAGCCGAGCGACAGCCCGGTGTTGCGACGCGGATCATTCGCCCCATAGAAACGGTTGTTACCCACCGGCTTGCCACCCAGGGAAGGTGCGCCGACCAGGATTGCCGCCAAGTGGTTGGCATCCTGTGGACCGGCGAACTTATGGCCCCAGCTTTCGAGGATCTTCTGGGTATCCGGGCTGACCGCGAAGGTCTCCAGGTTGGTGGTTTCCGGCATCCATTGCTGGTGGAAACGTGGCGCGTCCACGGCTTCCTGGATGTTCATCTTGTAGTCGATGACATTCAGGATCGTCAGCAAGGTAGCGGTGATGATGCGGCTGCCACCCGGCGTACCGACCACCATCACGGCCTTGCCGTCCTTGGTCACGATGGTCGGGCTCATCGACGACAGCGGCGCCTTGCCGGGTGCGATGGCATTGGCTTCACCCTGGACCAGGCCGTACATGTTCGGCACACCAACCTTGACGGTGAAGTCATCCATTTCATCGTTGAGGATCACCCCGGTCTTGCTCGCCATCACGCCCGCACCGAACCAGTCGTTGAGGGTGTAGGTGACCGACACCGCGTTGCCCCACTTGTCGACGATGGAATAGTGGGTGGTGTTATTGCCTTCATGGGGCGACACGCCCGGCTTGATCGCCTGGGAGTCACCGGCTTTTTGCGGTTCGATGGCATCGCGCAGTTTTGCCGCGTAGTTTTTATCCAGCAGGTGCTCGATCGGGTTCTTCACGAAGTCCGGGTCGCCGAGGTAGCTGTTGCGGTCCACGTAGGCGTGGCGCATGGCCTCGATCTGGTAGTGCAGGCCCTGGGCCGAGTGATAGCCGAGGTCGGCCATCGGGTAACCTTCGAGGATATTCATGATCTGGCAGATCACTACGCCGCCGGAGCTTGGAGGCGGTGCCGAGACCACGTGGTAGCCACGGTAATCGCACTCGATGGGCGCCAGTTCGCGGGTCTTGTACTTGTCGAGGTCAGCCTGGGTGATGATGCCCTTGCCGGCCTGGCTGGAGTCCACCAGGGCCTTGGCGACCCAGCCTTTATAGAAACCGTCGCTGCCCTTGGCCGAGATTTCCTTGAGGGTCTTGGCCAGGTCTTTCTGCACCAGCTTCTGGCCCACCTGCATTGGCTGGCCGTTGTGCAGGAAGATGCCGCGCATGTCCTTGTCTTTTTCGAACTCGCCGGTAGCGGTGTGCAACAGGTCGATATCGCCCTGCTCCAGGGCAAAGCCGTTTTCGGCCAGTTTGATCGCCGGGGCGATGACCTGGGCGCGCTTGAGGGTCCCGTATTTGCTCAGGGCCAGCTCCATGCCCGAGACGGTGCCCGGTACACCCACGGCCAGGTGGCCTTTGGCGCTGAGGCCTTCGATGACGTTACCGTCTTTATCCAGGTACATATTGGCGGTGGCCGCCAGCGGGGCTTTTTCGCGGAAATCGAGGAAGGTCTTGCGCCCGTCCGCCAGCTGCACGGTCATGAAACCGCCGCCGCCGAGGTTGCCCGCCGCCGGGTACACCACCGCCAGCGCATAGCCCACGGCCACGGCCGCATCGACCGCATTGCCGCCGGCCTTGAGCACATCCACGCCGACATGAGTTGCCAAATGCTGGGCCGTTACCACCATGCCATTTTCACCGGCCACCGGGGCCTGGGAAGCGGCTTGCACACCACTGACCGTCAACACCAGGGCTGTGGCAATCAAGGTACGGCTGAAGGGTTGGTATTTCATCCATGGCTACTCTAGTTATTAAGACGCACCAAAATAGCCCGACGCAGATTGAATCCCCAGCGCAATGGCGTTTTTATTACAGAACTTGTCGGTCACAGAACGGACCCGAAAAAGCCCATGCTATATTTCGCGCCCAGACTGTCTTGCAAGGCCCCTTTGACATGGCGATCAAGAAGACCGGCATCCGCGCCCAACAGGCCGACCAGACCCGCGCGCGAATCCTCCAGGCGGCGGTCAAAGTGTTCACCCGCGACGGTTATTCCGGCGGGCGCGTCGACACCATCTCCAAGGAAGCCGACTCCAACGACCGCATGCTTTATTACTATTTCGGCAGCAAGGAACACCTGTTCGTCTGCGTGCTGGAGCACACCTACGAGCAATTCAACAAAGCCGAAAGCAAGCTCAAGCTCAACCTCGACGCACCGGAGCAGGCCCTGCGTGACCTGGTGGCGTTTATCTGGAACTACTACGTCAAGCACCCGGAATTCGTGGCGATCCTGAGCATCGAGAACCTGCACCAGGGCAAACATGCCCAGCAGTCTGGGGAGATGCGCAGGTTGTCGGGGGAAGCCGTGGGCGTGCTTAAGCCGATCATCGAAGCCGGCCAGGCCCAGGGCGTGTTTCGCCAGGATGTGGACCTCAAGCACGTGTACTTGATGATTGCGTCTCTGTGCTACTTCTATAACTCCAACCGGCACACGCTGAGTTCGTTCCTTGGAGAAGACCTGGCGGACAAGGGGCAGCAGCAGGATTGGCTGGGGTTTATCAGTGATTTGGTGGTGCGTGGGGTATCTCCCATCCCCCTGTAGAAACGCAATCCAAATGTGGGAGCGGGCTTGCTCGCGAACGCGGAGTGTCAGTCGCTGCAGATGTTGACTGGACAACCGCATTCGCGAGCAAGCCCGCTCCCACAGTTTTTATCGCGCAGTGTCAGTGAGTACCGGGGTTGGCGCGCAGGTGGGCGACTTTCTGTTCCAAGCCACTCCACTGTGGCGCATTCGGCGCGAATTGCCCGCGCAGATACGCCGCCAAATCCGCCACCTGGCTATTGGACAAACTGTCCTTGAAGCCCGGCATATACCCCAGGTCCTTGGTCGCCGGGTTGCTGATGCCTTGCAGAATCACCTTGATCAAATTATCCGGCTGATCGCTGTGCACATTGGTATTGGTTGCCAACGACGGGCTTACCCCAAACAATTTCGGCCCCAGGCCGTCGGCATGGCAGGCCTTGCATGAGCCTTCGAATACCCGTCGGCCATTGGGATTTGGCACGGTGACGGCAGCGGCCACCTGAGCCTCGGCCGCCGCTTCGCCGTTAAGCGACGCCAGGTACACCGCCATGGCGCGGATATCCGCCTTGGGCAGTTTCGACAACTCGCTGACCACCGGCCCCATCGGGCCTGCCGCTACGCCGTGGGCATCGGAATAGCCGGTGCTCAGGTAAGTAAACAGTTGATCTTCGGTCCACGGCGTCGGCGCCTTCGACAGCCCCGTCAACGCCGGCGCCTCCCACCCATCGACTCTGCCGCCCGCCAAAAATGCCTTGCCGCCCTTCTCCGCGCCCAGCAGGTTGCGTGGCGAATGGCACGCGGCGCAGTGACCCAGGCCATTGACCAGGTAATTCCCACGGTTCCATTGCTCGCCGCGCTCAGGCTGCGGCGTGATTTCACCGCGCCGAAGATTCAGGGCGTTCCAGCCCGCCATCAACGGCCGGATATTGAACGGAAAGCGCATGGTATTTGGCGTCGGCGCCTGACTCACCGGCGCCTGGGACATCAGGTAGGCATACAGCGCCTGCATGTCCGCCTCATTGATATTGCGAAACGCCGTGTAGGGAAACGCCGGGTACAGGTTGCGCCCGTCACGGCCAATACCGTCGCGCATCGCCCGCTCGAAGGCCGGGTACGACCAGGCGCCGATCCCGGTCTTCACGTCCGGGGTGATGTTGCTGCTGTACAGCGTGCCGAACGGCGTTTCCATGGCCAGCCCACCGGCATTGGTCGCACCACCGGGCGCCGTGTGGCACACCGCGCAGTCCCCCGCCGCCGCCAGTAAACGCCCGCGCTCCAGGGTGGCCTTGGACCAAGTGCCGGCGCTGGGCGGAGCAATTGGAGCGATTTCAGGGTGGAGCGGCCAGGCTGTCGCCAGCACCGCGCCCAAGGTGGCGAACAGCGCGCCGAACCACCACTTCCTGCGTTTTTGCGGCGACTTGGCCGGTTCACCCAGGGTCGCGGCATTCAGTGCCGCCAGCACGCGCTCCGGGGTGATCGGCAATTCGCGAAACCGAATGCCGGTGGCGTCGTAGATGGCATTGGCGATTGCCGCCGCGCTGGGTACCGAGGCTGACTCACCGGCACCCATCGGCGGCTGGTCCTGACGCGGCATCATCATCACGTCGATCTTCGGCACTTCGGGGAAGGTCAGGATCGGATAGCCGCCCCACTCCTTGCTCGCCACCGTCGACTCTTCAAAGGTCACCCGCTCCTTCAGCACCCGGCTGGTGGACTGGATCACGTTGCCGTGGATCTGGTGCTGCACCCCGGCCGGGTTGATCATCATCCCCGAATCGTGGCCGATCACCACGCGCGTCACCGACACATCGCCGGTCTGCTTGTCGATGGCCACATCCGCCACCCACGCAGCCCAGGCCGCGCCGAACCCCGGGAACTTGCTGTGGATGTAGCGCGCGTAGGCAAAGCCACGGCCACGCAACAGATGGTCCTCGTTGGCGGTTTGCATCGGCGCGGTGCGCGGTGCCCAGTTGGCGCGTTCGGCGGTGGATTTCACCAGGTCGATGGCGCGTTCGTCCTTGAGGTAACGCAGGCGGTATTCCACCGGGTCGACGCCGGCGGCGAACGCCAGCTCGTCAATATAGGATTCGTGGGCAAAGGTGTTGGGCAGGGCCGATACGCCACGCATCCACGAGGCACGCACGATGGGTGCCATGTCGTTAATGGTCACGCGCAGGTTGTCGATGTCGTAGGGCGGGATGGACGTGCGGTCGCCCATCTCGAACATCGCCGCCACCGGCTCGACGCGGCCGGTCAGCAACAGCGCCAGGGTCGGCGCGCCGTTGGAAGGGTAACTGGTTTCAAAGTCATAGGCGGCGATGCTGCCGTCGGCGTTGAGGCCGCCGTCCACCTCCATCAATTGCGCGGTGCCCTTGGGCTCCCACAGATGCTCCTGCTCGCGGGTCAGCTGCACACGCACCGGCTTGCCGACCGCACGGGACAACAGCAAGGCATCGGCGCATACATCGTCGGCGCAATTGCGCCCATAACAGCCGGCAGCCTCCATGCGGATCACATCGATCAGGCCTTCTTCGCATTCCAGCAACCACGCCAGGTCGGCGCGCAACAGGTGCGGGTTCTGGCTGCCCGACCACACCCGGCTGCCGGCCGGCGAGTAATCCGCCACGCTGCAGGACGGACCGATCGAGCCATGCATCTGGTAGGGCCACAGGTAACTGCGGGGCATGCGCTGGGTGGCATTGGCCAGGGCTGCATCCACGTCGCCCTGGTCGAGGACGGTGCGGCGCACGCGGGGGTTGTCGCGGATGGCCTGCGCGACATCGCTCATGTCCGGCAAGGCGTTGTTCCAGGGTTTCCACTGCACCTGCAGGTCGGCGGCCGCCTTGATCGCCTGCTCTTCCCGCAACGCCACCACCCCGACGAAATCGCGGATCACCACCACTGCGACCACGCCAGGGATGTGTGCGATGGACGCCTCATCCACACTCAGCAAGCTATTGCCGACAAACTCCCCGCAATCAAGCCCGGCATACGGCGGGCGAACCACCCGGCCATGGAGCATGCCCGGCACACGCATGTCATGTACGTAGGTCAGCTCGCCGGTGGCCTTGCCGGGGATATCCACGCGTGCGGCGCCCTTGCCTACCAGGCGGTAGTCCTCGACGGATTTCAACGGGGCATCGCCGCTGATGCGCAGTTGGTCATGCTGGCCGCTGACCAGTTCGCTGTAGGTGGTGGTGCGCCCGTCAGCGGCCTGGATTACGCCGGCGTCGACCTTGAGACTGCCGGTGCTCACGCCCCAGCGCCCCGCCGCCCGCGCCAGTAGAAACCGCCGCGCCTCGGCTGCCGCATTGCGCAGGGGCACGGCGGATATCTGCAACGTGGCGCTGGCAATAGTCGCGCCCTGGTTGGGTACGCGTTCAGTGTCGCCGAGCGCCATCTTGACCTGGTCCATCGCCAGGTCCAGTTCTTCGGCGACGATCTGCGCCAACGCGGTGCGAATGCCGGTGCCCAGGTCCACATGGCCATTGAACGCATACACCAGGCCGTCGTCGTTCACCGCAATGAACAGCCCCAGTTCCTTGGGTTTCACGGTGGGTGTGCCGCCCTTGGCCACCGGCCCCGAGGGCGGCAGCACGTCATCGACGATCAACAGGACGCCGGCCTTGGCCAGCCACTGGTCACGGGAAAGCGGTGTGTCGGTCATGGTCATCAATCCACAGTCATCAGGCGGGCGGCACGCAGCACGGCGCGCAGGATTTCAATATGGGTGCCGCAGCGGCAGAGGTTGCCCGACAGCGCGTTGCGCACCTCGGCTTCGCTGGGGTTGGGGTTACGGTCGAGCAAGGCCTTGGTGGTCATGATCATGCCGTTGAGGCAGTAGCCACATTGCGCGGCCTGCTCGTCGATAAAGGCTTGTTGCACCAGGTGCGGCGCCTGGCGCGTGCCCAGACCTTCCAGGGTGACAATCTCGCGGCCTGCGGCACCCGACAACGGAAACACACAGGAACGGGCCGCCACCCCATCGATGATCACGGTGCACGCACCGCACTCCCCGAGGCCGCAGCCATATTTGGGGCCATTGAGTTCCAGGTCATTGCGCAGCACCAGCAACAGCGGCGTGTCCGCCATGGCGCTGACTTCGTTTTTTTGCCCGTTGACCTCAAGCGCTACCGTGATGTGCTGGCTGATCATTCGCTTCGCCCGTAACAGTTGGTGAAGTGGTCACTACATGAAACAGTCAAAAAAAAGCGTCGCGGACCTGGGGTCTCACGACACACTTGACGAATGAAGTGACTACTACATGAACTCAAAGCAAAAGCGGTGCCAGAAGGCGGATAGATACCCTGTGGTGAGCGGGCTTGCCCCGCGCTGGGTGGCGCAGCCGCCCCAATAATGCCACCGAGTTCTTCCAGATGAATGGCGGTGTCTGGTTTCAGGGCCGCTTCACGCCCCAGCGCGGGGCAAGCCCGCTCACCACAATTATTCCTGCGGGTCGTCGATCATCTTGCGCAGCAAGAACAGCACTGCCACCCGTTCGGCGGGGTTGAGGTTGCTCATGGTCAATTCGCTGATCTGCGCGGCGCGCGGCGCAGTCTGGGCGACCAGTTCGGCGCCTTCCGGGGACAAGTCCACCACCACTTTGCGCTTGTCCTGCGGGTCCGGTTCCAGGCTGATCAGTTCCTTGGCCTTGAGCCGTTCGACGATGCCGCGAATGGTCGCCTGGTCCACGGCCGTCGCCTTGACCAGCTCGGTCAGCGAACTTGCACCGTGATCGCGCAGCGCGCACAGGGTCACGAACTGCACGGCGGTGAGCTGGGAATCGCCGACATTCTGCTGAAAGATCGCCAAGTGGCGCTGGTAGGCCTTGCGCAGCAGGTGGCCAACTTGTTCAGAAAAGACGTAGGAATCAGGCACGGCGGAGCTCGAAAAATGGCTGGCGATGGGGAGGCATGATAACGGGATGTGCCGCAAACACCTACCGATGTAGGAGCCGGCGTGCCGGCTCCTAGAGGGGCGTTCAGCGGGCCAGGGAGGCTGCCGGGGCGACGACGTCACCGGCGATGACCACGGCTTCGTCATCCAGGTACACATCGCAATTGCGCAGCGGGATGTCCATGTGGCACGGCGTCTTGCGTGTCCCGCCCACTTCGGTATTCGGCCCGGTGGAGAACAGGAAGTTGCCATAGAACGCCCGCGCGTCCATGCACATGCCATCGTTCTTGTCGTGCAGGCCCATCGCCGTCCACTGCGCCCGAGGCTGCAGGCCCCAGCCGATATGGGAGATGCCGTACACCTCGGGGTCGTTGAAGTACTTCATGTAGTCACGCAGGTATTCGGCCTCGAACCCCCCGTGGATCTTGGTGATGAAGCCCTTTTCGATCTCCAGGGTGATCTTCTCGCGGGTGTAGGTCTTGAACGGCAGCAGGATGTCGCCGATGTCCAGCACCAGCACGCCTTCGGCGGTTTCTTCGTTGGGCCAGGAGAACAGGAAGCCGCTCGGCCAATGGTCCCAGCGCCCCGGCTCGTCGGCAAAGCCGTATTCGGTCACCGACGGGTATTGCCCCAGGGCAGCGCGGAAGTCACTGCCGGCGCGGGATTTCACGTGGATTGAGCGTGCCTTTTTCAGCAACTGCTCGGCCGCCAGCACGCGCACTTTGTCTTCTTCGGTGGGCAGCATGCGCGCCAGCACTTCGGGCGGCTCCACGGCCAGCAGGATGCGCGTGCCAGTCTTGAGGATCTGCTCCTGCTCCGGCGAGTGCAGCAGCATCATGGTGTCGACGATCAGGTCGGCGGCTTCCAGTGCGCGTTGCGCCGCGATATTGCCGGTAAGCGCGGTGTCGCCGCAGTAGGCGGTCATGTCGTTGCCCATCGCCCTGGGATGGTTGAACGACGGCAACTCCACCGCATACACCTTGGCCCCCAGGCGCTGCGCAGCATCCATCGCAGCACGCACGGTGCGCGGGTCGGAGTAATGGCTCTTGAGCACGGCAACGCTCTGGGTCGGGTCGACCTTGGACAGCGTCAACACGTGTTCAAACATCTGGGTCAGTTCGCAATCGCTTACCGGCATTTTCCTGTCTCCTGTGGGCCTGCACCAAGTTCAAGCACTGCGCTTCACTCTAGTGCATTTTTATAGCGTACACGCCATTTAATAACGATAAGACCCGAATTGCAGACAGACTGCAAGCGGCGCGCCAAAACGTTACCTATCGAAACAATCCCCGTATTTATTGACTACATCACGTTACACGGGATAACTATGACCAAAAAATAATTTTGCAGAGACAGGCTTCCCATTTCGAAAAATGAGCGTATACACTTTAAAAACCTTGCGGACAGACGCCGCCGAAAATCAAAAAGAGAGAGGAACACGCCCCATGGGAAGCACTCAGAAAATCGCCATCGTCGGCGCCGGCCTTGGCGGTGCCGCCGCTGCCACCCTGTTGCAGCAAGCTGGTTTCGACGTGGATGTGTATGAGCAGGCGCCGGAGTTTTCCCGCTTGGGTGCCGGGATCCACATGGGTCCCAACATCATGAAAATCTTCCGCCGCATGGGCATCGAAAAACAGCTGGACCTGATGGGCTCGCACCCCGAGCACTGGTTCAGCCGTTGCGGCGAAACCGGCGACTACCTCTCGCGCATCCCGCTCACCGGCTACGGCGCGTCCTACATCACCGTGCACCGTGGCGACCTGCATGCGCTGCAGATGTCTACCCTCAAGCCCGGCACCCTGCACTTCAACAAGCGCCTGGAAACTCTCGAGGAAACCGACACCCAGGTGCGCCTGACCTTCGCCGACGGCCAGGTGACCTACGCCGACATCGTGATCGGTGCCGACGGCATCAATTCCAAGATCCGCGAAGAACTGCTCGGCGTGGAAAAACCGCTGTACAGCGGCTGGGTCGCACACCGTGCGCTGATCCGTGGCGACCAGTTGGCCAAGTACGACCTGAAGTTCGAAGACTGCATCAAATGGTGGACCGAAGACCGCCACATGATGGTCTATTACACCACCGGCAAGCGCGACGAGTACTACTACGTGACCGGCGTTCCCCATGCCGAATGGGACTTCCAGGGCGCGTTCGTCGACAGCAGCCGCGAAGAGATGTTCGACGCCTTCAAGGGCTACCACCCCACCGTCCAGGCCCTGATCGAGTCCACCGAAAGCGTGACCACATGGCCGCTGCGCAACCGCAACCCGTTGCCACTGTGGAGCCGTGGGCGCCTGGTGCTGCTCGGCGACGCCTGCCACCCGATGAAGCCCCACATGGCCCAGGGTGCCGGCATGGCCATCGAAGACGCGGCGATGCTCACCCGCTGCCTGCAGGAAACCGGCATCAGCGACTACCGCACCGCGTTCCAGCTCTACGAAGCCAACCGCAAGGAACGTGCATCACGGGTACAAGCAGTGTCCAACGCCAACACCTGGCTGCGCACCCAGGAAGACCCGGCCTGGGTCTACGGTTATGACCTGTACGCCCAAGAACTCAAATCGGGGGTGGCCGCGTGAGCACCTTCCTCTACGGCGGCAACGTGCAGGCCAATGGCATTCGCCAGCACTACCTGCGTTACGGCGGCAAGGGCCCGGCGCTGATCCTGATCCCCGGCATCACCAGCCCGGCGATCACCTGGGGCTTCGTGGCCGAGCGCCTGGGCGCGCAGTTCGACACCTACGTGCTCGATGTGCGTGGTCGCGGCCTCTCGTCCACCGGCCCCGAGCTGGACTACAGCGCGGACACCTGCGCCGCAGACATCGGTGCCTTTGCCGATGCACTCAACCTGCACAGCTACCACTTGATGGGCCACTCCATGGGCGCGCGCTTTGCCGTGCGCAGCGCGGTGCTGCACCCCCAGGGCGTCAACCGCGTGGTGCTGATCGACCCGCCGGTGTCCGGCCCGGGCCGACGCGAATACCCGAGCAAGCTGCCGTGGTATGTCGATTCGATCCGCCAATCCCTGGTGGGCATGCACGCCGAGGCGATGCGCGCCTTCTGCGCCACCTGGACCGACGAACAACTGCAACTGCGCGCCGAATGGCTGCACACCTGCTATGAGCCCGCCATCGTGCGCGCCTTCAATGACTTCCACACGGTGGACTTCCACCACGACCTGCCCCACCTCAAGGTCCCTGCCCTGTTGATGGTGGCCGGGCGCGGCGGCGTGATCCTTGATGAAGACATTGCCGAAATCCAGGACCTGCAACCGGCCATCCAGGTGGCCCGCGTTCCGAATGCCGGGCACATGATTCCGTGGGATGACTTCGACGGTTTCTTCCACGCCCTTGGCGACTTCCTCGAACAATAACCATGGAGACCACCATGCAGAAGCCTTACCGCATCGGCCAGATCGTGCCCAGTTCCAACACCACCATGGAAACCGAGATCCCGGCGATGCTCACCGCACGCCAGGCGATCCGCCCCGAGCGTTTTACCTTTCACTCCAGCCGCATGCGCATGAAGCAAGTGCGCAAGGAAGAACTGGCGGCCATGGACGGCGAGTCCGACCGTTGTGCCGTCGAGCTGTCCGACGCCAAGGTCGATGTGCTGGGTTATGCGTGCCTGGTGGCGATCATGGCAATGGGCTTGGGCTACCACCGCAACTCCGAACAGCGCTTGCGCAAAGCCACCGCCGACAACGACGCCAACGCCCCGGTGATCACCAGCGCCGGCGCCTTGATCGAAGGCCTGAAAGTGATGGGCGCCAAGCGCATCGCGATTGTTGCGCCGTACATGAAACCGCTGACCGAACTGGTGGTGAACTACA
Organism: Pseudomonas sp. VS40; assembly: GCF_018587885.1. Classification (NCBI taxonomy): domain Bacteria; kingdom Pseudomonadati; phylum Pseudomonadota; class Gammaproteobacteria; order Pseudomonadales; family Pseudomonadaceae; genus Pseudomonas; species Pseudomonas sp. VS40. The sequence goes on along the minus strand of NZ_JAGYWD010000010.1, from coordinate 76,581 downwards.
TCCGCGAAGAAGGCTTCGAGGTGGTGGACTGGCGTGCGCTGGAGATCCCGGACAACCTCGAAGTGGCCCGCCACGACCCGGCCAACCTGCCGGCTATCGTCGCCGGCATGAACCTGGAAGGTGTCGATGTGATCGTGCTGTCCGCCTGCGTGCAGATGCAATCGCTGCCAGTGGTGGCCAAGGTCGAGGCGCAAACCGGCAAACCGGTGCTCACCGCCGCCATCGCCACTACCTACGCGATGCTCAAGGCCCTGGACCTGGAACCCATCGTTCCCGGTGCTGGCGCCCTGCTTTCCGGCGCTTATTAACGGGAGCGGAAAGTTGCTTTGTGGTGAGCGGGCTTGCCACAAAAAAAGCGCGCTCACGTCAGACATGAATGAGGGGTTGAAAGATGAGTGAACAATCCGCCGACGCCAACTACCAAGGCGTATGGGGCAACCGCATCGGCTTCGGCAAGAAAGCCGCACTGCTGATGATCGACTTCATGCAGGGCTACACCACCGAAGGCGCGCCGCTGTTTGCGCCGGGTGTGGTCACGGCTGTAGCTGAAAGCGTCGAGCTGCTGGCCACCGCACGCAAGCACGGGATTGCGGTGGTGCACACCAATATCCGCTACCATCCCGGCCATTTCGTCGATGGCGGGATCTGGGTCAAGAAGGCCCCGGTGATGAAAGACATGGTCGAAGGCAACCCACTGGCGGCGTTCTGCGCCGACGTGTTGCCCCAGGCCGATGAAGTGGTGATCACCAAACAGTACGCCAGTGCGTTCTTCGGCAGCAGCCTGGCGCCGATGCTGCATGCCCAGGGCATCGACACCGTGGTACTGGCCGGTTGCTCCACCAGCGGCTGCATCCGCGCCACGGCGGTGGATGCGGTGCAACACGGGTTTCGCACCATCGTCGTGCGCGAATGCGTCGGCGACCGGCACCCGGCCCCCCATGAAGCCAACCTGTTCGATATCGACAGCAAATATGGCGACGTAGTGAGCAAGCAGGAGGCAATGCGCAAATTCAAGGAGCAATAAGACGGTACTGAGAACCGCGCCATAGAGTGCGGTCTTGAACAAACTGAGGCCCGGCCTTGGAACACATTCAAATGTGGAAACCGATCCCTGTGGGAGCCGGGCTTGCCCGCGATGCAGACGCTGCGGTGTAACAGTGACACCGCGCCGATGCCATCGCAGGCAAGCCAGCTCCCACATATGCCCGGCGTCCATATGGATCGTGTCCAGGCGCCGCCCTCAGTCTTCTGACACTGCCTTTGGAAGTCGCTTCTACAGCACTCCGAAGTGCTGGAACAAAAGCGGCTGTATAAAAACCATAAGTCACCGCCAGGAGACACCCAATGCCCATTGCGAATGCAGCGCCCGCGACCACGGTCGCCGACCCGGTCAACACGCTTTACCACAAGATCACTTGGAAACTGATTCCGTTCCTGTGCTTCTGCTACCTGGCCGCCTACCTCGACCGCATCAACATCGGCTTCGCCAAACTGCAGATGCTCGACCAACTGCAGTTCAGCGAAACCGCGTTCGGCCTCGGTGCCGGCTTGTTTTTTGTCGGCTACATCCTGTTCGAAGTGCCGAGCAACTTGGTGCTGGAACGGGTCGGCGCAAAAATCTGGATTGCGCGCATCATGATCACCTGGGGCCTGCTCTCGGCCTGCACCATGCTGGTCACCTCCACCACCCAGTTCTACATCCTGCGTTTTCTGCTCGGCGCGGCCGAGGCGGGCTTTCTGCCGGGCGTGCTGTACTACCTGACCACCTGGTTCCCCACCCATCGGCGCGGGCGCATCATCGCGCTGTTCATGATCGGCCTGCCGCTGTCCAGCGTGATCGGCGGCCCGCTGTCCGGCTGGATCATGGGCCACTTCGACCACATGGGCGGGCTGCGCGGCTGGCAGTGGCTGTTCCTGATCGAAGCGGTACCCAGCGTATTGCTGGGCGTGCTGACCTTCTGGGCACTGCCCAACACCTACCAGCAAGCCAAATGGTTGTCGGCTGAGGAAAAGGCCTTGCTGGAAACCGAACTGCGCAAGGATGACGCCGACGGCGCCGGCAGCAAGCACAGCTTCCGTGACGGGTTCTTCAACCTCAAAGTGTGGATGCTCGGCGGTATCGACTTCTCGATCCTGCTCAGCGCCTATGCCATGGGCTTCTGGATGCCGACCTTCATCCGCAACGCCGGGGTCACCGACACCTTCCATATCGGCGTGCTGACCGCATTGCCAAGCGTCGCCGCCCTGCTCGGCATGCTGCTGATCGGCGCCAGTTCCGACAAGCACCGCGAACGCCGCTGGCACATCATCGTGCCGTTTTTCATCGGTGCGGCGGCGATGGCCACCAGCACCTTCTTTACCCATAACGTAGCGGCCACCGTGGCGCTGTTCGCGATTGCCTCGGCGGCGATCATCGGCGCGGTGCCGGTGTTCTTCAGCCTGCCGGCGACCTTTCTCAAAGGCACCGCGGCGGCCACCGGCTTTGCCCTGGCCTGCTCGGTGGCGAATATCGCAGGCCTGGTGAGCAACTCGTTGATGGGCGTTGCGATCGACGTCACGGGCAGCAGTGCCGGTGCCTTGTGGTTTTTCGCTGGCTGCCTGATTCTCAGCAGCTTCCTGGTCATCGCCTTGCCGGCGAAACTGGTGAACCGTTGATAACAACAACTTTTTCGGATGAATCACCATGCAAGGCTTCTTGAAACGCTGTGCGTTGCTTGTGGCGGTCGGCCTGTGTGCCAGCACCGCGCAGGCCGCGGAAAAAGTCATCTTCGACACCGACTTCAATGTGCTCAACGATGACGGCCAAGCCTTCATCATGCTCGCCCAGTTGCACGCGCAAAAACGCATCGAGCTGCTGGGCATGACCCTGGTCAGTGGCAACGCCTGGGTCGACCAGGAACAGGTCGATGCCCTCAAGGCCGTGGAACGCATGGGCGTGGAGAAAGAGGTGGGCGTCTATTCCGGCGCCGCCTACCCGCTGCTGCACGACTACGCCACCTATGAGGCGGAAAAGGCCCTGTTCGGTTCCGGTTGGCCAGGGGCGTTCAAGAACCCGCGTCCTACCTCGCCCGCGCAGTTGGTCACGCCACCGGATGGCCTGGCCACGCACACGAAACTGCGCAGCGAGACGGCCGCGCAGTTCATTGTGCAAAGCGTGCGTGCCAATCCGCACCAGGTGACGATCCTTGCCGTCGGCCCGCTGACCAACGTCGCCCTGGCGATTCGCTCGGCGCCGGATATCGTGCCGCTGATCAAGCGCATCGTGTACATGGGCGGCGCGCTGGAGATTCCGGGCAACACCACGCCGGCGGCGGAATTCAATTGGTGGTTCGACCCGGAGGCCGCGAAGATCGTGTTGCGCGCGCCGATCGAACACGTGATTTTCCCCAACGATGTGTGCGAGAAAGTCACCTTCGACAAGGCGGTGTACCAACGCGTGATCGCCCAGAAAGGCCCGATTGCCGACCTGTACACGCATGAGTTCGGGCCGTTGTTCGACAAGGACCCTAGCTACCACAGCTTTACCTGGGACAGCTTGCCGGCGCTGTACCTGGTCAACCCAGAGATTGTCACGCAATCGCGCGATTTGTGGGTGGATGTAGACGCCACCTTCGGCGCCGACTACGGCCGCGCACTGGGCTACCAGAAAGGCGCCCCGGTAGGCACGCAGAAGGCCAAGGTGGTGTTCGGTGTGGACCAGAAGAAATTCTGGGATGGCTACGTCAACCTCGTGACCCTGCCGACGCCGGTCAAGCACTGACCGGCCGCGCGCTCCCACCTTGCGTGGGAGCGCATTCTTTTTCAGTTGCTCAGCGTTGAGTACATATCCGTTATTGGTCAACGGTTATGCACTTATCAATCACATCACGCAAAACCATGGCGACCACAACCGCGTCAGACGCCGAAGCCACATTGGTAAACCCCATCAACACCCCCTGCCCCCGCCCAGCCTCAAGCGTCCAGGAAGACAGTGCCTGCACCGCCAACCCCGCTCTACCAGCGGCCTCGGCCACGACAAGGTCCGGCACATCCACCACCAACCGCGCCAGCAAATTAATCCCCCCCGCCTGCTCATCCACCCGCAGATATCCCGCACAATGCACGCGCAACGCCTCCACCAGATATGCCCTGCGCTGCGCATACAACTGGCGCATCTTCTTCAAATGCCGGGTGAAGTGCCCCTGCTCGAGAAAATCCGCCGCCGTCAATTGCAACAACTGCGCCCCACGCTGCTGCAACGCCTCGGCCGCACGCTCAAACGCCGACACCAACGACACAGGCACCACCAGATACCCCAAGCGCAACCCCGGGAACAGCATCTTGCTGAAGCTTCCGGCATAGATCACTCGGTCATCCGTATCCTGGCTCTTGAGCGCCGCCAACGGCTGCCCGCGATAGCGAAATTCACTGTCATAGTCATCCTCTACCACCCAACTGCCCTGCTCTCGCGCCCATTCCAGCAAGGCCTGCCGCCGCAGCGGGCTCAACGCCACACCCAAGGGGCTCTGGTGCGCCGGGGTGACTATCGCCAGTCGCGCCCCACGCCCCCGTGCAATGCCCTGCGCGACATCCAGCCCATCGCGATCCACCGGCACCGGCACCAGTTCCACACCGCGATGCCTCAACAACTGCCGCGCATGCAAGTACCCGGGGTCTTCGAACCAGCAGCGCTGCCCCGCCATCGCCAGCGTTTCGCAGACCAGGGTGAGGCCGCCCGCATACCCGGCACACACAAACACCTGCTGGGGCGTGCACTCCACGCCGCGATACAACGCCAGGTAGCTGGCAATCGCCACACGCAGCGCCTGGGTGCCGCGCACGTCGCCCATCGCCAGGCTGTCCGCATCGGTGCGGCGCACTTGCTGGGTCACCAGGCGTGCCCACAATTTGCGCGGGAATGCATCCAGGGCGGGCAGGCCCATTTGCAACGGCCGAGGGCCTGAAGTCACCGGCAACGCAACCGGCATGGGTTTCACCGACACCTGCGGCAGCGCCTCGGCAATCACGGTCCCCGCTTGCCCGCGCGCCTCGAAGAAACCTTCGCTGACCAGCAGTTGATACGCCGCCTCCACCGTGCCCCGCGCCACCTTGAGCTCCTGGGCCAGCGCCCGCACCGAGGGCACGCGCTCACCGGCGCGCAATTGGCCCTGGTCGATGGCCTGGCGAAAACGCCGGTAGATTTCCTGGTATTTGGGCAGTGACGACATCGCAAGTGGCTCGGCGGGAACACAGGCCGAAGTCTGATCATGTCCCAACCCACTTGTCCAATCATGCCCCTGTCAGGCCACCCGGCCAGCCACGAAAATGGCGCATCTCTTCACCGCAATAAGGATCGCCCATGAAACACCGTCTCGACTACGCCCTGGCCGCCCCCGCCGGTTATAAAGCCCTGGGCTCGGTGCACAGTTATATCCACGGCTGCGGCCTGGAAAAAGAACTGATCGACCTGGTGTACCTGCGGGTCTCGCAACTCAACGGCTGCGCCTATTGCCTGGACAGCCATTCCCGCGACCTGTTCAAGCTGGGCGTGAGCCTGGAAAAAATTATGTTGCTGGCCGCATGGCGTGAGGGACTGCCACTGTACACCCCGCGTGAGCAGGCCGCCCTGGCCTGGGCCGAGGTGGTAACGCTGGTCGCGCAAACCCAGGTGCCAGATGCGGATTACGCACAGGTCGCGGCGGTGTTCAGCGACAAGGAAGTCGCCGACCTGACCCTGGCCATCGGCTTGATGAACGCCCTCAATCGTGTCGCCATCAGCTTTCGCAAAGTGCCGGCGGCAATCAAGGCTCACCTGGAGAACCACAGCCATGAATGAACACGTCGAGTTCGTCCAGATGGAAACCGAGGCCGATTGCGTCGCCAGCTTTACAGTGATGCAGCAGCTGCGCCCGCACCTCACCGACGCCAAGGCGTTCGCCGAGCAAGTCCAGCGCCAACGGCAAAACGGCTATCGCCTGCTCGCCGCGCGGGAACACGGCCAGGTGATCGGCCTGGCCGGCTACCGGTTGACCGAAAACACCCTGTATGGCCGCTTTATCTACATCGATGACCTGGTGGTAGACGCCACGTTGCAGCGGCGCCGCCTCGGTGAACGACTGCTTGACCACGTGCGTGACGAAACCCGCGCCCACGGCTATCGCTGGCTGGTGCTGGACACCGGCATGCACATGGCCCTGGCCCAACGCTTCTATTTCCGCCAGGGCCTGTTGCCCCTGGGCATGCACTTTTCCCAGGACCTCAGCCAATGACCCGCGCCCTGCTTCTCGGTTTCAGCCCCCACGGTAAAGCCGCGCAGACCTTCAAACTGGCCCGTGCCCTGCTGCGCGACCTTGTTCCGGACGCCGAGGTGACCGAGCGTGACTATGGCGGCCAGGCGCTCCCTCCGCTGACCCGTGAATATGCCAACGCACTCACCACAGCGGGGGGCTTGAGCGGCAAGGCGACGGCACTCTCGGAACAGTTGATCGTGGAACTGGAAGCCTGCGACCTGCTGATCCTGTGCACCCCGGTGCACAATTTCACCGTGCCGGCGGCGCTCAAGGCCTGGATCGACCACGTGGTGCGCATCCAGCGCAGCTTTACGGTGAATGCGCAATTGGCCAAGGTCGGCTTGCTGGAGGACCGGCGCACCTTTGTGCTGGTCAGCTCGGGTAACGCCCGCAAAGGCCATGAACCGGACTTCCTTACCCCGTACATGACCGCGATCCTGGCGACGGTGGGTATTGAGTCGGTAGATTTTGTGTACCTGCCGGCCATGGTGCGCGGTGAAGAAGCGGTGAATCGCGCGCTGGAACAGGCCCATCGGCAACTGTCGCTCGCAATCAGCTCTGGCCTATAAAAATAATGGCGCTAGAATCAGCGCCATTCCTGCGCCTGACGCCCTGATACGAGCCCCCCATGAGCTTTGATTTCGACACGATCCACCCACGCCTCGGCACCGGCAGCACCAAGTGGAACCGCTACCCGCAAGACGTTTTGCCGATGTGGATCGCCGACATGGACATCGCCGCCCCACCCGCCGTGCTGAAGGCCCTGCACGCACGCCTCGACCAACAGGTGCTGGGCTACAGCGTCGCGGGGCCGGATGTGCGCGAGGCGATCATTGCCGACCTGTGGAACAAGTACGCCTGGCGCGTGCAGCCGGATGAGTTGCTGTTCCTGCCGGGCGTAGAACCGGGCTTCAACATGGCGCTGCACGCGTTTGTGCAGCCGGGCCAGCCGGTGGTGTTGCAAACCCCTAACTACCGGCCAATCCGCCTGGCGCCGGCACACTGGAACCTGCCGCGCATCGAAGTGCCCTTCGAGCCGCTCAACGGTGAGTACGTCACGCCGATGCCGGCCCTGCGCCAGGCACTGAACGGCGCCGGCGCGCTGCTGCTGAGCAACCCGCACAACCCCGTGGGCAAAGTCTTCCCCCGTGAAGAACTGCTGGCCGTGGCCAATGCCTGCCTGGAACACGGTGCGTTGATCATTTCCGACGAAATCCACGCCGAGCTGTGCTTCGACGGCCGCCGTCATATCCCCACCGCCAGTCTCAGCCCCGAGATCGCCCAGCGCACCATCACGCTGATGTCGGCGAGCAAGGCCTATAACGTCGCCGGCCTGAAGACCTGCTTCGCCGTGGTGCAGAACGCCGAGATCCGCGAGCGCTTCAACCAGGCCCGGTGCGGCATGGTCGACAGCGTCAGCCCCCTGGGCCTGGAAGCCACCCGCGCCGCCTACAGCGAATGCACTGACTGGCTCGAGGCACTGGTGCAGTACCTGCAAGCCAACCGCGACTACCTGCTCGACGCCGTGCAAACCCGCCTGCCCGGCGTGGTCATGCATGCGCCGCAAGGCACCTACCTGGCTTGGCTGGACTGCAGCGCCCTGGGCCTGGATGACCCGCAGCAGTTTTTCCTCGAGCAGGCCAAGGTCGGCTTGAGCGCGGGTATCGAATTCGGCGACGACAGCCAACAGTTCGTGCGCCTGAACTTCGGCTGCCCACGGGCGATGCTGGAAGAAGGCCTGCAACGCATGGAGCGCAGTCTGCAAAAACGCTGAAATTGACTGGCACTGTGTCCCGGTGCCAGTCAATCCAGGCTGTTGCTACTACCCGGTGACTCAGGCTTGGAACTTGGGACCTTCGACTTTCACACTGCTGACCTGCGCAACACGTGTGCCTGAACCCGGCTGGCGTGGCGCGTTGATTGCCATCATCACACCGTCATTGGTGATAAATGCCAACCGTGCCTTGTCACTCGTTGAATCGTTGGAGAAAGCATTCTGGATCAGCAGTTGACGTTCGCTTCCAGGTTCATCCCCCTTCAAATTTACAGTCAGGTCCCCCGAGGGGGAAACGCGCCACCCCGACACCTGTGCCGCGCTGTAATCAAGCCTGATGATACTGTTGTTCGGGTCCTTGATGGTCACCCCCTTGTCGCCTTTATTGACGATGTAGGTATTGGGGCCACCCTCTCCGACAACGGTAGCGCCGCCATTGATCACGACAACGTTGGAGCCCTTGCCGGTCAGAACTACGTCTTTCTTGCCGTTCAGGGTAAACAGATTGCTATGGTCATCGCCCACGATATAACTTTCGCCATTTTCAACCGTGGCGGCATTTGAAAAATCATGAAAATAGGCGATGGGAGAAGTACCTTCTGTTTTCGAGTCTGGCGTACTGACTGAAATCATTCCGGTCTTGAAGTCAATGACATGCCCTGAATAGCTGGCGGTTTTAGTGTCGTTGCCTTCGGTGTAAGTGGTACTCAAACTGCCGGAAAATACCAATGTGTTACGGCCCCCGCCGCCCCAGAGCTCAGTGGCTTTTTTACTGAAACCTTTATTGTTCTGGGTAGCCCAGACCTGCTCTGCTTGCTGTCGGGTCTGACGGGCATCAGCGTTGAAGAGAAACGTATCATCAACCTCTCCCCCACTGATCAGTTTTTTCCCTCCCCCCAACAAAAAGTAGTTGGGTTTTCTGAATATTCCTGCCACCTCGTCATCGCCATCGCCCAAGTCCCAAAGCGTGGCCTTTCCTGACCCCTGTGCACCTTCCACAGGCTTGATCGACATGCCGTTCCAGGAATCGGCAGGTGCATTAATACGATCATTGCCACCCTTGATGCTGACGGACGGGACCTTCCCATCCACTTTGATCAGGTTCAGCAAATAGGTGATCGGCGCCCACCAGTGCTGGCCTGTCAAGCCCACCTTCCCCGGCACTTGCGTAACGACTACGTCTGCAGAGCCAAATACAACACGTTCAAAATGGTCTTTGCTCGGGCCGTCCAAGAATGCTTGATGGTATTCCCTCTTCTGCGTGTCGTACTCCTTGGCATATTTCGCTTCCAGATAAGGCTTTACGACATCAAATTCCGGGGCAAACCCCAGGAATGCCTTTAGGCCGACTTCGAACTTTTTCGAACCGGGCAACGGCGTGTACTCATTGATGTCCTCCACACTCCGCACGGCCGAGTAAATCGCTTGCACGCTCATCAATATTGCCGCCGCTGCAAGCCCCGCCGGCCCGGCAGCACTGGCGCCGGCCAGAAATGCGGCGCCCAAGCCTATCGAAGTCACCGCATTGGTGACAGCGAGTGCGCCGTTGACATAGTGATCCTGTGCTTCTTTACCGTTACTGCCAGCCGCTTTCTTAAACGATTCGACGGCATTGTAGATATCAAAAGGAACACTGATAGCGGTGCCGGCAATACCCGCGACCTTTCCAATCATCTTGCCTATAGTGGAGGACTGAAAGCCCATTATCGTCGGCGTCATCTTTGTGACTGCAGACTGCGCCATTTTGTTGAGGCCAACCTCGACCCCCATCCCGACATAGTCAGACGCTACAGCGCTCACGGCGATGCCCCCCGCCGTCGTATCGCCGCGTTGGAAACTCTCTATGGAACTGCGCAGCCCCTGAAATGTGCTGAACGCCTGGAAGCCGAGGCCAGCGACTTTGGTTTTACCCCCCGGAGTACTGGACGTTTGTGCCGTGGAGAAAAAATCTGCAGGCAGCGGTTTACCGCCGCGCTCCAATTCACGCATCGCAGCAGCCTGTTGCGATGTGTCACGCAGAGACTTCTGGAACGACTCAGGGACAAGACTGCCGTCGCCGCGGGTCGCCAAAGGCCCAGCGACGGGACTGCGTTGGGCCGCAATTGCACTGATGATCTGTGTCGCGCGCGCCCCGACCTCAGTCGATGAAGATTTCAAAAAAGTCAGGAGACGGTTGTAGTCGATCTCCACGTCGCCGCTGATACTTCCCTGGGCATCCGTGGGCACTGTGTCTATAAGTGCCTTGCCCTTGAGGTGCACGCCCATTTTGTAGAGTTCGACCCGACTGACGCTCATTTCCCCGATTCGCAAGGGGGCGCGGGCGTCATCGAGTGCTTGCAGGCGTTTTACTTCAGACTCGTCAATCGCCCCCACCGCTATGGTCGGTGATGTGCCCGTTTCGACCGGCAGATTCGGCTCGCTCGGTGGCTGCGTGGTGGCGGGGGGTGGGGCGTTACCCGCTGGAGCGAAAAGCCTGTTGAGTGCGGCATCGGTTTCGACATCGAGCTTTCCATCGTATAAGCGCGCAGTGAAAGACTCCTCGATAAAATCTCCTGGACTTCTGGTTGCGCGTGCGCTGACTTTGTCGCCGCCGTCGCGAAAGGGTTCCTTGTTGTTAACCACCTCAAGGAATCCTTGGGAGTCTGCTTTGTAATAGTCCAACATCCCCAGCTTTCCCGCGACCAGCGCAGCTTGTCTGGCTTGAACCTGGCCTTGCTGGCCAATTCGATCAGCAACCGCGTCGTCATTTGCAGAGGCTGGCGCAAAAAAATCATCGCCGATGATCAACGTCGGCGGGGTATTAAAGTACAGCCGTGTTTCCGGTTGGTCGCGAGGGTTGGCAATAATCACCCTGACTTTGTTCCCGATAGCCTGCGCTGTGGCCGGGGCCTTCTGCGAGAGTTTCCTCAACGCCTCGTCCACGGCATCTCTCACCCGTGCAGCCCTGTCTGGGTCCCCACCACCATTGCTCTTTATATCAACGGTCTTACCCTGAATAGTTTCACTTTGAAAATGCGTCGGCTGACCGACTTTATCCTCAGCCAACCAGGCACGGTCTTTTTCCATCCGCTCAAAGACGTAGGGGTACTCAACGGGTGCAGCCGCGTCATTGATCGCATTTGTCAGGCGCTGCGCCAGTGCTTCCATGACCGGTATGAGTTTTGACGTTGGGTGACTGGCGATGAATAGTTTGATCAATTCCAGCACGCTCATTGCCTGGTGATACTGCGGCATACCTTTGCTGGCCTGCATTTTTTCCAGCCCCGCTACCACCCGGTCATAATCTTCCATTGCGGTCTTTTCGGGGATATGAGTCTGAAGATGGGCGTCTTCTAACGTCGGCAACCTTGAAGCATTGAGCACCTTGACAGTGTCCAGCCCACTCAAAGGACGGTCGTACATGAACTTGATATCATTGGATGCGCCGGATATCTGCGGAATGTAATCACGATTAAACACACTGATAAGATATTTCGGCTCACCCGGGAAGCCTTTCAAGGGTTGAATGAAATGTTTCAGAGCGGGGTCGGTAAATATCTTCGCCAGTACATTTTTAAATAGTTGCTCAGACACCGACTCAGTAAAACCCGTATTAGGATCACTGAAGTAATACGTCCGCCCCCCCTTTGGGTCAACGATAACGCCAGCGGTCAGACGATGGCCCTCACTGCTGATCAAGAGCGTTTTTGTGGCAGGAGAATTGAGCAACTGGGGGGCGATATCTGTGTAGGGCGCAACCTTCACGGTGGCGGGATCATGCGCAATCCCACGATTTTTTACACGGGCCTGTACCTCGGTAATTCTCTGGAAAAACGCCTGGGACTCCGGCGTATCCGGATTGGCAACCGCGTAGTAGAGGTTACTCAGAAAAGTCTCGTGTTTCCCTTCTGCCACCGCCAGGGAAAATAAATGTGAAAACCCGGCACACTCTCCTTCCGCCAGCTGGTTGACCATGGACAGATAGTAACTTTGTGGCGCAGGAGTGACCTTTACTCCATGGGTTGAGATTACCTTCGTGAAGGTACTCAACAGGCTTTGAGTACGGTTGATAACCCGCTGCTCAGCCAAGCGCTGCAACGCGCCCATTTGCTCCGGGCTTAGTGTGTTATCCACCGCAAGCCTCATGAGCGCCACATCGCTCATTGATCTGGAATAACCCGGCAATGCCACTGAAGCAGGCGCGTTATAACCTCGCGAGTATTCAGCACGGGTAAACTCATGTTTAGCGAATGTAACTTTTGCTTGAAACAATTCGGGAACATCCGCATCCGGAATGCCGTTGGCGTGGGTATGTCGATCATCCCCGGAAGCACCCGACACATCCCGGCGCATGCGACTGTGGTCGGGTGTTTCTTTGTATAGGGCGCGGGGAACGTCACTATCAGGCAGATTGGCAGGCTGAGTAGTCGGCAAGGCGATGGAGGATGGTATTCGCACGGGAAGTCTCACGGTCGTGTTATGAGGTTTGCCATCCCTGTAGTAAATGTTCCTGACTCTGGCCAACCTATCGACCTGGCAACATTGCGCCCATCAGAATTTTCCGCTCACGCCTTACAGTGGTGTGTACATTTATGTCGCCGGCAGACTCAATTCACAACTTTTCGCAACGAGCGCCGAACCCCTGCTGTTACTGTTTTTGCCGACCGCCGCAATCGGCAACAGCAGGAGTTCCATGGCATGACGACCCAGCCCCTCGATCGCTCGTCCGACCCCAAAGCCCTTCCCCGCACGCCACCCAAGTCCGGCGCGCCGTTTCACGTGCTGCTCAAGAACAGCGCCAATAACAAAAAGGTCGAGGCCCACGACAAGACGCCGTCCGGGCTGGATGCGAGCAAAAAGGACGGCTATGAACTGGCCGCCAAGGATGCCGCCGCACCCCCTGCCCTGGCTGACTACAAGGCCATCGGCCCACCCGATGAGGTCGGCCCCGGGTTGATTCGCTATGAGACCCAGGACGGCAAGAAAGTTATCGTCAGCGAGCAGGACAGCCCCGAGCTGTTCAAGCAGGTCAGCCAGGACTTCAAGTCGCTCTCCGGCGTGGTCGCCAGCCAGAACGCTGGCTACCAGAGCCTCGGTGCCGACGGCAGCGCGCCGGCGAAACTCGCCGATTACAAATCCCTCGGCCCACCGGATGAAACCGGCCCGGGCGTGATCCGCTACGAAACCCAGGACGGCACCAAGGTCGTTATCAGCCAGCGCGACAACCCCGAGGCGTTCCAGAAGGCCAAGGAAGCCTATGAAAGCTTCACCGGCCTGGCGACCAGTGAAGACGCCGGCTACAAGCGCGCCAGTGACAATGAGGTGTGGCCACCCTACGGCGGCACCGCCGTTGGCCCTGTCGATGAAGTCGGCCCAGGCTTGATCCGCTTTGAAAGCAACGGCCAGAAGATGGTCGTGGCCCGCGATGACAACCCCAAGCTATTCGACTACCTGGCGGGCCTGCATGCGGTCTATACCGACCCCGGCAAGAAAGCCGTGGTGGAAGGCGAACTCAATAACGGCGCGGTGCTGGCGGATGCCAACACTCCGGTGCCGGGCCTGAACGACTACAAGAACTTCAGTTGGAACAACGACCAGAAAGACCACATCCTCACCTACGAACTGCATGACGGCACCAAGGTGGTGGTGTCGTCCGACGTCAGCCCCGAGCTGTTCAAACGCGTCGCCACCGCCAACGAAACCTGGGCAAAAATCCACACCAGCGAGGGCGAAGGCTACAAGCTGGCCGGGCCGAACGACTTCCTGAAGAACACCGACATCACCTTCGGCTCCCCGGATGAGCTGGGCGATGGCCTGATTCGCTACGAAACCAGCGAAGGCAAGGTGATCGTCTCCAAGGAACTCAGCCCGCAGCTCTACGACGATGTGGCCGCCAAGTGGGAAGCTTCCAGCGCCAGTTCGGTGGACGACACCCGCGCCAAGCACAACCTGCCCAAGTCCGATGAGCTGGATGTGCTGAACATGGACACCGGCGTGCACGCCGATGAAAAGGATGACAAGTCGCCGACCCTCAGCGTCAGCGAACTGGCCACCACCCAGTTGATCGACACCTACCGTGCGGGCGTGAAGGACGGCTCGATACCCAAGGACGACCCACGGGCCAAGCTGGTACGTGCCCTCGAAGCCCAAGCCGCATACCAGAACGGCCATGGCATCACCGGCTACGAGGAAGCCAAGCGCCCGTTCAACACCACCTGGCGTGAGTTCGATGACAAGCAGACCGAGCTGACCTCGGCCGACATGCACGACATCATCGACGGCAAGGCCGTGCAAAAGCAGATCGGTGAACTGTTCAACGACCCTACCGTGCAGGCCGACTACAAGTCGAAGATGGACGAGGCGATCAACAAACTGCCGAACAAGGACGAGATCAAGCAGAAGCTGCTGGACCTCACCTCCAACCCGGAATACGTGCTGTACCTCAAGGACCTGCAGAGCCAGGGCAAGACCTACGAGGCGCAGAAAGACCTGAGCGACACCCTCACCTCCTTGCAGCTGTTCGACCCGGAGGCGGCGAGCAAGGCGGCGCAGAATATCCAGGCCGACGGCCTGACCACTGACCTCAATGCGATCCTGGCGGACCCGAGCAAGATCTCCGACGAGAACAAGGAGTTGGCCACCAAGGACTTGTTCGGCCTGCTCAAAGGCGTGCTCAAGGGTAACGTCCTGGACTTGCCGCGTCGCACCCAGGAAACCCTGGAAAAATTCCTCAACGAAGGCCTGCAAGGCAAGGAAAAATCCGCCGCCGTCACCAAGGCCCTTGAAGAGCTGGGCGACGTGTACAAGAAAAACGGCGTGATCAGTGAAACCGACCTGAAAACCGCATTGAGCAAACCCTACATCCCCGTGGCGGATCGCGGCATGCTCGGCGAGGTGTTCAACACCCTCAACAGCAAGGGCATCCTCGGCTCGCTGGGTGCCGGTGTAAGCCTGTTTTCCGGGATTTACCAGCTGGTCGGCAAAGGCGGCAAGCTCGGTGAAACGCCAGCCCAGCGCATGACCATTGCCAAGGACTTCCTGAGTTTTGCCGGCGGCTCCAGCCACTTCGTGCGCCTGGGCGACAAAATTGGCGAGAGCCTGGGCAAAGGCGGCCTGGTGGACTTCCTTGGGCTGGACAAGACCCTGCCGGAAATCTGGGGCAAGACCGGCATGCAGGAGCCGAATTTCGAGTTCCGCGTCAGTGAATTGCCGTCTGAAGTCAAATCCAAGATCGCCACCGCGCTCGACGCCGTGCCGGACAGCCAATATGACGGCATCTCAACGCTGTTCGGCGACGGCGACAAGGCCGTCACTGAGGCCACCGAAGGCTTGGCCACGCACCTGGATGACGGCCTCGCTGCTGCGGGTGCGGCCAAGCTGGGCGCGTCCAAATCGGCGAAGATCGCCGGTTCCGTGATCAAGGTGCTCGGCCCGGCCACGGACATTGCCGGGGGGTTTGCCGACATCGTGTTGGGTGCGCTGGCGATCAAGAGCGGCGTGAAAGACAAGGACCCCTTGGCCCAGGCGGCCGGTGGCCTGCAAGTGGCCGGCGGCGCGTTCGGCGCCTCTGCCGGGGTGCTGGGGGCGGCAGCGCTGTTTGGCGCGGGCACGGCGGCGGCACTCACCGGGCCGTTGTTCCTGGTGGGCGTGGTGCTGGCGGTGGTGGGCGGGATCATCGGCTACTTTGTCGACCACAACAAAAAGCAGAAGGCCACCGAGAAGGAAAACGACTGGTACCGCGACCTGGCGGGCGACGGTCTGTTGCAGGACAACTGGGCCGACAAGGTTGAATACGCCCACTACGAGATCCACCATTACGGTGGCCGTGACGCGCCGACCGATGACAGCATCTTCCGCTTCCAGCAATCGGAGTGGGAACACTTTGACGAAACGCCGCAAAAAGGCGGCTCGTCGAGCAATCGCCTGGACGGGGGCTTGCACAAGGACTACAAGGATCCGAACGAGAAACCCAAGAACCTGCCCAGCGATGCCCCGCCGGAAAGACCGCAGCCCCATCCACCCGGCGGTTCAGGCCCGAAAATCGCCTGAGTGTACGCAAAGCAAAATGTGGGAGCGGGCTTGCTCGCGAAAGCGCCATATCAGTGATGAATGTATCGACTGACACTCCGCATTCGCGAGCAAGCCCGCTCCCACATTGGGATTGGGTTCACAGCTTGGCGATGGACACTTCGGTGGACTTCACAAAGGCAATCACTTCACTGCCCACTTTCAATTCCAGGTCACGCACCGAGCGGGTGGTGATCACCGAAGTAACGATGCCGGACGCGGTCTGTACGTCGATTTCCGACACCACTTCCCCCAGTAGGATCTCCTTGATCACGCCCTTGAACTGGTTGCGCACGTTGATCGCTTTAATGGTCATGTCGGCTTTCCTTTTGGCTGTTGGGTCAATCCGCACGAATGCGCAGGCCCTCAAAATGCGCCATCGACAAAGATATTAAAAGGAATATATAACTCTTTATTTATTCGATACAGATATATGCAAGCTGTTGCACCACCGACAGTTGATCAACAATTTGCCCGTTCCCGCTACAGCCTTATCCTCCGCAAGCCCAGCAAACACGCGTCCGATAGAGATGGCACAGAGACTGCATATTCCTGAAAAGCATGATGGAACATGCCGATTCATTTTTCTGAATATAAGAAAAACCTTCTCTCAACGCCTTGCCGGAGCTGTTCCATGAAACCCTTCACCCAACGCTTACTCGGCGCCTGCGCGCTCGCCCTGTGCCTGCAACCCCTGGCCCATGCCGCCGAAACCGATCCCGCCGAAGTCAATCTGGACTATGCCTACTACTCGCCCGTCAGCTTGGTGCTCAAGCATTTTGGCTGGCTGGAACAAGCCTTGCCGCAATCCAAGGTGGGCTGGGTATTGAGCCAGGGCAGCAACCGTTCCCTGGAATACCTCAACAGTGGCGGTGTGGATTTTGCCTCGTCCGCCAGCCTCTCCGCCGTACTGAGCCGCGCCAATGGCAGCCCGATCAAGTCGGTGTATGTCTACAGCCGCGCCGAATGGACCGCCCTGGTGGTGCGCAAGGACTCGCCGTTCAAGAGCGTCACCGACCTGAAAGACAAGAAGATCGCCGCCACCAAAGGCACCGACCCTTACCTGTTCACCCTGCGCAGCCTGCAAAAGGCCGGGCTGAAAAAGGACGATGTGGAACTGGTGCACCTGCAACACCCGGATGGCCGCACTGCCCTGGAGAAAGGTGACGTAGACGCCTGGGCCGGCCTCGACCCGCACATGGCCGCCAGCGAAATCCAGGCCGGTTCGCGCCTGCTGTACCGCAACAAGGATTTCAACAGCTACGGCGTGGTCAGCGTCACCGAGAAGTTCGCCAACGCGCATCCGCAGACCATCACCAAAGTGCTTGGCGCGTATGAAAAGGCTCGGGATTGGGCGGTGAAACACCCGGATGAATTCGCCAAGCTGCTGGCCGACGAGTCTGGCCTGCCGCTGGAAGTGGCCAAGCTGCAACTCTCGCGTACCGACCTGAGCACACCGTTCTTGAGCAGCAAGGATGTAGTGTCGTCCAAAGCGGCGGCACCGATCCTGGTGTCCGAAGAGTTAGTGCGCAAAGGCGTGAATGTGGACCAGGTGATCGACCAGTTGATCGACACCTCGTTCGGCCACTAAGGAGCGCGTGATGACCAGCAAAACCCAAGCATTGCCCCTGGCAACACCCGTGACGATCAACCGCAGTGCCTGGCCGAGGCGGCTCAAGGGCCTGGTGTTGCCGGTGCTGATCCTGCTGGTGCTGGAGGTGGTGGTTCGGGTGGGCTGGCTGCCGTCGTACCAGATGCCGGCGCCCAGTGAGATCGCCGTGACCCTCACGGATCTCGCTGAAGGGGCGTTGTGGAAACACATCAGTGCCAGTCTCGGCCGCGTGCTGCTGGGCTTCTCCATCGGCGCCAGCCTGGCGTTGGTATTTGCCGCCTGGGTCGGCTTGAGCCGTGAGGCCGAAGCCTATCTGGAACCGACCTTCGCCGGGCTGCGCTCGATTCCGAGCCTGGCCTGGGTGCCGCTGTTGCTGCTGTGGCTGGGCATCGACGAGACGTCGAAGATCGTGCTGATTGCCATCGGCGCGTTTTTCCCGGTGTACCTCAATGGTGTCGCCGCCATTCGTGATATCGACCGCAAGCTGGTGGAAGTCGGGCAAATGTACGGCTTCAGTCGCTGGCGCCTGGTGCGGCGCATCCTGTTGCCGGCCGCCCTGCCCGGCCTGTTTACCGGGTTGCGCAGCGGCTTGAGCCTGGCGTGGATGTTTCTGGTGGCGGCGGAGTTGATCGCGGCCACCAAGGGCCTGGGTTACTTGCTCAGCGATGGGCGTGAAACTTCACGACCGGACATCGTGCTGGCGGCGATCATCGTGTTGGCGCTGCTGGGCAAAGTCAGTGATGGCCTGCTCGCCGCGCTGGAGAAACGCTGCCTGGCCTGGCGAGACACGTTCCAGGGAGCAGCACAATGAGCACACGACCGCTGTTGGACATTCACGTCGCACGCAAAAGCTTCGCCAGCACCACCGTGCTGAAAGACGTGCGCCTGGCCTTGCAACCTCGGGAAACCGTGAGCCTGCTGGGCCCCAGTGGTTGTGGCAAAAGCACCTTGCTGCGCATCGTCGCCGGCCTGGAAAAAGACTTCCAGGGCGAACTGCGCAGCCCCGATGGCGAAGTCGCCTTTGTGTTCCAGGAACCCCGGCTGATGCCCTGGCTCACGGTGGAACAGAACATCGGTTTCAGCGATGACAAGCACTACGACAAAGCCTGGGTTACGCAACTGATCGACGAAGTCGGCCTCAAGGGGTTTGCCCAGGCGTTGCCCAAGGCGTTGTCCGGCGGCATGGCGCAACGGGTGGCCATCGCACGGGGCCTGTATTCACGCCCGCAGGTGTTGCTGCTGGATGAACCCTTCAGCGCGGTGGATGCCTTTACCCGCATGAAGCTGCAGGACCTGCTGCTGCAATTGGCCGAACACCATGCCATCGCCCTGCTGTTGGTGACCCATGATGTGGACGAGGCGCTGTACCTGAGTGACCGGGTGCTGGTGATGGACAACCGGCCGAGCAGTATTCGCCAGGCGCTTGCGGTGGATTTGCCCCACCCCAGGGACCGGCGTGATCCGCTGCTGGCGCAGCTCAAGGCACTGTCCTTGACCGAGCTGCAACGCGCCCACGTTATCTGACCCACTCCTTGCAGGAGCCCGGCTTGCCGGCGATGGCGATCTTGAGGACGCCATCGCCGGCAAGCCGGGCTCCTGCGTGGGTGTCAGGTCAGGGATTTGCGCGGTGTGAGGGTGACCCAATAACGCGTGCGTGCATGCAATTCCAGCCCTAGGGTCGAGGCCAGCAGGTTGAGGATGCGGTCAGTGTCGTCCAGGCGAAAACTGCCGGTAACCCGCAGGCTTTCCAGGCTCGGCTCCCAACGCAACACACCCGGCCGATAACGCTCCAGCTCCCGCAGGAAGTCACCCAGCGCCTGGTTCTGCGCGGTCAGCACCCCGTCGCGCCAGCCCAGTTGCAATACATCAAACGGCGCCCAGGCACCCAGGCCATCGGCTTTCAGCGGCGCTTGCTGCCCACCCTGCAGCGTTGCCCTGTGTCCGTTCAGGTCGCGCACCTGGACCGCGCCCTTGAGCACCGACACCAGGCAGCCGCTGGCCTGTTGGCGTACGCACACTTCGGCTTGGCTGACGCTCAACTCGCCATAGCGGGTCTGTACGGTCATGGCCGTGCCACCGGGTAGATTCAGCGCCAACTCACCGTCCACCAGGGTGATGCGCCGCTGCGCCAGGTCCATATCCACCGCTGTCGCCGTGTTGAGTTGCAGGCTACCGCCGTCGGCCAATGGCATGCGTTTGCGCTCGCCGGTGGCGGTGTGCAGGTCGGCGCGCCATGCCTCGATGGGCAATTGACGGCTGACCAGCCAGGCGGTAGGCACCAGTGCCGCGATACCCAAGGCACGCTTGAGCACGGCGCGGCGCCCAGGTTGCGGACGGTCGAGGCTGGCCATCGCCAGGGCCTGGGGCAAGTCGCTGAAACGCTGGCGCAAGGTCTGGGCTTTTTGCCAGGTCTGTTCATGCTGGGGATGGCTGTCGCGCCAGTGCTGCAACGCGGCGTGATCGCGCTCGGTGGCTGCGCCGGACTCCAGCAGCGCCAGCCACTGCGCGGCGGCACGGGCAACGTCGCGACTCACAGGTCCAACAGCAGGCAATGCTCGTAGGCCTGGGCCATGTAGCGTTTGACCGTGCGCTCGGACACGTCCAGGCGTTCGGCGATCTGCCGATAGCCCAGGCCTTCCAGTTGGCTCCACAGGAACGCGCGGCGCACCAGCACCGGCAGGCCATCGAGCAACTCGTCCAGGGCCTGCAGGGTTTCCAGCACCAGCCAGCGCTGCTCGGGCGACGGCACGCAGGCTTCCGGCAGGCTCGCCAAGGCATTCAGGTAGGCCTGCTCAAGGCTACGGCGCTGATGGAAATTCACCAGCAGGCGCTTGCCGACGGTCACCAGATAAGCGCGCGGCTCCTGCATCTGCGCGATCGGCTGGGCGCTGGCGAGCACCCGCAAGAATGTATCCTGGCTCAGGTCCGCAGCATCCCAGGCATTGCCCAGGCGCCGACGCAGCCAGCTCTCCAGCCAGCTACGGTGGTCTCGATACAGGCTCGACAGCGTGAGTTCGGGGGCGTGGGTCGGAACAACAGCATCATTCATGGCTAGCGACCTGCGCGGCGCGAGTGAGTCTCAAATGAGATTCATTCTATTTAATATCGTGCCGACACACCATGCCCTTTTCAACATTGCGTTTATACGCAGGCTTCTCCATCAAACACCTGCCCGCGTCCCACCACACTCCCCGGCTTGAGCACCGCCCCCGGCGCCAGTACCGCATTGGCGCCGATACGGCACTGGTCACCGAGCAACGCGCCAAATTTGTCGCAACCGGTGCGCTGCACGGTGCCGTCGACCCGCACTCGCACTTCCTTGTCATCGCGCTCATTGCGGTAGTTGGCGACGATGCTCCCCGCCTCCAGATTGATCCCGTGCCCCAGCACGGAATCACCGACAAAATTGAAGTGCGCCAGCTTGCTGCCGCTGAACATGAAGGAGGTTTTCAATTCGGCACCGGGGCCGATGATGCAATGCTCATCCAGCCAGCATCCGCCCCGCAACAGCGAACCGCTGGCGATAAAGCAATGCGCACCGATGATCAGGGGCGGCTTGAGCAACGCACCTGCCTCCACGGTGGCAGTACGGTGTATGGCGATTTCATCCTGGATGACGTACTCGTCGGCGGGCAGTTCAGCCAACAACTGGCGAACGACCGCAGGCGCCTGGGTGGCCAGTGCCCAGGGCGTCAGCGCAGCCCAGGGCGCCAGCACCGAATCGGAAAAATAGGCGATGTAGTCAGCAAGTCGGATCAACGTCGAACCCTCCAGCGGTCAGGGAAGTTCGAAAACCTAGCATTACTGGCCGTCGAGTAACACCGGCTTGCCCAGTTCGCCGATTTTTTCCAGGCGCGCACGCACGATATTGCGGCTGATATTCAGCAAGCGGCCGGTCTGCAGCTGATTGCCGTGGCAGTAGCGATAAGCCGCGCGAAAAATCGTCTCTTCGATGTGTTCGTAGAGGTCGGGAATGTTCTGCTCGAACAGAGCATTGAGCGCGCTTTCCAGGTCCACGGGCCCGCTCAGAGCCGGCAGCGCGTGGTTGGCTTCGTCCTGGCGAATGCCCGAGGAACGCATGTCCACCAGGTGCAAATCCGCCGGCTGCACGCGCTGGTTGCGGCACACCAGCAAGGCGTGGTGAATCGCGTTTTCCAGCTCACGGATGTTGCCCGGCCAACTGTGTTCGAGCATCTTGCGCTCGGCTTCCAGACTCAGGCTCGCACGGTTGTAGCCCAGGCGTTGGCAGTGTTCTTCGAGGAAGAACTCGGCCAGCGGCAGGATATCCCCCGGACGTTCACGCAGCGGTGGCAGGCGGATGGTGGCGACGTGCAAACGGTAGAACAAGTCCTCACGAAAATGCCCGGCCACCACCGCGTCGGCCAGGTTGACGTTGGTGGCCGCCACCAGCCGCACGTTGATCGGAATCGGCGTGCGCGAACCCAGGCGCACCACTTCACGTTCCTGCAGCACGCGCAGCAATTTGACCTGCATGTTCAGCGGCAAATCACCGATCTCATCAAGGAACAACGTGCCGCCATTGGCCGCTTCGAACCAACCAGCCTTGTGGGTGGTGGCGCCGGTAAACGCGCCCTTTTCATGGCCGAACAGTTCGCTTTCCACCAGGGTTTCGGCAAACGCACCGCAGTTGACTGCGACAAAGGGTTCACGGCCACGACGGCTCAGATTGTGGATATGCCGCGCGACCAATTCCTTGCCGGTGCCCGTCTCGCCGATGATCAAGGTGTTGGCTTCACTGGGCGCCAGGCGCTCGATGCGCGCGAGTAATTCCTGTGAGCGCGGGTCCTTGAAGACCAGCACGGTGGCACGCACCGACTTGGTCAATTCGCGGGCGTTGGGATGGGTGATCAGCGACATGGTGCATTCCTGGCAGTAAAAGCGCGTGCTCAATAGTGCATGAAGTTTTCTATACCATTTAATTATTAATTAATATTTATATATTCCCTGATCGAATATACCAACACCCCGTCCATGGACTGCTGCTGGAGCAGCAATCGGCCAGCACTTGCGTGTTTGCACATCAGCAGCCGGGGTGAGGCGGCATCCGCGCAGCTACCGCTGAAACCCTTGCAGCATGCGGCCTAGAGCGATTTTCCCAGCGACTGGCATGCAATCTGCTCTCTTCCTGCCAACACAATTCCCGTGTAGGAGCCGGCTTGCCGGCGAGAGCGTTTTTTCAGGCGCTGCAAGGCTTAACGGTCTCATCGCCGGCAAGCCGGCTCCTACAGGGGGGTTG
The DNA here is from genome assembly GCF_018587885.1 of Pseudomonas sp. VS40. Taxonomy (NCBI): domain Bacteria; kingdom Pseudomonadati; phylum Pseudomonadota; class Gammaproteobacteria; order Pseudomonadales; family Pseudomonadaceae; genus Pseudomonas; species Pseudomonas sp. VS40. The sequence continues at coordinate 53,623 of NZ_JAGYWD010000010.1, read as the reverse complement.
TCCATTCAGGTAGGGAGAACGCCCATGAAAAACCTTTGGCGCAAGACCGTCGCGGCGCTGTTCGGGGTGCTGGCATTCAGCACGGTCCACGCTGAGCCGGCCTCGGTAAAAATCGCCATCGTCGCCTTTACCCAAGGCGGCAAGCCGGTATTCGGCGGCATCGCCGGGCGGGTGATCGAAGAGGGATGGCTGGAAGCGCAATTGCGCGAGCGCGGCGTAAAGCTTGAGTGGATCGCCCTGCCCCACGCCGGCGCCGGTCCGCAGATCAACGAAGGTTTCAGCAACAACAGCCTGGACTTCGCCGTACGCGGCGACTTGCCCTCGGTGATCGCCGGGGCCGGTGGCGTGCCGGGCAAGCTGATCGTGCCCGGCGGCAGCGGCAACAACATCTACCTGGTGGTGCCCGAAAGTTCCAGCGCCAAGACCATCGAAGACCTCAAGGGTAAGCGCCTGGCGCTGCACCGGGGGCGACCATGGGAGTTTGCGTTCAGTAACTTCCTGGCCAGCAAGGGCTTGAAGCTCGACGACTTCAAGATCGCCAACCTCAACCCGCAGGTCGGCGCGGCGGCGGTGTCGGCCGGCAAGGTCGATGCGGCCGTGCTGCTCAGCGAAGCCTATGCCCTGGAAGACAAAGGCGTGGGCAAGATCATCTGGTCGACCAAGCAAGGCAGCAATGACTGGCGCCTGGTCTCCGATTTATGGGGCACCGACACCTTCGTCCAGCAGCACCCGGACATCACTCAATTACTCGCAACCGCTTGGGTCAAGGCCGCCTGGTGGATTTCCCAAGCACAGAACCAGGATGCCTATTACCAGCTGTCCTCCCGCGCCGGTACCGCCGAAAGCGTGCTGCGCCGCGACGACCAGAACGACCCAGTGGCCTGGAAAGAACGCTGGGCGCCAAAAAGCGATGCGCAACTCAAGGCCCACTACCAGGCGCTGACCGCCTACGCCCTGGCCAACCACCTGATTCGCGATACCTACGACATCGGCCCGTCTCTGGCCACCGGCTTCACTAACCAGGCCCTGATCGACCTGAAACTCACCGACTACTGGCCGGCCCTGCGCGGCCAGGTCAGCACTAATCCTTGATAGGGAAATGATTGATGAAACTGCCACACTCCTTCGCGTTCGGTCTCAGCGTACTGGCCTTGTCCATGAGCGTCTTTGCCGCCGATGTGCATGCACCGAAACCCGACCCGCTGCAAGGTGACGGCCGCGTCTCGGCGTTCTACACCTGGGAAAAAGCCATCCCGGCCACACCCGGCAAACTGCTGCGCAGCGAGCCGCTGGACAAGACCCTGAGCCTGGCAAATGCCGCCAGCGCCCAACGCATCCTCTACACCTCCACCGATGGCATCGATAACAAGACGCCGATCGTGGTCTCCGGCGCGCTGTTCCTGCCCAAGGGCAAGGCGCCTGCGGGGGGTTGGCCGGTGGCGAGCTGGGGCCATGGCACCGTCGGCGTGGCGGACGTGTGCGCGCCGTCCTGGCAAGGCCGTTCCTACCGCGATGTGGCTTACCTCAATCGCTGGCTGGAAGAAGGCTTTGCGGTGGTCGCCACCGACTATCAAGGCCTTGGTGTCCCCGGCGGCCACCCATTGCTGAACAGCCGCATGGCCGCCTACGGCATTCTCGATGCCGCCAAGGCCGTGGTCGCGGGTGTCCCCGGCCTGGCCGACAAAGTGCTGATCGTCGGCCAGTCCCAGGGCGGTGCCGGTGCCTTTGCGGCAGCTGCCTATGCCGCTACCTACGCCCCCGACCTCGGCGTCAAGGGCAGCATCGGCACGGGCGTGATCTACACCCTCGACTACGCGAAAAACCCCAGCGAAGAGGTGCGCAACAAGGTCGACCCGACCCTGGCCTACGGTTTCTACACCCTGCTCGCGGCCCAGCAATACGACCCGAGCATCAACCCGGCGGACTTCTACACCGACAAGGCTCTGCCGATCTTCGAACAGGCTCGCACCAGTTGCCTGTTTGCCCTCGAAGGCGACGTCGAAGGCCTGGGCCTGAGCATCGCCAACACCAAGAAAGACTATAAGGGCAAGCAGCTCGCACCCTGGTTGGCGCAGGTTTCGTACCCGACCCTGAAGACCTCCAAGCCGATCTTCATCGGCACCGGCGCCGATGACACCACCCCCGCCGCCGCCACCCAGGTCAAGTTGATGCAGGACGCGTGCAACGCAGGTTCCGTGGTCGAAGGCCACCTGTACAAGGGCCTGGGCCACAGTGCCACGGTCAATGCGTCGCTCAAGGACTCGATACCGTTCGCCCACAAGGTCATCAACGACCAGCCGATCACCCCGGTCTGCGCCCCGACCGCCCAGTAAGCAGGAGGCTTCATGAGCATTGAATTCTTCACTCGCCTGCCATTGCACGGTGAAACCCAGTTCCTGCCCGGCGACCCACGCAACCGCGGCGACTGGCATCGCGGCGGCGCCAACAGCACCGGCGCGGTCTCCGGGTTCAGTGTGGGCGACCACTTCACCTACATCGACTACCTGGGCCAGATTGCCAAGGCGGCTGAGATCAACGGGTTTGGCGGTGCGTTGATGGTCAACGCGCCCACCGGCGAAGAGCCGTGGACGGTCTGCTCGCTGCTGGCCCGCGAGACACGCACCCTGCAGTTCGTCACCGCGTTCCAGCCCTACCACTACACCCCGTGGGTGTCGGTGCAACAAGCGGCCACCTACCAGCGCGCCACTGGTAATCGCCTGGTGTGGAACATCATCAACGGCGGTTCGGATGCGATCCAGCGCCAGGTCGGCGACTACAGCGACCATGACGAGCGCTATGCACGCGCCACCGAGTTCATGGACGTGGTCAAGGGCTATTGGCACAACGAGACCTTCCACTACGACGGCACCTTCTACAAAGCTGACGGCGGTGGCCTGCGTGGCCCGTTGAAAAAGGCCCAGTTGCCGCTGATCTGCACCGCCGGTTCCTCGATTGCCGCGCGGGAGTTTGCCGCCAAGCACGCGGACTTCTACCTGATGCGCGCCGAGCACCCGGATGAAATCGCCGCGCTGATCGCCGACCTGCGCCAACGCGCACTCAAATGGGGGCGGACCGACATCCGCTTCGGCCTGTCGATCGACGTGATCACCCGCGAAACCGAAGAACTGGCGCGCACCGAGGCCAAGCGTTTCTTCGACGAAGGCATCGCCCGTGGCGCGGTCAAGGCCGTGGCCGCCCATGCCGGGCTGCGCACTGCGCGCAAGCTGAGCTACGAGCATGGCTTTGCCGACAAGAACGAGGCCCAGGGGTTTGATGACTTCTTCATTCACCCGAATGTGTGGACCGGCTTCGGTTACATCGGCATCCCTCCGGGCTGTGCACTGGTGGGCAGCTACGAAAACGTGGTGGCGCGGATTCGCGAGTACAACAGCATCGGCATCGATCTGTTCTTCCTCGCCGGCTACCCGCACCTGGAAGAAGCCTATCGCCTCGGCGAGCACATCCTGCCGCACTTTCGCAGCGAGCGCGCCGAATTGAGCCGCGCACAGGAACCGCTGCGTGAACTGCACTCGGCCAACGGTGGAGCCTGATGCGATGACCCTACTCTTGAGCCGCCGGGACTTTCTCGGCTACAGCGCAACGGTCGGCGGCGGCCTGCTGCTGGCCGGTTGCGGCCCCAGCGACGCGCCTGCCGTGGTGGCCGGCGACGACCGACCACGTTATGGCGGGCGGCTACGCCTGGGCATTCTCGATGGCAACCAGAGCGGCAACCTGGACGCGCACAAACCGGTGGGCAGCGGCATCGTTCGCGGCTTTGCGCTGTACAGCAAATTATGGGAGTGGGACGAGCAGATGCAACCGCGCCTGGCCCTGGCTGAACTGGCCGAGCCGAACGCCGATGCGAGTGCCTGGACCTTGCGCTTGCGTCCGGGCCTGGAGTTCCACAATGGCAAGACCATCGACGCCGACGATTTGATCTTCTCGATCCGTCGCCTCACCGACCCGCAACTGGCCTCGCCCTATGCCGCGCTGTTGCACTGGGTCGACCGCGACAACCTGGTCAAGCTCGACAACCGCACCGTGCGCCTGAGCTTCCGAGAAGGTCGCAGCTACATGCCGCTGGCGGAAACCTGGGTCAACTTCGGCGGCATCGTGCCGGTGGACTACCACCCGGTCACCAACCCGGTGGGCGCCGGTCCCTATAAGTTGAAAAGCTTCACCCCCGGCCAGCGTTCGCTGTTCACCCGCTTCGAAAACTACTACAAGGACGGCAAGCCCTACGCCGATGAGCTGGAAATCATCGACTTCAAGGACCAGGTCTCGCGCCTCGCCGCCCTGCGTGCCGGGCAGATCGACATGGCCAATGTGCTGCCCACCGAGCAACTGCCGATCCTGCAAAAAGACCCGCGCCTGCAGGTGATCAAGTCCGTGACGGGCAACTGGCTGTCCTTCGACATGAACCTGGACAAGCCACCCTTCAACGACCCACGGGTGCGCGAAGCGTTTCGCCTGCTGGCCGACCGTGAGGAACTGGTGCGTCGTGCACTGAACGGCCAGGGCCGGGTCGCCAACGACTTGTATGCGCCAAGCGACCCGACGTTCAACCACAGCCTCGGCCCACGCCCCTACGACCCGCAACGCGCGGCGCAACTGTTGAAGGAAGCCGGCCAGGAAAACCTTGAGGTGGAACTGATCACCACCCCCGGCCCCGGCCTGAGTTCCGCGCTGGTGCTGGCCGAGCAAGCCAAGCGCATTGGTGTGACCCTGAAGGTCAAGCAAGTGGACCTGGCGACGTTCCAGGGGCCACTGAAAAACGACTGGACCCTGAGCACCGGCGGCAGCATCGGCGCGCCGTTCCTGGCCAGTGCGATCCACACCGATGCGCCCTTTGCGGTATCGAACAAGACCCACTTCAACGACCCGCAGTTCAGCGAGCTGTTCCTGGCGGCCATGGCCCAGCCCGACCTGGAAAAACGCAAGGTCCTGGTGCACCAGGTGCAGCAGATCCAGTACGAACGCGGCGGCATGTTGATCTGGGGCTACGCCGACCTGCTCGACAGCGTGTCCACCCGCGTCGGCGGTGCGCAGTCGGAAGCGTCATTGTTCAGCACCTGGCGCTTCGAGAAGCTCTGGCTCAAAGACACCGCCTGACCCAATGAAACCGCACCCCCCTCTGTAGGAGCCCGGCTTGCCGGCGATGGGGCCCTCAAGCCCTGCGCCGATCAAACGGACGCCATCGCCGGCAAGCCGGCCCCTACAAAAGATCGTGCGCCCTTCACTCATTTTTTATGGGGCATTTCTGCCATGCACGCTATCGCCTTGCGTTTACCCCTGCTGCTGGCCGCAACCCTGCCGCTGCAGGCTTTTGCCGCCGACACCCAACTGCAGACCGTTACCGTGCAGGCCAGCAGCAGCGAGTCGGATGACGACGCCCTGCCCACCCGTCCACCGACCTCGGTGTATGGCGGCACCGAGACCAAGGTGCTCGACACCCCGCGCTCAGTGGTACAGATCAACGCCGAACAGTTGGCCAACGGCTCGATCCACAGTGCCGACGACCTGGTCAAGTATGCACCGGGGATCACCCGTGGCGGCGGCCAGAATGCCGGGATCGCCCCGCAGTTCCGTGCCCAGGGGTCGGAAATTTTCCAGGACGGCCAGCGCGGTTATGCCGTACGTCACCCCGCCAACTTCAATGCCTATGAAGGCGCCGATATCGTTGCCGGGCCGTCCTCGGTGACCTACGGCTCGGTGTCCGGCAGCGGCGGCTACGTCAACTACCTGAGCAAAAAGCCCAACTTCAATGAGTTCAAGACCAAGCTCAGCGGCGAACTGGGCTCATGGGTACCGGACGGCACATCGCGCAACTCCAACAAGTTCAGTATCGACAACACCGGCCCCTTGACTGACAACCTGGCCTATCGCCTGAGCATCACCAAGCAGCGCCAGCAAGACTTCTACGACAACGTCGACAACAACTTCGACGCGTTCTACGGCGCCCTGGCCTGGCGCAACGACAATGTGCGCGTGGACTGGAACGCCAGCTACGACAACTACTACGACTACAACATCACCCACGGCTGGAACCGCGCCACCCAGGACCTGGTAGACCACGGCAAGTACTACGCCGGCCGTGCCACGCCGATCATCCAGAATGGCAACACCCTGTGGTCGCCGGTACTGGCCTCCGGCGCCGCCGATGCCCCCACCCTTGGCTGGGTGCAACGCCAGCGCAATGCCCAGGGCCAGTACAGCGTGGTCGACGGCAGCTTCCAGACCGCTTCCCCCAATACCCAGGCCAACCCCGGCAGCCTGCGCGGTTGGGTGTATGACCCGACGCTGGCAGGCAATGGCGAGCAGTCCTTGTCCTCCCAGGCCGGGCAGCGCAAGGAAGATGAAAGCAGCTCGCGGCGCTTTACCACGCAGCTGCGCATCGAAGCCGACCTGTCGCCCACCATCACCGTGGCCAACAGCACGTTCTATGAACGTTCCAAGGACATTACCGATGCCGTGGGTGCCTTCCAGGTGCAATCGAAGGACACGATTTTCGATAACCATTTCGAGTTCCGCTCGCGCAATGAAACCCGGCTGGGCGGCTGGACCCTGCGCGATGACAGCAACACCGGCCTGATCTACCGCCGCGAATTCAACCAGTCGATTGCCGCCAACAATAGCTTCGGTTCCACCATCAACGCCTACGACCTGACCCAGAATCCTTCCGGCAAAAACCCCGGCGACCTGTTGGGCCTCGACGGCAGCAACCCGGCCGGTGGCAACGGCGCGTGGATCGGCCAGCCCGGCGTGCCGCAATATTCCAACTACTACGGCTGGCTGAACCTGCCGCCGATGTACGCGGCCGGGCATGGGCTGTATGCCGAATCCCTGGCGCCCTACACCGCTGAAAGCACCTGGACCACCAAGACCCTGTTCAGCCAGCACAACCTCAAGTACGGCGATTATGTCGGCCTGAACATCGGCGCCAGTCGCAGCTGGATCGACGCCGAGATCCATAACCCTTTCACCCTCGCAGGCGGCAATCGGCGCCAGGACAGCGACAACTATCGGTTGTTTGCCTTCCAGGTCAGCCCCTACGTAAAACCCACTGAAAACACCACGCTGTACTACACCTTCGATCGCTCGCTGGCGGTCAATACCGGGTTCTTCTCCAACGGCCTGGGCTGGGGCAGTGGCGCCGGCGCCAACCAGCTCAACCCGCTGGCGTTCCAGAGCCTGAGCGTGTTGCATGAGGTCGGGGTTAAGGTCGAAGCGGTGCCCAACCAGCTGTTCATGACCTTGGCGGCGTTCAAGCAAGCCCGGGACCAGGCGCCCGACAGCAATAACAATATTGCGCGGCTGCAGATCAAGGGCGTGGAAGCCACCGTGCGCTATCAACCGGATGACCACCTGCGCAGCGGCCTCAACCTGTCCAGGCTCAGCGCCTACAACGAGTTCACCTCCCAGGCCGGGTTTGCGTCCGCCGGGTTCATCCCCGACAACGGCACGGTGTTTGGCGATAACAACAGCCTCAACCAGCGGCCTTCCGGACGCTATGACGCGGTGCAGATTCCCGAGTACACCGCCAGCGGCTATGTCGACTACCGCTTCGATTCCGGCTTTGGCGCCGAACTCTCCGGCTGGTGGACCAGCAGCTGGTACCTGAACCTGAGCAAGACGGTAAAGATCCCCAACGAGTACAACCTCGACCTCGCCCTGTACTACCGCCAGCCGCAGTGGAGCACCACGTTGCGGGTGCTCAACCTGACCAACGAACTCAACTTCGTCAGCGGCCTGGCCGGGTCCACCAACACCTTTTTGCAACCCATGCCTGGCCGCACCTTGCTGGCCCAGGTCGACTATCAATTCTGATCCACCCCAGGAGCGTCCCATGTCCATTGAATTTGTCGGCATGATTTTCCCCCGCCAGTGGTCTGAAACCCGTGGCATGCGCAGCCCGGATTTTGACCTCGACTTTATCTGCCATCATGCCCGCGCCCATGAGCATGCCGGCTTCGACCGCGTACTGATCGCCAGCGGCCCGGGCAGCGCCGACAGCCTGCAGATCGCGGCCTACGCGGCGGCGCATACCGAGCGCCTGGGGTTCATGATTGCCCACCGCCCTGGCCTCACCGCGCCCACCGTTGCCGCCCGAGCCTTCGCCACGCTGGACCACACCACCGGTGGCGGGCGCATCCGCCTGCACGCAATCACCGGGATTACCGCCGAGCCGCAGGAAGGCGACTTCCTGCTGGACAAGACCGAGCGCTACCAACGCACCGATGAGTACCTGGAGATCGTGCGGCGCACCTGGACCGCCGACGAGCCGTTCGATTTCGAGGGCAAGTACTTCAACATCAAAGGCGCATTTTCACCGGTCAAGCCGTTGCAACAGCCGCACATCCCGATTTCGTTTGGCGGGTCTTCGGACATCGCCTACCAGATCGCGGTCAAGCACGCGGATTTGTATGCGCTGTGGGGCGAGCCGTTGAGTGGCGTGGCGGAGCAGATTGCCAAGCTCAAGGCCGCCGCTGCGGCAGCGGGCGTTGAAGCGCCACGGGTGAGTTTGTCGGTGCGTTTGATCCTGGGCGCCACTGAGGAACTGGCCTGGCAACGTGCCGAACAGATCCTGGAACAGATCAAGGCCAACCCACAGTTTGCCGCCGGCAGCCCCTGGCAGAAACGCATCAAGGGCACCGGCTCGGAACGCCTGCTGGCCGCCGCAGCCTTGGGCGACCGGCACGACCGCGCGCTATGGATGCCCACCGCCACCGCCGTAGGCGCCTACGGCGACACCACCGCCCTGGTCGGCACCCCGGAAACCGTCGCGCAGGCGTTGTTGGATTATGTGGACCTGGGCGTGACCACGTTCTTGAACCGGGGGTATGACCCGTTGTACGACACGGTGGATTATGGACGGTGGATCATCCCGGCGGTGCGTGAAGAAGCGCGTCGCAGGCAGGCACGCGTTGCGTAGCGGCGCATGACGCCATCGCCGGCAAGCCGGCTCCTACAGTGGATCCTGTGTACCGATGTTTATGCGTACGACACACACCTGTAGGAGCCGGCTTGCCGGCGATAGCGTCCATCAGACACATCCAGCGCCAAAGTCTCACCTCAAATCCCCTGCCGCCGCACTATCCTTACCTGCCTGTATTCATATCAGGAGGACAAGGATTGTCCACACGCCCCCACGCTAAACACCTTCGCACTGGCCGTTACTCCGAAAGTGGTCAGATCTACATGCTCACCGCTGTCACCCAACACCGCGAGCCTGTCTTTGCAGACTGGCAAGTCGGTCGTTCAGTGGTCATCAATTTCGTCAGGCACAAATCGAAGGCCTTGCCGACTCGCTGGCCTGGGTGGTGATGCCGGATCATTTTCATTGGCTGGTCGAGCTCAAACAAAGCAGCTTGCCAGCGCTGATGCTGGCGACAAAGTCCCGTAGCGCCCGCGCCATCAATGCGCGCCTGGGGCGGTCGGGTCGTTTTTGGCAAAAGGGTTTTCATGACCGCGCCATCAGGCGGGAGGAAGATTTGCAGGCCGTTGCGCGCTATATCACCGCCAACCCATTGCGGGCCGGTATTGTAAGGCGCGTGCATGATTATCCGTTGTGGGATGCGATATGGGTGTGATTGCTGAGGACGCAAACGCCGGCAAGCCGGCTCCTACAGTCGATCGCGCGTACATGTGTACGACGCAGACCTGTAGGAGCCGGCTTGCCGGCGATCACCGCGCAGCGGTGCCCGTCACCCCAACGACGGCGAATGCTCCAGCAACGTGCGGGTATACGCCGCCTGCGGCTGGTCCAATACCTCATCCACCGCGCCCTGCTCCACTACCCTGCCCACCTTCAACACCAGCACTCGGTCCGCAATGGCGCGGACGACGCCGAGGTCGTGGGTCACGAACAACAAGGTCAGCCCTTCGCGCTGCAATTGGCGCAGCAGGTCGAGGAGCGATGCCTGCACCGACACGTCCAGTGCCGAGGTGATTTCATCGCAGATCAGCAGCCTGGGTTCGCACAGCAGCGCACGGGCGATGGCCACGCGCTGGCGTTCGCCACCCGATAGGCTGTGGGGGTAAAGATCGGCCACCGAGGCCGGCAGCGACACGCGCTTGAGCACCGCCTCGACCCGCTGCCGCGCCGCAACACCTTTGACCGCGAAGAAGTGTTCCAAGGGCGCGCTCAGCGTCTGGTACACGGTTTGACGAGGGTTCAACGCGCGATACGGGTTCTGGAAGATGTATTGGATCTGGTGACGCAACCCCGCATCGCGCTGGCGTGCCTGCAACGGCAGTGGGCGGCCAGCGTAGTGCAATTCACCCAGGGCATTTTCCCCCAGGCCGGCGATGGCCCGTGCCAGGCTGGTCTTGCCGGAGCCGGACTCGCCCACCAACGCCAGGCACTCCCCCGGCTGCACCTGCAATGCAATGTCGAACAGCACCTGCCGGTCGTAGGCTACGTTCAAGCCGCGGATGGACAGCAACGGTGCTTCGGCCTGCGCGGTAACAGCCGCAATCGGTGTCAACGCGATTGCCTGCAACGGCTGGTCATGGGGGACGAGACACGCCACCGCACGGCCCGGCTCCCGGGCCTGCAACGCCGGCTCCTGTAACGCGCACACTGAGGCAAACCGCTCGCAGCGTGGTCCGAAACTGCACCCCTGTGGCCGTTGCCCCGGTGCCGGCGCGTGCCCGGCAATCGCTTGCAACGCGCGACGTCCCGCCACATCCGGGATCGCCGCCAGCAACCCTCGGGTATAGGGATGGGACGGCCGGCTGAACAGCGCATCGCGGCTGGCAGTTTCCACAATGCGCCCGGCATACATCACCATCACCCGGTCCACCAGGTCCTTGATCACCGCCAGGTCGTGGGACACATACACCGCCGCCACACCCTGGCTTTTACACAGGCGCCGCAGCGTGGCGAGGATATGCGCCTGGGTGCTGACATCCAGCGCGGTGGTCGGCTCATCCAGCACAATCAGGCGCGGGCGCAGCACGAAGGCAAGCGCCAGCATCACCCGCTGTTGCTGGCCCCCGGAGAGTTGATGGGGAAAGCGCCGCAGGAACTCCGGATCGTCCGGCAGACCGACGTCTCGCAGCGTTTCATTGATACGTTGCTGCTGAGCCGCACGATCCAGGCCCGACGGATGCACCGCCAGGGTCTCGCGCAACAGGTGACCGATGCGCAGCGCCGGATTCAGCGCGGTGGCCGGGTCCTGGGCGACATAGCCGATCAGGCTGCCACGCGCCCGGCGCAAGGCTTCGCCCTCCAGGCTCAATAGCGCCTGGCCGTCGACCTGCACCTGGCCGCCAACAATCCGCGCGCCGCACCGCGCATGGGCGAGCAAGGCGGTGGCCAGCGTGGTCTTGCCCGACCCCGATTCGCCGACCAAACCGAGGATCTCCCCGGCCTGCAGGTTGAACGAGATGCCCGATACCACATCCACCTGCCCCGGCAACTCCACGCGCAGGTCATGCACCTGCAGGACCCCGGTGTCGATTTCGGTGATTGCGTTCATGGCTGCTTTTCTCCCATCCGTGCGCTGCGCCGGCCGATGCCTTCGGCAAGGATATTGGTGCCGTAGGCAAATACCCCGATCAGCACCGCCGGGGCCAGCACCGCCCAGGGCTGCACCAGCAGGCCGGCCTGGTTTTCATTGATCATCAGGCCCCAGTCCGCCGTGGGCGGCGCCACGCCATAACCGAGAAAACTCAAGCCCGACAGCATGCCCACGCCCCAGGTCAGCATGTTGCCGAAGTGCACCAGCAAGGGCGTGAGGATATTCGGCAGGATCTCCTTGAACAGGATGCGCCAGCGCGAGTAACCCATCATCTGCGCCGCCTCGACGAACTCCTGTCCCGCCACCGCCACCGCACTGGCACGCGCCAGGCGGATCACCCCGGGAATGAACGCGATGGACACGGTCAACACAATCAGCCATGGCGCGCGGCCCAGCATCGACACGATCAGCAGCACCAGAATCAGGTCGGGAAACGCCAGGGACACATCCGCCGACCAGGTAATCAACTGGTCCAGGCGCCGCCGCGACAAGCCCGCCAGCAGGCCCAACGTGCTGCCGACCGCCAGCGCGATACCCGCGGCGGCCACCGACATCCACAACACCGACAAGCCGCCATTAAGCAACCGCGACAGCACATCATGCCCAAGAAAATCAAACCCCAGCCAGGCAGCCCCGACAGGCGCGCCATACACCGGGCCGACCATGTCCGTTGAACCATGGGGTGCAAGCCAAGGGCCGAACAACGCGAAGGCAACCACCAGCAATGTGATCAGTGCGCCTTTACGGATTTGCGGCTCGTTCATGCATCACCTCGGGAACGGCGCCACCACGGCGTGATGCCCCGGCGGTTGCGTTGAATCAGCGTGACCCGGCGCGCGGTGCGCAGCTTGGATGTGAGCAATACAGTGAGCAGGTCGGCGAGCAGGTTGACCAGCACCACCGCCAGGGTGATCACCAGCACAATCGCCTGGATCATCGGCAGGTCGCGCATCTGGATCGCCGCGTTCAGCGCCGTGCCAATGCCGGGGTAACTGAAGATCACCTCGGCCAAGACCGCGCCGCCGATTAGCGTGCGCAGGGTCAGCGCCACACCCTGGATCGCCGGCACCAGCGCGTTGGGCAAGGTGTGCAGCCACACAATGCGCCGGTGCGGAATGCCGCGCAGGTGAGCGGCGATCACGTAATCGGATTCCAACGCCTCGATCATCGCCGCCCGCACCATCCGCGTTAGATAAGGCAATGCGGTGAGGCTCAGGGCCAACACCGGCAGGATCAGAAACTTGAGCTGGCGCAGCAGCGACTGGTCCGGGTCGAGGATCGACACCGCCGGCAAGAAGTCCATGTGCGGCATGGAAAACAGCAGCACCAGGCCTATCGCCAACAGAAATCCCGGCGTGGCCTTGAGAAAGATCAACAGCGACAGGCTCCAGCGATCCAGGCGACTGTCCCGGCGCAACGCCAACGCGACACCCAGCGCCAGCGCCACCGGCACCACCACCGCGATCACGCCGGCCAGCAATGCCAGGGTGTAGCCGAAGCGGCCCCACAGGATATGACTGACGGGCGCATTCGAATCCAGCGACACACCGAGGTCGCCACGCAAGACGGCGCCCAGCCAGCGCAGGTATTGCCACAGGATCGGCTGGTCCAGCCCCAATTGATGCTGCAGGGTAAGGATGCTGTCCAGCGGCGCATCCGGGCCGAGGATCACTCGCGCCGGGTCCGAAGGCAGTGCCTGGGTGGCGATGAATACCACCAGGCTGATGACCCAGGCGGTCAGCAGACCGTAGCCCAGGCGCCCGATAAACCACGACAGCCACGCCGGGGTGCGTGGGGTTTTGCATTGCGGCTCAGACATGGTTCAACCACAACTCGTCAAAACGCCAGGAGGCGAAGGTGGTCTGTTCAGGATTCAGGCCGCCGACCTTCACGGAAGCCGCGTCCAGGACATCGCTGAAACCCCAGATCAACAGGCCGCCGCGTTCGTGCTGGATCTGCTGGGCCTCATGCACCAGGCTTTTGCGCCGCTCAAGATCGGGTTGGGCCAGGGCCTGGCGATACAGGCTGTCGAAGCGCTCATCGTGGAAATTGCTGCGGTTGTAGATCGCCAGCGGCGCGTCGTTGTGCAGCGCCGAAGCCAGGAAGCCTCGGGCAGGTGTCGAGCCTGGCGACAGTTGCCATTGCTCTCGCTGCGGGCCATTGAACACGGCGCCGTCGACCTGGGTCACACGCACCTCCACACCGGCCTTTTTCGCCTGCTGCGCCAATACCAGCGCGGCATTCACACCTGGCCCGGGGGTGGTGGTCAGCTCCACGCGCAAATCGGTGTGCCCGGCCTGGCGCAACAACACGCGCGCCTGGTCCAGGTCGTACGGGCGCTGGGCGATGGCGTGGTTGTAGGTGGGGTCATGGGGCGAATACAGGTCGTTGGCGACGCGGCCAAAGCCATTCAGGCCACGGTCCACCAGTTCCTGCCGGTCGGCCAGCAGGCGGAAGGCCTGGCGCACGCGCACGTCATCGAACGGCGGCTTGGCCAGGTTGAGGTTGAAACCGGTAAACGAGGTGCTCGGCGAGACGCACAACGACAGGCGTGAATCGGCCTTGAGCAACGCGCTGTGCTCGGCCTGCACGCCGCTGGCCACGTCGATCTGCCCGGCGCGCAAGGCCGCCACGCGGGAGACCTGGTCCTTGAACTCGATGATTTCCAGCTCATCGGCATACGGCTGGCCAGGTTTGTAGTAGTTCTCGAACCGCGTGTACAGCGAGCGCTGGCCGGGTACAAAGCGCTTGAGCTTGTAGGGGCCGGCGCCCACCGGGTTGGTAATCGGGTCGTAGTCGGTGGGCACGATGCCGCCGAAGCTGATCAGGGTTTCATCCAGCGGGAAGAAACTCTGGCCTTGTTTGAAACGGATCTCGATGGTGCGTTCGTCCAGCTTGCGCAAGGCATTGCGGTCGATGGCGCCGACCAGCCCGGCAAAGGGCGAAGCCAGCTTGGGATCGGTGAGGCGCAAGAGTGAGAACAGCATGTCGTCGGCGCCGATGGTCTTGCCATGATGAAACTCCAGGCCCGGCTTGATGCGAATGGTCCAGGCGCTGGCGTCGGCGTTGGGCTCGGCAAACTCGGCCAGGGCCAGGCGCGTGCTGACGTCGGTGTTCCATTCCCAGAACTTGCTGTACAGCGCCCAGCCACGGATGATCCCGCCGCCCACCGGTTTGTGCGCGTCGAGGTTGCCAGACTGGTCGCCGTCGATAATGCCGATGCGCAGGCGCCCGCCCCTCACAGGTTTACCCGGCAAGGCCGTCGCGCCTTGGGTGGCCGCACCGCTGTCGCAGCCGCCCAGCAGCAAGCCGCCGCCGACCACCAGGCTGTTGCCGAGGAACACTCGGCGGGAAAATCCGTCACTCATCACTCAAGCCTCTTCGCGCTGTGCAGCCTTGTGGGTCACGCCCAGGCGCGGTACGTCGAAACCGTGGTCTAGGTCCAGCAGTGGGAACAGCATGTCGGCCACGCGGTGGGCTTCATCGATCAGCGGGAAGCCGGAGAGGATGAACGCCGAGGTGCCCTGGGCTTCATATTCGCGGATGCGCTCGGCGACCTGCTCGGCACTGCCCACCAGGTAGGTGCCAGCGGCCGGGCCGAGGATGTTGAAGCCGAACAGGCTCGGGCCGAGCCACACGTTGGGGTAGATCTCCAGTTCGCGCGCTGTGGGCAGGCGCCCGGCTCGAAGGGTCTCGACATTGCGCTGGGTTTGCGGGTCGTCGCTGTGGAAATCCTCGAAGCTCACTCCCGCTGGCAACTGGCGCTCAATGGCGTTGCGCGCGGTCTGCAGCGAAGTGCGTTGCAGCAGTTTCTCGGCGTGGGCCCAGGCTTCCTCCTCGGTCTCGCGCACGATGATCTGCAGGCGGGTGCCGAAGGTCAGTTCGCGGCCAATCTTGGCAGCTTCGGCGGCAACCTTGCGGAACTTGTCGCCAAGTTTCGGCGGGGTATTGGCGAAGCTCAGGTACACGTCCAGCAACTGCACCGAGTGCTCGACGCCAGGCCCCGATGTGCCGGCGCCCCACAAGGGAATCCCGGGTTTCTGGTAAGGCGGATGCCAACCGCCAAGGGGATGGCTGGCCGCGCCGGGCGAACGGGGGGCAAGCTTGACGTACTGGCCGTCATAACCGCGCGTGTCGCCGGCGTAGAAGCCCTGGAATGCGCGCCAGTATTCGAGGCTGAACGCATAACGTTCGTCATGCGGGTAATGCACCCCCAGGGTGGCCAGGCCGGCGTCGTTGCCGTTGACCACGTTGAACAGCAGGCGGCCGTTGGAGAACTGGTCAACCGTGAGTGCCCACTTGGCCAATACCGCCGGCGACAACTCGCCCGGGTGTTGCGCCACCAGGAAGCGCAGGCGCTCGGTGGCGTCGATCAGCGAAGCGGCTACGGCCAGGCTTTCATTCGGGCTGGAGCCGAGCAACGAGCCGTAGTAGCCGAGGCGATCGCTGGCGACCGCGAGTTGCTTGAGGTGTTGAAAGTCGGTTGTCCAGCGGCCTTCGGGTTCCCATGGATAAGGTCCGTCAGGCGTGGTGAGGTACCAGAGAATTTTTACAGCCATGACAAACATCCTTGAATATATCGCCATCCCTGTAGGAGCCGGCTTGCCGGCGATAGCGGTGCATCAGGCAACATCAATGTTGGATGTACCGCCGCCATCGCCGGCAAGCCGGCTCCTACAAGGGGTTCGCGGTGTGTTTAGTTTTTGCGGTCGATAGCGGGTACAAGGCCCAGCGCGGTGGCCTGCTCGAACAATCCGCTCATCTTCCACTGCTGGGTCAGTACGCCCGGTCCATAAGCGCGGGAGCCACCCAGCGCATCCGCGAGCAATTGCAGCTGTGCGCCCTCCTCCAGCAACAGGATGAATTCCGCGGTGGCGCGCAGCCCTTGCTTGCCCCATACAGTGGAGCCGCCGTTGGCTTCAAGGATTGCCAGGTTGAAGGGGTTCTCGGCGATCTTGTCGAGGATGAAGTCCACTTCCTGCTGGCGGCGGTCGATGTACACCGGCAGTTCCCGCGCCAACTGGTAGCGCTGCACCGGTACGTAGTGGAACGGCAAGGTGCGATGGGTCTGGGCCCAGGCGCCCAGGTACGGCGAGTGCACATGGGACACGGTGGTCACGTCGGCGTGCTGCTGGAACAGCTTGGTGTAGCGGCCCAGGCCCCCCTTGCCCTTGCCGAGGATGACGTTGCCGGCAAAGTCGGTCACCGTGGCTTGCAGCGGTTTGCGGTAGTTCCACGGGCCGCCGTAGTTCACCGACACCAGCAACTCCTGGCCGGGGACGCGCTCGATAAAGCCAACGGTGCCGTTGGCGGTAATGGTGTTGGTTTCACGGAATACGGTGAAAGCCTCTTCGGCCTCCAGCAGCACTTTGTCGACAAAGGCCTGCAGTTCGAGGCTGATGGGTTGAGCGTGGACAATGGCAGTCATGGGAGTTCTCCAGGTTCAGGCGCGGCGTTTGGCCAACAGTTCATGGGCGGCTTGCAGAGGGCGCGGATCGACCCAGTCGGCGATGGAAAAATCGCGCTCCAGGAAGCCGTGCAGGTAAAGAAATTCTTTTTGGGTGCCGAGAAAATCCAGGCGCTGGGCCGACAGGTCCGGCGCCAGGGTGGTGTGGAAATCCCCGCGATAGGCTTCGGCCACCCCGGCGCTGCCGGCGCGGGTTTCTTCTTCGAGGATGGCGTTGAGGCCGTCGCGATTGTTCGCCGCCCACTCGGCAGCACTGAGGGTTTGCGCGAGAAAGCGCACCACCAGGTCAAAGTGGTTGTCCAGCAGGCTCTGGTGCACGGTGATCGGCCGTGGCGTGCCGTTGTTGATGCGATAGCGCGGCTCGGCGATCAGGTCCAGGTCGATGCCCACCACCAGCCCTAGGCGCCGCGCGGCGTCCGCTGCCGACGCGCCCTTGACGTACACCGCGTCCACCTCGTCGCGCACCAGGTAATCCAGGCCCGACCACAGGCGTTGCAGGCCCTGTTGCGGGTCCGGGGCTTGGGACTGGTCCTGCAAGGCCACTTCCACCAGCTCGACATCGTCGAACCCAAGACCCGCCAGGCTCAGCGCGCCCTTGTAGCCGTGCAAACTCATGGCGCGAGCGATGCTGCCGGGGCGGCTGTCACCCCAGGCCGGCAGGGCCAGGCGCTTGCCTTTCAAGTCTTCGGGGCGGGTGATGCCGGAGTCCGGGCGCACAAGGATGGTTTGCCATTCTTCGATCCAGGTCAGGCCGATCAGCCGGCTTGGCGCACCGGCAGCACGTGCGGCCAGGGCGGGGACGTTGCCGCCTTCGCGAAACAGCCCAGGCAGGTCGTGATCGTAGTGATGACGGCCCAGCTGGCGGGCCTCCTGCAACGTCGACACGGGCAAGCCGTCCGGCGCGAACTCTTCGGTCAACCACCCCAGCTTGTAGGCGATGCCGGATGCCGTCGGCACCGGGCAGCGGGTAAACCAGATCTGCTCAAGCTCAGGCGTGGGCAGGACAGCGGATAGGGTCATGGGGAGCTCCATTGAATTGGGCAAGTCAGTGGAGGGAGGTATTGCAGAGGCCGTGCCAATCGGCGCGCCCCCCGGTTTACAAGGGTATTGGTGCTTGCTGGAGCAGGCGACTGCTGACCTGCCAACAGCACTGTTGCTGCGCCAGCAGCCACTTGCTCGAGCTGCTTCTCCAGCAGCACCCCAGACTGCGCAGCCCCTGTACAGCATGGCTTTTCACATTGGCTTGGAACTTGCTCAAGCCCATTCCAACACCGCAACCCCTTGTAGGAGCCCGGCTTGCCGGCGATGGCGTTCTTGAAAACGCCATCGCCGGCAAGCCGGGCTCCTACAGGATGCGAACCAAAACAGAAGGATGAATGCATGACTACGTTTGAACAGGCGCCTATACGCCAACTGCACAGTGAAGCCGATGCCATCGCCGCGGCCAAGGAGATCGCGGTGGAGATCGCCGCCATCGCCGCCGACCCGGAGCAAAACGGCCAGCTGCCGTGGCGCCAGGCACAGCTGTTATCCGAAAGCGGCATCACCGCTATCGGCGTGCCGAAAGCCTTTGGCGGGCTGGGAGCTTCAGTGCAGACCATCGTCGAGACCGTACGGATTATCTCGGTGGCCGATGGTGGCGTCGGCCAACTGCTGCAGATCCACAACGTGATGCTGCGTGGGATTTTCAACGGCTACCCAGACGCGGTGCGTGATCGACTGGTCAGTGATGTGCTGGCCGGCAAGCGCTTCGGCAACGCCCTGGCCGAAGTCGGCGGCAAGAATAAGTTCGCGCTCAAGACCCGCGTCGAACGCCGCGAGGACGGCGCGCTGGTGCTCAATGGCAGCAAGTTCTACTCCACCGGTTCTTACCTGGCCGAATGGATCTCGCTCACCGCTGCCTCGGACGACGGCGGTGCGGGTGTATTGCTCAACCGCGATACCCCAGGCCTCACGCTGGTGGATGACTGGGCCGCTTTCGGCCAGAAGAACTCGGTCAGCGGCACGGTGAATTTTGACAATATCGTGCTGGATGAAGACTACGTATCGCGTCGCAAAGGCCCAATGAAACGTACCGGGCTGACGTTCCCGCAGATCCTCCACGCCGCCATCGACACCGGCATCGCCGCCGGCGCCTTGGCCGCCGCCGTCGACTACCTCAAGCACAACGCACGGCCGTGGGTGGAAAGTGGCGTCGACCATGCCAACGAAGAGCCTCACATCATCAAGCAGATCGGCGAATACGCAGTGGCCCTGCGTGCTGCCGAATCGCTGCTGCGCGACGCCGCGCGGGTGTTTGATGCCCATGAGTTGGACCCGGAGAACAAAGAACTGCAGGACGCGTTGATCCTCTCGGTCGCCACCGCGCGTGCGCATTCCGACAGCGCTTCGCTGAAGATTTCCAGCGATATCTTCTCGTTGCTGGGGGCCAGTTCGTCGCTGAGCAAATGGAACCTGGACCGCTTCTGGCGCAATGCGCGGGTGCACACCACCCATGACCCGATCCGCTGGCGTTTGCACCACGTGGGCAACTACTACCTCAACGGGGTGGACCCAGGCGAATACACCGCGATCCTGAATGCCAAGGAAACCCAAGGCGCCACCCGCACATAAAACCCTAACGGTAGGAGCCCGGCGTGCCGGGCTCCTACCGGTTCGGCATCCTCCCGTTTATGCCTACGAGCTTTTCATGATTGAACAACACCCTCTTTTACGCAGCCTGGCGATCTACCGGGAAATGCCCTGGCGGTTCGCGCTGGTGGCGGCGCTGTACGTGGCGATCAACCTGGGGCTGGTCTGGCAGCAATGGCTGATCGGCCACGCCGTGAATGACATGAGTGCCGGCCGCGCAGTCGTCCATGCGCCTGACGGCAGCCTGGATGCCAGCCTCGGCTGGTACTGGCTGGCGCTGATGCTCGCCGTGGCGGTGGGACGCGGCGTACTGCAATACATCGCCAGTGTGCTGTCGCTGGTGATCAGCCAGGCGCTGCTGACGCGCCTGCGCGAACGCATTCTGGCCCAGGTGCAAAGCCTGCACCTGGGGTATCACTGGCAGCACGGCATGGGCGAGATGATCACGCGCACCACCCGCGACGCCGACAAGGTTCGCGACGCCTTGATCACCTTCTGGCGGCAACTGGTGGAAACCCCGCTGGTGGTGCTCGCCACCGTCGGCCTGTTGGGCTGGTATGACCCACTGCTGGGGCTGGTGCCCTTGCTGCTGACAGTCACCGGGCTGTGGATTTTCGTGCGCCAGACCGAGCGCCTGGTCAGCCTGGACCGTGCGGTCGGCAGCGCCTATGACCGCGTCAACCAAGACCTCAGCGAAGGCATCGGCGGCGTGCGTGTGATCAAGTCTTTTGGCCTGGAACAGCAGCGGATCCAGGGCTTTGCTGATCAGGTCACGGTATTCGCTTCGTTGGCCCGCCAGGCCCTGGCGTATTCCAGCTCGCGCATTCCGCTGCCTCAGGCCGTAGTTGCCCTGGGCCATGTGTGGATCCTGGTGTACGGCGCGCACCTGGTCGCCGCCGGGCAACTGGGGATTGGCGAACTGGTCACCTCGCTGCTGATCGCCACCACGCTGGTGTTTCGGATCGAAGGTATCGGCCGGGTCATGCAGACTTTTGCCGATGCGCGGGCGAGTGCCGAACGTATCTGGCAACTGCTCGATGCGCCCTCGGCGATCCTCAGCGGCAATGGCGCCCTGCCCGCTGGCCCGCTGGGGCTCAAGCTGGAGCATGTCAGCGTGACGGCTCCGGGGGGTGGCCGCGACATTCTGCATGACTGCTCGCTGACCTTGCAGCCCGGTGAAATCGTCGCACTGGTCGGCGCCACCGGCACTGGCAAAAGCCTGTTGGCCAGCCTGTTGCCGCGCCTCAGCGATGTGACCGCCGGGCGCTTGTTGCTGGGTTCGGATGCCAACGGCTGGCAGGACATCCGCGACCTGCAGCTCGGCCCGCTACGCCAACGCGTGCACGTGGTACCCCAGGAAAGTTTCCTGTTCGCCGGCACCCTCGCCGCCAACCTGCGCCTGACCGCCCCTGCAGCTACAGACGAACAGTTGCGTGCAGCCTTGCACCTGGCCGCTGCCGAAGACGTGTTGCAGCGCCTGCCCCAGGGCCTGGAAACCCCGTTGGGCGACCGTGGCGTGACCTTGTCCGGCGGCCAGCGCCAACGCCTGTGCCTGGCCCGCGCGCTGCTGGGCACCCCGGACATCCTGTGCCTGGATGACGCCACCAGCGCCCTTGACGCGATCAGCGAACGCCAGGTGCTGAATAACTTGCGGCAACTGCACGGCACCACAGTGTTGGTGATCTCCAGCAAGCTCTCGACCATTCTGTTGGCCGACCGCGTGCTAGTGCTGGACGACGGCAGGATCAACGCTCACGGCCGTCACACCGACCTGCAATCCACCCATGCGCATTACCGCGACCTGCTGGGGATCGACCATGGCTAACCCACTGCCAGGCAAAGCCTTGAGCGATATCGAAATCGAAGAAATGCTGGCCAAGAAAGCCCTGGACCGCAGCATGTTCAAGCGGCTGCTGCCCTTGCTACGGCCAATCCGTCGGCAGATTGTGGCGGTGATCGGCATCGAAATCCTGCTGGTCTTTACCGTGTTCCTGCGGCCGTGGTTCGTGCGTGAGCTGCTGGATCGGGGGCTGATTCAACAGGCCGACCACTGGCTGCTGGACGAGCGCCTGGTGCTGTGGCTGGGCCTCGGCCTCGCAGCGAGTTGGCTGGTGCGCTTCCTGCTGGCCGGCGTTTCGCAATTCGTGGCAGGCGGCGCGGCGATCCGCGTGCTGAACGCCCTGCGCGTGCAGGTGTTCGCCCATGTGCAAAGCCTGAGCGTGGGCTACTTCGACCAGACCCGCGCCGGGCGCATCATTTCCCGGGTCGACCGCGACGTTGACGCACTGGAACCGCTGGTGATCCAGGGCCCACCGGAACTGCTCGGCGCCCTGCTGCGCTGCGGCCTGGCCGCCGTGATGCTGTGGCGCATCGATCCACGGTTCTTCTTGAGCCTGGTAGCAACAGTGCCGCTGCTGGTGCTCGCCACCTGGAGCTTCAAGCGTATCTCCCAGCGCAACTGGGCCAAGGTCGCGGAAAACCGCAGTCGCTTTACCGCCCACCTGGTGGAAAGCGTCAGCGGCGCGCGCCTGCTGCAACAGTGCGCCCAGGAAGCACCGAACCTGCGGCGTTATCGCGTGCTGCTGGATGACTTCAACCAGGCGCTGATTCGCGGCAGCCTGCGCTCGTCGTGGTTTGCCCCGTTCACGGCACTGCTCAGCTCGGCGGGGATTGCAGTGTTGCTACTGGTGGGCGCGTACGGGCTGGCAGCGGGCGAAGTGAGTGTCGGCCAGGTCGCGGAAAGCCTGTTCTATGTGTTTCTGTTCCTGGGGCCGTTGCAGGAACTGTCGGACCTGTTCGAGCGCTACGCCACCGGCTCGGCGTCGGCGCAGCGGATTTTCCTGCTGCTCGATACCACCCCGCAGATTATCGACCGTCCCCAGCCACGTCTCTTGGAACGTGCACGGGGCGAGGTGCATTTTGACCACGTGGGCTTCAGCTACGGGCAAGCGCCGGTTATCAACGGCCTCAATCTGCATATTCCGGCGGGAGAAGTGCTGGCGATTGTCGGGCCCTCTGGCCATGGCAAAAGCACCCTGGTGCAGTTGCTCACGCGCTTCTACGAAGCCCAGTCCGGCGCGGTGCGACTTGACGGCATCGACGTGCGCGACCTGGCCCAGCACACCCTGCGCCGCCATGTTGGCGTGGTGTTGCAGGACAACGTGCTGTTCAGCGGCAGCATCCTCGACAACCTGCGCCTGGCCGCGCCGTTGGCCGACGACGCGACCTTGATCGCCGCTGCCCGTGAGTTGGGTGCGGATGAAGTGCTGGAGCGTTTGCCCCATCAGTACTGCACCGAAGTCGGTCCTTTGGGGGCGCATTTGAGCCACGGCCAGCGGCAACTGGTGTGCCTGGTGCGGGCGTACCTGGCGGACCCGGCGGTGCTGGTGCTGGATGAGGCGACATCGGCGGTGGATATTCATACCGAGCGCCGGATTCAGCGGGCGCTGCGACGGCTGTGCGAGGGGCGGACGGCGATCATCATCGCGCATCGATTGGCGACGATTCGCGATGCGGATCGGATTGCGGTGGTCAGGCATGGTCAGGTGGTGGAGCTTGGGCCGCATGCGGGGCTTATTGCTCAGGGGGGTGCGTATGCGGCGTTGTATCAGACGTATTTGCGCAGTGCCCATGTACGTGAGGGGGATGTGGTGGTTCTTTAGGTGATGGGGTGGATTGGAGTACATATCCGTTTTTTTGGTGATGGCGTCTTATGGTTCCGCTCTCACCCCGGCCAGCGTGTTTAACGGGGCGGCCTAGTAGCCGACCGATATTGAAAGCCGATCTCGGTCAACCTGTAGGAGCCGGCTTACCGGCGATGGCATCACCTGGGTGAGCCTGCTGTACCGAGTCGCCTGCATCGCCGGCAAGCCAGCTCCTACACGTATCTGCCTTTGATCCAACCACTCACTTTTGATCGTAGGCGCCCCGTTAAACACGCTGGGCGGAACCCATACCCGCCGTTACCCAGATAACGGATATGTGCCCCACCCCCTGCTGCCCCCCAAACACCCACTGCTGCAAAGGTGCTGCTACAGCAGCACCCTCCCTCCAGAACCACCACCAACCCCCTGCAACCATTGCCCCCAACCCCAATGGCATGCCCGTTGCACGCATCCCTTCAATCAGGTCCAAGCCCCCTGCACGACTCAAATCAGGAGCACCCATGAGCACTGAATTCTTCTGGCGCCTACCCCTGGGCACCGACGGCCCGCAGCTGACCACCGACAAACACAACCGCGGCAACCCCAACTACCGCCCCGGCCACATCGCCCCAGGTCGCCTGCCCAACGGTGAACCCGACGACTTCACCTACATCGATTACATCGCCCAAGTCGCCAAGGCCGCCGAACTCGCCGGTTTCGAAGGCGCCCTGCTGCCCACCGGCCCCGAGCCGTGGATCGCCGCCGCCGCGCTCGCCCGGGAAACCCGGCGCATCAAGTTCCTGATCGCCTTCCAGGCCACCTGGACCCTGCCCGCCTACGCCGCACAACAGGCCGCGATCCTGCAGAACCTCAGCCGTGGCCGCCTGGAGTGGAACATCATCACCGGCGGCAACCCCGCCAGCCAACGCGCCAATGGCGACTTTCTCGAACATGACCTGCGCTACAAGCGCACCGGCGAGTTCCTCGACATCATCCAGGGCCTCTGGGAAAACGAAAAATTCTCCTACGACGGCGATATCTACCAACTGGAAAACGGTGCCCTGCCCGTCGGCCTGCACAATGAGCGCAAGCCCGGCGTGTATTTCTCCGGTTTCTCCGAGGCCGCCCTGGGCGTGGCCGCCCGGCATGCCGATGTGTACCTGAATTGGGCCGAACCCATCGACAAGCTCAAGCCGCATATCGACCGGGTACGCGAACTGGCTGACAAGCAAGGCCGCACCGTGCGCTTCGGCCTGCGCGTCGACCTGTTCGCCCGCGAGACCGAAGAGCTGGCCTGGAAAGACCTGCGTCGCCAGTTCGACAAACTCGACGGCAAGACCAGCGCGGTCGCCAAGGGTTTTACCAATGGCTCGGATTCAGTGGGGGCTGCGCGGCAAACCGCTTATCACCAGAACGTCGACCGCTTTGATGACCTGATCATCGGCCCCAACCTGTGGGCCGGTTTTGCCAAGGCCAAGCCGGGTCCGACCGTCGGCCTGGTGGGCAGCCACGAAAACATCGCCGAGCGCCTGGTGGAATACCGCGACGCTGGTTTCTCGACCTTTATCCTCGCCGGTAACCCGCACCTGGAAGAAGCCCTGCGCATTGGCCAGGAAGTCTTGCCGCTGGTGCACCAACGCCCGGCGATCCAACCCTTGAAAGCCAGCGCCTGACTGCTGGGGAGACTCCTTGATGACACAACCTCTCGACACGCTCTGGTACACCCGCTGCCCCGTTCCCACTGGCCTGGGCATTGCCGTGCAGAAAGGCTGGCTGCAAGACACCGTCGGTGCCCTGGGTACCGAGGTGCAGTCGCTGCGCGAATCGAATGACAAGGCGGTGCGCGAGTCGCACTTCGACCACACCCTGCAGAACTCCGTGCGCCATGGCGGCAATATCCCGGCGATCTGGGCCCGCGCCCAGGGCCGTGAAACCCGCGTGATCGGCCTGTCCTGGGCGGATGAAGTGCAACTGATCCTGACCCGCCAGGACAGCGGCATCAGGACCGTCAAGGACCTGAAGGGCCGTACCTTCGGCCTGCCGGACTGGGCCGGCGCGCAGATCGATTTCACCCGCGCCCAGGCTTTGCGCGGCCTGGAGAATGCGCTGTCGCTGGAAGGCTTGAAAGTGGGCGATGTGAAACTCAAGAACTTCAGCTATGGCGGCACCTTCAGCGACAGCGCGGTGCGCAATGTGGCCGGCACACCGGTCAATGCACAGGTGACTGAACGCAACCTGGAGCTGATCGGCCTGCTGCGCGGCGAAGTCGATGCGATCTTCCTCAAGGGCGCCAGCGCGGCGCAGCACGCCCATGATTTCGGCCTGCACACGGTGATCGACACCGGCGCTCACCCCGACCCGCTGATCCGCAGCAACAATGGCACGCCGCGCACACTGGCAGTGGACCTGAACCTGCTGGACAAGCATTTCGACGTGGCCACCGGCATCCTCGATTCAGTGCTGCGCGCCGAGCAATGGGCCCACACCCACCCGGAAGACACCCGCCGCTACCTGGCCCGGGAAACCAACAGCAGCGAATACTGGGTGACCGCCGCCTATGGCGACGATGCACACCTGCGCCTGCGTACCGAACTGGATGAACAGGCGATCGTGGCATTGCAGGACTTCACCGACTTCCTGCACCGCTGGCGCTTTATCCCGCAAACCTTCGATGTGCGCGAATGGATCGATGCACGGCCGCTGAATGCGCTGCTCGACAACAAGACCGCACTCGCCGGCTAACCCGCCCCCTGTCGGAGCCGGCGTGCCGGCGATAGCGTGTTCAAGACCGCCATCGCCGGCACGCCGGGCGCCTACAGACGGCTTCATGGATTTGAACGAAGAATTTTATGAGCAAACCACTCGATACTCTCTGGTACACCCACAGCCCGGTCCCCACCGGGCTTGGCATCGCGGTGCAATCCGGGCGACTGGCCGAAGCCTTCCTGCCTTACGGCACCAATATCCAATCGCTGCGCGAATCCACCGAGCGGGAAGTACGCGAAGCCCACTATGACCATCACCTGCAGAATTCGGTGCGCCACGGCGGCAATATCCCGGCAATCTGGGCCTATGCCAGCGGTGTCGAAACCCGCGTGCTGGGGCTGTCGTGGAGCGATGAAGTGCAACTGATCCTGACCACCGCCGAAAGCGGTGTGAAGAGCGTGCGCGACCTGAAAAACCGGCGCTTCGGCCTGCCGAAATGGGCCAACGTGCAGATCGACTTCACCCGCGCCCAGGCCCTGCGCGGGCTGGAAAACGCGCTCAAGCTCGAAGGCCTGGAAGTCGCCGATGTGGAACTGGTGGACTACCCCTACGGCGGCACCTACAGCGACAACCAGACCTCCTACGTGTATGGCCCGGAGGTCAGCCTGGGCGTGAGCCGTTTCAGCCGGCGCAACAACGAACTGATCGGCCTGTTGCGCGGCGACATCGACGCGATCTTCCTCAAGGGTGCGCATGCCGTGCACCTGGCCAACGAGTTCGGCCTGCATGTGGTGGTCGACACCGGCTCCCACCCGGACCCGCTGATCCGCTCCAACAATGGCACGCCGCGCACCCTCACGGTGGACACCCACCTGCTGACGGAGCATTTCGACGCCAGCGTGAAGATCGTCGACACCGTGCTGCGCACCGAGCAATGGGCCTGGGCCAACCCGGACGAGACCCGGCGCTTCCTCGCCAAGGAACTCAATACCAGCGAGTACTGGGTCACGGCGGCGTATGGCGAAGATGCCCACAGGCGTCTGCGCACCACCCTCGACTCACGCTCGATTGATGCACTGCAGGATTTCACCGACTTCCTGTTCCGCTGGCACTTCATCCCCCGACGCTTCGATGTACGCGACTGGATCGACTTCAGCGTGCTGGAAAAAGTCATCGGCTCCACCTCCCGCGTTGCCGTTTAACCCTGGCATCACACACCCCCCCTTGTAGGAGCCCGGCTGGCCGGCGATGGCGTTTTCGAGACCGCCAACGCCGGCCAGCCGGGTGCCTGCCATGTTGGCCAGGCAACACCTCCCCTGCTGCTCCAGCAGCACCCTCCAAGCACTTTTTGCTGATTGCTCCACAGGCCTGTTCAAAGGCCTTTTGTCGGCGGGTTATTTTCGCCACAGCGTATTTTAAAATCATTTAGTTTCAATGGCTTGCAAGCTTGTATCAACCCTGAAATCCCGTTGGCACGATCTCTGCTCTACCGCCTTCAAGGACACATTTTCCGGGGGAGACTGCAATGCATAACATCAATCCAATCACCAAGGGCTTGTGGCTCGCTTTGCTGGTTGCCGGTGGCGCCCAAGCCGCTGACGAAGACACCAGCAAAACCGAGCCGTCACTCAAGACCGTGACCGTCACCGCACAACACCGCGAGCAAACCCTTCAAGAGGTTCCGGTGGCGGTTTCGGCGGTCCAGGGCACAAATATCGTCGCCGATGGCGTGCGCAACATGGGCGATATCACCACCTTCATTCCCAACGCCTCGGCCAAGAACCCTGACGGCGACGGCCGCCCGCGCTGGTACATCCGTGGCCTGGGCACCGGCGATACCGGCGCCGCCACGGTTTACCCAGTGGGCATCTATGCCGATGACGTGTACCTGAACGCGCCGATTGCCGGTGGCGGTCCGCTCTGGGACCTGGAGCGCATCGAAATCCTGCGCGGCCCGCAAGGCACGCTGTATGGCAAGAACACCACGGCTGGCGCGGTGAATATCATCTCGAAGAAGCCGACTTTCGACACCGACGGCTTCGGCACGATTGGCTTTGGCAGCAAGAACGAACGCATCCTCAGCGGCGCCTTGGGTGGCGCGCTGGTGGATGAAAAACTCGCGGCGCGAATCTCGCTGTATTCCGAGGAACGCGATGGTTTCCAGAAAAACCTGGTGGACGATCACACCTACGGCGATGTGAACAAGAAGGCCGTGCGCCTGCAGTTTTTTGCCCAGCTCAACGACGACCTGGATGCGCTGTGGAAGATCCACAGCCGCGAGTTCAAAGGTGATGGCGCCAATGGCGCGCTGACCCTGGGACGCTATTACAACGTGGGCTACCAGCGCCCGCTGGGCCGTAATATCGCGTTGAACGTCAAGGACGATTCCAAGCTCGACCACGACGGCACGTCGCTGACCCTCAATTGGCACCTGGGCGACTACACGCTGACGTCCATCAGTGCCTATGACTACATTCGCGGCCAGTCCAGCAGCGATGCCGACTACACGCCGTACGAGGTCAACGGCACCTCCACCGCCGACAACAAATACACCCAGTACTCCCAGGAAATCCGCCTGGCCTCGCCCCAGCAGGAAACCCTGCGCTGGCTGGCGGGTGCTCACTATTTCCACGAAGACCTGGACAGCACTGCCGGGCGCTTCATCCAGCCAGGCCCGACACCCAATGGCACCGGCTCCAACCAGATCAACGGCGCCACGGATTTCCGTGACCTGAGCTACGACCATAAGACCGACAGCTACGCGTTGTTCGGCAACCTGACCTACGACTTCACTGACAATTTCAGCGTCACCGGTGGCCTGCGCTGGACCCAGGAAAAGAAAGACATCGACCTCAGCCTCACCCAGCTGACCCGCGCCACCGCCAACGGCCCGTTGATCCCGCTGGGCGGCGTCGGTACCAACGGCAACCGTCAGGAAGACAAGACTTGGGAAGCCTGGACCTACGACCTGACCCCGGAATACCGTATCAACGACAACGTGCGTGTGTTCTTCCGCTACGCCCATGGCTTCCGTTCGGGCGGGTTCAACACCGGGCTGTCCACCAGCCTGTCGCAGTTGACCACGGTGGACCCGGAGCAACTCGATGCCTATGAGTTCGGGGTGAAATCCGAGTGGTTCAACCATCGCCTGACCGCCAACGCGAACATCTTCTACTACGATTATTCCGACATTCAGGTGAACCTGCTGACGGTCAACAACGGTGTGCTGACCACCGCGTTGACCAATGGCGCCAAGGGCAAGGTCAAGGGCGCCGAACTGGAGCTTGAAGGCCAGCCGACCGACTACCTGCACCTGCGCGCAGCGATCTCGTTCCTCGACACCGAATACACCGATTTCAAGAACACCAACCCCAGCACCGGTGCGGTTACCGGTGACTACAGCGGCAACAGCTTCGTGCGTTCGCCGCGCAACGTGGTGTCCCTGGGTGGCGACTACACCATCCCATTGGAAATCGGCGGCAAGCTGGTGGCCGGTGCGGACGTTAGCTTTCGCGACAAGGAATACTTCCTTGCCGACCGCCAGAGCAGCGCCGACAAGGACCTGAGCCAACCGCACTACACCTTGGCCAACAGTCGCCTGACCTGGTACAGCCCGGATGAAAAACTCAGCGTCACCGGTTTCGTCAATAACCTCACCGACCGCCGCTACCAGGTGCATGGCCGGCCAAACGGTGGCCTGGGCCAATACGTGATCACCTACGGCGACCCACGCACCGTGGGCCTGAGCGTGACCAGCCGCTTCTAACCTCTAATCCCCACCCACTGTAGGCGTCCGGCTTGCCGGCGATGAGGCACTGAATTCATACATCGCCCATCCGGACGCCATCGCCGGCAAACCGGGCGCCTGCACGTTTGGTGGTTTCTGAAAGGACCTAGTTATGTTCCAACGCACTCCGTTGGCCAGCGCTATCGCGCTGGTCTTGGGCAGCCTTGCCGTGCCTGCCTTTGGCGCAGACGACAACCAGCCCACCGCCAAAAACGATCACCTCGACACCGTGGTGGTCCTCGGCACCCGTCGCAGCGACCTGACCGCCTTGCAAAGCGCGGCACCGGTGGACGTGCTCTCCGGCGAGCAATTGCAGCAGACCGGCGCCACCGACCTGTCCGGCGCCCTCACCGCGCTGTCACCGTCGTTCAACTTCCCGCAGTCGCCCCAGGGAGCGTTTGCTGGCTCCATCGCCCAGGGCGCCTCGTTGCGCGGCCTGGCCTCTGACCAGGTGCTGGTGCTGGTCAACGGCAAGCGCCGCCACAGCAGCGCCAACATCACCCGCCAAAGCCTGGTGAACGGGCGTGGTGCCGCGGCGGTGGATTTAAGCTTGATCCCACTCAGCGCCATCCAGCGCGTCGAGATCCTGCGCGACGGCGCCGCCGCGCAATATGGCTCCGACGCCATCGCCGGGGTGATCAACATTGTGCTCAAGGAAAACGACGACGGCGGTAACCTCGGCTACCGCTTCGGCGGCTATGACAAAGGCGATGGCATCCAGCGCAAACTCAGCGGCTGGAAAGGTTTCGCGCTGCCCAACGACGGTTTCCTCACCCTCAGTTTCGATGCCGGCAGCCAGGACCCGGCCAGCGACACCAACCCCGACAACCGGATCTTTTACCCCGGCGACACCAGCGTGAACACGCCGCGCGAGCAGAACAACCGCTACCGCACCTGGCGCTGGGGCGCGGGCAATGTCTCGGACCAATACAACGTCGTGGCCAACAGCGAAATTGGCATTGGCGAGGGGCTGACCGCCTACGGGTTTGCCACCTACGCCCACAAGAACACCGACGCCGAAGGTTTCTTCGACCCGCCCACGACCCTGCGCAACAACTACGGCAGCAATGCGTTGGCGCGCTACCCGGACGGCCGCTTGCCGATCACCCGCTACGGGCTGGAAGACTATGCCGTCACCGGCGGCTTGCGCTTCGAGAACGAGCAACTGGGCAAATTCGACCTGGCGTTGAACCATGGCAACAACACGCTCAAGTCCAACGACCGCAACGCGATCAACCCCAGCTACGGCGCCAACAGCCCGTCGAGCATCTACACCGGCAAACGCGAAAATGACCAGACCAACCTGACCCTCGACTGGGTGCGCGACTTCCCCACCGACCTGCTGTTCAAGCCGCTGACCCTGTCAGCCGGCCTGGCCTGGCGCAAGGAGAACTACCAGTTGAGCGCGGGCGAAGCCGCCGGTTGGCAGAACGGGCCGCTGTTCAACACGGTTGACCCGATCACCGGACGACGTGTGCCCGGCTACTACTCGGGCATCACCCAGGTGGACGCGGCGTCCCTGGACCGCAA
The DNA here is from genome assembly GCF_018587885.1 of Pseudomonas sp. VS40. Classification (NCBI taxonomy): domain Bacteria; kingdom Pseudomonadati; phylum Pseudomonadota; class Gammaproteobacteria; order Pseudomonadales; family Pseudomonadaceae; genus Pseudomonas; species Pseudomonas sp. VS40. The sequence goes on along the minus strand of NZ_JAGYWD010000010.1, from coordinate 22,333 downwards.
GGTGCTGGGCGCCTACATCGATGTGGAAGGCCAGATCACCGAGAAATTCCAGGCCGGCGTGGCCGTGCGCACCGAGCACTATTCGGACTTCGGCGACACCACCAACGGCAAGCTGTCGCTGCGTTATGACTTCACCCCGCAGATCGCCGCGCGGGCCACGGCCAGCACCGGCTATCGCGCGCCATCGCTGGTGCAGAGCGGCATGTCGTCGTTCAGTGTGCAGGTAGTGGAGCAGCCGCCAGGCAGCGGCAACTACGTCGAGGTGCAGCAACGCACGCTGCGCGCCAACAGCCCGGAAGCCCAGGCACTCGGTGGCAAGGCGCTCAAGCCGGAGGAATCGACCAACTATTCCCTGGGACTGGTGTGGCGCCCGCTGGAAAACGCCTCGGTGACGGTGGACGCCTATCGCATCAACATCGACAACCGCATCACCCTCTCTGACCAGTTGCCTGCCAGCGTGGTCACGCCGATCTTCGCCGGCACGCCCTACGCCAACATCCAAAGCGCGGCGTTCTACACCAACGTCGCCGACACCCGCACCGATGGCATCGAGTTGACCGGCAACTACCAGTGGGACCTGCAGCGCTGGGGCCGCCTGAACCTGAGCAGTGGCTTTGCCAAGAACAACACCACCATCACCGGCCTGCGGGATGTGGGCAACATCAAGGGCTCGCAAATTGTCGGGCGCAACACCCAGGGGCTGATCGAGGATGGCACGCCGGACTCCAAGCTGACCCTGAGCGCCAACTGGCTGTATGAAAACTGGGGCGTCACCGTGGCCCAGCGCCGGTATGGCGAATGGAAAAGCCTCAACGCCACCAACCCCAGCCTGGACCAGACCTACAGCCCGCAATGGGTCACCGACCTGGATGTGTCATACACCTTCTACAAGGGCGTGAAGGTGTCGGTGGGCGCGATCAACCTGTTCGACACGCATCCGGACAAGGCCGATGGCGCGCAGTTGTACGGCGTGCCGAAGTACTCGATCACCAGCCCGGAGGGTGCGCAGGGGGCGTTCTACTACACCAGTGTGAGCTACGACTTCTGAGGGGATTGCTGAATGGGTGCTGCTGTAGCAGCACCCATTCACCATTTCTGTGATTCCCCCCTGTAGGAGCCCGGCTTGCCGGCGATGGCGGACTCTGTTTATGCACCCGTCTCAAGGGCCTCATCGCCGGCAAGCCGGGCTCCTACGGTTTGTGGCACATGTCTTGCGATAGCTGCCAGGTACTCAGCCCAATTAAGACCTGCCATGCGCCTCCTTCGACTACTCTCCTGGCTTATCTCGCCCCTCGCCCTGCTCGCCACCTGGGCGCTGGTGGCCCATCTCGGCATCTTCCCGCGCAACCTGCTGGTGCCTCCGGCCCAGGTGTTGCAAACCTTTGAAGAGCTGCTCGCCAGCGGCGAACTGCTCGACCACCTGGGCAATAGCCTGTCGCGCCTCGGGCTGGGGTTTGGCATCGGCTCGTTGTGTGGCCTGGCGTTCGGCGTGCTGATGGCCACGTCAAAGAGCGTCGAGGTGTATTGCGGGCCGCTGTTCCATACCTTGCGGCAGATCCCCAGCATCGCGCTGATCCCGATGTTCGTGCTGCTGTTCGGCATCGATGAAACCTTCAAGATCATCATCGTCGCCAAGACCGCGTTCTTCCCGGTGGCCCTGGCGGCGGGTGAAGGTGTGCGTGGCATCCCGCGCAGTTATTTCGAAGTGGCCGACGTTTACCGCCTGCGCTGGCCGGCCTTTGTGCGCCTGGTGGCGCTACCCGCCGCCGCGCCACCGATCATCACCGGTTTTCGCATCAGCCTGACCCGCGCCTGGGTGGTGCTGGTCGCCACCGAGTTGCTGGCGGCCGACAGCGGCCTGGGCCAGATGATCGAGATGGCCCGGCAGATGCTGCGTATCGATGTGGTGATGGTTGGCGTGGTGGTCACGGGCGTGATCGGCTTTGCCCTCGACTACGGGTTTCGTCGCCTCGAACAACACCTCTTCCGCTGGCAGACCCGCTAGGAGCCTTGCGATGTTGTCTCTATTGAAGAACGCCCGGGGGCTGTTGCTGCCGTTGCTGCTGGTGCTTGCCTGGGAATACGCCTCGCGCCAGGACGCCGCCGGCGCTTACGCCTTTGTACCATTGTCGGCGATTGGCACCGCGTTGCTGGAAATGCTCGGCAACGGCGAACTGCTGGTCAACCTGCTCGCCAGCCTGGCGCGCACCAGCAGCGGCCTGGTGCTGGGCATTCTGTTCGGCGTGACGCTGGGGGTGCTGATGGCGCTGTCCAGCGTGGCGAACCGCCTGATCGGCCCACTGTTCCACTCGATTCGCCAGGTGCCGATGCTCGGCTGGATCCCGTTGATTGCCATGTGGTTCGGCAACGGCGAGTTTTCCAAGGTGTTGATCGTCACCCTTGCGGCGTTTTACCCGATGGTGCTCAACACCTACCAGGGCTTCAGCCATGTGGAGCGGCGCTACCGTGAAGTCGGCCAGGTGCTGGCGCTGACGCCCCTGCAGCAGTTCACCCAGGTACTGCTGCCGGCAGCGCTGCCGAGTATCGCCACCGGGGTGTTGCACGCGCTGGCATTTGCATGGGTCACGGCCATCGGCAGTGAACTGTTCCTGTCTTCCGGGGCGGGACTGGGCAACCTGATGATGAACGCCGAAGCCGGCTCGCGTATGGAGGTGATCGTGCTCAGCGTGCTGTGCATCGGTTTGCTCGGTTACCTGATGACCCTGTTGTTCACCCGTTTGAGCCGCCACTTGCTGCGCTGGCGCAACCTCCGTTGAAAGGCCCCGCTATGAATGCAATCGCTTACCCCACTCATGTGCACACCGGCGCCCTGCAGATCGGGGGCCTGAACAAGGCTTACCGGATCGAAGGCCGCGACCTGCCGGTATTGCAGAATATTCACCTGGATGTGCGCCCTGGCGAGTTTGTCAGCATCGTGGGCGCCAGCGGCTGCGGAAAATCCACCTTGCTGCGCCTGATTGTCGGGCTGGAGGCCGAGTACGAGGGCGACATTCTGCTGGACGGCAAACGCATCGCGGCCACCAGCCTGGAACGTGGCATCGTATTCCAGGACCATCGCCTGTTCCCCTGGATGACCGTCAGCCAGAACATCGCCCTGGCGCTTAAAAACCACACGCTGCCCCAGGCCGAGAAGGATCGCCAGGTGGTCGAACATATCGCATTGGTCAACCTCAGCGGCTTTGAGCATGCCTACCCGCACCAGCTCTCCGGCGGCATGGCACAACGCGCAGCCATTGCCAGGGCGCTGATCAACAAACCCAAGGTGCTGTTACTGGATGAGCCGCTGGGCGCCCTGGACGCCTTGACCCGCGTGCACCTACAACGCGAGCTGCAGCGCATCTGGGTGCAGCAGCGGTGCACGGTGATCATGGTCACTCACGATATCGAAGAGGCGCTGTACCTCGGTGACCGGGTGATTGTGATGGACGCGCACCCCGGGCGGATCAAGCATGAAATCCGCGTCGACCTGCCCCACCCCCGGGACCGCGCCTCGCCGGTACTGCAGGGCTACAAAGAGCAATTGCTTGAAGAACTGGTGGGTCACTGAACTCAGGCAGACCTTTACAACTTGTCTTGTTATGGATATTTTATCCAGAACAAGACAACGAGGTCCGCCCATGCCATCGCCCGTTTACCCAGACGTCATCGACGCCGCGCAACGCTTGGAAGGCATTGCCCACCCGACGCCGGTGTTCACGTCGCGCACCCTCGACGCGCTGACCGGCGCCCAGGTATTCATCAAATGTGAAAACCTGCAACGCACCGGTTCATTCAAATTCCGCGGTGCCTTCAACGCGCTGTCGCGGTTCGACGAGCAGCAGCGCAAGGCCGGGGTGGTAGCGTTTTCGTCCGGCAACCATGCCCAGGGTATTGCGCTGGCGGCGCAGTTGCTGGGCATACCGGCGACCATCGTGATGCCCACCGATGCGCCGGCTGCCAAAGTCGCCGCCACCCGTGACTATGGCGCCCGCGTGGTGCTGTATGACCGCTTTACCGAAGACCGCGAGCAGATCGGCCGCGACCTGGCCACTCAACAAGGCCTGACGCTGATCCCACCCTACGACCATCCACACATCCTCGCCGGGCAAGGCACGGCCGCCAAGGAGTTGCTGGAATTCACCGGTCCGCTGGATGCCTTGTTCGTCGGCCTGGGCGGTGGCGGCATGCTCTCGGGCACTGCGCTGAGCACCCGTGCCCTGGCACCCGACTGCCTGCTCTACGGCGTGGAGCCGCAAGCCGGCAATGACGGCCAGCGCTCCTTTCGCAGCGGCAGCATCGTGCACATCGACACACCCGCCACCATCGCCGACGGTGCCCAGACCCAACACTTGGGCAATTACACCTTCCCCATCATCCGCGACAAGGTGAACGACATCCTCACCGTGTCAGACGCCGAGTTGGTGGCGGCGATGAAGTTCTTCATGCAGCGCATGAAAATGGTGGTGGAACCCACCGGCTGCCTGGGCCTGGCGGGGCTGCTCAACGAAGGAGAACGGTTCAAGGGTCAGCGGGTGGGGATTATCGTCACCGGCGGCAACGTCGATATCGCCAAGTACGCCGCCCTGCTCTGCGAGGCCTCATGAACATCGTCCAGACTGCGGCTGCCGCACCACCTGCCGGGCACTATTCCCAGGCGATCGGCCACGCCGGCACGCTGTATATCTCCGGGCAATTGCCGGTGAGCCCGGATGGGCGGCATAACCTGGCGGCGCCGTTTGCCGAACAGGCCCAGGTCGCGCTGAATAATCTGCTGGAAATCCTGCGGGCCGCAGGCGGCAGGCCGGAAGACTTGGTGAAGGTCACGGTGTACGTCGCAGGCGTCGAGCACTGGCCCGCATTCGATGCGGTGTACGCCGCCGCACTGGGCAACCACCGCCCTGCCCGCGCGGTGGTGCCGGTGCCCGAGTTGCACCACGGCTATCGGGTGGAGATTGAGGCGGTGGCGCGCTACTTGGCGTAGGTGTAGACCGCCGCACGCGATACGCCCAGGTGCGAGGCCACGGTTTCCATGGCCCGGCGAATATCCAGGCAGCCGGAGTCTTTCAATTCCTGCATGAGCACACGCCGGTCCGCTGTTTTCAGGGCGCGCGGCGTGGTCGCCAGGCGTGCGGCGAACTGGTCGATACGGGCGCGGATCACGTCGGCGCCCGAGGGGTCCAGGGACTCGATGAGCTTGTCGCCGCTGACCGAGCCGAACTGCTCCAGCAGGCCCTGCAAGCCCCGGAACAATGAAAGATCGACGTTCATGCACAGCGCCGCGACGTACTCGCCGCCGGCGCCCTTGATGCCGATCGACGTGCTCTTGACCTGGCGACCGTCACTGAACTGGTTCTGGTAATTGGCGATGACTTGCGGGTAATCCGGGTCGGCAATCCGCGCCAGGCCCAGTTCGGTGGTCGGGTCACCCGCGGTGCGTCCGGACAGGTTGTTATGGATGGCCAGGATCGAGTGCTGGGGGTCGCGCAAGTCGTGCAGCACCACTTCGCAGAAGGGGCTGAAGGTCTTGCTCAGGCCCTCGGCGATCTGTTCGAGCTGGCTGATCAAATGAGTATCGTTGGGAGAGGTGTTTTTCATGCAAGACAACATATCCAGTCCTGGACAGGGCGTCAATTTCAGCACTGTCCCCTCTTGTGGAGCCGCAACCTTGGACACGCCTGCCGCACTGATTGATACCGTGAAAATGCAGCGCAATATCCAGCGCATGCAACAGCGTGCCAACGGCCTGGGCGTGCAGTTGCGCCCCCATGTCAAAACCCACAAGTGCGCCGAAGTGGTGGCCGCCCAAATCGCCGCGGGCGCCAGCGGCATCACGGTGTCGACGCTGAAAGAAGCCGAGTATTTTTTTGACCTGGGTATCACTGACATCCTCTATGCCGTGGCCATGGCCCCGCACAAACTGCCCCAGGCCCTGGCGCTGCGTCGCCGGGGTTGCGCCCTGACGCTGATCACCGACAGCCTCGCCGGCGCCCAGGCCATTGTCGATTTCGGTCGGGCGCATGGCGAAAGCTTTGCGGTGATGATCGAGATTGATTGCGACGGCCATCGGTCCGGGGTCAAGCCACAGGATCCACGCCTGCTGGAAATTGCCCGACTGCTGGGCGACAGCCTGGTCGGCGTGCTCACCCATGCCGGTGAGAGCTACGGGCTGGATACGCCAGAAGCCCTGCAAGCCATCGCCGAACTGGAGCGCGCACGCTGCGTTGAAGCCGCCGAGTGTATTCGCGCAGCCGGGATGGCGTGCGCCCAGGTCAGCGTCGGCTCCACGCCTACCGCGCTGTCGGCGGTGAGCCTGGAAGGCGTGACCGAGTTGCGTGCCGGCGTGTATGCGTTCTTCGATTTGGTGATGCACAACATCGGCGTATGCCGCCTCGACGAACTGGCCTTGAGCGTGCTGACTACCGTAATCGGCCATCAGCCGGAAAAAGGCTGGATCATCACGGACGCTGGCTGGATGGCCATGAGCCGGGATCGCGGTACGCAAGCGCAGAAAAAGGACTTCGGCTACGGCCAGCTCTGTGATGAGCGCGGAACGCCGATCCAGGGGTTGCTGTTGAACAGCGCCAATCAGGAGCATGGCGTGGCGCACGTCCAGGACCAGGATGTGGTCGCGCAATTTCCCTTGGGTACACGGCTGCGCATCCTGCCCAACCATGCGTGCGCCACCGGAACCCAGTTTGGGCATTACCACGCGTGTTTAGACAATGGCGATCTACAGGTATGGGAACGCCTGCGCGGCTGGTGACCCACTTTGACGTGGGGTATCAGGGCAAGCGCGGCGGTGTTGGGGTTTTTCGCCGGCAAGCCGGCTCCTACAGGGTGCGGGTTTCAGGTCTGAATGCGCGGGATCAGGCCCGGCAATTTCTGTAGGAGCGCGGCTTGCCGGCGATGGCGTGCGCAAGGTCAGCGCAGGAATCGAAGGCGCCATCGCCGGCAAGCCAGGCTTCTACAAGGGTCAGTGGGCATCCTCCAGGATCAGGTCGGCGCCCTTCTCTGCCACCATCAATACTGCCGCATGGGTATTGCCCGAGGTTACGTTGGGGAAGATCGATGCATCGACGATGCGCAGCCCCGCCAGCCCGTGCACCTTCAGGCGCTTGTCCACCACCGATACCTGCGGGTCCGAGCCCATGGCGCAGGAGCCGCACAGGTGGTAGATCGAGCCGCTGTTCTCGCGGAAGTATTGCAGCATCTGCTCATCGGTCTGCACCGCTTTGCCGGGCAATACCTCATCGACCGTGATGCTCTTGAGCGCCGGAGCCTGCATGATCTTGCGCATCAACCGGCTGCCCTGGATCACCTCGTCAATGTCCTTCTGGGTGCTCAGGTAGTTGGGGTCGATCAAGGCCGCGTCCCGTGGGTTCTTCGAGGCAATACGGATGGTGCCGCGGCTGGTCGGCCGGCATGGGTTAAAGCACAGCAGGAAGCCGGAATACGGCTCGGGCTTGAGGCTGGCCTTGTTGTTTTTCGGGATCTGGTACGACAGCGGGTTGAAGTACAGCTGCAGGTTCGGGTCCTTCTGCTCATCGTTGCCGCGAAAGAACCCACCGGCCTGGTTGACGCTCATCGCCAGCGCGCCCTTGCGGGTCAGCAGGTACTTGAGGCCGAGTTTCAGTTGGCCGAACAACGAACTGAGCTCGTCATTCAACGTCGGGATATTGGCCTTGTAGTAGTAACTGGCGCACAGGTGGTCCTGCAGGTTTTCACCCACGGCCGGCAAGTGCTTGACCAGCGGGATGTTGTGCTCGGCCAACAGCTTCTGGTCGGCCACACCGGACAGTTGCAGGATCTTCGGCGTGTCGACCGCGCCGGCACACAGGATCACTTCCTTGCGCGCGGTGAAGGTACGGGCCACGCCGTGTTGGGTGACGGCAATGCCGGTGGCACGCTGCTGGTCGTCGAACAGCACGCGGTCCACCAAGGCGTGCAGCGCCACCGTCAGGTTCGGGCGCCCCAGCGCCGGGTGCAGGTGCGCAAAGCTGCTGGAGCAGCGTTCGCCATTACGGGTGTTGACGTCATACAGGCCCGCGCCTTCGAAGTTCGGGCCGTTGAAGTCATCGCTGTGGGCATAGCCCAGTTGCTCGCAGCCCTTGAGGAACACGTCGCAGATCGGGTGGGTCTGGCCCTTCATCGGCGTAATGCTAATGGGGCCGCTGCCGCCGTGGTACTCGGTGTCGCCCAGCGGGTGGTTCTCCAGCTTGCGGAAGTACGGCAGCACGTCCTTGAAACCCCAGCCGTCGTTGCCATTGGCGGCCCAGTCATTGAAGTCATGGGCCTGGCCGCGTACGTAGATCATCGCGTTGATCGAGCCCGAGCCGCCCTGCACTTTTCCGCGTGGCGCGTAGATCTTGCGGCCCGCCAACTGTTTTTGCGGCTGGCTGTAGTACATCCAGTTGAAGGTCGGGTTGTAATACATCTTGGCGAAACCGACCGGGATCTTGAACCACCAGGAACTGTCCTTGCCACCGGCTTCCAGCAACAACACGGAGTGTTCGCCCGAGGCGGACAACCGGTTGGCGAGGATGCAGCCTGCGGCGCCAGCGCCGGCGATGATGTAGTCATATGTCATTCACGGTTACCGCATCAGTCGTTTTTTTTAGCCCTTGGCGGGCGAAGTGTCTTTCACGTCAGCCGGGGTCGGCGCCATTTGCAGGTGCAGGCGCTCACCGGTGTACGGCGTGTGCTTGCGCACCACGTCCATGTTCAGTTCCACGCCCAGGCCTGGCTCGGTGGACGGGATGATGTAGCCGTCCTCCCAGTGCAGCGGCTTGGTCAGGACTTCGGCATGGAAACCGCCCCAGGTCATGATGCTTTCCTGGATCAGGAAGTTCGGCGTGCAGGTGGCCAGCTGGAAACTCGCCGCCGCGCCAATCGGCCCGTTGTACAAGTGCGGCGCGATTTGCGCGTAGTAGGCCTCGGCCATGCTCGCGATCTTCTTGGCCTCCAGCAGCCCGCCACAGCGCGCCACGTTCATCTGCAGGATCGACGCACCGCCCGCCTGCAGCAGCTTGAAGAATTCATACTTGGTGGTCAGGCGTTCGCCGGTGGCAATCGGGATGCTGGTCTTGGCCGCGACCTGGGCCATGGCGTCTTCCTGGCCGGGCGGCACGGGCTCTTCGAACCACAGCGGGTCGTACTTCTCCAAGCGCTTGGCCAGGCGAATCGCGGACGACGGCACCATCTGCCCATGGGTGCCGAACAGCAGGTCGCACTTGTCGCCCACCGCTTCGCGGATCTTGCGGCAGAACGTCTCGCAGCGCTCCAGCACTTCCAGCGAGATCTGGTGGCCGGAATACGCGGTGTACGGGCCTGCCGGGTCGAACTTCACGGCGGTGAAGCCTTTGTTCATGTTCTCGATGGCGCACTCGGCGGCCAGGTCCGGGTCGTCGTAGTCGTACTCGCCCTTGCTGTTGACCGGGTACAAGTAGGTGTAGGAACGCAGGCGCTCGTTGACCTTGCCGCCGAGCAGCTCGTAGACGGGCTTGTTGGCGGCCTTGCCGATAATGTCCCAGCAGGCCATTTCCAGGCCGCTGACCACGCCCATCATGGTCAGGTCCGGACGTTGGGTGAAGCCGCTCGAATACGCCTGGCGAAAGAAGCGCTCGATATGGTGCGGGTCGTGGTTGAGCAGGTAACGCTCGAACACGTCCTCGATGATCGGCAGCATGGCCTTGGGGCCGAAGGTGGCAGCGTAGATCTCGCCAACGCCTTCGATGCCGCAGTCGGTCTTGAGTTTGACGAACAGCCAGTACATGCCACCGATATGGGGTGGCGGAACAGCGACGATATGGGTTTCAAGGGCGACGATTTTCATCTCAGGCACCTGTCTGGTTGAATTTTTTACGATTGATTCGGGCGCGCAGGGTCAAGGCCGCAAGGGTGCCGAGCACGCCGATAAAGGCGATGTAGCCGAAATACAGGTTGTAGCCGGCCTTGCCTGGGTAGGTGTCGGTCAGGTAGCCGTTGATCAGCGGGATAAAGGTGTCGGGCAGGTAACCCACCACCGAGACAATGCCGATGGCCAGGCCGGTGATACGCAGCGGGATGTCGCAGCTGTCGAGGATCGCCCAGTACAGGCCACGGATCGCGTAGGTCATCAGGCCGATGAAGATCACTGTGCCGATCAGCAGGCCCAGGCTGTTGAGTGCCGGGAACACGATCAGCCCGACCATGGCCAGGGTCACCAGCACCAGTGCGACGATCAGCACCGAGATGTTTGAGAACTTATCCCCCAGCCAGCCGCCGCCGATGCCGCCGATGGGGCGCATCCACAGCTTGATGGTGGTGATGGTGCCGGCCATCACGGCGGTCATGCCGCTGCCCTGCAGGTAATCGGAGAAGCTGTAGGTGGCCCAGAACATGTGGTAACCGCAGAACACGATGGCGGTCACCAGCCACAGCTCGGGGATTTTCACCAGGGTGGTCAGGTCGGCGACCAGGTTGAACTTGCCCTTCTCCACCACCGCCGTCTCGGCCATGGACTTGGGGTCCTTGAGCAGCACCAGCACGCAGCCGATGGCGATGCACACGAAGGAGTACAGGTAGACCACGTGCTTGAAGCCTTCGGCAGCCGTCTGGTTGCGGGTTTCGGTGGCGTAGGCGAACAGCCCCAGGGCCACGGTGGCCAACAGCGCCTCGACCAGCCCGCGACCGCCATCGAGGATGCCAAAGAAACGGCCTTGCTCGCTGTGGTGGGCGATCATCTTCACGCGCTTGAGCACCGAGGCCCAGAACGTCAGGCCGGTGGTCAGGCCCCAGCAGCCGAAGATAATCATCAGGCCGGTCATCGACGGCACGGTGGAATACCACAGGCCCAAGGCGCCGGTGGCAACCAGCGAGAAGAAGATCAGGAAGCGCGGCGGCAAGCGGTCCGCCAGCCAACCGCTGGGCAGGTAACTGAGCAGGAAGATCGTGCCGAGCATGGAGTACAGGTAGCCCAGCTCGCTGTGGTTGATGTGGAACACGTCGAGCATGGTGGTCTGGTAGACCTGGCGCAGATAGAGGATCGGGTAGATCGCCCCGGCGGCCAGCACCAGCAACATCAATTGGAAATAGCGACTGGCTGTGTCGCTGTTTGCCGCAGGCACGGCAGCGGGAACCTGGGCAACGGGTGCAGGCTTGGACATCATTCGGACCTCAGGCACCCGATGCACGGGTGCCCCGATAATTGTTTTTATTAAGGGTGTTGCGGGTATTCGTGGATCAGTACTTCATGACCACCAGGCGGGTCTGGGTGAACTCAAGCATCCCGTGCTTACCGTCGTCGCCGCCCAGCCCTGAGCGTTTCCAGCCGGCATGGAAGCCCTGGTAAGGGTCCGCCGGGGTGCGGTTGACGTACAACTCGCCAGCTTCGATGGCATTCGCCACTTTCATCGCCGTGCGGTAGTTCTCGGTGTAGAGCACCGACGACAGGCCGAACTGGTGGTCGTTGGCCATGGCCAGTGCTTCGTCGATGTCGCGGTACTTGAGCACCGGCAGCACCGGGCCAAAGATTTCTTCCTGGATGATTTCCATGTCCTGGCGGCAACCGCTCAGCAGGGTCGGCGGGTAGAAATGGCCCGGGCCTTCGGGCAGCACGCCACCTGCTTCCAGTACAGCACCGGCGGCCACGGCGCGCTCGACCATGGCATGGATATGCTGTTGCGCGCTGGCATTGACCAGGGGGCCCATCAGGCTTTCGTCGCTGGCGCGATCGCCGAACTTCACCGCGCTGATCTTGCTTTTCAGCAGCGCCAGGAACGGCGCGTAGACGCTTTCATGCACATACACCCGCTCCACCGCCGTGCACAGTTGGCCGCAGTGGGTGGTCTTGGAGGCGACGATGGCGCTGGCGGCCTGTTCCAGGTTGGCGTCCGCCTCAATGATCGCCGGGGTCTTGCCGCCTAATTCAAGCGACGGCTTGGCGATATTGGCCTTGCAGTAGTCCAGCACGATGCGCCCGGCATTCACGCTACCGGTGAGGGTAATCAGGCCGACGGCCTTGTGGGTGCAGACGCTGGCGGCGGTGGCGTGGTCCATGGTCAGGATGTTGATCACGCCGGCTGGCACCCCGGCCTGGACCACGGCCTTGGCAATTTCAAACGCCGACAGCGGCGTGTTGTTGCTCGGCCGCACCACCACCGTGTTACCTGCGATCAGCGCCGGGGCGATCTTGCGCAGCAGGGTGTAGACCGGGTAATTGAACGGGATCAGGCAGGCCACGACGCCAATCGGCTCGCGTTGCAGGAACAGGTTTTCGTCCGGAGTATCGCTGGGGATGATCTCGCCTTCGATCCGGCGCGCCCATTCGGCGTGGTAGCGGGTGATCTGTGCGGCGTAGCGCGCCTCGTTGCTGGCATCGCTGACACTCTTGCCGGATTCGCTGGCCAACGCGGTGCCAATGGCTTCGGCGCAGGCATCCAGCGCATCGGCGAATGCACGCAGGTGCTCGGCGCGTTCGATGCTGGTGAGTTTGCCCCAGGTTTTCTGGGCAATGGCGGCGGCGTCGACGGCGGCAACCGCTTCATCCGGCGTGGCAGCGCTGACGTGGCCCACCAAGGCTTCGGTGGCGGGGTTGTAGACCGCGATCAGTGCATCGCTGGCAGGTTCGACAAATTGACCGTTGAAAAAATTGCGCTCGAGTTGCATGTGGTTTGCCCAACGTTGTTGTTATCCGAGTGACCTGCAGTTTTGTCATCGGCCAGCCGTTGGACAAACGATTTATTGCGTGGGGTAACGTGCGAAAAACGCAGGTTAGTCGGCTTCAGCCCTCAACGACCGCGCTGGCGCAGCCACTGCAGGAAGCCCTTCTTCACCGGCACCACCGGTGCTTCCTGGGTCAACGCCTGCGCGGCGTGCAGGCGGAAATCCAGCAAACTCTTCATGGCTTCGCTGATGTCGTGCCGCGCATCCAGGCACGGCTTCAAGTATTCCTTCTCGATGCGGTACAGGGAACAGAACGTCTTCGCGGTGAAATCCGCCAGCGCCGCCTGGTCGGAGAGAATGCCCGCCTCGCCGATCACCTCTCCCGGCCCCATGCGCCCGGCCTCGAACGTGTGCCCGCCCTTGGTCAGCATCACCGAGACCACACCGGACTCAACAATGAACAAATGATCGCTGACCTCCCCCGCCGGCAGGATCATCTCGCCCGCACGGTAGGTGTGCAGGGTCATGTTCTGGCTGAAGGTGTCTTTTTCTTCCTGGCGCAGGGTAGAGAAAATCGACGACCGCTCCAGCAACGCGCGCGCGGCAGACATGCTCGGTGGCGCACTGCTTTCAGTCGCTGACAGCAAGCCGACGCCCGCCGCTTGCAGGTGACGGAAGGCCAGGTCGTACAGTTGGTTGCGCACCTCACGCTTGAGGGTCATGGCTGGCACGAATCCGCTGATTTCATACTCGACGCCGCCACTGGCCGAGGTCTTGAACGCCACGCTGGGTGCCGGCTTGGCCAGCAGCGGTCGACACCCTTGCATCGCCCGCTCCAAGGCCTCGATAACTGTCTGTGGCCGCGCGTGGGGGCTGACCTGCAGGCTGACCGTCAGGCCGAACATATCTGCCGGGCGCGAGAAGTTGACGATCTTGGCCTTGGCCGCCAGGGAATTGGGGATCACCGCCATGCTGCCCTGGGAGGTTTGCAGGCGCGTGGCGCGCCAGTCGATGTCCGTCACCCGGCCTTCGGTGCCATCGATGGAGATCCAGTCATCGAGCTGATAGGGCTTGGTGGTATTGAGCACGATCCCGGAAAATACGTCGCTCAGGGTGCTTTGCAGCGCCAGGCCGACGATGATCGCCACCGCACCGGAGGTGGCGAGCACGCCTTTGACCGGCAAGTCGAGCACATAGGCCATGGCGGCAATGATCGCGATCAGGAAGATCACCGCCCCCATCAGGTCCTGCAATAACCGCCCGGTGTGTCCGACCCGCTGCATCATTACCGCACCCAGCAATACCGTCAGCGTTCGCGCCGCGAACAGCCACCAGCCGATCTGCAACGCCGTCGCCGCCAGGTGCAAGGCGGTGTTGTCCGCATAGGGCGCGAGTTGCATGGGGTTCATGCCGTCGTTGAACAGCACGGCACTGAACACGGCAAAGATCACCAACCGCGCGGCCAGCTTCCAATTGGCGAGGTTGACGGAAATAAGACGCCACACGGCGATGTCGATAAAAATCAGCGCCAGGGCGCACAACATCGGGTGATCAGCGATAAGTGAGGGCATCCAGGCGACTCCAGGGGCAATGACGGGAAGATCGCATGAAATGAGAACGCTGGAAACAAAATGTGGGAGCTGGCTTGCCTGCGATGCAGGCGCCTCGGTGTATGCGTTACACCGCGCTGATGCTATCGCCGGCAAGCCAGCTCCCACAGGGTTTTGCAGCGGGTTGTCAGGCGTGCATCTGCCCGAACTTGCCCGAGTGGAAATCGGCAAACGCCTGATGAATCTCCTGCTCGGTGTTCATCACGAACGGCCCATGCCCAACGATAGGCTCGTCGATCGGCTCACCACTGAGCAGCAACACCTTGGCGTCATCATTGGCTTCCAGTGTGAGCTGGCGGCCATCACGCTCGAACAGCGCCAATTGGCCTTGGCGCGCGACTTCCTCGCCATTGACCAGCACCGTGCCGCGCAGGATCACCAGGGCGGTGTTGCGCCCCTCGTGCAGGTCCAGAGTGACGGGCTTGCCGGCGTTGAGGCGCAGGTCCCACACGTCGATGGGCGTAAACGTTCGGGCCGGGCCCCGGGTACCGGCGAACTCGCCGGCAATCAGCCGAAGTTGCCCGGCGTCGTTTGCCAAGGGCAATACCGGGATGTCGCCGTCGACGATCGTCTGGTAGCCGGCGTCGGCCATTTTGTCCTTGGCCGGCAGGTTGACCCACAGTTGCACCATCTCCAGCGCCCCACCGCTGCGGGCGAAGGCTGCGGAATGGAACTCCTCGTGGAGGATGCCCTTGGCGGCGGTCATCCATTGCACGTCGCCAGGACCGATGGTGCCGCCGGCGCCGGTGGAGTCGCGGTGTTCGACTTCACCGTCGTAGACGATGGTCACGGTTTCAAAGCCGCGATGAGGGTGTTGGCCAACGCCGCGACGTTGTTCGGTCGGGGTGAAATCCGCCGGGCCTGCGTGGTCCAGCAACAGGAATGGACTGATGTGCTTGCCCATGGCGTCGTAGGAAAACAGCGTGCGCACCGGGAAGCCATCGCCGACCCAGTGGGCGCGGGGGCTGGTGTAGATGCCGATAAGCTTTTTCATGGTGTACCTCCAAAGTGCGTACACCATAAGGCGGCCGACCGGTGAGCACTAGCCGGCAAAAGCAGCCTGGATCGTCCTACGTATAGGACAATCCCTTGACCTGACGCTGACGCAACAGGTGAAACGCCACAAACGCCGTCACCGCAAAGCAGGCCTGGATAATAATCATCGGCGCGGCGCTGCCATCGCGCAATTGGCTCAGCAACACACCGCTGCAAGTCGCACCGAACATCTGCGCAAAGCCCATCAACCCAGCCGCCAGACCGGCGCGGTGCGCATTGGGCATGACCCCGCCGGTGACCGAGCCGGGCAAGACCAGCCCGCCGCCGAGGGTGACCAGGGCGATCGGGATATCCAGGCCGAGTACCGACAGGCCGAACAGCTCAAAGATGACCACGGCGGACACCCCGCCAATGGCCACCATCGTCACGCCCATCGCCACAATCCGCTGCGGGCCCAGGCGCAGGATAGTGCGCCGGGTGTAGGTGGAACCGACGATCAGCATCGACACAATCAGGCCGAAATTGATGCCGTACTCAAGGCTGGTGAAGCCCAGCAGGTTGATGAACACCGCCGACGAACCGGCGATCACTGCAAACATGGCGCCATAGGTGCACGCCAGGGCCACGGCGAACGCGCGGTATTGGCGGCCCTTGAGCAGGTCCAGGTATTGGCCGCCAAGGGTGCGCCAGTGACCGGCCTTGGGATCGAGGTAATGGTTGCTCTCGCGAAAGAACAGCAACGCCAGCAGCAGCACCACACTGCCAATCGCCAGCGCCAGGAGGATCGGCGCACGCCAGCCCAGCAGTTTGATCAGCAAGCCGCCGACCATCGGCGCCACCACGATGGCGTAGAGCATGCCGATCATGGTCAGCGCCAGCGCCGGCCCCGCTTCGGCCTTCCACACGTCCCGTACCACCGTGCGCGCCAATACCAGCGCGGCGCAGGCGCCCAGGCCTTGCAACACGCGCGCTGCAATGAACTGGTGGATGTCCTGCACCAGCAGCATCGACAACGTCGCCAGCACATACAGCGCGAGGCCGCCGATGAGCACCGGGCGTCGGCCAACGCGATCCGACAGCGGGCCGAACAGCAACTGCCCGAGGCCGAACGCCGCCACAAACGCCGATAGCGCCATAAGGGCCGATCCCGCCGGCGCGGCCAGTGCCTGCTCGATGGCGCCGAGACCGGGGATGATCAATTGGGTCGAGACCTCACCCAGTGCCGTCAGGGCCACCAGTAAACACAACAGGCTTCGCGATGGGACCGGGGCGTTTGTCATGGGGAGCATCCGGGGGGCTGGATTAATTTATATTTCGACCATAATATGCGTAAAAAATTATGTCCATAATTTTTTGCCCAATGGTTACCCCCCGGAGCCCGCCATGCACCCTCTCCCCTTGCGTCTTCTCACGCCCCTGGCTTTGTTGATCATCCTCAATGGTTGCAACAGCAAGGCCGACACCGCCGCCGATGTGCCCCTGCCGCGCCCGGTCCTTGCCGCCAAAGTCGAAGCCGCCGGCACCCAGCAAAGTGCCTATACCGGCGTGGTCGCTGCGCGTACCGAAAGCGACCTGGGCTTCCGGGTCAGCGGCAAGGTCATCGAACGTAAAGTCGACCCCGGCCAGCACGTGTCCCGTGGCGACACCTTGCTGGTGCTCGACATCGGCGACTTCGAACTGGCACTGCGCTCAGCCAAGAACCGCGTCAACGCCGCCCAGGCGCAACTGCGCCAGCGCCGTGACGACGAAAATCGCTACCAGCGCCTGGCCAACACCGGCGCCGTGTCGCGGCAGATCTTCGACCAGTCGGCCACCAACCTGCGCGTCGCCGAAGCCGAACTGGCCTCGGCGCAATCCGACGCCAGCCAGATCGAAAACCGCCGCACCTATTCGATCCTCAAGGCCGATGGCGACGGCATCATCACCGACGTACGCGCAGACCGTGGCCAAGTGGTTGCCGAAGGGCAGATCGTCGCGCGCCTGGCCCATGACGGCGCCCGCGAAGCCATCGTCAACCTGCCGGAAAACCAACGCGACCTGGCGTCGCAAAAAGCCCTGGCCTTCCCCTTCGGCGCCCCGGACCAGGCGGTGGCCGCCACCCTGCGCGAGCTGTCCGCCAGCGCCGACCCGACCACCCGCACCTACCGCGCCCGCTACGTGTTGCATGGCGCGGTCGACCGTTTCGCCCTCGGCTCGACCATCACCGTGCGCCTGCAAGGCAACGGCCAGGCGCAGCAGACCCGAGTGCCCATCGGCGCCTTGCAGGATGCGGGACAAGGTACCGGCGTCTGGCTGATCGGCGCGGACGACAAGGTCAGTTTCGCCCCGGTGAAAGTCGCCAGCCTCGGCCAGGAAGACGCCTTGCTCGACAGCGGCGTAAGCCCCGGCCAGGTGATCGTGGCCCTCGGCGCACACCTGTTGCACAGCGGTGATGCGGTGCGCCTGCTGCCCGCGCAAGCACTGGCCCTCAACCGCAAACAGGACAATTGAGCATGCGCGGTATCAACCTCTCTGAACTGGCGGTCAAGCATCGCGCGGTCACGTTGTTCCTGATCATTGCGATCCTTGCCGCCGGGATCTTCTCGTTCGGCAAACTCGGGCGCGCCGAAGACCCGTCCTTTACCGTCAAGGTGATGACCATCACCGCCGCCTGGCCCGGCGCCACCGCCCAGGAAATGCAGGAACAGGTGGCCGACCGCCTGGAAAAACGCCTGCAGGAGCTGGACTACTACGACCGCGTCGAGACCATCGCCCAGCCGGGCTTCGTGTCGATGCGCATGACCTACAAGGAGTCCACGCGCCCCAGCGAAATCCAGGACCTGTTCTACCAGACCCGCAAAAAACTCAGCGACGAAGCCGCCAAACTGCCCAAGGGGGTGGTCGGGCCGTTCTTCAACGATGAATATTCCGATGTGTATTTCGCCCTGTACGCCCTGGAGGCCGAACACTTGCCGCATCGGCAACAAGTGCAGATGGCCGAAGCGCTGCGCCAGGACTTCCTCAACCTGCCGGGGGTGAAGAAGGTCAATATCCTTGGCGAGCAGGCCCAGCGCGTGTTTGTCGAGTTTTCCTATGAGCGCCTGGCGACCCTGGGTATCAAGCCGGACCAGATCTTTGCCGCCCTCGCCGCACAGAATGCCGTGGCGCCGTCGGGCTTTGTCGAGACCGCCGGAGCTCGCGCCTACATCCGTATCGACGGCGCGTTCGACAGCCTGTCGCTGATTGAGAACGTGCCGCTGGAAGTCAATGGCCGCGTGTTGCGCATCGCCGATGTGGCCACCGTCAGCCGGGGTTATGAAGACCCGCCCAGCTACCGCATCCGTCACCAGGGCGACCCGGCGTTGATGCTCGGCGTGATCATGGAGAAACACTGGAACGGCCTCGACCTGGACAAGAGCCTCAAGGCCCAGGAAGCCAGGATCCAGGCGGACCTGCCGCTGGGCGTGAACTTCGCCAAGGTCTCCGACCAGGCGAAAAACATCAGCCTGGCGGTGAACGAGTTCATGCTTAAGTTCTTCGTCGCCCTGGCGGTGGTGATGGTGATCAGCCTGTTGGCCCTGGGTTTTCGCGTCGGGCTGGTGGTGGCCGCTGCGGTGCCGCTGACCTTGTCGGTGGTGTTTGTAATCATGCTGCTCACCGGGCGTGAATTCGACCGCATTACCTTGGGCGCGCTGATCATATCCCTGGGCTTGCTGGTGGATGACGCGATTATCGCCATCGAGATGATGGTGGTGAAGCTGGAGGAAGGCTTCGACCGCATCCACGCGGCCACCTTCGCCTGGAGCTCCACGGCGGCGCCGATGCTCACCGGCACGCTGGTCACCATCATCGGCTTTCTGCCGGTGGGTTTTGCACGGTCCGGAGCGGGTGAATATGCCGGCAATATCTTCTGGATCGTCGGTTTTGCGCTGATTTCATCGTGGCTGGTGGCCGTGGTCTTCACGCCGTACCTGGGTGTGAAACTGCTGCCACAGATCAAGCCGGTCCCCGGCGGCCATGATGCGATCTACGCCGGGCGCTACTACCAGAAACTGCGCACGCTGGTCGAAGCTTGCGTGCGCAAGCGTTGGCTGGTGACCGGGTTGGTGGTGGCCGCGTTTGTACTGTGTGGGTTGGGCATGGGCGTGGTGAAGAAGCAGTTCTTCCCCAACTCCGACCGTTCCGAGCTGATTCTTGAGGTGTACATGCCGCCCGGCAGCGCCTTCAAAAGCACTGAGGCGGTGGCCGCACAACTGGAAAAAGCGCTGCTGCAGGAGCCGCAAACCACCCTGGTCGACACCTATGTGGGCGGCGGTGCGCCGCGCTTTTTCCTGTCGCTGAACCCCGAACTGCCAGACCCGGCGTTCGCCAAACTGATCGTGCAAACCCCGGACTCCCACGCTCGCGACGCGTTGAAACTGCGCATGCGTGAACGCATCGCCGCCGGTGAGTTTCCTTCGGCGCGGGTGCGCGTGACGCAACTGCTGTTCGGTCCGCCCGTGCCGTTCCCGGTGGTGTTCCGCGTTTCTGGCCCGAATGTGGATGTGCTGCGCAGCGTGTCCGAAGACGTGCGCAAAGTCGTCGCCGCCAACACGCTGACCAAGGATGCCTTCCTCGATTGGGGCGAGCGCACCAGCGCTTATCGCCTGGTGCTGGATCAAGATCGCCTGCGCTTGCTGGGCTTCACCCCCAATGAGGTGAAGTCGCAGCTGAATGCCCTGCTCAGCGGCAACCCGATCACCGAAGTGCGCGAGGGCAACCGTACCGTCTCTGTGGTCGCCCGCGCCCAGGGTAGCCAGCGCGAGGACCTCGGCAACCTCAATAACATGACCCTCACCAACAGTGCCGGCACCTCCGTGCCGCTGGCCCAGGTCGGGCATTTCCAGGCGGTGATGGAAGAACCGATCCTCAAGCGCCGCAATCGTGCGACCACCGTGGAAGTGCGCGCCGACATCATCGACGGCGTGCAACCACCCGACGTGGAGATGGCCGTGTTCAAGGACCTGCAACCGCTGATCGCCAAGCTGCCCGCCGGGTACCAGATCGACATCGGCGGCCCGGTGGAAGAAAGCGCCAAGGCCAACGTCGCCCTGGCGGCACTGTTCCCGATCATGATCTTGCTGACCCTGACGGTGATCATGTTCCAGGTGCGCTCGTTCGGCGTGATGTTCATGGTCTTTGCCACTGCACCGCTGGGGTTGATCGGCGCGGTGCCGACCTTGTTGCTGTTCAACCAGCCATTCGGGTTCAACGCGATCCTGGGCTTGATCGGCATTGGCGGAATACTGATGCGCAACACGCTGATCTTCACCGACCAGATCCGACAGAACCAGGACCACGGCATGGCGATCCGCGAGGCGATCATTGAAGCCACGGTGCGGCGTGCGCGGCCGGTGATCCTGACCGCGTTGGCGGCGGCACTGGCGTTCATTCCGTTGACGCTGTCGGTGTTCTGGTCGTCCCTGGCCTATGTGCTGATTGGCGGCGTGCTGGTGGGCACGGTGTTGACGCTGTTGTTCCTGCCCGCGCTGTGCAGCCTGGTGCTGGGGCGGGAGAAGACAAAAGTTGTCGAAACTTCCCACGTAGCGGCCGGATAAGCTCTACTCCCCTCCCCTGAAAAGGTCCGCAAAGTCCCTCGCCTGACTACACAGCGCGAGGGATTGCAGATGGATTTTCTGATTGGAGCGGGTTCTTGAACCCGGCCATTGGCAGGCTGGCCCTGACCCCAATGGATGTGAAGACGGTCGATGTCGAGAGCGTCTTTCGCGATTTCCGGGAATGCCTGAACACCTTTGATGACTGGGCGGAAAGCTTCTGGAGCTTTTCCGCGCTGGATATCGAACAGGTCTTCAAGGTGGGGGATGAAGTGGCGCTGGTAGCGCCGATCAACCGCTCCCTGTTCCCGAGCAGCACCGTCGCGACTTGCCAGGCCAACGGCAAGCTGACCCTGGTGCACATGTTCCAAAGCACGCAATTTGTACCCATCGGCAACACGCCGGTGGTGTTGCAGCGCGTCGACCTCAACGGCGGCCCACTGGGCGAGCCGATCCACAAGACCATCGGCCCGAGCGGCATTCTCGACATCGACGAGTGTGAGCGCGACCAGCGCTACCGGGTCAACTTCTACCCCAATGTTTCCAAGGACCACATCAAGGCGCTGTATGCCTCTTATCAATCGGTGATTGATGCATTGGAAGTGCGCCTGCGCGAAGAGTGGGAGAGCACCTTTAAGGCCCAGTGGAAGGACTACACAGACGCCAACCCGCTTGATCAGCGCAGGATGCTGGAGAAGGCGTTTCTTTACGGAATGGGTAAGGCGCTTTACAGCGTTTGGGACAATTTCACGCAATTGTTCGACCTGCTGGCGGATATCCAGACCCACAGTGAGACGTTGCTGCGGTACATCTCCCAGACCGAATTGGATGAACTGCTGAAACTCGGCAAAGACTCGATTGCCCGCGGCCTGCTGGTACTCAGCGATGAGCCGCTGATGTTTATTTATGTGTCGGCGATTTCCAGCTGGATACGGATGTTGCCGCCGCAAGAAATGAACGAGGTGATGGGGGAAATCACCGGCGAGGTGTTGATCGGCCTGTTGCTGATAAGGGCCATGGGGGCAATGGGTGTGACGGTGCGCCTGGGTGCCCAGGTGATGAGTCATATCAAGTCTGGCCGGGCACGCCAGTGGTTGGAGAAGCTGGCCGATCAACTGGCCGGACCTCGGTTGGAAGCGCATGTCGAAGCGGCCAAACCGTTGTTGCTGGGGAGCGCGGGGACACCGATCAAGGTGATTCCAGATGCGCCGTTGAAGGCTGGGGATCAGTTGGTTTCCAACCCGGTGTCGGTGGTCCGGGACAAGACCACGCAACGGACGGTGTTGGTGCGGCAAGAGCCTGTGGATGACGTGCCGGCTGTTGCGAAGAATCCGGCTGGGGATGCGGCCGCCTCTTCCGACAAGACAGCCACCAACGGCTGCCCAGTGTCGATGGTCACGGGCGAAGAACTGCTGACCCTCACCGACGGTGCACTGGACGGGATTTTGCCGTTTGAGTGGACCCGGTTGTACCGCACCAGTGCGGTGGAAATGGATTGCGGGTTGGGGTTTG